>DAITOA010000043.1:0-28451 GCA_036834365.1 Thermodesulfobacteriota bacterium | reverse complement strand
CAGGACCTACCACCTGCGCGACGACTACGACGCGACTTGGAAAGACTACATCACCGACCTGGGGACCGGCCTGGACAGAAAGGTGAAGTGCGTCAGCATCCCCTTCGCCGTTGCCTGGGGCATGGGTTACCTGAGCGACAAGCTCCTGCGGCCACTGAACCTCAAGGCCACAGTCACCCGCCACACGGTGGGCCTTACCGGGAGGGACAACCGCGTGGACACCTCGCGTGCCAGGGACGAGCTCGGATGGAAGACTCGGGTCCCCTACCCGGACGCCATGGAGGAAATATGCAGGTGGGCGCGCACCGCGTATCCGGTCAGCAAGGCGTGATGTGGACCTGGGGATAAACGGCTTACCTCGCGACGAGCACGCCGGTACCGCCCTCCTGGAGGAGTCACTATATTCGTGCTGGGGCTGGATCTGAAGCTCCAAAAAACACTGGTAAAGCACAACTCCAGGTGCGTCCTCTTTAATCTGCGCGACCCTGTCGAGATCCTGATCTTAGCCGGTGTGGGATGACTATGTCAGCCAAGGACACGAATGCATGATGGCGTCACTGCGGGAAGCTTACGGCACTTCGAGGGTCTCACCGAGCAAGAAATAGATCAAAAAACATGGTCGGGAAGCGGGGATTTGAACCCCGGACCCCAGCGTCCCGAACGCTGTGCTCTACCAGGCTGAGCCACTTCCCGAAACCGACGACTATCTATAGAAAGATTGGTGTGCGAAGTCAAGAACCTTCAGCGTCTCTTGTGTTCGAAGGTTATGAACTCCTCCCGCATTACCCTGCTGTCCATCTGGTTCCTGATATCAACCGGATATCCTCCGACGTCGAAGGCGAACAGGTCCTTTCCGATCCTGTCGAAGGGCACGGTGAACTCAACCTTGAGGAAGAACTCGCTCCTGTCGCGGCCGGCCTGGAGCGCGTCGTTCCTGCCGCCGAGGCTTACGACCAGGGGCTTGATGGGCTGGGCCCGGAGCACCATGGACATCCCCCCCATATCCTCACGGTCATCGCCAGCATAGTAGTAGAATCCCGGCCACAGGGAGAGGAAGGGGGCGTTCGGGATGGGGATACCGACATTCAGGTCCAGGCCAGGCAGGGCCTCCTCATCATCCTCTTCGCCCGACACCGGCAGGTAGAGGTTCATGTGCCCGGAGAAATTCGGATGGAAGACCTCTATGCCCGTGCCGATCCTCTTATGGGAGTTGTTCGAGGTATAATCGACGAACAGGTTCCACCCCCCGATAATCTGCCCGTTCAGCATGGGGGTCCGCCCCCCGACGCCCAGATCGAATCCCGGCTTTCCACCCCTGAAGGTGACCATGGGTTGGGTGAACAGAGACATGGCTTCGACCTGCGTGAGCAGTATGAACGAATCCGCAAAGTAGCAGGGATTCGAGTCACTGGAGATCTTGAGGCCGCCGCCTGCCCAGATGAACTCGGGGCTCGCCGCGTACGTCGCACTCCCCATGATGAAGAATATGACAACAGCAAGAAGCTTCTTCATTGCAACACCTCCGTACCTTTCTTTGTGGCGTTCAAACGGTACTCCTCTTTAATGGTCCCAGAGATCCCTTATTCCGGCGCAGATATCCTCCGGCTTCAGGATGGTCATGGACTCCCCGTGAAGCATGCCCATATAATTGATCTGGCTCGTATCGAAAGGCGGTATGTTCACCCTGGGGCATATCCTCAGGTGCGGTGTGAACAGCCCATTTCCCAGATGAAAATACAGGGACATGTTCAGGCTGCTCATGTTCAGCGAATCGATGAACCTCATCACCTTGAGAATACCTGCGACCATGTCCTCCAGAATCCCTCCGGTGACGTCTTCCGGGGAACCGACGCCATTCGGAATGCCCACGACGTCGAAGATGCCCATGGGGGCGAATGCGACGATCCACGACATGAAGTTTGTGGATGCAATGAAACGATCGCCGATCCTGCGCTCCTCCTCCACGAGGTCGTGCCAATAGTCGCGGCCATGATCTCTGCGGTATCTCTCCAGGGCCGGAACGGTCGCTGCATAGTAGTTCGTGGGCGAACTGGAAGCGGCTATCTGAAGGTGGGGGTGAACGATGGATCCTCCCGCCTGGGGCATGTAGTTCCAGTTCACCGACTGGTAGACCATGTCCGGCTGCCTGGCATTAATGTCCTTCAGGTAGTTGAGGCAGCAGACAAGGGCGTCGGTCATGATGCCCGGCGTGAAATCGACCAGTGAAAGGTAATGACGATGGCTCATGATCGTCACGGCGCCGTTCTCGTCGTAGGGGAACGCATTCGGCACGCACAGCGCCTCCCCCTCCGAAAACCGCTCACAGCTGGCAAGGTCTGGGTGAAACTTGGGTGTGACCTGTTCGGCCACCCCGGGACAGAACGGACAGAACTGCCGGGAGCTCTCTATGAGATCCGTAAGATCAGACCGCTGGACCGCCCTGACCGGAAAGTCCAGGATTCGTGTGGAATGCCCGGTCAGCGGGTCATACCGCACCTCGGAGTATCTCCGCACCTCGTCGAATCCCTGGAGGGGATCTAAAAATCGTGATGTTTTCAATATCTTAACAAATTCCATTGGATATACCAATACACGATGGCGCCCGGGGGGTCAAGGAGAGAGGATAGGTATTGAGGCCTCCTATGCGTGTTGAATCCTTGATCAAAGACCTGTCACCCGGTATAATCCGCTGCCGGTGTTCGGCATGCCGGGATGAACCGGACTAAAGGTGAAAGGTCGTTCATGAAAGATCCCCTCCTCGCACGGAAGACCATGGTCGAAGAACAGCTCTCTGCACGCGGCATCAGGAACCAAAGGGTCCTGAACGCCTTTCTCGAGATCCCCCGGCACAGGTTCGTGGAGGAATACCTCAAGTACAAGGCTTACGATGACTACCCCCTGTCCATCGGATACAACCAGACCATCTCACAGCCCTATATGGTCGCCGTCATGACCGAATCACTGGATCCGAAGCCCGACGAGAGGATCCTCGAGATCGGCACCGGTTCGGGATATCAGGCCGCCATCCTTTCCCGTCTGTGCGCTACGGTGTACTCCATTGAGCGCATCAGTGCCCTGGCCTCGCGGGCTCGGAAGACACTCGACGAACTTGGCTATTTCAACATCCATATCCGTATCGGGGACGGCACCCTGGGGCTTCCCCAGGAGGCTCCGTATGACGGCATCATCGTGACCGCCGGGGCACCGCATGTTCCGGAGGCGCTCACCGCACAGCTCAAGGAAGGAGGCCGGCTCCTCATACCGCTGGGTGACCAGAGCATACAGGACCTGAAACGCTACGTTAAGACAAGAGAAGGTATTGAAGAGGAGTCGCTCGGCGGATGCAGGTTCGTCAAGCTCATAGGAAAGAACGGGTGGACTGATTAGGGGTTCGAGCTGTCAGGTATACTGCTGGGTGTCGAGAAAGCCATCCGTGCCTTCGGCATGAACCTCCCGTTTTTGACGACCCTGCATGAATAAGGCAGGGTCGTCAAAAACGGGAGGTCAATATCCTACCCCTTCCCGTCCCACCTGCTGAAGTTCTCGAGTATCCTCAGCCCGGGCGCCCCGCTCTTTTCCGGGTGGAACTGGGTGGCGAACACATTTCCCCTCGACACGGCGGATGCGAACTCCATGCCGTAGGAAGTCAGCGTCACCACATCGGCCGCCTCGGACGGATCGGGGTAGTACGAATGTACGAAGTAGAACCATGCGCTTTCGTCAACTCCGTGCAGGAGTGGGTGGCTCCTGACATGCCTGAGGGTATTCCAGCCCATGTGCGGGATCTTCTCGCCCATGACGGGGAACCTCCTCACCGTTCCCGGAAAGACACCGAGGCATGTGGCCGTATCCTCTTCGCTGGCGGTGAAGATGACCTGGGTGCCGAGACAGATACCCAGAAAGGGCGTCCCCCGTTCGATCACCTCGTGGATGGTCCGGTCAAGGCCTATCTCCCGGATGGTCTCCATGGCCTTGCCCGCAGCCCCTACCCCGGGGAAGATGACCCGTTCGGCGGCGGCGATATCGGATGCCTGGGAGGTTATGGTGCAGGGAAGACCCAGATGCGTGAGGGCCCTCTGCACGGAACGGAGATTGCCGGCCCGGTAATCAATGATGGCGATCACTGCTCACTACCTGACATCGGCCCGCAACTGACCTACAATGCGATCCAGGCCCCGATATAGGCGATGACGACCCCGGCAAACAGGCCTATATATCCGACCTTCACCCTCGTTGCGGCATCCGTGAGCAGTGCAAGGTAGCCCGAGAGTCTGTTCTGTTGCTGAGCCTCGGGATTCAGCATGGGTCCTATCATGCGGATGGCGTCGAGGATCTTGGCAAAGGTGCTTTCCTTGACCAGCAGGACGATGCAGCTGACGATGATGGCGATGTATCCGTTGAGCATCATGAACATACCGAGGATGAACCCGGAAATACCGATCTCCTTCTGGAGGTTATCGGTGGGCATCTCCAGATGTATGGGTGCCACGACCTCTTCATGATGACCATCCCCGCACCCGGCGAGCATCAGGACAACCGCCAACAGGATCACGAGAAGACCGGCTCTATATATCTTCACGAAAAGGCCTCCGAATTCAATTTGTTCCGAACTATACCCGTACGGTCCGGCACGTGTCAACTCTCTTTCCGGCCGTATTCCCGACCGGTGCACCACGGCTTCGTTCATACATTCCGGGCTAAAGTCACATACGGCAACCTGCCGATGGAATATCAAGACCATACCTGCAGGAGGATTTTCACGTGGGCGAGTTCGATGATCTCATCGATGAATTTGTAGCGGAATCCAAAGAGCATATTGCCGACATCGAAGACGATCTCATCAAGATCGAATCAGATATGGAGAACGTCGACCCGGAGGTCATCAACCGGGTTTTCCGGGCGGCTCATTCCATCAAGGGGAGCTCCAAGTTCCTGGACCTGAACAGCATCGGCGACCTGGCCCATCGCATGGAGGACGTGCTCAACCTCATCCGCTCGGGCAAGCTGATCCCCTCAAGGGATGTCGCAGGCCCTCTTCTCCTGGCGGCAGACATGCTCAAGAACATGCTGGACGACGTCACTACGAGCAATGATATGGATATATCCGAACCCCTTGCAGAGCTGCAGAAAATTCTCGACGGCGAGGCAGTCGGTGCGAAGAAACCGGCCAGGGTGGCAGTATCAGGATCATCAGGCGATACCCTGGCGCTCTTCAACATCGGACCCGATGTCCTGAAGGCCAAGCTCTCCTCCGCCCAGGTCTATGTCCTCACCATCGACCCGGCCGACAACGATGCGGACCACATTAAATCCGAGCTCAAGAACCTCGGGGATGTGCTCGCCCAGAAGAGCACTCCGGACGGCAAGCTCGTCACCCTCTTTTCCACCATCATGGAGGCGGACATGATCCCGCTGGCCCTGGGGGTGGGGAAGGAATCGTTCATCCAGGTGCATGAGTCCATGCTGAAGGAGAAAGCCAGGCCTGTATCACAGCCGCCGCAGAAGCCTGCAGCAGCAAAACCTGCGCCCAAGGAGCCCCCCAGGACCGTCAAACCCGCGGTCAGGCCGAAGCCTCGCCCCGATGAGGATGAGGACGATGAAGACCGCGAATATCGCAGGGTATCCTACGATGAACCCGATGCAAAGCAGATGATCGCTTCCCTCAAGGAAGAGGTGAGGGCAGCGCAGAAGGAGGAGCATACCTCCTTCATCACCTTTACCTTGGACAGCGAAGTCTATGCTGTCCCCATCCAGACCATCGAGGAGATCATCGGTCTGCAGGAGATAAGCCTCCTGCCGAATGTCCCGGATTTCATCAAAGGCGTCATCAACCTGAGGGGGGAGATCGTCCCCATCATGGATCTCAGGCTCAAGTTCGGCCTCCTTCCCAAGGAGTACACCCAGTTCACCGTTTTCCTCATCGTGAGGGTGGATGAGCGGCTCATGGGGATGGTGGTCGACAATGTGGCGGATGTGCTCGTCATCGAACCATCACGGGTGCAGAAGAAGCCTGCTTTTTCGGCGAAGATATCCACCGAGTTCATTCACGGCGTCTACAAGGATGCCCAGGAAGACCTGGTAATCCTCGTGGATATCCCTGCCCTCATTAAACCCGAGGAGTGGGATCTGGGGTATATCTGATATCCTTCATTAAGAAGCAGAGAACATCCGCTCCCTGATCCGGAGCGCCTCGGGAAATCTCTGAGGTATATCGGGTCAGGGTGTCGTATCTGAACGAGATCATGGATCCGCTTCTATCCCTTCTTCTGCATCAGAAAGGTTTGGACAAGCAGACCGACCATGCCGAGGGAGATCCAGGTATCCGCCATGTTAAAGGTAGGCCACCGGAAGTGCCCCACGTGAAAGCTCAGAAAGTCGACCACCTCATTGAAGATGATACGGTCGGTCAGGTTGCCCAGGGCGCCTGCCATGACAAGGCTCAGAACAGCCCTCAGGAGCCATGAATCGCCGGCCGCCTTCCAGAAGATGACGAGGATTGCACCGCAGGCGACCACGGTGATCACGCTGAAGAACAGGGTCCTGTACTCCACAGGCAGCCCTTGCATCATGCCGAAGGCGGCACCGGTGTTGCGGGCATGGATGATGTCGAAGAACCCGGGAACCACGGTGAATCCGGTGCCGATTTCCATGCGGGTATAGACGACCCACTTGGTGAGCTGGTCGATGAGGTAACACGGAACGGCAAGGAACCCTATCCATGCAGCCAGTATCCTGTATTTCATTGACATCCCCATCTCGTCATATCTCTCCTGCGGGATACGTGTCCTTCAGCAGTGCCTACAACACCATAAGAGCACGTCCTCATGCAAGATGAAAGAGTATCCGGGAGTGGGTGAAATTTCTGTGCGGAGGACCTTAAGTTTAACACTTAACTGTCCGAATATATTTGTTGGGATAACGGAATGTTAGCGAAGCATACTGACCAGAGGCCCCACAGAGTGAGCACGGCTTCACTGCGACTGACACTGACTTTTCTCCAAGAAGACGTGTTCATGACAGAGAGACGATAGCCATGGGATACCATATCTTGCTGGTGGATGATTCCAATGTGGTCAAAGCGGTTTTGATGAAGATCCTCGCGGGTTCCACCCTTGCCATCGACCAGGTCTTCGATGCAGCCAATGGTGTCGAGGCGCTGAAGATCCTCAATGCGAATACTATCGACCTCGTCATCACAGACATCAACATGCCGCACATGGACGGGTTCGAGCTGATCGAAAGGATGAGGCTCGATATGATGCTGAAGGATATTCCGATCATCGTCATCTCCACCGAAGGGAGCCTCACCAGGGTTTCCTACCTCGAGGAGATGGGGATCAAGGGCTATTTGCGTAAACCGTTCTCCTCCCAGGATATCCACAACATCCTCAACGAGGTGCTGGGATGACGGACATGGAAGGGAACCCCGCGGAATATCTGACCGAAGCACTCGGCCATGTGCTGGTCTCCATGGTCTCCATGTCGCCGCACATGACGCAAGCCGACGACATGCCCGAGATGAAGACGGATGCCCTCAATGTCCGGATCGAATACAGCGGCGAACACGCCGGAGAACTGGGGCTGATCATGGAAAAGAATCTGGCGTCACGGTTCGCGGCACGCATCCTGGGTCTGGACAACACCGAGGACATCTACGACGACATGATCGAGGATGCGCTTCGGGAACTGCTCAATGTCGTATGCGGCCACTTCGTGACGCTGATGTACGGTTATACCCCTATCCTGAAGATATCGCTGCCCAAGGTCTTCTCCATCGGGAGCGCTGCCTGCAACATGCTCAAATCCAACCCCAATGTCTGTACGTTCACGGTCGACGAGGAGCCGGTCATCGGCCAGGTCCGGATCCGTTAACAGAACCGTGTCTCGGCATTCCTTGTCCGGATTCCCCTGTATCATCTGATTACAGGAAGCTTTCCTTTTCACCTTCGAATTCTATTGCATTCCCGCACGTGGGGCACGTGACCCGGGAGAGGTTGAAGACAGGCGACACCTGGACACCCCGCCCGCATCCACTGCACTTCACCGTCTGCCAGGTACCGGGTTTTCTCTGCTCGACCTGGGGCGTTTCCGTTTGGCGACCGGTTGCGGACAGGGGCCTGGAATGGTTTGCGTTCCTGGTGAATGCGGCCGTGGCGGTAAGGATAGCTGCAAGGGCGTTACTGTCGGCCTCACCGATCATATGCTCCCTGTTGCACCGGGGGCAGCGGACATTTCCGCGTGTGAACTCCGGAGGCACCTTCATCTTCATGCCGCAGGCACAGGAGATGAACACATAGTCGTTCATGGCCCTCATGATGTCACCCGCTTTCCTGGCCGACGAGTCCGGCGCTCCTTCCCGTAGCGTATCCTTCGGTGAAGGGCCGCGTTTCTCAATAACCCTGCCGAGCTCCATGTCCGAGGCAGCCAGCAGCGTCTTCCTGGTACGGGTGACCTCCCAGTAGGCCTTCACGTAGTCCTTCAGCGACGCCCCTTTGTGCATGGACCTGAGGATCCTGATCCTTTCGGCCAGAGGCGGGTGGGTGGCGAACATGCCGCCGTCCAGATCCTGCTTGTAGGGATTGGCGATATAGAAGGGCGCAGCGGCCTGCGGCGCAGTGGTGAGACGTTCGGGGGAGAGCATGATCTTTTCCAGGGCCGAGGCCAGACCGTCGGGGAACCTGGTCAGACGTGCGCTCGTGGCGTCCGCGAGAAACTCACGGCTGCGGGAGATTGAGAAGTAGAGGATGCGCGAGAGTATGGGGCTGAGGACGACGAAGAGGAATGCCGCCAGGAGCAGCCACAGGTTCGCCATGCCCTTTCCTCCTCTGGATCCGCTCGAGCGGTACCGCGCAGCAGGCGCATACCTGAGCGAACGCAGGAAGGTGTCCGCAATGATCGTGACCGCACCCAGCATGGTGGCCGCCACGGTCATGTAGAGCACGTCCCGGTTGGCGATGTGTCCCATCTCGTGGGCGACCACCCCCTGGAGCTCGTCGCGATCGCACAGGGCAAGCAGTCCGGCCGTGACACAGATGGCGCTGTTCTTCGGACCCTTCCCCACGGCAAAGGCATTGGGTGCCGGGTCGTCGACGATGAAGATCTTCGGCAGTACGGGCAGTGAGGCGGCTATCCGCATTTCCTCCACCACGTTATGGAGCTGGGGATACATGTCGTGGGTTACTTCCTTCGCCCCTGCAAGGCTCAGAAAGAGCTGGTCAGACCCAAGCAGGCTCACGAGGAGCAGGACGGCCCAGAACCCGACGGCGATACCGAGGCCTATATAACCCGCTTTGTGCTCCCCTGCGGCTCCATCCCCTTCGGACATGGCGGAAAATGTCGTGTACTGGGACCAGATGCCGACCGCCTCGCCCAGGAAGAAGCCGAGCGCGGCAAGCACCACTCCCATGGCGATGATGAGCAGGACGGTCTTACGCCTGTTCGATGCAATGACCTGCCAGAACATACTTTCAGCTGAAGCTCACCTTCGGTGCCGTGCGCTCTGAGGCATCCTCCATCTCGAAGAAAGCCTCCCTGCTGAAGGTGAACATGTTGGCAATGATGCTCGAAGGGAACATCTCTATCTTGTTGTTCAGAAACAGGACTGCGTCGTTGTATGCCTGGCGGGCAAAGGCAATCCGGTTCTCGGTGGAGGAGAGCTCCTCCTGCAGCGCCAGGAAGTTCTCGTTGGCCTTGAGCTCCGGGTAGTTCTCCACCACTGCCATGAAACGGGAAATGGCCTCCGTCAGCCGGGACTCGGCCTGGGCGATCTGGGGGACCCCCCGTGCGCCCGTCGCATCGGCACGGGCCCTGGTGACGTTCTCGAAGGTCTCCCGTTCGTGCTTCATGTAGCCTTTTGCAGTCTCCACCAGGTTTGGGATCAGGTCATGCCTGCGCTTGAGCTGGACATCGATCTGCGACCACGCGTTCTTCACCTGGTTCCTCAGTCCCACGAGCGCATTGTAGATCCCGATCAGGTACAGCAGGACAATGACCAGGACGGCCACGATCAGCCAGAAAACAACGGTTCCCGTCATACACACCTCCCTTTCCGTGCAGCGAACATATCGTCGAGTATCCCGACCAACGGGCTCTCATGTCCTTCATGACAGCTCAGCTCCAGGATCTTTTTCAGCTCTCCGGCATCGGACCACATGCCGTGATTTCTGCACCTGTCAAGGATGACGACATTTCCGGACCCTGTGGCCACCTTTTCCATGACCCTTCGGCATGCCGGACACCTCTTTGTCTTCTCACCGACACTGGTCGGTCTGAGGCTTCCTATGACCCGGTCATCGCCTCCTTCGAGGCCCACGAGGCGCTCCATCTCGCCGTTGTCCAGCCAGATACCCTGGCAGGTGAAACAGTAGTCCACCTCCACCCCTGAGATCTCCAGGGTCACCAGGTGGCCTGAACAGCCGGGACATTGCATGGCGATGTTCCCCCTTCCCTCTCTGGTCGGACTCGGCACGTGGGATCTTGAGGCATCAGGGCATTACAGGACGAAAATTTTCTTGGTGCGGAATTCATGGTGGACACATGCAGGTTATTCAGTATCATACACCCCTGAGAAATGCCCACTGCAAAGAAAGGTACACATGCCATGGAAATTGTTACGAACGTCCCGGGCTTCACGCTCAGGGAAGCCGTCATCGATGATGTCCCCCTTGTCCTTGCCTTCATCCGGGAGCTCGCCGAGTACGAGAAGCTCCTCCACGAGGTGAAGGCTTCCGAAGAGGTGCTTCGCCATAGTCTCTTCGGTGAGCGGAAGGTTGCCGAGGCTCTCATCGGGTACTATGAAAACCAACCAGCCTGCTTTGCCCTGTTCTTCCATAACTTCTCCACCTTCCTGGGCCAGAGCGGGATCTATATCGAGGATCTCTATGTCAGACCGGCGTTCAGGGGCAAGGGTTTCGGCAGGGCCATATTCTCCTGGCTTGCCCGTCTCGCCGGGGACCGCGGGTGCGGAAGGCTCGAGTGGTGGGTGCTCGACTGGAACGAACCGGCGCTGAAATTCTACCGCTCCCTCGGTGCCGTGCCCATGTCCGAGTGGACAGTGCAGCGGCTCAGCGGCCAGGCGCTGGAAAGACTGGCCAAAGACGGCAATCCATGAGGCACTGCCTTCGTTACCCCAAGAACGACTGATCCGCCTTGAGGTTATAATAAGACCTGCCATGATATTGTTAACGTCCTGCCATCGGACATCAGAGGCATGTCCTGAGCATCATGAAGCCCTCTACTTTGATTCGGATTAATGCTATAGAGTTAAAGAGGAATGTGATCCGGTCTGTTGTTGTATAGTTCGCAAGATATTGAAGATGTATATCCGGGAATGATTGGTTTAACAGGAGGAGGTGATTGATGGCCAGGGATGAATTTCTCATGCAATTGCAGAAAGCCCGCAAGGCAGTTGAAGAGTACAAGAGCGAAAGGTTGAGCGAAGCTCACTCCCTGTCGGAACATCGAGGAATGCACCACGCCCAGAACGAGTCGAATCAGCCCGTCGATGAGGCCAAACCCAGCGAAGGAAGCGGCACTGTCTGCCCTTACTGCAAGAGGGGATGGTAAGACATCATAGACGGCTCCCGACAGATGCAGTTTTTCCGGGATATACCTCCTGCCTATTTCACGGCAAGAATTCACCCCACATCACACCCGGTGGTCTTCGCGGACGATGGTGCGCAGGCCGCCGGAAAGGCTCGGCTTCCAGTTCTTGGGGGACCTGATCTCCTTGAGCCGGTCCAGTTGTCCGATGTCCTTGAGCCGTTTGTAAATGAGCTGCCAGGCACATGGACGGTCTGGGTCGACCTCGCACCGATCCTCTCGCGAACCGCTGCATGGTCCGTTCAGCATGTGCTTCGCACAACGGGTAACCGGACAGATGCCGCCATAGAGGTGGAGCACGCACGACCCACAAGCCGCACATTTCTCCGTCCAGATGCCCCGTTCTTCAAGGATACCTATGAAGGCGGTATCAAGGCCGGCATAGACCGGTTTGTCAGCAAAGCGTTCGGCAAGGGCCTGCACACCGGCGCCGCATCCCAGTGACAGTACGGCATCCACCTTCTTGATCGCATCGGAGGCCTGTTCAAGGAACACGTTGTCGCACTGGCGTTCGATGGTCAGTTCGTCGATGGTCAGTGGGAGATCGTTCAGCCTGGCCGCCATGCGCAGGGCCGAGGCGATGATGCTGACTTCGCGCTGGCCGCCCGAGAGGCAGACCGTGACGCAGGTGCCGCAGCCGAGCACGAGCACGGTCTTATGCTTTTCAACTATGGACAATAAGTCTGGTATGTTTTTCCTTTGTGCTACGATCATGAGAGGCACTCCTGTTGTAGTGTACCCTGGGATTTTATCGGGCTCGGGCCGAGTTTGCGGACCGTCTCCACCATATCGAAGATGATGTCGGCCAGAGGCCGCGCCATGGCAGCGGAAACATTTACCATGCGGAGGCGTTCTTTTTCCAGGCCGACTTCCTCGAGCATATCCCTGATATAGTTGACCCGTTTCCTGGCGCAGAGGTTGCCTTCGATGAAATGGCACCCGCCTTCCATACAGCCGGCAACCAGCACACCGTCCGCTCCGTTCTCAAAGGCCTTCATGAAATATTCCGTTTCCAGCCTGCCCGTGCAGGGGGTACGTATGATGAGCACGTTGGGCGGGTACTGGATGCGCATGGATCCCGCCAGGTCGGCCGAGGCATAGGCGCAGTAGTGGCAGCAGAAGGCCACAATCCTGGGTTCAAAGGCTTGTGTGTTCATAGACATGATATTACCTCCCACCGGATGCAGCGCACAGGCGCTGCGCACCGTTTTCCTCTTCTTCAAAGATCTTGCCGGCGAACAGTTCCTTGACCATCACCACGAACTGGTCGGTCTGGAAATGATTCAGCTGGATTGCACAGGCCGGGCATTCGGCGGCGCAGATGCCACAGCCCATGCACTTGGCAGCCTCGATCTGCCCCTTGCCGTCCTTGTTGCAGTAGGGCGCTGAATAAGGGCAGACCGTGACGCAGGTCATGCATGAGATACACTTCTGCTGATCGACGAACGAAACCTGAGCGCTCACGTCGAGCTGCTGCTTGGAAAGCACGGTGGCCGCCCTCGCGGCAGCCGCGCGCGCCTGCGAGATATTCTCGTCGATGAACTTCGGCGAATGGGCCATGCCGCACAGGAAGATGCCTTCTGTCGCAAAATCCACGGGCCGCAGCTTCATGTGCGCCTCCACATAGAAGCCGTCTGCATTCAGCGGAACCTTGAGCATGTCGGACAAGCGCCTGTTGTTCTTCAGGTCCGGTTCGACGCCCGTACTGAGAACCACGCTGTCGGCCTCTATGGCGATCGGCTCCTGCAGGTCCGGGCTCGTCAGCGTTACCACGAGGCCGTTCTCCTCCTTCACCTGGGGCGGAGCATCATCATTGTAGCGGATGAAGATCACTCCTGCCTCGCGGGCCTGCTGGTAGTAGACCTCCCGGAACCCGTAGGTCCTTATGTCGCGGTAGAGCACATATACATTGGACCGGGGGTCCAGCTTCTTGATGGCCAGTGCATTCTTGACTGCCATGGAACAGCAGATGCGGCTGCAGTAGGGATGCTCCTCGTTGCGCGAGCCCACACACTGGATCATGACGATGTTCTGTCCTCCGGCAGGCCAGGTCTTCTCGTGCAGATGCCTTTCCAGCTCAGCCTGTGTCAGTACATGCCCGGACGAGCCGTAGAGGTACTCGGTGGTCTCTGCGGCCTGCGCTCCCGTAGCCACGATGATGGTCCCGCCGGTCACCTCGCGGCTGGATCCTTTGCTGCCGAGCGTCACGTGGAACTTGCCGATGTGGCCCTTGATGCCTTCCACCTCGGATTCAAGATGGGTCGTGATGAGGGAGTGGTTCTGCACCTGGTCGATGAGGCCCTGAGCGAAGGACGCCACGTCCGCCTGCTCGAGTGTCCGGTGGAGATCGTGCAGAACACCGCCCAGGCGGTCCGTCTTCTCGATGAGGTGGATGTCGTACCCCTGCTCGGCAAGCGAGAGTGCCGCCGTCATACCGCTCAGACCCCCGCCGATGACGATGCCGGTCTGGTCCACCTTGAGCGTGCCGCCTTCAAGGGGTTTGAGCTTTCTGGCCCTGGCGATAGACATCTTGACGAGCTCGGTCGATTTGGCCGTCGCCGATTCCGGTGCCGTGGAATGCACCCAGGAGCACTGATCGCGGATGTTGGTCATCTCGAACAGGTATGGGTTCAGGCCCGCTTCCCGCAGCGTCTCCCTGAACAGCGGCTCGTGCGTCCGCGGGGTGCACGAGGCAACCACGACCCGGTTGAGCCGGTGCTCGTGGATCATGTCCTTGATGTTCGACAAACTCGTGTCGGAACAGGTGAACATGGTGTGCGTGGCCAGAACCACATTCGGTTCGTTTTCCACCTGCCTGACCACCTCTTCCACATTCACCACCGAGCCGATGTTCATGCCGCAGTGACAGACGAACACACCGAGGCGCGGCTCTTCGTCCGTAACATCGTGCTCTACGGGATAGCTCTTCTTGGTTATGAGAGAGTTCCGTGCAGGTGCAAGGAGTTCCATGGCCATGGATGCGGCCGCGCTGGCCTGGGTGACTGTCTCTGGGATGTCCTTGGGTTCCTGCGCCGCACCGCCTACGAACACGCCCTCGCGCGAAGTGCACAGAGGGCTCAGCCGGTCGGTGTCGCAGAAGCCGAACTCGTTGAGCTTGATGTTCAGGTTGGCCGCAAGCGCTGCCATGTTCTGCGGCGGCTCCATGCCCACGGAGAGAACCACCAGGTCGAATTCCTTGTGGCTGAGCGCGCCCTTCTCGTCGATATAGGCGAGCCGGAGATCGTTGTTGTCAGGCAGCTGGACGATCCGTGACGGCATGCTCTTGATGTAGTGGATGTTGTCCTTTGCCTTTGCGCGCTCGTAATACTGGTCGAAATCCTTGCCGTGGGCGCGAATGTCCATATAGAAGATCGTCGCGTCGAGCATGTCCACATGGTCGCCCGTGACGAGCGCCTGCTTGGTGGCCATCATGCAGCAGATGGACGAGCAGTACTCGTTGCCGCACGTGGCATCGCGCGAACCCACACACTGGATCCAGGCTATGCGCCTGGCCTCTTTCCCGTCGGACAGGCGGATGACATGCCCTTCAAAGGGGCCCGATGCGGATAGCATCCGCTCGAACTGGACTGACGTCACCACGTTGCCGTAGCGGCCGTACCCATACTCGCCCTTGAGCGAGGCATCGAATTCCTCGAAGCCTGGGGTCAGAATGACCGAACCTACGTCCAGCGTCACGGTCCGCGCCCGCATGGCATGGTCGATTGCCTGCTGCTTGCAGGTTTCCACGCACCGCTGGCATTCAGAGCACAATGCACAGTTCAGGCACCGCTCGGCCTCGGCGAGGGCCTGCTCCTCGGTGAGGCCCTTCTCGACCTCCGCGAAATTCCGCAGGCGGCTTGATGGAGCAAGTTCTTCCGGGTGCGGCCGGGATCTCTTCTCGACCTTGTCCAGCACGGGCAGGAGCTCCTTGGGAAGCGGCCGCAGCGTGTCCTCAAACCTGCCCCCCTTCAGGTCCTTCCCCTTGAGGTAGCGCTCGATGGATTCCGCCGCCCGTTTGCCCGCTGCAACCGCGTCTATCACGGACGCAGGGCCGGATGCATTGTCACCACCTGCAAAGATGCCGGGCTCCGAGGTCTGGCCGGTAACAGTATCGGCCTTGAAGCATCCGCGGACATTCTCGACACCAATGTGGCTGACGGTCTGCTCCTCCACCATCTGCCCGATGGCCACGATGATCTGGTCGGCATTCACGGTGGTCAGCGTGTTTTCATCAAATGCCGGGTTGAAGCGCCTCTCCTCGTCAAAGACCCGCGTGCAGCGCTTGAGTTCAATGCCGGTCACCCTGCCGTCGCCAAGGATGCGCTTCGGGCCCCAGCTGTTGAGTATCCCGATGTCTTCAGCAAGCGTGGCCTCGATCTCCTCCGCATAGGCAGGCATCTCGTCGCGTGCCTCCAGGCAGATCATCTCTACATGCTTTGCGCCCAGGCGCAGTGCAGTCCTGGCCACGTCGACGGCCACATTGCCGCCGCCGATGACGAGGACCCTGTCCTTCACTGCAGGCTTCTTGCCGGAGGCCGCTTCACGGAGAAATTCCACGCCGTGCAGGACTCCTTCCGTGCCCTCGCCTTCTACACCGAGCTTGCGGCTCTTCTGGGCACCGGCAGAGATGAAGACCGCGGCATGGTCATTCTTGAGAGTATCCATGGTGACGTCCGCCCCGATACGGCAGTTGTAGACGAACGTCACGCCCTTGCGGCGGATGATCTCTATTTCGTGGTCGAGCACCTTCTTGGGCAGGCGGTACTCCGGGATCCCGTAGCGGAGCATGCCGCCCGCTGCAGGCATGGCCTCGAAGACAGTGACGGCGAAGCCGGCATCGGCAAGGTCGTTTGCCGCTGTGAGCCCTGCAGGACCGCCTCCGATGATCGCCACCTTCCTGGCATCGCTCGCCGGTGTCTTTTCCTCCGGAAGGGTGATCTCGCCGGAGGCAAGCTTTTCCATCTCCCAGTCCGATGCGAAACGCTTCAACAGTCTGATGGCAATGGGGTCGTCGAGATTCCCTCTCGTGCATTCGCTCTCGCACGGATGGGTGCAGATACGCCCGCAGATGGCTGAGAGTGGGTTACGCTGCCGGATGAGGTCCACTGCCTTGAGGTATTCCTTCTGCTTGATGAGCTGGACATAGCCCTGGACGTTCACCCTGGCCGGGCACGTCATCTTGCAGGGCGAGTGGCCGTTCTTCAGGATACCGAAGATGTTCGGGGTGGCCTGGGCATAGAGCTTGGCAATGCCCTTGCGGGTCCCCATGCATCGGTTGAACTCGTCCGGAATGTCCACGGGGCAGACCTGGGTGCACTCGCTGCACCCGGTGCACTTGTCCTCGTCGACATAGCGTGGATGGCGCAGAACCTTTGCCTTGAACCGGCCTGGTGAGCCTTCGAGCCCCACCAGCTCGGAGAGGGTCAGGATCTCGATGTTCAGGTTCCTCGCGCACTCCACGAGCTTGGGTGACACGATGCACGTGGCGCAGTCGCCCGTGGGAAAGGTCTTGTCGAGATGCGCCATCATGCCGCCTATGGCCGCATCGCGCTCGATGAGATAGACTTTGAATCCGCTGTTGGCCAGGTCCAGCGAGGCCTGGACGCCCGCTATGCCGCCGCCCTGGACCAGAACCGCACCTATTTTCTTGTCGTCCGATCTACTCATGGCTGTATACTTCCATCTTCTTTAAGACGTCTGCAGGTGAGACCATCAGCTTCTCGAACCCGAGCTCGGCAGGCCTGAGCCCCAGGCAGAGCCCGAGCAGCTGGGTGATGTAGATCACCGGCATGCGGTAGTTCCTGCCCATCTCCCTGTTGATGTCCTGCTGGCGCACATCGAGGTTGATCTGGCACATGGGGCAGCTCACCGCGATGCAGTCGGCGCCCGCTCGGACAGCCATGTCGAGGATGGATTCGGTGAGCCTGAGCACCACGTCGGTGCGGGACAGCGACAGGCTGCCGCCGCAGCAGTCCACCTTGCAGGGCCATTCGAGGCTGAGCCCGCCCATGGCCGTTATGAGGCGGTCCAGCGACTTCGGGTTCTCCGCGTCGTCGAACTTGAGGATCTCGGGCGGTCTGACCAGCAGGCAGCCGTAGTAGCACGCCACCTTGATGCCTTTCATGGTCCGTTTGAGCGATTTACTGATGGCCGGCAGGCCCACGTCTTCCAGGAGCACCTCCAGGAAATGGCGGACCTTGACCGTGCCGTCATAGTCCCGATCCAGGGCATCGCGCACATCCCGGCGGATGTCCGCGTTCGTGGTGATCTCGTGGTTGGCCACCTTCATCCGGTTGTAGCAGGCCGCACAGTTTACCACCATGTCCATGTTCATGTCCTTGACCTTGCTCAGGTTGGCAGCGGGCAATGCGACGGCGAGCAGCCGGTCGGTCTGGTGACCGGCAGTGGCGCCGCAGCAGGTCCATCCTCTAGGCTCTTCCAGATCGAGCTTGAGGGCCCGGGCGATGGCATAGGTGGATTTATTCATGTCGCGGGCCGTGGACTCCGCCGAGCATCCGGGAAAGTATGCGTATCTCATGGGCGCTTCCCCCGGTTCTCTTTTGCCTTCTTGAATATGCGCCGTATGGTTTCGCACTCGATTCCCCTGGCCGGAAGCAGCGCGATCTTTCCCTTCCTCAGCATGGTGGGGAACTTGTCCGTGTCATCCATAAGCCTGCCGGTACCGAGCTTGTAGGCCGCTATCATGCCCATGTCGTAGGGGCGGCCGAAGACCTCGACGGTTTTCAGGAATGCCCGGTTGAAGAGCGGCATGTTGCCCGCGGGCTTCGGCGCACCGCTGTCATGGGTAAGCCTGCGGAGCACATCGATGACGCCTGCCACATCAATACCCATGGGGCAGCGGGCCGAGCAGGTCTCGCATGAGACGCACATCCACACGAGGTCTCTCCCGAGCAGCTCTTTCCCGGCGCCCAGGTGGAGCAGGCGCATGATCTCGGAGGGCCTTGTCCCGGCAAGGCTTGCCACCGGACACCCGCTCGAGCATTTCTTGCACTGGAAACACACGGAAAGGTCCACACCGGTCAGCTTCTCCACCTGACCCTTCAGACCATTGTCGACACTGGTTTTCTTGATGGTTATCACGATTCAGATCTCCGGTTACATAGTCGCGGCCATTTCTTCAACCGGTTCATCCGCCCAGACGTCGTCGGTGTCTTCCAGAACGATGTCCTTGACGTTGCCCGGCACGACCTTGCGGTACACATTGCACGGCTTGAGCTGCCTGCCTTTCACTCTCAGGAGTTCGCTGACCTTTATTCCGAAATGTTTCTCGTTCTCTTCCAGATACGGCAGTATCAGTTCCCAGTCGGCATCCGTCACCTTGGCGAACCGGCCTCCGTTGAGCTGCTGGTCCACCAGGGTCTTCCGCGGATCCCGCACGAAGATGGCGCCGCCCGAAGCCAGAGAGAACAGGTTGCTGCCCGGGTACGGGTCGGCCAGATCGATGAGTTTCCCGTCATTGTCCAACCTGACGCCGTTCAAGATCACGAACCCGCCTCCGCTCAGCGGATCTCCTGCCATGAATGACTCAGCGAGAAAGTCGAGGCAGGTGCCGTTGATGACCACCTTGGGCCTTCCCACGGAGTTGATGAGCGGCCTGCCCGCTGCATTGCCGAGCACGTAAACCTCGCCTCCCTTGGCTCCGTACATGAAGGTCTGGCCCACATCACCGTGGATGACCAGTCTTCCCTGCTTGATGATCTGGCCCAGCTGGTCCTGGGCGTTGCCGTGCACCGTTATGGTCAGGCCGTCGATGCCGCTTCCGAGGTAATCGCCGCTGCTGCCGTACAAGTCGATGGTGACCTCGTCTGTCTCGGGCCCGAGGCCGCAGCCGCTATAACGCTGGCCGATGCAGTTAAAGCATATGAACCGACGCCAGCCTTTCATATAGGCGTCCACCAGGAGCGCGGCATCGCAGTCGTCTCCTTCGGGTGCAAAATGGGCGGCATTGATCACCAGCGTGGTTTCACCACCCTGGGGCTCCCGCAGGTCGGAGCGCGATTCGAAATCGATGAGGCGGTACGCTCCCCTGGCTGCATCCTTGACGCTGATTTTTGAAAGCCCCAAGAACAGCAGGTTCAACTCGGTGCGTATGATGTGGAGCACATGGCTCCGTCTCTTTGTGCCAAGTGTAAATCGCCGGTCGTTCAGAAGTGTCAGCACCTCTATGGCCGTGGAGGTTTTGGAAGGATCCTTGGCCTGGTTGATGATCTGCCTGCAGGCCAGGTGAATCTCATCGTATGTCGATTGTGGGATGAGGTCACGGATCATCTCGAAGATCGCAGATGCGTTGCCGGGTACGAACCGCTCGCTGATCAGTGTGGGTATGGTCTCCTCGGCCTCGATGGAATACGAAAACTCTTTCGAGAAATCGCACGACTCGGTACCGCCCGGCATGGCCACCGGCGTGGAGAACTTGTCCGTGCAGGTGATCCGGACAGCACCTTCCTTGTCCTTGTTCAGGTCGAAGATGAACGCACCGCCGTCTTCATAGCTGCCGCCGCGGGCGTTCCAGTAGCGATCCGCAACGGGGCAGATCCGTCTGTCGTCCTTGGACAGGCTCAGAAGCGTTGCATCGATGGCCTGTTTCTCCGATGCGATGAGCCCCACCTGGACCTCGCCGTCGCAGAAGGCGAACACCTGGGGCCTGAGCATGGCCGTATCGGTGATGCCCATGAGCTGGAATTTCCTTTGCCGGGCCAGGTTGCGGGCGATGATGAAGAACCACGGGCCGTCGGGTGATCCATGGATGTGTGTGGCCTGGATGGTCCGGTACGTCTTCTGCCTCTCGGGCGAAAGCCGGTCGAAGTCCAGCTCAGTGGTGGGAGCCAGGGCTTCGATGATGTATTCCAGCGGGTAATGGTACGTCCTGCTGAACAGGTCGAACAGCAGTGCGGACACCTCCGTGTCCGTGAGGAACTGGGGATAGATGTGGCGCTGCTTGAGGTATTCGGTGACCGAATGGTAGTTTGCGAAGTCACCGTTGTGCACGAGCGCCATGTCGATGGCGGCGAACGGGTGGGCGCCTCCCGGGTGCCAGACCCTTCCCTTGGTGGGGAAGCGCTGGTGGGCGATCCATACATGGGCGCAGAGGTCTTCGATCTTGTAATACTTCACGATGGCCTCGGCATAGCCGACCACCTTGAGTATCATGATGTCCTTGCCGTGCGAGAGCACGAAGGCGCGCTTCTCGCCCAGAGAGGCGTAATATCTCTGGTTGAGGCTGAAGCTGTTCTGGCTGATGAATTCGTCTTCAGCTTCATCGCGCCCGTGTTTCTGGAGCCGGTTCTTCTCAATGAACGAATCCAGCACCGCAGGCTTTACCCTGACGAAGTAACGGCATACATCGGGCGGGAGCACTTCGAGGCCCGGGACAGTCTTCCAGTCGTCCACCTTGTCGAGCTCCGCGGAAGCGGCGATATCGAAGAACGGTGTTATGAACTCGTTTTCTATCTCGGCACGCACGTTCGTGTCGATGAACGCCACATGCAGCAGATAGTGTGAGTCGAGTATCTCGCGGCTGACACCCAACTGCTCGGGAACGAGGCCCACGGCTGCGATGCCGCCGCCCTTCCCGTTGCCGCGGTTGTGCATCTGGCGAGACGGTTCGTATATGTGCCTGCCCGCCACCGGAAGGCTGCAGCAGAAACCAACGACGCCGCAGCCTCCTTCCTCGGATTCCTTCCGGAGAATCGGGGGATAATCGAGGCTTTCAGCCAGTATCTTTCTTGAATCGGTCAGTCGGGAAATGAGTTCGCTGTTCATGTGTTTGTCGTTCCCTCATCCGTATAGTCAAGATGCATCATGAGGTCGGTGCGGCCCCTGAGCTCGCCGACGCTTCTCATGCCCAGACGCCTGAGAATCGATTTGAGCGTCTTGTGCCAGGCGGAGTACAGGTTGATGAGGCGCTGGGAACCCCAATCTATATCCATCTTGGCGGCCAGGACGGGGTCGGTGGTGGCGATACCGCGGGGACATCCCCTGCCGCTCTCGCACCGGCTGCACCGCACGCAGCCGAGCGCAACCATCTCGGCGGTCCCGATGACCACGCCGTCCGCGCCGAGCGCGATGGCCTTGGCGATGTCGTAGGCGGTACGGATGCCGCCGCTCGCGATGAGCGTCACCTTGTCGCGGACTCCCTCAGCTGCGAGGAACTGGTGCACCTTGCCGATGGCGTATTCGATGGGCATGGCAATGTTCTTCTTGGCGATGTCCGGCGCTGCGCCGGTGCCTCCGTAGCCTCCATCGATGTGGACAATGTGCGTGCCGGCAGAATAGCTGCCCACGGCAACCATATCCACGTCCGTGGGGGTGGACACCTTGGTGGAAACCAGGGCGCGCCTGTTGATGTGCTTGATCCAGTCCAGGTGCTTCATGTGGTCTTCGATGGAGTACACGCTGTGGAACGGGAACGGCGAGAACAGCGAGATGCCGAGAACCGCCTCACGCATGCGGGCGACCGCCGGCGTGTTCTTGTCGCCCAGCAGGTGACCGCCTAACCCGGGCTTTGCTCCCTGGGCATATTTGAACTCCACGATGGGCACACGCTGGATGGTCTCCTCGCGCACGCCGAAGAGGCCCGTTGCCACCTGGGTGATGACATGGTCGTCGTAGGGCCGCATGCGTTCCATGTAGCCGCCCTCGCCGGTGCAGGTGAACGTGTTGAACGCGACGCACGCTCGTGCCTTTGAAAGCTGGGTGACGTTGCTCACCGACCCGAACGACATGCCGCCCCCATACCAGGGGACGTCAATGGTTACCTGGGGCCTGCCGTCTCCCCGCCTGTTCAGGGTAATGCTGGTGTCGATCTCGCTCTCGTCGAGCTCTACAGGAGGCTTTTCAGGGAACTTGAACCTGAGCCGGTCAAAGCCGCCGCCCGAGTTGCCGCACTCGTAGTCGTAGTCGTAGGCAGGATCCGGAACATCGCCTGTCTCGGCCATCTTCCACGTGGCCAGGATCAGGTCCGCGGTCCAGCGGTAATCCCCGAGGGCCCTGTACATGGGATTTTCCCTTATCTGCAGGGCCCCGGTCGGGCAATGTGCGACACAGTACCTGCCGCTCTTCTCGCAGGAAGGACCGACGCACAGATGATGCTGGGGCTCGCCGAAATATTTGAACCCTGGCTTGTGGACGTGGACGCCGTAGGAACAGATTTCAAGGCATTTCCCGCAGCTCCTGCAGTCCTGGCTCCTGTGGACGATGTACCGGGAAATCTCGTTGCGATAGCGGGACGGCGCAGGCCTCACGACACGCTCTACCTGCTCCTGCGGCACGCGGGTCTTCAGCGTGTTTTCAGGCAGGATATCCTCAAGCCGTCTTTCTTTTTCCATAGAGCTTGCCAAAGGTTTCCTCCTCGAGGTTCTCGAAAAACATGGCGCGGCCAACCTCGCCCCGGAGGCGGCGGGCCTCGCGTATGCCCATGGCACCCATGAGCTCGATGAGCTGGTCGTGCCAGGAGGCGATCAGGTTCGTCATCCTGCCAACGCCGTAGCCGAAGTCGATGTCCTCAAGCCTGGCCGGACACACCGCCCCGGGAGCACAACTGCCGCACAGGTGGCATTCCAGCGCAATGAGAAGCGGAAGGTTGATGCTCACCAGGTCAGCGCCGCAGAGAATCGCCTTGGCCATGTGCTCGGGCAGCGCGATGCCGCCGCCGGCAATGATCGTGATCTCGTCCCGGACCCCGCTGTCGATGAGCGTGGTATGGATATGCCGGATCATGTCCTTGATGAACCGGGGATTATCAGAGCCGAGCTCGTTGCCGTTCGCATCTGAGACGATGTGGATCGCCTCCACATCCTCGAGCCCTGCGAGCTCGACGGCGCGAGCGATCCCTGATTCAGTCAGCTCCACACGGATGGCAACGACGATGTCCGGATGGATCGTCTTGATTGACGTGATGCGCTTCGCAACATCGGGACCCTCGGAGATTTCCACCAGGCGGGTCTTCTTCAGGATATCTTCGGGAACAGGGGAGTCGTCCGGCCCCAGGCAGAACGCTATGTTCTCGAGATGATCCTCCCGTGCCGGGCGATAGTTCGACTTCATGACTGCGATCAGTCCGGTGTCGGATGCGGTCTGTTCGATGATCAGGTCCAGCTCCGGCAGTGTGTGCACAGGCGAACACAAGTCGAAAATCAGCGGCATGGGGATCGAGACCAGCGGCGGCAGTGAGGTCGAATTCCTTCCGCTCACCTCGAGGAACTGTGGCTTCCGCCCGATGTCGACCGACGTGCTGATGTATTCCCTGCCGTGAATGCCGTCACGGGTGGGGCGCACGATCTCCGACATGTCGGTCCACATGGAATCGAAGCCCTTTCCGGTGAACGGGCCCCGGTAACCTGCGCCGGAGACCGGGATCTTCGCGGTTTCAGCCTGGAGCCACGTCGTCTTGATGATGTCGGGTTTCCAGTAGCTGTTCCCGAGCTTTTCGTACTCGGGATTTATGGTCAGGCGCAGCAGATTCTTGGTGCAGTCCTGGACGCAGGAGAAGCAGCCCATGCAGTCGAAGAACAGCGCCTCTACGTCATGGAGGGAACGAATGTATTCCGCTTCCTGCCGGTAGCGGTCATAGACACATGCCTTTTTTACACAGTTGTGACACCGGGCGCAGTCTTCCCGCCAGTCCACCACGCCGTGTTTACCGATGCGCGGCCGACGAGGCGGTACGGGCTGGGTTTTGATGTGATATTTATCCGGCATAACCTCTCCAGGTACCTACAGACCGGAGGCGGCAACCAGGTCGGGCACGATCGCTTCCCTGCCGCCCGAAAGGATATGTACACCGCGCAGACCATCCAGGCCCTTGAGCTTCCTGATGGTTTCTGCGCAGAGGGCTAGACCCTCTTTTCGTGCGCCATCTCCCGCCTTTTTCATACGCTCGATGACTTCGTCCGGAATGCAGAATTCGGCATACGTTTCGCGGAGCTTCAATGCTTCCTCAGCACTTTCCAGGGGATATATACCGGCCAGGATGGCAGTCTTTCCGGTGATTCCTTCCTTGTGGGCCGACTCGAGCCACCGGGCAAATGCCTGGATGTCGAACACCGCGTGGGTCTGAATGAACATGGCCCCTGCTTCAACCTTTTTGTCCAGCCTGAGCATGTTCAACTCCAGCGGTTTCAAGAACGGGTTTGCAGCCGCTCCCACAAGCATGGAAAACGTGCCGTCTATGTTCTTCCCGTCCACCAGCACGCCCTTCTCCGACATGGTGCTGGCCACCCCGATGAACTGGGTCGAATCGATGTCAAAGACATTGGCAGATTCTCCGCAGCCGATCAGGGTCTGATGGTAGCCGGACATGCAGAGCACATTTCTGATCCCCAGGCTCGCTGCACCAAGGAGATCAGACTGCAATGCGATGCGGTTCCTGTCGCGGGTAACCATCTGGAGGACGGGCTCGATACCCGCTTTCATCGCAGCCACCGATGCTGCGATCGAAGAGATCGCCACGCCATGTGAATTGTCCGCCACATTGACGGCCACCGGTCTGGCACCGAGGGCTTTCAATGCCGCTTCGGCGGTAGCACCTGACGCAGTGGCGCCCGGCGCACACTCGGCAGTGACGATGAAATCTCCCGAATCGATCTGTTTGGCGAGTTTGCTTTCAACCTTCATGCTCTCGTGCTCTCCTGTGTGCTGGTCTCACCTCTTCGAGCATATGTGGGAGGGAGACTTCTCAGGCGTTCAATGAACTGCTTGATTTCGCTCAGGACCGAATCTGCGTTCTGTGTTCCACACTCAAAGACGGACATCCGTCCTGCAGCCACCCCGATTTCATCGAGCAGAGCCTCGACTGCTTGGGCGCGCTTGTGCGCCCTCAGGTTGCCTTCGAAGTTGCTGCACTCGTTCTTGCTGCAGGTCACTATGGCAACACCATCCGCCCCGGTTTCAAACGCTTTTATCAGATAAGGGATATCCACCTTTCCGGAACAGGGCAGGCTTATGGTCTTGATCGAATCGTTTCCCTGCCCGCGATATAAATCAGATAACCGGGTTGCCTCGACATTGTTCGAGCAATAAAAAACATATACCTTCAAAGCCGGGTTGTTCATTCCCTGTGATTCCTCTGATGTAAGATCAAGCAAGCCAATCTGTCTCTTCAAACTTTCCGGCAGAACAATAATGTCGTTTCATCAGATTCTGCACCTTATTTTATTTCAATGATTTTATCTTATAGCCATATCCATGCCACGAACAGCGCTATCCCGCCGCTTCTCGCGGTCAAAAGAAATAGACAATGATATCAATTGATTTGAAATCAATTAATCGGCGTGGAAACCAGATTCAGCTACTTGTCCAGGACTATGCTTTCATTATTTATACGCCAATATTGTTTAACAGGATCGTTTCTGAACATAATTGTATTGATTAATCCGGCCTCATAAAGGTCTTGGTTTTCATCAGTTCGGGATTGGCGATCTGAATCGGCACAAAAAAGGCACAGCGCAACATAATCGACTGAATACAAAATGAGAAAAGCACCGCTCTCTTAAGAGGACCTTTCAATGGTACACTGCGGGATGTACACACATCCAATAGATTGATGTCCGCTCCTGGATTCTAGACCACCGATCTTTTTCTTGGTGCATCCAGCACCAGCGAGATCCTTGCTGCATTGTTCTTGAAGCAGCGTCATCGGTTCTGAGACTTTTCAAAGCCGTGTTGTAATCGAAGTTATGGTCATAGTTGGTAAAGCGATGATTATGGTCAGGAACATTCTGTAATAAGAAACTGTCAAGTATGGTGCAAGATATACAGATTCTCCTAGGTTGTAAAACTGGCGATTCTAAAATAAATCTCCCCCCGACAGTACAATCTCCATAACTGCAGATCGCATGAAAAAGGCCCGACTCGAGCGAGCAGGGCCTTTTCTCTTTACAGCGTTGTCAGCATCCCGATACTTTCGCCTCATGCGAGTTGTTCCGCACACCTCCTGCAGATATCCGGATGTGCTTTGCTCGACCCGATGTCCTCACGGTAATGCCAGCACCGCGGGCACTTGGCGCCAGGGGCCTTGACTGCCTCGATCCCCAGTTCGGCAAAGATTTCGCTCTCCACATAGGGACCTTCTCCTTTGGACACCCCCACCTTGGAGCAGATGAACACGTCCTCCAGGAACGGCTCCACATTCATAAGGAACTCCAGGGTCTCACCGTCCGCCCTCAGCCTCACATCGGCATCCAGGGGGTGGCCGATGACCTTTTCCCTCCTGGCGACCTCCAGGACCTTGGAGACCTCCTGCTTGAGGGCCAGAATGCGCCCCCACTTCTCCTTGAGAGCCTCGTCCCTGAGCTTCGGGTCAGACTCCGGCATGGCGGTCAGGTGCACGCTCTCCTCCTTGTCCGCAAAGGCAGGGATGTGGTCCCAGATCTCCTCGGCCGTGAAGGCCAGGACCGGCGCCAGGAGCCTGGTGAGGTCCTTCACGATCCTGAATAGTGCGCTCTGGGCCGAGCGGCGTTCCATGGAATCGGCCTTGTAGACATAGAGCCTGTCCTTGAGGACGTCGAGGTAGAACGCGCTCATGTCCACCACGCAGAAATTGTGCACAAGCTGGTAGATGACATAGGGCTCGAATTCCTCGTAGGCCCTGCGCACCTTCTCGATGAGTTCCTGGGTCACGTGCAGGGCGTAGCGGTCCATCTCGAGCATCTTATCATAGGGTACCATGTCGGTGTCCGGGTTGAAGCCCGAGAGGTTGCCCAGCATGAAGCGCGCCGTGTTGCGGATGCGCCGGTACGTCTCCACCAGCCGCTCCACGATCTCGGATGAGATCCGTATGTCGTTCCTGAAGTCCTGGGCGCTGACCCAGAGCCTGAGGATCTCGGCGCCGTACTTGTCGATGATCTCCTGGGGGGCGATGGTGTTGCCCAGGGACTTGGACATCTTGCGTCCCTCGCCGTCCACCACGAACCCGTGGGTGAGCACGGTCTTGTACGGTGCTTCACCTCTCGTCCCCACCGAGGTCAGCAGAGTGCTGTGAAACCATCCGCGATGCTGGTCCGATCCTTCCAGGTACATGTCCACCGGGACGCCGAGCCGGGCATCGTTCTCGCACACGGCGGCATAGCTCACGCCCGAGTCGAACCACACGTCCACGATGTCCTCTTCCTTCACCAGGTCGATGCTTGAGCAGTGGGGACATGTCGTGCCTTCCGGCAACAGGTCCTTGTCCGGGTGCGTGAACCAGGCGTCCGCCCCTTCCTTCTCGAAGAGCTTGGCCACGTGCTCCGCCACAGCCTGGCTCGCCAGGACCTCGCTGCAGTTCTTGCAGTAAAACACCGGGATGGGAACGCCCCAGGCACGCTGGCGGGAGATGCACCAGTCGGGTCGGTTTTCCACCATACCGTAGATGCGATCCTTGCCCCACGAAGGGATCCACCGTACGTTCTGGATCGCCTGCAGCGCCTTCTTGCGCAGGTCCGCATGCTCCATGGAGATGAACCACTGGTTGGTGGAGCGGAAGATGATGGCGCTCTTGCACCGCCAGCAGTAAGGGTATGAATGATCGTAGTTGTCCACCGCCAGCAGGGCCCCTTCCCTGGCCAGGGCCTTGTTCACGTCGTCATTGGCATCGAACACGAATCTCCCGGCGAACTCCTCCACCTCGTTCGTAAATTTGCCCTCGTTGTCCACCGGGGCATAGATGTCGAGGCCGTAGACCTTGCCGATCTCGTAGTCCTCCTCGCCGTGGCCCGGGGCTATGTGCACGCAGCCCGATCCGGCATCCAGGGTGACGAAGGGCGCCAGGATCAGGAGCGACTCCCGATCATAGAGAGGGTGCCGCGCCTTGAGGTGTTCCATGACACTGCCCTTGAAGGTGGCCAGGACCT
>DAITOA010000042.1:12829-28646 GCA_036834365.1 Thermodesulfobacteriota bacterium | reverse complement strand
CGAAGACCTTGTCCTGGAGCCTGCATCCCCAGCGGGCATCCTGGGAGATGTAGGGAACGCCGGACATGTGCTCCACGCCGCCGGCCAGGATGATGTCCGCCATGCCGGCCTGGATCATGGCCGCACCACTGAGCGTGGCCTCCATGCCCGAGATGCATACCCGGTTGATGGTCACTGCGGTGACGGACTCGGGAATGCCGGCGAACAAGGCAGCCACGCGCGTCACGTTCAGGGTGTCCGCCGGGTCCATGCAACATCCGAAACGCACGTCATCGATCAGGGCGGGGTCGATCCCGGCCCTCTTAACCGCCTCTTTCATGACGACACTCGCAATACGGGCGGCGATCATGTCCTTGAGCGTACCGCCGAAGGTCCCGATGGCCGTCCTGCATGCAGAAACTACAACTACGTCCTTCATGAGAATCCCCCCTTTTCGTAATTGGCGCCCGCCGGGAGCGGGCGCCTTCGATGGTGAATGGAATGAACCGTCATTCATTCTATACTGAAAGGCGTATCTCTGTAAAGAGCAATAGATATATGGATCAGTCTGTCCCTCCATTGACTTACCGCCTTACGATGCGGGAATCGGTGCTTGCATGGAGGGCGTGAGGCGAGGTATACCCTGAAGGTGAACCATCCCGACGATATCGCCTGCAAACGATGCGGAACCTGCTGCCTCGCGGATATGATCGGCTATGTAACGGATGATGATGTGGAGCGGTGGAAGCGGGAAGGCAGGGATGATATCTTCCATGTCATCGAAAATGAACAGGCATTCTGGGCAGGCGACCATTTCGTTTCCGCCAGGGACGGCAGGATCCTCATGTGCTGTCCGTTCCTGACCTGGGACGGCAGCGGCGCCGCATGCTCCATCTACGAGACCAGGCCCAATGTCTGCAGGAACTACAGGCCCGGATCGTCCCAGATCTGCCCGCAGTGGAGGCCGAATCGTCGGGAAAGGCAGGATCGTTGACCGCCGTTTGCAGGCGGTTCCTTCTTCAAGGGTTTCTCAGGACAAGTCCTCTTTCTTCGCGATCTCGTCCAGCTCGAGGGTCAGTGCGTCTTCAGTCTCGGCGTCATGGGCTGTCCTTGCCTTGGTGTCCACGACCTTGATGTAGCGCCTGCATTCCTTGCAGAAATACACCCGGACACCATCGATCCCTTCAGCCTCGAAGTAGCCCAGGCTCGTATGGTCCGCATTCCCGCATGAAGGGCACTTGATGCGGGGAAACCGCCAGGAATGACCACAGGTGAGGCAGTGCAGCGTTCTCCTGTTTTCTTCGTCAAACCCTATCCGTGCATATTCTCCGCAGAACGGGCAGTCTCCCTTGTTCCATGCAGTCGGTACCAGATGGCCGTTCTTCTCCCTCAGCAGGAAGAGAAATCTCGAGAATGCATTCTGAGCGATGGCCTCGAGGCGTTCGCGGTCTTCCTCCTCCATCTCGGGGACATCGCCTTTCATCGTGAGCGCAGCCAGTGCTTCGGCCATGCCGAAAGCCGGTTTCGCCCCGGTGATGTCCTCCCAGACCCGTTCGCAGGAAGGTGCGAGCAGTGGTGCGAAGGGACTCAGATCGGGCATCTCGCGGCATGACTTGCTGAGATTGGGGACCGGGATCGCTGCAATGGCCCCTTCGATTCTTTCACGGAGAGCTCTCACCCCGATGATGACATTCTTATGTGCGGGGTATGCATGAATGATCGATTCCCAATCCATGGTGGGAGCGTAGGCGATATCCCGTTTCAAGTCAAGGAAATCCTGGATGGACGCGCTCATTTTTATGTAATTATTTGCACAATTTACAATGAATGGCTATTCATTTAGAATGAAAAAAGCAAGAAAATCCACAAAGGGAGAGAGAGTGCTTATGGATATCACGAGGAGGAGTTTCCTCAAGATCGCAGGCGGCACCCTCGCTGCGGCCGGAATCGGCACCGGGATCGGCGTTCAGCCGGCCTTTGCCCAGCCGAAGAAGGTCAAGTATGCGCAGGAAGTGCCAACCATCTGTCCCTACTGCGGCGTAGGCTGCGGTATCATCGTTCATGTAAGGAACGGCAAAGTGATCAACACGGAAGGCGACCCGGATCATCCCATCAACAAGGGGTCGTTGTGCCCCAAGGGCGGATCACTCTTCCAGATCGCCAACAATGACAAGCGCAACCAGAAGGTACTTTACCGGGCACCCGGTGCGGATGCCTGGAAAGAGGTCGAGTGGGACTGGGCACTGGACAAGATCGCAGCCAACCTCAAGAAGGAGCGGGATGCCGGCTTCGTGGTGACCAATGAAAAGGGCGAGATCGTCAACCGCGTGGAGACCGTCGCGTCGGTCGGCGGGGCCTCCCTTGACAGTGAAGAGGTCTACGCCCTGGTCAAGATGAACAGGGCCCTCGGCCTGGTGTATCTAGAGCACCAGGCCCGTATCTGACACAGCGCCACGGTCGCCGGTCTGGCGAACTCATTCGGGCGCGGTGCAATGACGAACAGCTGGAACGACATACAGTATTCCGACTGCATCATGATCATGGGCAGCAATGCTGCGGAAAATCACCCCATAAGCTTCAAGTGGGTCAACGAGTCGAGGGTCAAGAGGGGCGCCAAGCTCATCAGCGTGGACCCGCGCTTCACACGAACCTCTGCCACGGCCGATCATTATGTCCGTCTCAGATCGGGGACCGACATCGCCTTCATGGGCGGCATGATCAACTGGGCCATCGAGAACAACCGCATCAACATCGACTATGTCAGGGATTACACGGATGCCGCCTACCTCGTGAACCCCGATTTCAAGGGCCCCATCGATCTCGATGGCGTCTTCTCGGGCCTCAAGGACGGCAAGTACGATAAGTCCACGTGGAATTATCAGGTTGATGAAAACGGGATCCCGAAGCAGGACCCCACCCTCCAGGACCCGAACTGCGTGTTCCAGCTCCTGAAGAGACATTATTCACGATACAACCTCAAGCTGGTCAGTACTATATGCGGTGGTGACCCAAAGGAATACGAACAGGTCTACGACGTCTACACCTCCACCTATAAACCGGACAAGTCCGGGGTCATCATGTACGCCATGGGCACGACCCAGCATACCTACGGTTCCCAGAATGTGCGCATCTTTGCAATGATGCAGCTCCTTCTGGGTAACATCGGCGTCATGGGCGGGGGTGTCGCAGCCCTCAGGGGTGAGAGCAACGTGCAGGGTTCCACCGACCACGCGGCGCTCTTCCACATCCTGCCCGGCTACCTTAAGGCGCCCAACGCGTCGCAGCAGTCCCTGCAGAAATACCTGGAAGACACCACGCCCAAGAGCAACGACCCCAAGAGCGCCAACTGGTGGGGCAATACCCCGAAGTACGCGGTGAGCCTGCTCAAGGCATGGTGGCAGGATGTTCCCCAGGATCAGGCATACATGTACCTCCCCAAGAACCAGGACGGTGTCAACTACTCCATCATCCCGCTCTACGGTGCCATGGCAAGCGGCAAGATCAAGGGCCTGTTCTGCTGGGGCATGAATCCGGCGGTCAGCACACCGAGTTCACGCATGGTGAGAAGAGCCCTGACCAAACTCGACTGGCTCGTGGCTGCGGACTTGTGGGAGACCGAGACATCGGCCTTCTGGCAGAAAGAGGCCGGCGTCAACCCGGCCGATATCCAGACCGAGGTATTCCTCCTTCCCGCAGCGTCTTCCGTGGAAAAGGAGGGTTCGGTGGCCAACTCCGGCAGGTGGGCCCAGTGGCGCTACAAGGCCGTGGATGCGCCCGGACATGCCGAGGACGACCTGTGGATCATGACCCAGATCGTCACCCGCCTGAAAGCACTCTATGCCAAGGAAGGCGGGGCATTCCCCGACCCGATCCTCAACCTCACCTGGAAGTTCGGCAAGCCGAACAAACCGTCTTCCCGCGAGGTGGCCAAGGAGATCAACGGCTACTTCATCGTGGACAAAGAGATCGTGAATGCAGCCACGGGTGAGGTTACGAAGTTCAAGGCCGGTGACATGGTGCCGGGTTTCGCCCTGCTCCAGGACGACGGCAGCACCTGCAGCGGCAACTGGCTCTACTGCAACTCCGTGTCCAACACCGAGAACAAGATGATGAAGAGGGATCCTTCCGACCCCACCGGGCTCGGTTTCTACCACAACTGGTCCTGGTGCTGGCCGGTCAACCGCAGGGTCCTGTACAACAGGGCCAGCGTGGACAGTCAAGGCAAGCCTTTTGCGCCGGACAAACCGGTCATCTGGTGGGATGGTTTCACCAAGTCCTGGAAAGGCGATGTGCCTGACGGGCCGTGGCCGCCGGATGCAAAGTACCCGTTCATCATGATTCCACACGGGCATGGTCAGCTCTATGCAGTGGGTATGGCGGACGGTCCTTTCCCCGAACACTACGAGCCGCTCGAAACCCAGGTGCAGAACTTCATGTCGAGCCAGCAGGTCTCACCGGTGCTCACCCGCTGGGACAAGAAGGCCAAGGAAGAAACCTGTGATCCGCTCATCGCTGAAGGCTGCATTGCAGCGATCTACGGGACCGAAGATTCCAAGGACTATCCCATCATCTGCTCCACCTACCGGGTTACCGAACACTGGCAGACCGGCCAGATGACCCGATGGCTGCCGTGGCTCGCGGAGCTCGTTCCCCATCAGTTCGTGGAGATCAGCGAGGAGCTTGCCCGGGAAAAGGGCATCATCAACGGACAGAAGGTGCGGATCACCTCCATCAGGAATATCGAGGGTGTCGAGGCGTACGCCATGGTAACGCCGCGTCTGAAGCCTTTCATCATCAAGGACAAGACATACCATATGGTCGGTACTACCTGGCACTTCGGATACAAAGGTCTGGTCACCGGGGGGATTATGAATGATCTTACCCCGTTCATCGGCGATCCGAACACGATGATCCCGGAATACAAGGCCTTCCTGGTCAACATCGAAAAGGCTTAAGGGGGTGACACATGGCTGAATACATCAAACTCATCGACATATCGAAGTGTACAGGATGCCGCGGCTGCCAGGTTGCCTGCAAGAACTGGAACAGCCTCCCTGCCGAGAAAACGACATTCACGGGGTCCCTGCAGAATCCCAAGGACCTTTCATACAATACCTGGACCCTCATCAGGTTCGACGAGATCGTCAAGGACGGCAAGCTCAGGTGGATCATGCGTCACGACGCGTGCATGCACTGCGACTGGCCTGCCTGCGTCAAGGCATGCCCCTCCCCCGGTGCCCTGACGAAAACCGACGAAGGCGCCGTGGTGCACAACACCACATACTGCATCGGCTGCAAGGCCTGCATCGCGGCATGCCCCTTCGACATCCCCCGGAACGATCCTGCTCTGGAGAAGATGGCGAAGTGCTCCCTCTGTTACGACCGTATCACCGAGGGCAAGCTGCCCGCCTGCGTGACCGCGTGCAACACCGGGAGCCTCACCTTCGGGCTCAAGGAAGACATGGTCGAGAAGGCCCACAAGCGGGCCGAGGCCATCGGCGGCACGGTGTATCCGAACAACCCGAAGTACCAGACTCATGTGCTGTATGTCCTGCCGGCGGGTATAACGGCGGCAGACCTCTCGCACACGAACCCGAACCCGTCCATGCCTCTCTCCGTACTCCTGTGGAAAAACCTGTTCAAGCCGTTCACGCTCATCGGGATCGGAGCGGTTGCAGGCGGGGCGTTCCTGCACTACCTTACCAAGGGGCCGCATAAGGTCCATGAGAAGAAAGAAGAAGGGGGTGAGTAACCATGTCTGCCCATGAAGAGAATATGGTCAGGATCACCGATGTGGAAGAGAGGGTCGTGCACTGGGTGCTGGCTGCGAGCTGCATCTTCTGCGTCATCACCGGTCTGGGCCTGATGTTTCATGCCTGGAGCATCATCCCCACGATGCTGGGTGGCTACTATGCCACCAAGCTGATGCATATCTATTCCGGCGTCGTCTTCGGCGGGATGCTTGTCTACTCCTACTACATGTGGAAGAAGGACTGCGAGTTCGAGGAAAGCGATCTCCAGTGGGTCCTCAAGGCGGGCGGCTACCTCTGGCCGGTCAAGGACCTTCCGCCGGTATACAAGTACAATGCAGGTCAAAAGGCGTTCTTCTGGTGCCTCATCGCCTGCGGCATCATTATCCTGGTCACGGGCCTGTTCATGTGGCTGTGGAACCCCGTCATGGTCCCGGTCGTGCTGGCGCGCATCATGTACATGCTCCATGCCGGCGCCGTGGTCGTGCTGGCCGCCTTCATCATGATCCACATCTACCTCGGCACTGCCGGCAACCCCGGCACGGTCTCCGCCATGATCACCGGCTATGTCAGCAAGGCCTGGTGCCAGACCCACTGCCCGCGCTGGTATGCGGACAGGAACAAGAAGGCGGAGTAAGCAGGCTGAGCACCGTATTTAAGAGCAAGTCACAAAGGGCCCCGAGAAGGGGCCCTTTTCTTTATGGGATATTCAAGGGCCTGTATATGGCATGCATATTATTAATTCTTCGATCTCCCGATGAGGATGGCATGCAAATCACTTGAGGGTCAGTGAAGACTCCTGCTCTTCCCTCAGCCAAGGGCATCGGAGTGCTCCGATGTTGTCGTCTCGCTCGGATAACCAACCCTGTCACGCCCTTTCCTCTTGGCCTCGTATAAGTTTTCGTCCGCAGCACTGATAAGATCGTCCCATGATCTTCCCTGTACGGGTATGAGCGTGGCTACACCGAGACTCATGGTGATGTGTTCCGCCACATGTGACTGCGTGTGCGGGATTTTCAGGGCATTAACCTTTTCCCTCATGCAGTTCGCCACCACCAGGGCGCCATCGAGGTTGGTATCCGGGAGTATGCAGGCGAGCTCCTCACCGCCATATCGCGCCACCAAGTCTGCCGGCCTCCTGGCGCACCCGGCGACTGCCTGTGCCAATCTCCGAAGGCAGTCATCTCCTGCGAGATGGCCGTAATGGTCGTTGAACAGCTTGAAATGATCTATGTCCATGAGGATGAGCGATATGGGGAGACGGGAACGCATTGCCCGCCGCCATTCCCGGACGAGGAACTCATTGAACTGCCGTCGGTTGGGAATGCCTGTAAGGCCATCTGTGGCAACAAGGTTCTCCAGAAAATCCCTGTGACGCTTCAATTCAAGATGGACACGCACCCGCGCCCGGACAATGATGGGGTTGAATGGCTTGGTGATGTAATCAAGGCCACCCATCTCGAGACCCTTGATCTCGTCCTCCTCTTTTCCCATGGCAGTTACAAATATGATGGGAATATTCTTCGTACCCGAGTTGCTCTTGAGCTTCCTGCAGACCTCATAGCCATCCATGTCCGCCATGATTATATCGAGCAGGATAATATCTGGGCTGTATGATGCTGCCGTCTTCAGACCTTCCAGTCCGCTGGATGCAAAGAGGAGGTTGTAATCAGCGCTCAACACATCGCTCAGGGCCATGATGTTCGTACGGGAATCATCAACAATGAGGATTGTCGGTTTCCTGGTCTCCATCCTTCACCTCGTCGTTGCATTAATCAGCTGCAGTGTATGCCATCGAAGAAATCTCTCAGGGTTCATAGCTTATCGAATTGTTCTTTTAAATCCTTGATAGATTCTTAATGGGCACTTATTGTATTGTTATTTAATATGTCAAATTAAAGAGATAAGCAACTGTATATGTTGCCTTGCTCTTTTCAGATTAAGGATTATGAATGGGTGATTATGATCATATATTCATTTCCTTCCTGTTATGATGACTGCCTGAAAGTAATAATATGGCTCGAACCACATCATTTTTGATATTTTATGAAAGAGGAGATAACATGTCAAAATCATCTGTTTGTCTAATTCCATAACATATCAGCTTTGGAAAAATCCGAGAACAGAAGATGAACGGATGTTACCCTTGCTCTCTCCCTTATCCCTGCCTCTGCTCAAGGGTAGGTACATTGCTCCACAAATTAAGTGAATCACTGCAAAGATAGAAACCATCCCGATCCCTCAGAAAATCGCTTGTCGAGCAGGCTTGGAAAACCCCTATAGAATACAGCACGGTGACAGTATCCGAAGAAAAGAGTATAAGAATCCTCATGAACCCCGACATGCTCCCTTATCTGCAGTGCACTCCCACGGTCGACTGCGATCATGAGACCATTATAGACTATGCGACCAGGAACGCCGGGACCTCTTCCGACCAGGTGGATGGGGCGGTCAGGCTCTACTATGCCGTCCGGGACGATATCCGCTACGACCCGTATACCCTGGATCTGTCCGTGGAGGGCCTGAAGGCCAGCACCACGCTGCGCACGGGACGGGGGTGGTGCGTTGCCAAGGCCATCCTCCTGGCGGCCTGCTGCCGGGCGAAGGGCATCCCCGCCCGCCTGGGCTATGCCGACGTGCGCAATCACCTCACCACCGCGCGCATGCGCGCGCAGATGAAGACCGACGTGTTCTACTGGCACGGGTACACCTCCATCTACCTCGAAGGGCAGTGGGTCAAGGCCACGCCGGCCTTCAACATCGAGCTCTGCGAGAAGTTCCGCCTGCATCCTCTGGAGTTCGACGGCCGCACCGACTCCATCTACCACCCCCTCGACCTCGACGGGAACGTACACATGGAGTACCTCGGCTACCGCGGCGAGTTCGCCGATGTGCCGCTCGATGCCATCATGGAGACCTTCATCAGGGAATACAAGCCGGACGACGGCTGGCAGCAGGGCGACTTCGACCGCGAGGTGGAGCAGGAGACCGGGAAGGGGTGAGGTCGTTTCCGGTTCCTTGATTTACCCCCTCTTGACTCCTGTAAAAACAGATTATTATTGTATAAAGCATATTCGATGCCGGTGAGCACCGGCAGTCAGTGATAGGGGAGGAAGCCTGAAGAAGTTCGATACCGAAGTCCGTCTCAGCCGCGAGATGACCCTGGCGGACGCCACCCTTATCGGGGTCGGCGCCATGATCGGCGCGGGCATCTTCGTCCTGATCGGCATCGCCGCCGGCGTTGCAGGACCTGCGCTCCTTGTTGCCTTCCTCCTCAACGGACTGGTGGCGCTCCTGACCGCCATGTCGTATGCCGAGCTGGGCTCGTGCTTCCACGACGCAGGGGGCGGGTACCTGTGGGTGAAGGAGGGGCTGCCCAAGTGGAACGGCTTCCTGTCCGGATGGATGAGCTGGTTCGCCCATGCGGTGGCCTGCAGCCTGTATGCCATCGGTTTCGGGGCGTATTTCGAGTTCGTCATCAATGAGTTCGGTTTCGTGGTACCCCACTGGGGGTTCCTGTCCCCCCAGAAGGTCCTGGCTGCCGTGGTGGCCATGGTCTTTGCCTACATCAATTTCCGCGGCGCCTCGGAGACCGGCAAGGTCGGCAACTTCGTCACCATAGCCAAGATCGTCATACTCGCTGTCTTCGTGGGCTTCGGCCTGAGCCTCATGCTCGGGAAGTCCGACTGGACGGCGTCGTTCACCCCTTTCATGACCAACGGGTGGGGCGGTGTCTTCAAGGCCATGGGGCTGACCTTCATCGCCTTCCAGGGCTTCGAGGTCATCGCCCAGAGTTCTGAGGAGATCCAGAACCCTCAGAAGAACATCCCCCGAGCGACATTCCTGTCCCTGCTCATCGTGGTGCCCATCTACCTCCTGGTGGCCGTGGCCGCCCTGGGCTCGGTCAACCCGGGGACCATGACGCCGTGGGATTACCTCGCGAAGAACAAGGAGCTCGCCCTGGTGGCCGTGGCCCGGCATTTCTTCTACGGCGGCGGGGTGATGATCCTGGTGGGCGGCCTCATCTCCACCATGTCGGCGCTCAACGCCACGGTCTACTCATCATCCCGGGTGGCCTTCGCGCTGGGGCGTGACCGCAATTTCCCCGGGTTCTTCAGCAGGGTGCACCACCGGAACTTCACCCCCCACTGGGCGATCCTCATCTCCCTGGTCATCATCGTACTCATGGCCGTGTCCCTGCCCATCGAGGACGTGGCCAGTGCAGCGGACATCATGTTCCTCCTCCTGTTCCTCCAGGTCAATATCGCCATGATCCGCCTCAGGAAGAAGAGGCCGGACCTGGACCGCGGATTCCTGGTGCCGCTGTTCCCGTGGATCACCGTCATCGGGATCGTCCTGCTCCTGTTCCTGGCCGTGTACATGCTCAACTACAGTCTCGTGGCCTGGATCGTGACAGGGGTGTGGATAGCCATCGGCCTGGTGGTGTATCGCTTCTATGCATCGGGCAGGGAGATCGAGCATGTCCGCAAGGTCAGGGCCCTGGAGCGCATCGAGAAGAAGGAATACAGCATCATGGTCTCCATCTCCAGCCCCAGGACAGTGGGCAGTCTTACGCAGATCGCTCTGTCCATGGCAAAGAAGCACCAGGCGAAGATCATCTTCCTCCATGTCATCGAGGTGGAGGAGGGCCAGAAGCTCGCAAGCCGCCGTGACGTGACGGAAGAGGTGAGGGCTCTTTTTGAAAAGGCCGAAGAACTCGCAGACAATGCCGGCATTTCCCATCGCTCTCTCATCAAGCTGTCGCACCGCATCTCCCAGGGCATCGTCGACACGGCCCTCGAAGAGGAGTGCAACTTCATCGTCATCGGCCGGTTGAAGAAGCCCAACTTCCTTGACAGGATCTTCTCCACCCTGATCTACAACGTGCTCCAGAAGTCGCCCAGCGAGGCCGCCATCCTGCATGGAGAATTTCCTCCCGGGGGGGTCAGAAACATCCTGATCCCCTACGGGTCGAACATCCACACCCGGCTGGCCCTGGAGGTTGCGCCCGCATTGGCCGAGTTCTTCCGGGCGAAGATCCAGATCGCGGTGGTGTTCGAGTACGGCGTGTCCAAACCCGAGCGGGATGCGATGATCCACGAGATCCAGGACAGGGTGGAGGAGTATTCCCTCGATGCGGACATAGCGGTGGTAAAGGAGAGGGATGTCCTCCAGGGCATCCTCAGGCTCTCCCGGAAGGCCGACCTGGTGCTCATGGGCGGGCGGACCGGCGGCCATGTGGAGCTCCTGTTCGCCGAATCCCTGACCCGGGACATCACCGAACAGGTGGTGTGCCCGGTGCTGTGGGTGAAAGAGTATGAGGAGCACGAGCCGTTCTGGAGATCCCTCCTGTGGTCCCGGTCCCACGGCGGAAAAGGAGATCAGGATGAATGATCATGCGCACAATCTTCTCGTGTCGATAGCCAACAGGTTTCTCGACTACCTTCCATCCTTTCTTATCGGAATCATCCTGATCGTGGTCGGGTGGCTCATCGCCTGGTTCGTGAAGCGCGTGATCGTCCAGATGATGATCATCCTGCGGTTCGACCGGGCCCTGGTCAGGTTCCCCTGGGGCAAGTCCTTTGCCAAGGCCGATGTCCGGTACGGGCTCTACCATTTCGTGGGGAGCATCGCCTTTATCGTCATCTTCCTGCTCTTCGTCTACTATGCATTGATCAGCTGGGGCCTCAGTTTCATCTCGGAACTGCTGGGCGAGGGCATCCTGCTCTTCCCCAAGATCATCGCAGCCGCCGCCATATTCGCCGTAGGCTGGATCATCGCTGCATGGGCATCACGGGCAGTCTACAAATTCCTCTATCAGGAGAGGATCCCCCACGCCACCCTGATCGCCTACTATGCCAAGGTCCTCTGCGTCCTTCTCTTTTCCGGCGTGGCCTTTGCCGAACTCAACATCGCCCGGGAGGTGGTGATCATCGGCTTTACGGTCGTCTTCATCACCATGGGCGTCATCGGGGTCATCATGACCATCTTCCATGGAAGGGACCTCCTCATGAGGGATGACGAGCAGGTATCGAAACGGGTATCAACCCCGGAAGACCAGGAAGAGAAACCATAACGGGCATCCCTCCCGATCAGGATGTCTTTGCGGAAGGAAGGTCCGCCCATGACGTGGTGAACATGGGCGACTTGCGCGCCTGGCGCATCCACCAGGGGCGCTGGGAGCCCGACGCGGCGAAGGTGAGCGTGCCGCGGCCCCAGCGCCGGTTCACGGCGTCCACGGTGCTCATGAGGACGATCTCCCGGTCCCCCTCGTGGCCCTCATGGAAGAGGCTAAGCTGCACCTGGCCCCGCTGCACGATGCCCGAGAGCATGACCCCCACCTTCCGGTAGGCCGGGCCCCTGTGGTAGATGCGCCGCAGCAGGGCCTTGGCGGCGCGGACGAGCTCCGGCGTGTAGGCCGTGGCCACAGGCAGCGCCGTGGAGCAGATGCGGGTCTTCGGATACCCTTCGTTGAAGGGGAACTCGATGAGGATCACCTGGATGCACGCCGCCGCAGAATCCTGGTCCCGGAGCTTCTCGGCGGCCCGGGCCGCATACGCGGCTGCCGCCTCCTCAAGTTCCTCGATCCGGTAGACCTTCCTCCCGAAGGACCGGGAGCAGAGAATAGCCTTCTTCGGCGGCTCGGCGTCTTCCATCGGGAGGCAGGACACGCCCCTGAGCTCCATGACCGTGCGCAGTCCCATGACGGTCATGTGCCTTTTCACCCAGGCATCGGGGGTGTTTCTGAGGTCAAGGGCGGTGAGGATCCCGTGGCGTATGAGGAGCCTGGCGTATTGCCGGCCCACGCCCCAGACGTCGCCCACCTCGATGCCGGAGAGCGTCTCCTCCTCGCGGCCCGTGAGGTCGAAGACGCCGCCGCAGTCGGGATGCTTCTTGGCCGCCTTGGCCGCGGCCTTGGCCAGGGTCTTGCTGGGACCGATGCCGATGGAGACCGGGATGCCCACCCACTGCCTCACGGTCCTCCTGATGGTCCTCCCGTACGCGGCGGGATCGCCCGGGATGCCCGTGAGGTCGAGGAAGGCCTCGTCGATGGAGTAGACCTCCATGTCCGGGGTGAAGGAAGCAAGGGTCTCCATGACCCTGCGCGACAGGTCGCCGTAGAGGCTGTAGTTGGACGAGAAGACGTGTACCCTGTGCCGGGCGATGAGGTCCCTGCACTCGAAGAGCGGCTGGCCCATGCGTATCCCTAAGGCCTTGGCCTCGTCGGACCGCGCGATGATGCACCCGTCGTTGTTGGAGAGCACTACCACGGGCCGGTCCGCGAGCTTCGGGTTGAACACCCGCTCGCAGGAGGCGTAGAAGTTGTTGCAGTCGACCAACGCGAAGGTTTTGTCCGTTGCCATGGATTTAGGGTTTTTAATTTGGCCTCCTTGAATCGAGCAGTTCCCTGTCCTTTCGGTTGTCCTGCGTAATGAAGAACCTATTGGACAGGGAGCTGCTCGATTCGAGGAGGTTCATTCTTTCGAGTCGTTTTATCAACCTTTCTCTCACACCTTGTGTATCACGTAGTTCACCACGCCCCATACCTCGGCGGCCATGCCCTCGGTGACCTCGATGGGCCTGAAACTCGGGTTCTCGGCCAGCAGGAGGCGTCTGCCGCCCGCGCAGTGGTAGCGCTTCACCGTGAACTCGCCGTCGATGACCGCGATGACGATGCTGCCCGGCTTGGCCTCCACGGCCTTATCCACGATGAGGATGTCGCCCGGGTGGATGCCCGCATCGATCATGGAGGTGCCCTCCACCCGCACGAAGAAGGTGGCGGCCGGATGCGCGACGAGGAACTCGTTGAGATCGAGCTTCCTGTCGATGAAATCGTCGGCAGGGGAGGGGAAGCCCGCCGAGATGCCTGCCGTGAAGAGCGGGACCTCGAGCCTGGTTCTTGTCTCGAACCCCCAGATGGCGCTCACGCGTGTACCGTTCTCCTCTGCCACGGCAGGACATAGTAGCACCGGGGAGGTATCGTGTAAAGGCAGGGTGCGTTCAGGTCTGGGAAGGGCCCCATCCCCCCAAAAGGGGTTGGAGGGATGGGGGGCTGAAATGAGTGCGGTCCTGAGGGCGTCCTGAACACCGGGACAGGCCGTCACTTGTTATGCTCCTATTCTTTGCGCAGGGCGACGAGCTCGTTCTCCACCCACAGGGGTGCGGCCTCGCGGGCCTCGGCGTACGGTATCCTGCCGTGCAGGAACATGGCCTTGAAGTCGTGGAACATGTAGATGCCGAGGAAGACGTGGACGCACAGGAAGAGGGTGAGGAACAGCCCGAGGATCAGGTGGATCTCGCCGAAGGCATGCGCCATGCCGTGAGGCAGGAGGTGAGGGAAGCCCCACAGTCCCCATCCCGTGGCGATGATGAGGGCCCCGCCGGTGAGCATGCAGGCCCCGAAGAGCTTCTGTCCCGAGTTGTACTTCCCCATGGGGGGGATGGCCACCTTCTTTCTGAGGAGGAATTTCTGGGGGTATCCCCCGAGTACGGCGAACCACTTCACGTCGTTGACCGTGACCGCAAACGAGCGTCTGATGAAGAGGACCACCCGGTCATAGGCGATGACGAAGAATCCCAGGGAACCCAGGGTCAGTACCACGCCCGCAACCACGTGGATACGCATGACGAGGTTCATGGCCGGCTCGTCGAACGCCTTGAAGAAGAGCGCCAGGCCGGTCAGCGCCAGGGGCAGGAAGCTGATCACCAGGATGTAGTGGAACATCCGTACCCTTAAGGGGTGCTTGAGAATGAGTGCATGATCGTCCATCGTGGGTTCTCCTTCCTAGGCAATGCCTTTGCTGCGGTTTATGTACCGTGTATGGAACAGCGCCTCGGAGATCTCGCTCAGCGGCGCATGGGCAAATTCATCGTAGATCTTCGTAACGACCGGGTTCCCGTGGCTGACGCGGATCTTCGCATTTCGGTCATCCAGGTAGAGACCGGCTGCCCGTGCCCTCAGATAGTTGTTCCTCTTTGTCACCCTCGATCTCACCCACACGGCAGGAAGCGCGGTGAATGCGGCTATTGCGCCGGTAATGGAGAGGAATTCCCTGCGTGTCACCTGGAACGGATTTTCCATGTACTGATAATCTTTCTTTCCCATGATATGTCTCCTATCTCCATGCAAAGAGAGGTGCGATGGCGCTCATCCAGCCGGAACCTTCGGGATGGACGGGCTGGCCTCCTCCGTTGATGCACCCGCCGGGGCAGTTCATGACCTCGATGAAGTGGTACGGGGATCTGCCGCTGAGGACCTCGTCGACGATCGCGCCGATGTTCTCCTTCAGTCCGTGCACCACTGCGACGTTGACCTGGAGGGCTTTCCCCGTCTTCGCGTCGATCAGGTTCACCGATGCCGACTTCACGCCCTTGAGACCCCGGACATCCCGGTATTCCAGAGGCTCCATCTCGGTGCCGGTGATGACGGCGTGCACGGTCCGCAATGCTGCCTCCATCACGCCCCCGGTGTTCCCGAATATGGTGCCTGCACCGCTGTATTCAGCCATGACCGAATCCCCGGCCGATCCCGGTTCCTTTGCCAGGTCTATGCCCATCTTCTTGAGCAGGCGGGCGAGGTCCCTGGTGGTCAGCACGGCATCCACGTCGGGGAAGGCCTCGCCGGAATATGTCCCTCCACCTGCCGCGAGGTGATGGTATGCACTGATGAATTCAGGCCTCGAAGCCTCGAATTTCTTGGCCGTACACGGCATGATGCCCACGGTGAAGACCTTACCCGGCTCCACACCCCATATCTTCTGGGCCCCGTAGGTCTTGGCGAGTGCCCCGGCCATCTGCTGGGGCGATTTTGCGGAAGACAGGTGCGGGATCAGGGCCGGGTGGTTCAGTTCCACGTATCGTACCCAGGCCGGACAGCACGACGTGAACTGCGGGAGCGGTCCGTGCCCTTCCTCCGGCGCTTCACCGCCGGAGAGCTCCCCCTGGATCCGGTGGAGAAGCTCGGTGCCTTCCTCCATGATGGTCAGGTCGGCGGCGAGGTTATTGTCCAGAATCTTGAACCCCGCCTTTTCCATGGCCCCGTACATCCGTGCGGTGGCAAGCGTTCCTGCGGGCAGGCCGAACTCCTC
>DAITOA010000042.1:0-12729 GCA_036834365.1 Thermodesulfobacteriota bacterium | reverse complement strand
TCGCACCCCTTGCACGTGGCTTCATCAATGGCGATGATCCCTGGTATCTCGCCTTTCTGGAAACTCTTTGTTGCACTCTCCATGATATCATCCCCCCGGAAGTTTTCACTGCCATGATTGCCCAGTGTATATTCTAGCCTTGAGCTTCCCATCTCGCCTCATGGCAAGACACAAGGTAATCAAGACAAACGAGCAGTAACACGAAAAATATTTTAGTGTCAATATAAACATAATAATAACTCGAAAGTAACACGATCATGATTCTTGGTATCCTTAGCGGTGAAGTACCGGGCGGGAATCCCTGTGTCTTATAAAATAACCAATGATAATAAGTGAATATACGGCAAAGGAATATTCATATTATGAACTTTGTAACATAACAGTTGACCTGTAAGCATTCTTCTGATTAATGATTCATTAGTCGATATGTTCACATTTACATATCACGATTCACGCAGGGAGGGGACGGAAGGGTTCGACAAGGTTTCTGAATCCCGTCGTCCTTGAAGAGGTGAAAAGGGAGACTTCGGCTCATAAGGGGGGCTTCTGAGGCATCGGGAAGCCTGAGCCGAGTCGAACACCAAAAAGAAGACCAAGAAATGAGGGGGTACTATGGGTAGAAATCGGGACGCAGAATACCGCAGCAGGGTGAGCGGCTACTACCGCCAGCTGATGGAGCAGTGCCAGGCTCACATGGATCTTATGGACAACGAACTGCCCCGGGCCAGGGAAGACTTCGGAGAGGTCTTGAAGGAGCGGGGCGTGACCAGGAGGGACTTCCTCAAGTGGACCTCCGCCATGACCGCGGCGCTCATGCTGCCGCCCATGTTCAAGCCCCTGGTGGCACGGGCGGCCGAGAACTTCAGCAGGCTGCCGGTGGTGTGGCTCCATTTCGCCGAGTGCACCGGGTGCTCCGAGGCCTTCCTGAGGACATCGTACCCCAATGTCGATGACATCCTCCTCGACACGATCTCGCTCGAGTACCACGAGACCCTCATGGCCGCTGCGGGCAAGCAGGCGGAGGAGTGTCTGGAAAAGGCTCTTGCCGACTTCCCGGGCAAGTTCGTATGCGTCATCGAGGGCGCCATCCCCATGGGATTGAACGGTCAGTACCTGAGGCTCGGACCCAAAGGCAAGACCGCCATCGAGATCGCCAAGGAGGTCACGTCCAAGGCGGCAGCAACCATCTGCATCGGCAGCTGCTCGTCCTTCGGCAATGTCCAGGCCGCCAATCCCAACCCGACCAATGCCAAGGGCATCTCTGACGCCATCGGCATTCAGACCGTGAACATCGCCGGCTGCCCGCCGAGCCCGCAGAACTTCGTGGGTACGGTGCTGCACTTCCTCATGTTCGGGGCACTGCCGCCGACGGACAACCTCGGCAGGCCGGTATGGGCCTACGGGAAGCGCATCCATGACTACTGCGAGCGCAGGCCGCACTACGATGCCGGCGAATACGTTGAAGAGTGGGGCGACGAGGGTGCAAAGAAAGGCTGGTGCCTGTACAAGATGGGCTGCAAGGGGCCCTATACCTACGGCAACTGTGCCAAGGTGAGGTTCAATGACGGAACGTCCTGGCCCATCATGGCGGGCCACGGCTGCATGGGTTGCACGGAGCCCGGGTTCTGGGACACCATGGCTCCTCTGGAGAAGCCGTTGACCGACAAACCCATCGGCGGCTGGGGAGTCACGGCCCGCATCGACAAGCTCGGCCTGGCACTGACAGCGGCCACTGCGGTGGGCATCGGAGCCCATATCATCGGTACCGGTGCAATGAACCACGGCCAGCCCAGGAAGCCCGAGTCCGACGACAAGGCGGACGAGGGTTCCCACGAATAGACCCATAGCCCACTGGAGGAGAGAACATGGCACAGAGAATAATCGTTGATCCGATCACCAGGATCGAAGGTCATTTGCGTATAGAAGTCGAGCTCGACGAAGCCAACACCATCAAGGATGCCTGGAGCAGCATCACGCTCTGGCGGGGTATCGAGACCATCCTGAAGGGACGCGATCCACGGGATGCACCGCTCATGGTGCAGCGATTCTGCGGCGTGTGCACCTACGTGCACTACGAGGCGAGCATCCTGGCCCTCGAAGATGCATTCGGCATACGACCCCCGGCCAACGCACGGCTCGTGAGGAACCTCATCCACGCAGCCCTGTACATGACAGACCACATCATGCACTTCTATCACCTGCACGGCCTCGACTGGGTGGACATCACCAAGGCCATCACCGCCGACCCGGCCAAGGCCGAAGCGCTGGCAAGACAGTACAGCGACAACCCCTACAACTGCGCTGAGAGCCACTACCGTGCGGTCCAGAAACGGCTCGCCAAATACGTGGAGTCGGGCAGGCTCGGACCCTTTGCCAATGCATACTGGGGCAACGGCTCATACAAGCTCTCTCCCGAGGCCAACCTGGTCATCGTGTCTCACTACCTGGACGCCCTGCAGGTATCCAAGGTGGGCGCGCAGATGATGGCCATCTTCGGCGGCAAGAACCCGCATCCCCAAACCCTTGTGGCGGGCGGAATCACCTCCGCCATGGACATGCTGGATGCCCACCGGATCGGCGAGTACCAGTTCAGGCTCAACCAGCTCAAGAACTTCATCGAGACGGCCTACCTGCCCGACCTCATCATGGCGGCAGGGGCATACAAGGATGAAGGGCTTGCAGGCGTGGGTGCAGGCGTCAAGAATTACGTCTGCTACGGCGGCTTCCCGCTGGACGACCAGTGGAACAAGACCCTGCTGCCCAGGGGCGTCGTCGTGAACGGCGACATCGCGAACCCCCAGCCCCTCGACGAGGCAAAGATCGCCGAGGAGGTCACCCATTCCTGGTACAAGGGCGACAAGCCCCTGCACCCCTATGAGGGTACGACCGATCCGGAGTATACCGGCTACGATGCCAACGGCAACGTCAAGGGCGACGAAAAGTACACATGGTGCAAAGGCCCGACCTACGACGGCCAGCCCTTCGAAGTAGGACCCCTGGCCCGTATGGTCCTGGGTTATGCCCAGGGCGACGAGCGGATCAAGCCGCTGGTGGACAGCACCTTGCAGGCCACCGGGCTGCCGGCCGCCGTTCTCTTCTCCACCCTGGGAAGGACCGCCGCCAGAGGCCTGGAGACCAAGCTTGTCGCGGACTACACCCAGAACTGGATCAACGAGCTCATTGCCAACATCAAGGCAGGCGACACCAGGACCTGGACCCGCTGCGATGTCCCCAAGTCCGGCAAGGGGCGCGGCATGGTGGAGGTGCCCCGTGGCGCACTGGGACACTGGATCGTCATCGAGGACCATGTGATCTCCAACTACCAGGCCATCGTACCATCCACCTGGAACTGTGCACCGCGGAATCAGGAAGGAAAGCGCGGGCCCTATGAGGAGTCGCTCATCGGCACGAAGCTTGCCAACGCGGACCAGCCGCTGGAGATACTCAGGACCATCCACTCCTTCGATCCCTGCATGGCGTGTGCAGTGCACATCATCAGGCCCGATACGGACGAGATCAAGCAGTTCCGTGTCCTCTAGACGAAAAGGAGGGCTTGAGACGTGGATACGAGAATAGCAAAGAAAGAATGGAGCCTGGCCATACGGGCGAACCACTGGATAATGGTGCTGGCCATATTCGGCCTGATCGTCACGGGCTTCTACATCGCACGCCCCTTCACGGTCCTGGCCGGTGAAACCATCGACAAGTTCATGATGGGCTATGCCCGCTATTTCCACCTGATGTTCGGGGTCACCCTGACCTTTGTATTCATCTGGAGGATCTACCTGATGTTCTTCTCCAAGTTCCATGCCGACTGGAAGGATTTTCTGGCATGGACCGACTTCAAGAACTTCTGGACCCAGATCAAGTTCTACATCTTCGTGTCTCAGAAGAAGCCGGAACACAACTACCTCTATGGACCGCTCCAGTCGGTGGCCTACGGGGGACTCCTGTTCATGCTGCTGATCCTGATCGTCACCGGGCTCATCCTGGCAGGAGTGGACTACAGCTCAGGATTCATCGGCACCGCCTACCTGGTGCTGGACCCTCTCAAGAATGCCATCGGCGGGCTTGCGGTGGTCAGGATCATCCACCACATCTTCACCTGGCTCGTGATCCTGTTCGTGCTGGTCCATGTCTACATGGCCTTCTGGTACGACATCGTGTTCAAGGAAGGCACCATCTCTTCCATGATCGGCGGGAGGATCTTCAGGAAGTCTCACGAGTAGAGCAGGACAAAGGGGTGGCAACACCCTGTGAATGATGGTAACAGGGGGAAAGGTCGCATCCTTTCCCCCTTTATGCATGCTTAAAGGCACCCATGACGGAACAAAAGCAGATCACGGTACTCGGGCTCGGCAGCATAATCCTCAAGGATGAGGGTTTCGGTGTACATTTCATACGGTGGTTCCTCGAAAGGCACCGCTTTGAGGATGACATCCGCATCCTCGACGGCGGTACCCTGGGCTACAGGCTCCTGGACATCGTCACGAGTTCGAGCGTTCTCATCGTGGTGGATGTCATCAAGCTCGACGAAGAGCCGGGGGCCATGTACCGATTCACCCGTGAGGAAATGAAACTGAGGATGCCCGACCCCACCACGGCCCACGAAGTGGAGTTTCCGGACGTCCTCGCCATGGCGGATCTCATGGATGAGTGCCCGGAAGTCATCTTTTTGTGTATCGTACCTGAAAGCTATGGTACCATGGAACTCGATATGTCCCCTGTCATGACCAGCGCATTTCCCGCCATGGAGAGGCTCCTTCTCGGAGAACTCAGGAAGGTCGGCGCAAACCCCCTTGGGGCTTCCTGATGCACGAGATGTCCCTGGCCTCTTCCATGATGGATATCATAGACGAGTATGCGGGAAGGTACGGCTTCGGCAAGGTCACGGTCATCAGGATGTCCTTCGGGGCATTCTCCGGGATCGACAAGACGGCCCTTCGGTTCGCCTTCGAGATCATTGCCAAGGGAACAAGGGCCGACGAGGCCGAACTCGTGATGGATATCCGGCCCGTTGTGGTAACATGCCTTGCATGCGGCCGGGAGTCCTCCTCGGATGAGTTTCCAGGTATCTGTCCATTGTGTGCCTCGGACGAGGTGGTCATCACTGCGGGCACCGAGGAGCTGAGATTAGTGGATATGGATGTGGAAGAGGTGAACGGACCATGTGTATCGGATTCCCCGGAAAGATCATGAGCATTGACGAGAACAACTACGCCGTCATCGACATCGGCGGTACCAGGCGGGAGGTGTGCCTGGACATCATAGACGAACAGGTGGGTATCGGCGACTTCGTGCTGTGCCATGCCGGCTTTGCCATCCACAAGGTGGACGAGGCCGAGGCGGCGGAAAAACTGGCCCTGCTCAGGGAGCTTCTGGAGGCATGAAGTACATCGACGAATACCGCGACGGTGCCATAGCCGAGCATCTCAGGGAGAGGATAGAGCAGCAGGCTCGTCGGATCGGCAGGGCGGTGACCCTCATGGAGGTCTGCGGCAGCCACACTTATGCCATCGGCCACTTCGGGATCAGGAAGATCCTGCCTGAGAGCGTCAGGCTCATCTCCGGGCCCGGATGCCCGGTGTGCGTGACCTCGGGCAGGGACGTGGAGACCGCCCTGCTGCTGGCCGGGAGGAAGAAAGTCATCTTCACCACCTTCGGCGACATGCTCAGGGTGCCGGGCACCGGCGGCGGAAGCCTGGCCAAGCTCAGGGCCGAGGGCGCCGATATCCGGGTAGTGGCATCCACCCTGGAGGCCGTCGAGATAGCCAAGGGGAACCCCTCGAAAGAGGTCGTCTTCATGGGCATCGGCTTCGAAACCACCTCTCCCACGGTGGCGGCCATGGTGAAGACCTGCACGGGCAGGGGCATCGGCAACTTCTCGGTCTTTTCCGTGCACAAGGTCATCCCCCCCGCCATCAGGGTGCTCCTTGACGATCCCGAGCTCGCCATCGACGGCTTCATATGCCCGGGACACGTGAGCACCATCATCGGCTTCGCGGGATACGCCGATATCCCCGCACGAGGCAAGGCTGCGGTGATCACCGGATTCGAGCCCGTGGACATCCTGGAGGGCATCTCCATGATTCTTGCACAGATCATTAACGGTGCATATGCCATCGAGAACCAGTATACCAGGGCGGTGAAGCCCCAGGGGAACACCAGGGCCATGGAGTTGCTGGAAGAGGTCTTCACAAGGGCTCCGGCCGAGTGGAGGGGACTCGGGATCATCCCGGGCAGCGGGCTCGTGTTCAGGGATGTCTTCTCATCCTTCAACGCCCTGGCCAGGTTCGATGTGCCCATCCTGGAGACGACCGACATCATGGGGTGCATGTGCGGATCGATCCTGCGGGGAGTGGCCACACCGCATGACTGCCCGCTCTTCCGGCATGCCTGCAACCCGCAGAACCCCATAGGACCATGCATGGTATCCCGCGAGGGCACCTGCTCCACCTATTATAAGTGTCACTAAGCGAACAAGGAGGGAACGTGGCAACCATCAGTGTCGTGAAACAGGTCCTGGACGCCAACGACAGGATCGCCCAGAGCAACAGGGCCATCTTCGATGAGAAGGGCATCTATGTCATCAACCTCATGAGCTCCCCGGGGGCGGGCAAGACCACCCTCGTGGAGAGGACCATTGAAGGACTCAAGGACAGGTACGCCATCGCGGTGATCGAGGGTGACATCCAGGATACCCATGACGCCGAGCGGGTGGCCAGGCACAATATCCCGGTGGTGCAGATCAACACGGGCGGCGGATGCCACATCGATGCCAACATGGTGCGCGAGGCCCTGCCCGGCCTGACGCTGGACGGAGTGGACCTCCTCATCAACGAGAACGTGGGCAACCTGGTGTGCCCGGCGGAGTTCAAGATCGGCGAGAACGACAAGGTCATGATCCTCTCCACACCCGAGGGGGCGGACAAGCCATCCAAGTATCCGCTCATGTTCCACGAGTCGTCGGCCCTGCTCATCAACAAGATGGACCTCATGCCCCATGTGAGCTTCGACCTCCCCAGGGCCAGGGCGGATGCCCTCAAGTGCAACCCGTCCCTGCAGATCTTCGAGGTGTCCTGCAGGACCGGCGAAGGCCTCGATGCATGGCTGAACTGGATCTCGGGCAGGATCGAGGATTACAAGAAAAGCCGTACGTGAGAAGAAGGATCCGCTTTCAGTATATCGGAATCGTCCAGGGTGTCGGGTTCAGACCGTTCATCTATCGCCTTGCCGTGGCCTGCGGCCTGGCGGGGTTCGTCCGCAATGCCGTGGACGGCGTGACCGTGGAAGTCGAGGGTCCTGCCCCTGACGTGGACCGCTTCGCAACCGAGGTCGTCTCCCGAACTCCCCCCCTGGCGGAGATCTATGACGTCCGATCCGAGGACATCCCGCCCTCCGGTGAACAGGGGTTCAGAATCGTCGAGAGCGCCATGACGGGGCTGCCGGACGTGGCGATCTCTCCGGACATCGCCACCTGCGACGAGTGCCTCTCCGAGCTCTTCGACCCGGGCGACAGGCGGTATCGCTATCCGTTCATCAACTGCACCAACTGCGGTCCCCGGCTCACCATCATCCGTGACATCCCGTACGACCGGAGGCGCACTTCCATGGCGGTGTTTCCCCTGTGCGAGCGCTGCTCCCGGGAGTACGGTGATCCGGCCGACCGGCGTTTCCATGCCGAGCCCAACGCCTGCCCGGTGTGCGGGCCCCGCCTGAGTCTCCTCGATGCCCAGGGCAGGCCGGTGAAGACGGCCGACGCCCTCGCGGATGCACTCAGGCGCATCAGGGCGGGGGAGATCCTGGCCGTCAAGGGCCTCGGCGGGTTCCACCTCTGTGCGGACGCATGCAGCGACGAGGCGGTGCAGCGGCTGAGACAGCGTAAGTTCCGGGAAGAAAAGCCCCTGGCCATCATGGTGAAAGACTGTGCGGCGGCCGCAGACCTTGCGCATGTATCCGACGAGGAGAGCCGTCTCCTCATCTCACCGTCGCGTCCCATCGTGCTGTGCGAGGCCAGGACGCCTTCGAGAGTCTCGCACCTGGTGGCCCCGGGCATGGGGACGCTCGGCATCATGCTCCCCTATACGCCGCTGCACCACCTGATGCTCGATGCAGGGTTCACGGCGCTGGTCATGACGAGCGCGAACCAGACCGACGAGCCCATCTGCATCGACAACGACGAGGCCGCCAAGCGCCTGGCCGGAATCGCGGATGCGTTCCTGGTGCATGACAGAGAGATCCTGGTACGCTGCGACGATTCGGTGGCCATGGCTGCACGGGGGAAGCCCTACCTCCTCCGGCGGTCCCGGGGGTACGCACCCAGGCCCGTGCTCCTGAGAGAGAGGCTGCCCGAAGTCCTGGCCGTGGGGCCGCACCTCAAGGCCACGGTCTGCATCATCAAGGGCTCCCGGGCATTCCTGTCCCCCCATATCGGCGACCTGGAGACGCCGCTCGCCCGGGATTTTCTCCATGAGACCGTGGAGATGATGCAGCACGTCGTGCAGTGCCGGCCCGGGGTCGTCGCATGCGACCTGCATCCCCGGTACTACTCCGGCAAGCTTGCCTCCATGCTGGGGGCTGGGGAGGTCATCGCGGTCCAGCACCACCATGCCCACATCGTGAGCTGCATGGCGGAGAACAGGATAGGCGGGAAGGTCATAGGCCTGTCCATGGACGGTACGGGGTACGGCGAGGACGGGCGCATCTGGGGGGGGGAGTTCCTCATCGCCGATGAGACCTCTTTCGAGCGGGCGGCACACCTGAAGTACCTGCCGCTTCCCGGCGGGGAGGCGGCCATCAGACAGCCCTGGAGGACAGGAGTGAGCCTCCTGCGGGACGCCTACGGCGATCAGTGGCCGGATGTGGCGACCATGCTGGGGATAGTCCCTGGCGGATATCCCTGCGACCAGCTGGACATGGTCCTGAAAACGGGCATGAACAGCCCGCTGTGCTCCAGCCTGGGCCGGGTGTTCGACGGGGTGTCGTCCATCCTTGACCTGAGGAGTTCGGTGAGCTTCGAAGGCCAGGCCGCAGTGATGCTGGAGGCCGCGGCCAGAGGGCATGCAGGTGAGCCCCTTGCCTACGGGATCGTAGACGGAGCGCACGGGTTGAGCCTCGATCTCGCGCCGGCCGTCAGGGCGGTCGTGGAGGGGAGGCTTGCCGGCAGAGACGGGGCCTCTCTCGCAGGGTCCTTCCACGCCACCCTCGTCAGGGCCTTTGTGGACATGACCTGCAGGATCAGGGACCGTTCCGGCATCGACCGTGTGGCACTCTCCGGCGGCTGTTTCCAGAACCGCATCCTCCTCGAAGGGTGCGCAGAGGGGCTCGAGGAGGCGGGTTTCACGGTCTTCACCCACCAACGGGTGCCCGCCAATGACGGCGGCATCGCCCTGGGACAGGCGGTCATCGCCGGATACCGCGTGATGAAAAGAGGGTAATAACAACTGGGAAGAGAAAGGGGGTTTGTCATGAAGAACGATGCAATTCTCCTCGAACACGGCAGCGGCGGGATGCTCATGAACGAGTTGATCCGCAGTACCTTCATGCCCGTGTTCAGGAACGAATATCTCGACCAGATGGGCGACAGCGCCGTGATCAGAATCGGCAATAAAAGGGCCTGCTTCACTACGGATTCCTATGTGGTGGACCCCATCTTCTTCCCCGGCGGTGACATCGGATCGCTTGCGGTACACGGGACCGTGAACGACATAGCCATGTGCGGAGGCAGACCGCTCTTCATGAGCGCGGGCATCATCCTGGAGGAGGGCTTCCCCAGGGAGCACCTCGATAGGATCGTCGCCTCCATGGGCGATGCAGCCCGAGCCGCCGGGGTCCAGGTCGTCACCGGCGACACCAAGGTGGTGCCCAGGGGTTCGGCCGACAAGATCTTCATCAATACCTCGGGCATCGGGATCGTGGAATACAGGCCCACTATCTCGGCAAAGTCCATCAGAAAGGGCGATGCCGTCATCGTGAGCGGCACCATCGGCGACCATGGGGCGGCCATCCTGTGCACGAGGGAAGACCTCGGCTTCAGGTCCACCATCCTCTCCGATTCGGCCGCCCTGAACGGTCTGGTGGCCGCTGTCCTGAAGGAATGCAGGAGCATACGTTTCATGCGTGACGCCACCCGTGGCGGGTTGGGTGCCGTGCTGGTGGAGGCCGCTTCGGCGTCGGGGCTGGCCTTCGAGATAGAGGATCAGCGCATTCCGGTCCGCGACGATGTCCGGGGACTGTGCGAGATCCTGGGGCTCGACCCCCTCTTCATCGCCAACGAAGGGAAGATGGTGGTCATCTGCTCGGCAAGGGACGCCGGGAAGGTGCTTGAGGTCATGAAGGCCCACCCGCTGGGAGCGGATGCAGCCGTCATCGGGCATGTCACCGGAGGAACCCGCGGACGCGTCGTGCTGCAGACCTTCATTGGCGGTTCCCGGGAGCTGGACCTGCCGGAGGGAGAGTTGATACCCCGTATCTGTTGAGAATCAAGACTCAATTTTTCACCCACGGTTTGCCGATGAGCATGGGAGGCAAGGCTCACCATCTTGACTTGACGGGAGCCGATCCTATAAAGGTACTAGTGAATCTGGAAAGAACGAGGTTTTCATGTTTAATCTGAGATTTCAGGAAGTTATTGGTCTTCTCCTGGGCCCTGACGCCCACGAGGAGAGGCTTGGGGTATGCTATCCTCCGCTCGACGTGTATGAAAGCGCTGACGGGCTGTGCATCGAGGTGGAGATCCCCGGGGTGAATCCCGACGACGTGAACGTGGAGGTCATCGGGCGGGCGCTGGTGATCACGGGCATGAAGAAGGATATGCTGGCCAACAAGGGAGTCCGGTACATCCGCATGGAAAGGGGCTTCGGCAAGTTCACGAGGGAACTGGACATCCCCGAGCGTTTCAACCTGGAGAAGATCGAGGCCAAGTTTGCCGACGGCATCCTCAAGATCAGGGTCACCAGGGTCGAGGACGGGGTAAAGAAGATCAAGCGAATCGAGATATCGTAGGAGACGGATGAATGGAGAACGAGAAGCAGGCAATAGAGATACCAGAAAACATACCGCTTCTTCCCATCAGGGACGTGGTCATATATCCCTACATGATCCTGCCGCTGTTCGTGGGCAGGGGCCTTTCCATCAAGGCGGTGGACGAGGCGCTGAACAAGGACAGGTACATCTTCCTGGCCGCCCAGAAGGACTCCACCATCGAGGAGCCCTCCGAGGACCAGATCTATACCGTGGGAACGGTGGCCATGGTCATCAGGATGCTCAAGCTGCCCGACGGCCGGGTGAAGATCCTGGTTCAGGGCGTGGCCAAGGCCCGCATCAAACGGTTCATCAAGGACGAGAAGGGATTCTTCAGCGTCGACATCGAGAAGATCGAGGAGCCCGAGCTCAAGGAAATCACCGTCGAGGTCGAGGCCATGATGCGCACGGTCAAGGAACAGTCGGAGCGCATCCTCCAGCTCCGCGGCATCGTGTCCCCGGATGCGCTGTCCATCCTGGAGGCCATCGACGACCCGGGCAGGCTCGCCGACCTGGTGGCTTCCAACCTGAGGCTCAAGGTGGACGAATCCCAGAATGTGCTGGAGATCGTGGACCCCGTGGAGAGGCTCCGCCACGTCAACCAGCTCCTGTCCAAGGAGATGGAGCTCTCCGAGGTCCAGGCGAGGATCCAGTCCCAGGCCAAGGAGGAGATGAGCAAGACCCAGCGCGAGTACTTCCTGCGCGAGCAGCTGCGCGCCATCCAGCAGGAACTGGGCGAGGTGGACGAGAAGGGCAAGGAGATTGAGGAGTACCTCGACAAGATCAACTCCGCAGGCATGCCCGAGGATGTGAAGAAGGAGGCCACCAAGCAGATCGACCGGCTGAAGATGATGCACCAGGATTCCGCCGAGGCCAACATCATCAGAACCTACCTCGACTGGATGACCGACCTGCCGTGGGGCAAGTCCACCCAGGACCGGCTCGACATCAAGGCCGCGGCCAAGATACTCGACGAGGACCACTACGGCCTGGACAAGGTCAAGCAGCGCATCCTCGAGTACCTGGCCGTCAGGAAGCTCAACCCCGAGAAGAAAGGCGCCATCCTGTGCTTCGTGGGGCCCCCGGGCGTAGGAAAGACCTCGCTGGGCCGGTCCATCGCGAGGGCACTGGGCAGGGAGTTCTACCGGCTGTCCATCGGCGGCGTGCGTGACGAGGCGGAGATCAGGGGCCATCGGCGTACCTATATCGGCGCCATGCCCGGCCGCGTCATCCAGGGCATCAAGCAGGCCGGCTCCAACAACCCGGTCTTCATGATCGACGAGGTGGACAAGATCGGCTCGGACTTCCGCGGCGACCCGTCATCCGCCCTGCTGGAGGTGCTGGACCCGGAGCAGAACTTCTCCTTCCAGGACCACTACCTGAACGTGCCCTTCGACCTGTCCAAGGTCATGTTCATCACCACGGCCAACCTCACCGACCCGATCCCCGGTCCGCTCAAGGACCGCATGGAGGTCATCGAGCTGCCGGGGTACACCGACCAGGAGAAGCTGCAGATCGCCAAGCGCTACCTCGTGACCAGACAGGTGGGTGAGAACGGCATGAAGGTCAGTGACGTGAAGTTCTCCGACGAGGCCATCCTCGACCTGATCAACCACTACACCAAGGAGGCGGGCGTCAGGAACCTGGAGAGGGAGATCGGCTCCATCTGCCGCAAGGTGGCGCGCAAGATCGCGGAGAAGAACGGCA
>DAITOA010000041.1:18268-28733 GCA_036834365.1 Thermodesulfobacteriota bacterium | reverse complement strand
ATGCAACATGGGATGATCTCATTCACGAGATCTATGTCCGTGAGGCAATTGAAAGGGGTTTGGCGGATAGCAAGGCAGGCCGCGCTGAACATGTTCATGAGATAAGGGCAAAATACGGCTTGCCGGAATGAAGGTCTACTGGACAGATACAGCTGAAGGACATCTAGACGCTATTCACGATTACATTGCTCAGGAATCTCCTGAATATGCCAAGAGAGTAGTTGATCTTATTACACGCAGATCCCAACAGATTTCCGATTACCCTCTCTCAGGCCGTCGAGTGCCTGAGTATGATATTGATCAGATACGTGAAGTTGAGGAATAAGCCGAACCGCTCCAGCCGACGGCCTACGGCCGCGGCTGACCGGCACTTATTGAGTCTTCAATTTGCATATGAAGGAGGTCCCCATGTCCCCATCGAAAAAGCCCTACCCCATCACCGACCGTATCGTCCTCATCACCGGCGCGGCCAACGGCATCGGGCTCGCCCTTGCCCGCAAGGTCAAGGCAAAATCCGGCATCCCCGTGTGCATCGACCTGCCGTCCCCCGCCCTCGACGCCCTCTCCCACGAGCTCCGCGAACCTTCCCTCACCATAGCCTGCGACGTCACGGACGCACCCGGCATGGAAAAAGTAATCGCCCACACGGTCCAGAGGTTCGGCGGCATCGACGTGGTGGTCGCCAACGCGGGGATCGAGAGGATCGCCCCTACCTGGGTCATGCCCGCCCACGACTTCGAACGCGTGCTCCAGGTGAACATCTTCGGCACCTACCGCACCATCAGGCCCGCCCTGCCCCACGTGATGAAGAGACAGGGGCACATCGTGGCCGTCTCGTCGGTCTCCGCGCTCATCCCCTGGCCGCTCAGCGCACCCTACGGTGCGTCCAAGGCCTTCACGGCATCCTTTCTGCGAACGCTCAGGATGGAGCTCACCGGCACGGGCACCACGGCGGGCGCGGTCTACTTCGGCAACATCGACACGAACATGATGAAGCACGCCGAAACCAACCCCGCGGCAAGCGAGATGCTCGCCAGGTCCCCCTCCTTGGGCCTCGGCGTGAAGCCCAAAACACCGGAGCACGCGGCGGACAGGATCATCAGGAACATCGAGTCGCGCGGCGCCATCGGGTTCTCCCACGCCGAGGTGGTGGCTACGTTCGTCCTGAACGGGCTGGTGCAGCTGCTCGACGACCTCACCGCGCGCAGCACCGGGATCGGCGAGGTGATCAGGAAGCATTACGGAGGACAAGCATGAACCAAAGGTCACGGGGCATCATCGCGGTCCTGCTTGCCGGCGTCTGGATCAACGCGTCCGAGTTCTTCAGGAACGAGGTCCTGCTCAAGCCGTACTGGATCGAGCACTACAAATCGCTCGGCATGACCTTCCCCAGCGAGCCTATCAACGGCATCTTCTGGATGCTCTGGGGGTTCCTCTACGCCGTTGCGATCTTCTTCATGTCGAGGACCTCAAGCCTGCTGAAGACCACGCTCATCGGCTGGCTCACCGGGTTCGTGCTCATGTGGATCGTCATTATGAACCTCGGTGTCCTGCCGCTTGCCATCCTCCCCTTTGCCGTGCCGCTGAGCCTTCTGGAGGCCTTTGTCGGGGCGTATATCTGTATAAAGACAGCTCCCAATGAATGAATCAGCATTGATGTGCGTTCCATTCCGGGCATTGTCAATAATGCCGGTCAAGGCTATAATAAATAGGGAATGAGGATGCATGATTATATTTGAGTGGGACCCGGAGAAAGCGAAAAGAAACATAAAGAACCATAAGGTGTCCTTCGACGAAGCGAGCACTGTGTTCAGTGACCCCGTGTCACTGACAATTCATGATCCTCTCCATTCAGATGAAGAAGACAGGTTCGTCATTATCGGAAAATCATACAAGGATCGTCTTTTGCTGGTTGTTCATGTCGAAAGAGGCAACAGGATAAGGATCATAAGCGCAAGGAAAGCAACCAGGAAGGAAAAGGAACAGTATGAAGAGAATGAAAACTGATCAGGAAATGTTGGAAGAATATGATTTCAGCAGAGGTATCCGGGGCAAATATGCACAAAGGTACTCTGAAGGGACCAACGTTGTCGTGATTGACCCCGATGTTTCAAAGTTCTTCCCTGATCATGACTCCGTAAATCAGGCCCTCAGATCCTTGGCTGATATCATCAAAAGGCAGAAAAAGACTGCATGACGAGCACATGCACCTCCCGGGGAAATCCATTCGGTCTTGCCCCAGCCGACTTTGCGGGACAGGATGTCACTGAATGCCCATGAAGAAGTTCATCATCTCTGTCCTCGGCTGCGACCGGCCGGGCATCATCGCGGCGGTCTCGCAGGTGCTCTACGACCAGGGCTACAACATCGAAGAGGTGAGCCAGACCATCCTGCAGAACCAGTTCTCCTGCTTCTTCATCGTCACCGGGCCGAAGAGCTCCTCCCCGGCGAAGCTCATGGGCGAGCTCCAGGAAAGGACCGCGGCCTTCGACCTCGTGTTCAACGTCCGCGAGCTGGGCATGGAGGCCGTCGGGCAGAGGTGCGCGTGCGAGCCCTTCGTGATCACCACCCACGGGCCCGACCGCAAGGGGCTCGTGGCCGGGATCACCTCGGTGTTCGCGGCCTACGGCGTCAACGTCCTGCAGCTCAAGGCAGTGTTCAGGGGCGGGGACGAGCCGGTGGGCAACACCATGATCTACGAAGTGGACATCCCCGTGGACGTTGACCAGAAGGAGCTGCGCAATGCCCTGACGAAGAAGGCCGCGGAGCTGGGCCAGGAGATCAGCATCCAGCACAAGAACATCTTCGAGGCCATGAACAGGATCTGAGGAGGCGCCATGTTCACCCATGGAGAAATCCTTTCCGTACTGGAGATGCTCCGCAGCGAGCACCTGGACCTGCGCACCGTGACCCTGGGCCTCTCCCTCCTGGACTGCGCCACCGACGACCTCGGGCGGTTTCAGGACAAGGTCTACGACCGCATCACCTCCACGGGGGAGAACCTGGTGGCCGCCTGCGACCAGGTGGGCGAGAAGTACGGCATACCCGTGGTCAACAAGCGCATCTCGGTGAGCCCGGTCGCGGTGGCCGCGGCGCCCTTCGGGGCAGACGAGATGGTGGAGATAGCCAGGACCCTGGATAGGGCGGCTAAGGCCATCAACGTGGACTTCCTGGGCGGGTTCTCGGCCCTGGTGGAAAAGGGCACGGCCAGGGGCGACCGCGCCCTCATCGACGCACTGCCGCAGGCCCTGGCAAACACGGAGAGGGTCTGCGCCTCCATCAACGTGGCCACCACCCGCGCGGGCATCAACATGGACGCGATCCTCCTCATGGGCCGCAGGATCAAGGAGGCCTCCGAGCTCACCGCGGCCCGCGACGGCATCGGCTGCGCCAAGCTGGGCGTGTTCGCCAACATCCCCCAGGACGTGCCCTTCATGGCGGGCGCCTACCTCGGCATCGGCGAGCCGGACAAGGTCATCAACGTGGGCGTGAGCGGCCCGGGCGTGGTGAAGAAGGCCGTGGAGCGCATGGTGGCCTCCGACCCGGACGCGGACCTGGGCCGGATCAGCGAGCTCATCAAGCGCACGGCCTACAAGGTGACCCGCGCCGGCGAGCTCATCGGCCGCGAGGTGGCCCAGCTCCTGGGCGTGCCCTTCGGTGTGGTGGACCTGTCCCTGGCCCCCACGCCGCACGTGGGCGACAGCGTGGGGGAGATCTTCCAGAGCCTGGGGCTCGCCGCCATCGGCGTGCCCGGGTCCACCACGGCGCTCGCCATGCTCAACGACGCGGTGAAGAAGGGGGGCGCGTTCGCCAGCTCGAACGTGGGAGGCTTCAGCGGCGCCTTCATACCGGTGAGCGAGGACCTCAACATCTCGCGGGCCGCTCAGGACGGGCACCTGTCCCTGGAGAAGCTCGAGGCCATGACGAGCGTCTGCTCTGTGGGCCTCGACATGGTGGCCGTTCCCGGCGAGACCACCGCCGAGACGATCTCCGCCATCATCGCGGACGAGATGGCCATCGGGGTCATCAACCACAAGACCACCGCGGCGCGCATCATACCCGTACCGGGCAAGCAGGCGGGCGAGCGGGCGCACTTCGGGGGCCTGCTGGGCGAGTCCGTGATCATGCAGGTGAACAACGCGCGGGCAGACAACCCCTTCATCCGCCGCGGCGGGCAGATCCCCGCGCCCATCCACAGCCTTACGAACTGAAGGCGTCTCCCTCACCTCTTGACGGATTGCCGTTATGACGTTATAGTGTCATAGCATCAAAGCGAGGTGACGCCATGGCGACGCAACCCAAAAGAGCGACCATATACCTTGACCCGGAGCTCCACAAGGCCTTGAAACTGAAGGCGGTCGAAACATCCCGGTCCGTATCGGACCTGGTGAACAGGGCAGTCCGGGAGTCTCTTGCCGAAGACGCCGAAGACCTTGCGGCATTTGAGCTCAGGGCAAACGAGCCCCTGATCGGTTATGATGAAATGGTCAAGAGACTGAAGAAAGATGGCCGGATATAGGATCTTTTTCAAAAGGTCCGTGGAAAGGGACTTCAGGGCGCTACCCAAGAAGGATCTGCCCGGGGTCCTCGAACGCATCGCGAAGCTCGCCGAAGATCCCCGTCCACAAGGCAGCGAGAAACTGACGGGCCAGGAGAGATATCGCGTGCGTCAGGGACCGTATCGCATCGTGTATTCCATCCAGGATAATGAACTGACCGTATGGGTCGTCAGGGTCGGCCACCGGAAAGATGTGTACCGATGAGGCTGCGGTAGCATCCAGGAGGTATATGAGAACAACCATGGCATGTATGTCCAGACCATGTCATTAGGCGAACAACAGGAGGCACCATGATCGTAACATCAGCAGAAGCCAAGAGAAGGACCTTTCTCGGCGTGGACTTCGTCGTGCTCTCCCACGGCGCCGAGTCCATGGTGACCAAGATGCTCTACAAGGACGGGGACAACCCGCCCTTCCACAGGCACCCCAACGAGCAGAGCGGCTACGTGATCTCCGGGAAGTACCGGATGGTCTTCGGGGACAACGACCGCACCATCGGCCCGGGCGACACGTATACCATCCCCCGGGACGTGGAGCACCGCATCGAGATCATCGAGCCCGGCGAGGTGCTGGACTTCTTCTCCCCGCCGCGGAAGGACTACCTCGGCGACTGACCTTGGCCGTGTAAGGAAAGCTTTGACTAAGTGGGGAGGTGTTGCTATGTTCTCCTCAATCATGGAGGGAGAGCCGGAGGCCGCATGCAGGAGACACCGTACCTGAAGAACCGTTCCGACCTCATCGAGATCATCCGGAAGATCCCCTTCCTCAAGTCGTACTCCGACGAGCAGCTCCTTGAGATCCTCTCATTGAGCAGGATGCGCAAGTTCGCGCCGGGCGACCTCATCACCAAGGAAGGGGCCTTCGATTCCTGGCTCTACATCATCCTCTCCGGCGAGGTGACCGTCACCAAGCAGGGCACCCCCATCACCCGCATCACCTCCGTGGGCGCCACCATCGGCGAGATGGCCATCGTGGACGGCGAGGCCCGCTCCGCCTCGGCCAGCGCCCTCACCGAGACCACCACCCTGGCCATCGACATGTCCATAACGGACCGCATGACCGACGCCGAACGGGAGAAGTTCGACTCCGTGTACTACCGCCTCCTGGCGAAGATCCTCGTGGACCGCCTGAGGTCCACCTCTCATGAGCTCTCCATGGCCCGCGAGAACGTCAAGGAACTCACCGACGCCATCCTCATACAGCAGGCGGGGAAGAAGTAAAACCCTGCCGCCTGCCCGGCATGCCTGCGCCCGGGCCCGGCGGAACAAACCCCTCATCTTTTCCGGTCGGAAATGCGATAGAGTATGGGTGACCTGCGGTCGCGATGTTTGTCTAATCGGGAAAGGTGAACATCCATGGAACAAACGCTCGGAAAACATGACGGCTCAGCGTTCGCCCTGGCGCTCGGGTGGTGGATCTTCCTCCTGCTCCTTGCCTGCACGGCGGCCGCATACGCCCAGGACACGACCTTTCAGGAACGCTACCAGGCCGCCCAGGAGCAGATGCAGGGCGGAAACTATCCCTTTGCATACCAGATCCTGACGGACCTCTTCAGGGAGGACCCGGCCAACGCGGACGTCAACTTCTCGCTCGGCCGCGCCGCCTTCGAGACGGGCAGGTACGAAGAGGCCGTCATGGCCTTCGAGCGGGTGCTCCTCGCCCGGCCCGATGCGATGCGCGTGAAGCTGGAGACGGCACGGTGCTACTACAAGCTCGGCGCCCTCGACACGGCGGAAGGCTACTTCCGGGAGGTGCTCGCCGCAGGCCCGCCGGAGCAGGTGAAGAAGAACATCGGGGTCTACCTCGACGCCATCGAGGCCTCGCGCAGGGAGCACTTCTTTCAGGGTGCGGTCTCGAGCGGCGTGGAGTGGGACGACAACGTGAACGTGGCGCCGAGCAGCTCGCTCATCACCATCAGCACGGACCTCGGAGACCTCCCCGTCAGGGTCGACAAGCCTGCAGGCGACACCATCAGCCACCTCTACTCGGATCTCAGGTATGCGTACGTGCCCTACGGGGGCAACCTGGGCTTCAAGGCATCCCTACTGGGCTACCAGGCCCTCTACACCCACGAGGACGACCTCGACGTGGGCCTGGCGGAGCTCAGGGCCGGCCCTTCCCTGCGCACCGGGGGCGCCGCCTGGGACCTCTACGGCATGGCCTCGCACATCAGCCTCGACTCCGAGACCTACTCCCTCTCCTACGGAGGCGGGGTCTCGATGAGCGTCATGCCGGGCTGGAACCTCGCCGTCGATGCCGATGCGCGCCTGAGGAAGAAGGACTATGCCGACGAAGACGCTAAGGACGCCCTGAACGCTTCGCTGGCCGTAACCCCGGCATGGGCCTCGGGGCCCAACCGGATCAGGACCTCGCTGGGCGTGGAGCGGGAAGACGCCCGTTCGGACGAGGAGACCTACTGGCGGGCCACGGGCTCCGTCTCCTTCGAGCGCCTCCTCCCCTTCGGTCTGGCGTTCGTGGCGGGGTACCGCTATCAGGGGAGCTGGTATGCCGAGGAGGCCGGGCTCTTCGGGGAAAAGCGACAGGACGACGTGCACTACTACAACGCGGCGCTGTCGCTGCCGGTCTTCCGGTCGACGGGCGGAGCCTTCGAGTTCACGATGGGTGCGGGGTACACCTACACCGATTCGAACTCGACGCTTCCCCTGTACACCTACGCCAAGAACGTGACCTCCCTGTCGCTAAACTGCACGTTCTGAGGCAGGGGCGGGGTACGATGCAAGGGGTGCCGAATCCTCAAGGGACAGGACAAAGGAGTGAAACCATGAACAAGGCAGTGACCGGTATCCTGCTCATGACCGCAGTCTTGATCTGCACGCTTGCACCGGGCGCACCGGTGCGCGCGGATGACGGTCCCGTAGGCACCGTGGTGGCCGTCAAGGGCGACGTGAGGGCAGGCGACGGGTCCGGGTCCGACCGGAAGCTCTCCATGAAAGACCCCGTCTACGTCAAGGACACCATACGCACGGGCAAGACCGGCCGCGTCCAGGTGCTGTTCTCGGACAACACCATCATCAGTCTCGGAAGGGCGAGCAGCCTCGAGATCTCCGAGTACCTCTGGGACAAGGAAAACAGGACCGGCGCCATGAAGACCACCGTGCACGAAGGGGTCTTCCGCGTCATGGGCGGGGCCCTGACCAAGCACAGCCCGTCCACGTTCAAGACCGATACCCCGGCCGGCACCATCGGCGTCAGGGGCTCCATGTATGCCGGGTTGCTCTCCGAGCAGGGCCTCCTCGTCGCCTTCGAGGGGGGCACGGGCATCGACGTCTCCAACGGACAGGGCTCGGTGGCCATTACCGTCCCCGGGTTCGGCACCCGGGTCGCCTCGGCGTCGGTCCCTCCCGAACCGCCGAGCCGCCTGAGCGCGGAAGACATGAGCGCCATCGCCGGCGAGCTCGGATCGCCTGTCCCTGACTCGGACGAGCCCGGAGACGGGGGGGCTCAGGAGGATGCTTCCCTCCAGGGCCAGGAGACCGCATCTTCCGATGCAGGGACTACGGACGGCCAGGACGGCGCCGGAGAGCCTTCCGAAAGCGGCGGCCAGGAGGTTGCCTCGGACACATCCACCGATGACAGTGCGGCCCTTGCCGGCGGGACGGAAACGGCCCTGAGTCTCGAAGAGACCTCGGTCCCCGCACAGGGCGCGGCCGATACCACCGACCTCTCCACGGACCTCGGTCAGGAGGTGAGCGACGTCACGGACACCACCGCCCAGGAGACCATCGTCCAGGACGTGCAGGACGCGGTCCAGGACACGGGCGTACAGATGTCCGGGATCTTCATGAGCGCACTGGTCGAGGGACTGACGGACCCCACAGTCAACGGTACGAGGTGGTACGGCGATGCAGGGGCAGTCTCAACGAACGGGACCCTGACCGGCTCCGTGACCGCCCAGGACGGCACGACCTTCGACTTCAGCCTCGCGGTGGACCCCTACGACGAGGACGCAACGACCTACAGCAACCCGGATACCCTCTCCACCCTGCAGGGCCGCATCGTGACCCTGCTCGGCAGCGATCGGATCTTCGAGGCGGACGTCTTCTCCGCCACCACCGGTGCCTTCTCGATCTTCGCCGTGAAGGAGGCCGAGTTCACCGACGGCCTGACCTACCGGTACAGCGAGCTGGGCTTCGTGGGTGTGCCGTCGACCTCCACGCCGACGGACGGCGTGTACGGCTATTTTGGGCCCTCCCTGGGCTTCAAGGAGGCCGTCGACGAGATGAGCGCCTCCCCGGCGAAGTTCTTCATGGAGGTAAACTGGTTCAACGGCAAGGCCATCGGCATCGTACGCCCCGACAAAACCACGGCGACCACCGACGGCGACAGCTGGGAGATGATCTTCTTCGGGGACGTGCAGGGCACCTCCCTGGCGAATGTCACGGTCATCGGGACGGACAGCCCTGGAGAGGGCACCCAGGACGGCGACATCGAGACCATGTCCGTCAACGGCACAACGACACAGTTCTACGGGTCCCTCATGGAAGGCTTCGGCATGACCGGTCAGGCCAACCTCTTCTCCGTCCAGTCGGACCAGACGGCGCGCACCGGAGTCGGCAACATCACGGCAGCAGGTATCAGGGAGTACGAGCCCGGCGTGGACGAGGTTTCACCCCGGGGCGTCTCCTCCTACCAGGGGTTCGTCCTGGGCATGTCCGAGGACATGAGCCAGCCGGGCGTGGACCGCAGGCTCTTCATGAACGGCACCTCCGACGGGTTCTCGCTGAGCGTGGACCGGGACGCCGGGACCGTCTCCGGCACCATGAGCGCCTACGACCTCCTCTCCCCGGACAGCATGATCGACTCCCTGGCCATCGGCGGGTCGTTCGGGTCGGCCTATGTGCTCGACGACAACTTCGTGGCCATCCTGGGGGACTCCTCCGGCTCGGCCATCGTCTCCGGCGCCTCGGCCGGCGGCCTGAAACCGCTGGGCAACTTCCTCGTCACCGGCGATCTCGACGCCCAGTTCTCGGACTACGTCACCTGGGGGTACTGGGAGATATCCTACACGGACCCGTCCACATCGGCCGACTACCACCTGCACCGGCCAGGCTCGCTGTGGATCGCGGGTGAGCTGACGCCGGCGAGCGTCATGGGCGACCTCGCGAGCACGGGCTTCACGGGGCGCTACCAGGGCGGTGCGCAGGGGATCCGCATCGATTCGGCCGGCATGGTGTCCCAGCTCACCGGAGGGGTGACGGACATAACCGTGGACTTCACCGCAGGTGCTGTGAATCCCATCAGCGGCTCCATCAACTTCGACCAGGTGAACCTGGGGCTCACGGGCGGCTATGTCAGCGCGTCCTCCCCCTCCTTCGGGGCCGAGATCTCAGGGGCGGTATCGAGCAGCGTGAACGGTGCGTTCTACGGGAGCGGCGCGGAGGCCGTCGGCGGGAACTTCCGGGCGCAGATGACCGCGGAGAGCTATTACGGCATCTTCGGTGGAGACCGGTAGATGGGCAGGGCCTTCCTCCCGTGCCTGAGGTGACCTCCTGAGGCCATGAAGCTGCGGACCCTTTTCCCGAAGATCACCCCCTTCGTGGTGGGGTGCCTGGCCGTGGCCGTATCCTGCGTGATCTTCTACAGGCTCGGCGACCCCAAGCCCGACCTCCTCTCGTCCCTGGACAACCAGATAAGCAGTGCCATGTTCAGGTGGCGTGGGCCGGTACCGACCACCGGGGCCGTGGCCATCGTGGACATCGATGAGAAGAGCCTCGGCAGAATAGGCCAGTGGCCGTGGAGCCGCGACACCATGGCCCGGCTCGCACGGACGGTACACGAAGCCGGTGCCCGGGTCATCGGCTTCGACATCGTCTTTGCAGAGCCCGACAGGACCTCGCCCGCCCGGTACCTTGAGGACTTCCGGGAGATGCTCGGGGACAGGGTCG
>DAITOA010000041.1:0-18168 GCA_036834365.1 Thermodesulfobacteriota bacterium | reverse complement strand
TTCCTCAACGTCTTCCCCGATCCTTCGGGTACCGTCCACCGGCTGCCGCTCCTCATGGAGCTCGACGGGATCCCCTATCCCTGCCTCGCCCTCGAGACGGCGCGCATCGGGCTCGGCCTCGAGAAGGCCGTGATCCATGCATCCCTGCACGATGCCTCCGGCAGGGCATCCATCCTCGGGGTGAGCCTCGGGGAACAGGTCATACCCACGGATACCACGGGCCGGATCGCCCTGAACTTCAGGGGGCCGGTGGGGAGCTTCCCCTACCTCTCCGCGGTGGATATCCTCGACGGCAGGCACCGGGACCGGCTCAGGGACAGGTATGTGCTCATCGGCACATCGGCGGCGGGCATCCCGGACTTCCATGCAACCCCCTTCGCCATGATCTGCCCCGGCATCGAGGTGCAGGCCACGGCCGTGGACAACATCGTCAAGGGCGACCTCTTCAGCTACGACGCCTATACGGAGATCGGCATCACCTACACGGTGATCATCGCAGGGGGGCTCGCACTCAGCGCCATCCTGGCCTTCGGGGGGGCGCTTCCCGGGGGGATCGCGGGGCTCCTCCTCCTGAGCGGGCTCCTCTATGCCGACTACTCTCTGTTCTTTCTCCACAACCGCATCATGGGCGTCACCTACCCCTTCCTCACCCTCGTCGGTGTGTTCCTCCTCGTGACGCTGTCGAACTATTTCGTGGAACACCGCAGGAAACAGTTCATCCACGACGCCTTCAGCCGCTACGTATCGCCGGCCGTGGTGAGCCAGCTCATGAGGAGACCCGAGGGCCTGACGCTCTCGGGGCAGCAGAAGAACCTCACCATGCTCTTCTCGGACATCAAGGACTTCACCAGCATCTCGGAGAGTCTCCAGCCCGAGCAGCTGGCCCAGTTCATGAACACCTACCTCACGGCCATGAGCGACATCATCATGAACAACGGCGGGACCGTGGACAAGTACATCGGCGATGCCATTGTGGCCGTCTGGGGCGCACCGGTGGACGATCCGGACCACGCGATCCATGCGGTGAAGTCATCGCTGCAGATGCGCGCGGCCCTTGCCGAGCTCAATGCACGGTGGGTATCCCGGGGATTGCCTGAGATCTCGGTGCGCATCGGCATCAACACGGGTGTCGTCCGTGTCGGCAACTTCGGCAGCCAGCGGCGCTTCGAGTATACCGCCATCGGAGACAACATGAACCTCGCCTCCCGCCTGGAGGGACTCAACAAGGTCTACGGGACCTCGATCATCATCTCGGAGCACACGAGGCATGCCCTCGGAGACCGCATCTTCTGCAGGATCATCGACAGGGTGCGCGTGAAGGGCAAGACGGTGCCCATAGACATCTATGAACCGGTCATGGAGGGAGAGCCGGATCCGCAGGTCGTCGAAGAGGCACGGAGGTTCGAACAGGCCTTCGCGAGATACCGGAACGGGGAGTTCGCCGAGGCCTGCGCGGACATTCGGTCCCTGGCGGCGGACAACCCCTGCATGATCTATGCGATCCACGTCCAGCGGATGGAGGCCTTCATGCAGTCAGGGCCTCCCCCGGGATGGGACGGCGCCGTATCCTGCACGTCGAAATGAACGGGGCGGGCGCGGTGTTCCTTGACAGTGCATGCAGGCGGGCACATATAATGACATCCAGGGGGTGGATGACATGAAACTCTCTCGAAAGACCCTTGTCATGATGATCGTGCTGCTGGCCGGTCCCTGTCTGGCGGCCGACCCGCAGGGTTCGGGCGATCTTACCATACACGTCACCGGCATCAAGAGCACGTCGGGGTACCTCGACATCGCCGTGGCCGACTCCGAACCTGGCTTTCTGGAGAAGGACCGGTCCTACACGCAGATACGGACCCGGGTGAACGGGCCCGAGATGTCGGTGATGCTCAAGGGATTGCCGTTCAACGACTACGCCGTGAGCGTCTTCCACGATGAGAACGCCAATGGGACCCTGGACCGGAACATGAGGGGGGCTCCCAAAGAGCTCTTAGGGTACTCCAACAACGTGCGCGGGAAGTCCGGGCCGCCGCAGTATACAGCCAGCAGGTTCGGCCTGCGGACGAATGCGCTGACCGTCACCATCAACCTTCGGTAAAACGATGGACTTCCCGCGAGACGATCCCGGACGTTCGAACCTCCTGGTCATAGGGGCCAGCTTCGTCATCATCATAGCGGGCATGAAGGCCGCATCAGGCATCATTGTGCCGTTTCTCCTCTCGTTCTTCATCGCGGTCATGTGCGGTGGTCCCTTCACCTGGATGCAGAAGAAGAGAGTGCCGCCCTTCCTGGCAGTCTCCATCATCGTCATCTGCATCATAGCCGTCCTCCTCGCCGTGGGTGCGTACATCGGCGCATCCGTGAACGACTTCCTCCAGGAGATCCCGCAGTATCAGGTCCGCATCCAGGACGAGTTCATCAATCTCACCATCTGGCTGAGGGGATTCGGCATCCACATCTCGCAGAGGGTCGTGGATTACTTCGATCCCGCATCCATCATGCAGATCATCGCCAATATCCTCAGCGGTCTGGGCGGTGTTCTGACGAATACCTTCCTTATCCTGTTCACGGTGGTCTTCATCCTCCTGGAGTCCTCCACCTTCCTCAGCAAGATCAAGGCGGCATTCCGGATCTCCCCCTATACCGTCGAAACCTTCGACTTCGTCTTCCTGTGCGTGGGAAAGTATCTCGCCATCAAGACATGGATGAGTCTGGCTACCGGGATATCAGTGATGCTCTGGCTCATGGCGATCGGGGTGAACTACCCCGTCCTGTGGGGTCTGGTGGCCTTCCTGCTCCACTATATCCCCAATATCGGCTCCCTCATTGCCGCCATACCCGCCATACTCTTCGCCCTGGTGGACTCGAGCCTGGGGACCGCACTCCTCGCCACGGTGGGATACGCCCTGGTGAACCTCATCTTCGGCAATATCCTGGAACCGATCTTCATGGGCAGGGGACTGTCACTGTCCACGCTGGTGGTCTTCGTGTCCCTGATATTCTGGGGCTGGGTCCTGGGACCGGTGGGGATGCTCCTGTCGGCCCCGCTGACCATGATCTTCAAGATCGCGTTCGAGGGCTTTCCCTCCACCCGGTGGGTCGCCATCCTCCTGGACTCCGAGGTGCCGCTGCCCCTGGACATGCCGCCGGCCAAAACGGACGCGCCGGGGACCGCCCCGAGACGGTAACGCCGCGCGCCCCCTGTCTTGGGGGTCTCTCCGGGGACTCACGATTCCTGTTCCCGGGAGAACACCGTACGATGCCCCCAAAGGGGTCCTGCGCGCGGCATGGTGTCTTGAAAACCATGGACGCACCGTGGATTTTGGTATAGATACTGCTTGTCCGGACAAGCCCGGTACGGTAAGGAGATGCAGCCTTGAAACATGCCGTTACAGCCCTTTGTCTCACCCTCTGCATGATCATTCCCGTCCAGACGGCTTCGGCGGCCGATACCTCGGCAGGAGTGAGGCTCCAGGAGTCACTCAAGACCTTATCCCGGATCATGGCGTCTCCCCAGACCGAGATACCCCCGGTCCTTCTCCAGAAGGCGACCGCCATGATCATCATCCCCGACATGGTCAAGGCAAGCTTCTTCATCGGTGCGCGATACGGCAAAGGTGTCCTCATGGTCAGGGGGGACGACGGCCGCTGGGGGAACCCGGTTTTCGTCACGCTGCAGGGCGGGAGTTTCGGTCTGCAGATGGGTCTCCAGGCCACGGACCTCGTCCTGGTCTTCAGGAGGGGCACGGTCCTGGACATGAAGACCAGGGGCAACGTCATCCTCGGCGCCGATGTATCCATAGTTGCGGGCAACTTGAGCCTCCATATGGACGAGAACACGGGCGCCGACCTCAGCACGGAGATCTACTCGTTCTCCCGTTCCGCCGGCCTGACGGCGGGCTTCGCCCTCCAGGGTGCGCACCTGCGCCTCGATGACGCCGCGACGGCAGGCCTCTACGGCAAGAGCAGCCTGACGGCACAGCAGGTTCTTGCCGGCAGGGTCGATACGGTCTCGACGGATATCCTCAGGTTCAGGGAAGGCTTCACCAGGATAACGGGCGGTACCTTCTGAGGCCGGGCCCGCCGGCGCAAAAAAGCACGGCGCAGGCAGGGCATCATGATCATACAGGAGCCTTCTGTATGAAAAATCAGCGCAAGGCCTACCTCTACGGGATGCTTACCGTACTCCTGTGGTCCACGGTCGCCTCGGCCTTCAAGCTTTCCCTGCGGTACATGGAGCCGGTCCAGCTCCTCCTGTATGCATCCCTGGCCTCCATCGCCATCCTGAGCCTCATCCTGGCGGCAAGGGGATCCTTCCACCTGGTTTTCACCTGTTCCGCCCGGCAGTACCTTCTCTCGGCCGGGATGGGATTCCTGAACCCCTTTCTCTACTATCTCATCCTGTTCAAGGCCTATGATCTCCTCCCCGCCCAGGTGGCCCAGCCCCTGAACTACACGTGGGCGCTCACCCTCTCATACCTGTCCATCCCCCTGCTGAAACAGAAGATCCACGGCCGGGAGATCGCAGCCGGAATCGTGTGCTACCTCGGGGTCGTGCTCATCGTAACCCGGGGCCGGATGGCCGGCCTGACCGCCTTCGATCCCGCAGGGGTCTTCCTTGCCCTTGCCAGCACCATCGTCTGGTCGCTCTCATGGATCACGGGCACCCGTGACGACCGTGATCCCACGGCAAGCCTTCTGCTGGCCTTCCTCTTCGGCCTGCCGCTCATCCTCGCCGCGTGCCTCCTCACCTCCTCGCTGCGGGTCGAAGACGTACGGGGCCTCATGGGCGCCGCATACGTGGGCGTCTTCGAGATGGGCATCACCTTCGTCTTCTGGCTCAATGCGCTGAAGCTCTCGGAGAACACGGCCCGGGTGGCCAACCTCATCTTCCTGTCCCCGTTTCTCTCCCTCGTCTTCATCCATTACGCTCTGGGCGAGGAGATCCTTCCCACGACCTGTGTCGGGCTCGTACTTATCGTGGCAGGCCTCATGGTGCAGGGCTCGAGGCGATCGTGATGGAGACAACAAGGCGCTACAAGCCTCTACCTCACGGGGTGTGACTCAGGGGAATTTCTGACCTAAGGGAAAGGCAAATTGAACGGTACTGATCTGGAATGAACCGAAAACACCACACCGACCACCCCCGGCGTGGAGCCGGGGGTGGTCATGCTGCTTTTCAGAAAGCGGTATGACTTCTCTTACTCGGTGGTGGCAGGTGCCTCGGCTGCAGGAGCCTCTGCGCCGGCAGTGTTTGCCTCTGCAGGTGCTGCCTCAGCAGGTGCTGCCTCTTCGGTCACTGCAGGCTGCTCTGTGGCCGGTTCCTGCTTCTGGCAACCGGAGAAGAACATCAGAATCCCGAAAACCACAACCACAAACAACACCCATAAAGATCCCTTCTTCATCTTCTTAATCTCCTATCCTTTTTATTTTCTGCCGATGTTATTCAGCAGGTGGTGTCTTGTCCTCATATCCTGCTGCTCGTCCGTCACAGGTTTGCATCCGTCTCAAGCCTATACGGCTGTCCTCTGCCACATATGCCGGAACACGAAACAGGAAATCGCTCAGGGGGGAAATGCACCATCCTCTGTGCATCTGCCCCTGATGCACGTCTCTTTGATGCATTGGTACTGAAGTACTCGTCCTCGCTCATATCATTCAAGCTGTGTAAGATGCTTTTTTTCTGCATAGACTAGTAGAAATGATTTGTCTATCCCTTTTTAGCCTGTGCATCCTGATTGGGACGTCCCCTTTTCCTCATCCTGCGGTTCAGTGTTCTGTTCATGCTCCACTGAGACGGTGCGGCTTACTTGCTGAGCACGAAATCGTCCCTGCGGTTCTTCGCCCAGGCCTCTTCATTGTGTCCCGGATCGAGCGGCTTTTCCTCGCCATAGCTGATCGTGGCCAGGCGTGCTTCATCGATGCCCTGGGAGACCAGATAGTCGTATGCCGCCTTTGCCCTGCGCTCTCCAAGGGCGAGGTTGTACTCGTTGGTGCCCCGCTCGTCGCAGTTCCCCTCGACCTTTGCCTTGAAATCACCGTTCGCCTTGAGCACGGCTGCCAGCTCATTGAGCGTGCCGATGGCGTCGGAACTGAGGTCGAACATGTCGAAGTCGAAATAGATCTTCTTATCGAAAACCACGGACTCTCCCGGAGCGATTGCAACGGCACCGCCGGCGGTCACGCCCTCACCAGGCTTCATCTCCTCGCCCGGGGCTGCAGGTGCCGCCTGCGCCGGAGGCGTCACCTCAGCTGCAGGCTCCGCCGCCTTCTTGGCACAGCCCGTAACCATCAGAGCCAGAACGACACAGATCATTGCTGCGAGAATAACAACCTTCTTCATTTCTGCTCCTTTCTCCCTCTTCTCCTGTAGTGAGCAGGATTTGGGTGACTTCATACTCCTTCGGTACAAAAATACAAGGATAAAAACAGACTGCCCGAGAAGGATTCGGAATGGCTTGGCCGGGCTTTGGTTGCCACAGAATGATACCTTACCGTTTCTTCACATTCGTTATCGTTTCGCTTTGTTTTTCGTAATTTCGACTTTCCTGTATGGCAGAAAACCCTTTTTCTGCCTCTCCCTGCAGGGTTTCCGGGATTTTCTTCCTCGGGGATAAGGCGGATGGATACGGGGAAAATAGCGGAGAATCAGGCGGCCGTGGCGAGCAACCGGCGTTCCTTATGCTCGTGAGATCCCACGATCTTGAGGAACCGCTCGATGATCTTGTCCTTCAGTTCCTGGCGATCTTCCGGAGACATGCCCGTCACATTCACCCTGCCTCCCGCCGCCTTCTCGTGGCCACCGCCGGTACCGAGGCCCCTGAGGACCTTGATGGCGACCCTCCCGGCCCACCATCCCCTGCGGGTCGTCCGCACGGACATGATCATCTCGTCGCGATACTCGCCGATGCACAGGCTCCAGTGGATGTTCTCCATCCGGAGCAGAAAATCGGCCATCTCCGCGGCGATATCGGGATTGTGCAGCTTTCCCATCTGGGAAACGATCACGTCGCCGTACTGGATGGAGTTGTTGATGCCGTCGGCGAATTTCAGGAAGTAGGACTTGGGGATCCGGGGGTTCTCGATGGAGGACAGCGTCTTGGGGGCGATCTTGGGCAGGAGGTAGTTGAACGCCTCCAGGTCCGCCTTCGTGGCCGAACGCAGGAGTCCGTTGGTATCGGTCTTCAGACCATAGAACAGCCCCGTGGCGAGCATCTTGTCCACGGGTAGATCGAGCTCGCGGAGGTACTCGGTCATGATAGTGGAGGTGCTCCCGTAGGTGGGGCGCACATCGAAGAATGCGCTGTTGGCGGTATTGCTCCTCATGATGTGGTGATCGATGACGATATGCGGCTTTATGCCCTTGGGAAGCGAGTTGTTGCCCGTTCCGGGCTGGGTGTCCACCAGGCAGATCACCGAAAAAGCCTTGAAATCTATCTCGCGGATGGGGATCATGTCGATCTTCAGCCGCCGGGTGAGCTGACGGTTCTCCGCCCTGCCTATGATCCCTCCATAACAGATGGTGGCCTTGCCCCGTATGGTGTGGAGGAACAGGCTTTTCAGCGCCGCAGCTGAGGCTATGGTGTCCGGATCCGGATTGTTGTGGCAAACAATGAGGATTCGCCTTCTCTGGCCCACTTGGGAGATAAGGGTATGTGCAGGGTTGTCCACTCGGTTTCCTCGTTCTCCGGCTGCCTCATAACAGAAAACCGCCGAAGATGCAAACGGATTGGCGACTCTCGCCACCCGTATCCGTCACGACCTCACGCAGGGGATGTCGCCGACTCGATCCGTCCATCTTACGCACCTCGCATCGATCTTCACCAGAGGACAGGCCGGGAATGGGTATCAGGTCTGGTGGAGCCGAAGGGAATCGAACCCTCGACCTCTTGAATGCCATTCAAGCGCTCTCCCAACTGAGCTACGGCCCCACACAAGCTTCCCTTGGGTAGCACACAATATTTTACGAGTCAAGGCAGATGGAGGAGTGATCTCATACCCCCGGATCGATGACCGGAGGCGAGGAAACAGCCCCTGAAGCCGCCACCCGGAGGAACCCTCAGGCGTGCTCGGTCTTTTTCGTCCCGCGGGCCTTGATGAGGTTGAGGGTGTCCGTGAGCACCGGTATGACGTGCTCCCGGATGTCTCCGGCCACCACGATGGCCAGCAGGTCGTCGCCGACCTTGAGATCGCCCTCGCTGACCTCCACGAGGATTTCGATGATGCCGGGACGCTTCTTCTGCCCGGACACGACCTCCTCGATGGCCTCGCGGTCGGCCCTGACCGTGACCATGCTTACCGGGGACCCGTCCCGCGAGGTGCCGCGTACCACCCCGTTGTGGCACAGGATCATGCCGACCTTGGGGTAGTCCGGGTGCTCCTTGATGCGCCTGATCAGTGCATTCATGTCCATGATGCCACAGATAGCGGATGCGCATGCGGAAAGTCAACCGGGATCGGGAAGGACATCTCTTCCTGCATCGATCTCCATTGCAGGATTGCATTTGCGGCCGGTCCGGTATTATAGAGAGAGTGCTTGTCCCCCCGTCCCGGAGGGGGAGGAGGATGGAGATGAAGGAGATACCGGTCAGGAAGTCCAGGCTCCAATTCGTGGTGGGAGACATCACGGCCCAGGACACCGAGGCGGTGGTGAACGCCGCCAACAGCCGTCTCGCGCCCGGAGGCGGTGTGGCCGGGGCCATCCACCGCGCAGCAGGGCCGGGGCTGTGGGAGGAGTGCCGGGGCCTCGGCGGGTGCGAGACGGGCGAGGCGAAGATCTCCGGCGGCCACGACCTGCCCAACAGGTACGTGATCCACACCGTGGGCCCGGTCTACAGGGGCTCGAAGGAAGATGCGGTGCTCCTGAGATCATGCTACGTCAACTCCCTGAAGCTCGCGGACAGGAACAAGGTATCGTCCATCGCCTTTCCCGCCCTGAGCACGGGCATCTTCGGCTATCCCACGGACAAGGCGGCCTATGTGGCCATTAAGGCGATCCTGGAATACCTGGGCGGCGAAACGGGGATAGACGTCGTACGCATGGTCCTCTATGACGATGTATCGTACCGGGAGCACCTCAGGGCCCTCGATGCGATCAATGCAGGCGTGGACCTGAGCTGATATGAGCGTCGTAGCCGTCATACCCGCCCGTTACGGGGCGTCGAGGTTCCCCGGCAAGCCCCTGGTGGACATCGCGGGCAAACCCATGATCGTCAGGATCCACGAGCAGGTGAGCGCCTGCCGGGACGTGGACAGGGTGCTCGTGGCCACGGATGACGAGAGGATCTTCCAGGCCGTCTCCTCCTTCGGCGGTGATGCGGTCATGACCAGTCCGGACTGTCCCTCGGGCACCGACCGTGTGGCCCAGGCGGTCTCCGGCCTGGATGCGGAGTACATCGTCAATGTCCAGGGCGACCAGGTGGTCCTCGACCTCGATGCCCTGATCGGGCTCGTGTCGGCGCTCAAGGCGGGTTCCGCCATGGCCACCATCGCCACAGCGATGAAGCCGGACGAGCAGGACGACCCGAACTGCGTCAAGGTCGTATGCGCATTGAACGGCGACGCGCTGTACTTCTCCCGCTCGGCCATCCCCTTTGTGCGCAATCCCGGCCGGGCCGGCATGCTCAAGCACATTGGCATCTACGGGTTCGCCAGACGGACGCTGGAGCGGTTCACCTCTCTGAGCCCGTCTCCCCTGGAGCGAACGGAGTCCCTGGAGCAGCTCAGGGCACTGGAGAACGGCATCCCCATCAGGGTCATCGTGGCACGCGGGGCATTCCACGAGATCAACACCCCTCAAGACCTGGAAAGGCTCCTTTCCCGATGGCCCGCCTCCTGATCCTCCTCTACGGTGTCCTGGGCTCTGTGGCGGCCTGGCCCGCGGCCTTCTTCCTGAGGAAGCACCCGAACTTCCGGGGCACCCTCCTGGAGCGGCTCGGCCTTCGCCTCCCCGACGTGCCGGCGGGCAGGAAGGTGCTGTGGGTCCATGCCGCCTCGGTGGGCGAGGTGAAGGCGGTTTCCGGCCTGGTGCGGGCCATCCGGGAGCGCAGGCCAGAGCTGTACATCTGCATGTCCTGCATGACGGCCACGGGCAGGAAGGTGGCTGCCGAAACCGCCGGGGTCGATGCGGTCTTCCCGTTCCCCTTCGATATGCCGTGTGCCATGAGGAGGCATGCCCTGCGGCTCATGCCCGAGGCAGTCCTCGTCGTGGAGACCGAGATCTGGCCCGTCATGCTCCTCTCCCTGCAGCGGCTCGCCGTGCCGGTGGTCTTCGTGAACGCCCGCATGTCGGAGCGTGCCCATGCACGGTACCTGAGGCTCTCACGGGTCCTCGGATCCGTCCTGTCCGGGGTGAAGGTCCTTGCCATGGCCGAAGACGACGCCCGGAGGTTCGCAGGCATCGGGGCGAGGGACGTGCAGGTCCTGGGGAATCTCAAGCTGGACCAGGTGGCCCGGGGTGACGAGGCCAGACGCGACGCCTTAAGAGGCGAGCTCGGCATCGGGGACAGGCCCGTGTTCATCGCGGGAAGCGTGCGCGAAGGGGAGGAGAAGCCCGTCGTGGACGCCTACCTCCGCATGACCACCCGCATCCCCGGTCTCTACGGCATCATCGCCCCCCGGCACCCGGACAGGATTCCTTACATCAGAGACATGGCCCAGGGCCTGGGCATCAAATGGACGACCAGGAGCAGGCCCGACCCGGGGGCGGACTTCCTCATCGTGGATACCATGGGAGAGCTCTTCACCCTCTACGGGCTGAGCGACGCGGCCTTCGTGGGCGGTTCGCTGCTGGACATGGGGGGTCAGAACATCCTCGAGCCCGTTGCCTGGGGCGTGCCCACCCTGCACGGCCCCTACATGAGCAACTTCACCTGGGCGCTGGAGGCCCTCGGGGGGCGCACCACCGTGGTGAGGAACGCCCGAGAGCTCGCTGAGGCGGCCGCCGGCATGCTCACGGACAGGGAAGCCTCGCGCTCCGCCGGCATGGCGGCACGGGAGGCGCTCCTTTCATCGGGCGGGGTGACGCTGCGCTATCTCGACGTCCTCGAAGCGTACCTGTAGGGACGAGCTGAAACGGAGGGGTCTCGTGATAGGAGCCCCGGGAGGGTGGTCGCCCATCCCTCCCGGATGCCGTCATGCCTCACTGCTTGGGGTAACCGATGGTCTTGGCGGCCCCGGCGATCTCCTGCAGTGCCGCTGGGTCCTCGATGGTCGACGGGGTCTTGTACTCCTCGCCATCCGCGATCTTGCGCATGGTGGACCGCAGGATCTTGCCGCTGCGGGTCTTGGGGAGACGCGGCACCACGGCCACGTCCTTCAGGCAGGCCAGCGCACCGATCTCGCTGCGCACCATGGTGACGACCTCCTTGGTGATCTCTTCATTCGGCCTGCCCACCCCGGCCTTGAGCACCACGAACCCGATGGGCACCTGGCCCTTGAGCACATCGTTCACCCCTATGACCGCGCACTCGGCCACGTCCTTGTGCTTGGCCACCACCTCCTCCATGCCGCCCGTGGAGAGCCGGTGCCCCGCCACGTTGATGACGTCGTCCACCCGGCCCATGATGTAGATGTACCCGTCGTCGTCCATGTACCCGCCGTCGCCCGTGGCATAGTAGCCCGGATACTCGGTGAGGTACGACGCCACATAGCCCTCGTCGTTCTCCCACAGCGTGGGCAGGCAGGCTGGCGGCAGGGGCAGCCTGATGCCGATGACCCCGTCCTTGCCCCGGGGGAGTTCCCGGGCGGCCTCGTCGATGATGTGCACGTCGAAGCCGGGCACCGGCTTGGTGGGGGAGCCCGCCTTGACGGGAAGCTGTTCGATGCCCATGCAGTTGGCCGCAATGGCCCAGCCCGTCTCGGTCTGCCACCAGTGGTCGATGACCGGTATCTTCAGCAGGTCGCTCGCCCAGTGGTATGTGTCCGGATCGAGCCGTTCACCGGCCAGGAACAGGTTCTTCAGGCAGGAGATGTCGTACTTCCTGATGTACGATCCGTTCGGGTCCTCCTTCTTGATGGCCCTGAAGGCGGTCGGCGCGGTGAAGAGCACCTTGACGCCGTGCTCCGAGATCACCCGCCAGAATGCACCCGGATCGGGGGTCCCCACGGGTTTGCCCTCGTAGAGGACCGTGGTGCAGCCGTAGAGCAGCGGCCCATACACGATGTAGGAGTGGCCCACGACCCAGCCCACATCGGAGGCGGCCCAGTACACGTCCCCGGGTTTCACGTTGTAGATGTTCTCCATGCTCCACTTGAGCGCCACGGCATGGCCGCCGTTGTCGCGCATCACGCCCTTGGGCTTGCCCGTGGTGCCTGAAGTATACAGGATGTACAGCGGGTCCGTGGCCTCCACCATGACGCAGGGGGCCGGAGAAGCCGCCTTGACGGCCTCGGACCAGTCGACGTCGCGGCCGCCGATGAGCTCCGCCTTCACCTGGGGCCTCTGGTGGATCACGCACTTCTGAGGCTTGTGGCTGGAAAGCTCGATGGCCTTGTCCAGCAGCGGCTTGTAGGGTATCGCGCCCTTGGGCTCGATGCCGCAGGAGCTGGAGATCATGACCTTGGGTTTCGCATCCTCGATGCGCACCGCCAGCTCGTTGGCCGCAAACCCGCCGAACACCACCGAGTGCACGGCGCCGATGCGGGCACAGGCCAGCATGGCGAACATGGTCTCCGGGATCATGGGCATGTAGATGATCACCCGGTCGCCCTTGGTCACGCCCAGGTTTTTCAGCATCCCCGCCGCCAGAGACACCTCCTGCAGGAACTCCCGGTAGGAGATCTTCCTCACCGTGCCTGTCACCGGGCTGTCGTAGATGATGGCGGTCTGGTCTCCCCTGCCGTTTTCCACATGGTAGTCGACGGCATTGTAGCAGGTGTTCAGCCTGCCGCCCGCAAACCACCGGTAAAAGGGCTTCTTCGAATCATCGAGCACCCTGTCCCACTTCTTCTCCCACTGGATCTTCTCCGCAGCCCCGGACCAGAACCCATCCCTGTCGTCCAGGGAACGCCGGTACGCCTCGTCATACGATGTATACATTCCAGACTCTCCTCCCCTGCATCTATTGTATGATCATAAGACATCATATGCCTAGTATCGTAGGCATATTTGACTGTCAACCGGTAAAATGGGCATATCGGGTAAGTGGTAGAAAGAATATGCCCCGCGTAATCAGCAACCGCCTTAAAGGAGAACCGATCACCCCGATGCCTTGGCCGCGATGATGCGTTCGGCAAGGATCGTCGTGGCCTGCCGGAGGTCCGTGTCGTCGATGCCCTGGTCGCGCAGGAAACACCGGTAGAGCAGCTCCGGACCTGGCTCGATCCCCGGGGTATCGTCCCGAGAAAGCCTGCGCGCCAGGTCGATGGCGCTCCCGGCCGTGAGGCGGATGGTCCCCTCCTCCATGACCAGCACCCTGTCTGCGGCCATGAGGTCTTCGAGACGGTGGGTGATGTGAATCACGGTCTTGTGCAGATCGGCATTGAGCTCGCGGATCTGGCCGAGCAGGGAGGTGCGGCTGTCCGGGTCGAGCATGACCGTCCCCTCGTCCAGCACGAGGACATCCGCGTCCAGGGCCAGCTGTCCTGCATAGGCGATCTTGGCGAGCTGGCCGCCGGAGAGCGTCGAGGTCAGGGCATTGCGCAGGTGCTCACTGTGGATGGCATGGAGCGCCCCATCGATCCTCTCCCTGATCTGAGGCCCGGGAAGACCCATGTTCTCGGGTCCGAAGGCGATATCCTCCTCCACCACCAGGCTCACTATCTGGTTGGCGGGGTTGCTCAGGACGAGACCCACCCGCAGCCCATGGGTGTCTATGGATCCTGCCGTGGGTTTGTGGATACCTGCGATGAGGTAGGCGAGCGTGGTCTTCCCACATCCGTTGGGACCCACGATGCCGCAGTAGGAACCGGCGGGCACCGTGAGATCGATGCCCGCCAGGGCGTCTTTATGGGGGTAGGAGAAGGTTACGCTTCTGAGCGTTACGGCAGACCCGATTTCATCCGGCCGTATCAATCCTGGCTCTCGGTGGCCTTCTTCCTGGTGGTCTTCTTTTCGGAGGCCTTCTTTTCCGTGGTCTTCTCGGCGGCCTTCTTGGGAGCTGCCTTCTTTTCGGGGGCCTTCTTCTCGGTGCCCTTCTTCGGGGGCTTTGCGGGCGCCTTGGCTTCCTTGGACTCCGTCCATTCTATGATAACGAGCGGTGCATGGTCGCCCCTGCGGGTCTTGTACTTGATGATGCGGGTATACCCGCCGTTGCGGGCGGTGAAGAGCGGGGCGAGCTCCTTGAAGAGCCTGCCGATGGCCTCCTTTGACCTCAGCACGCGCTCCGCGCGCCTGACGGCGGCGAGATCGCCCTTCTTGCCCAGGGTGATCATCCTGTCCGCGATCTTCCTGAGTTCCTTCGCCTTGGCCTCGGTAGTGGTGAGCCTGTCATGCATGATCAGCGATGTCACGAGATTCCTGAGCAGCGCTTCCTTATGGTCAGTGGTCCGTCCGAGTTTTCTTCCTGCGATCTGATGATTCATGTCTCCACTCCGATCCTACTTGCTTTCCTCTTCTTCCATCCGTTTCCGCCTGGCCTCGATCTCGTCGGGCGAGGGCAGATCCGGGAGCTTCATGCCGATGTGCAGCCCCATCTTGGAGAGCTTCTCCTTGATCTCCTCCAGCGACTTCCGGCCGAAGTTCTTGGTCTTCAGCAGTTCTGCCTCGGTCTTCTGCACGAGCTCATAGATATAGGACATGTTCGCGTTCTTCAGGCAGTTGGCGGAGCGCACCGAGAGCTCCAGCTCCTCCACCGTCCTGAAGAGATTGTTGTTGAGCTCCTTGTCCTTTTCCTCTTCCCTGGACACATGCTCGATCTCCTCCTCATGGAAGTTGATGAACACGTCCATGTATTCCTTCTGGATCTTGGCTGCGTACGCCAGGGCGTTGTCCGGGGTCACCACGCCGTTCGTCCATATCTCCAGCGAGAGCCGGTCATAGTCGGTCCTGCGGCCCACGATGGTGGGAGTGACGTTGAAGGAGACCCTCCTCACCGGCGAAAAGATCGCATCGATGGGGATCCAGCCATGGGCATCCAGTTTCTCCTTCATGATTTCCGCCGGGACATACCCCCTTCCCCAGTCAACCCGGAGCTCGACCTTCAGCGTGATGTCGCTCTGAATGGTGGCGATGACCTGATCGGGGTTGATCACATCGATCTTCCCTCCCGTATCGATATCGCCCGCCGTCACCTCGCAGGGGCCCTTCTTCTCGAGGGTCGCCGTCTGGGGCTTGTCGGTGTGCATGCGCAGCACCACCTTCTTGAGATTCAGGATGATGTCCGTGACATCCTCGTAAATTCCCGAGATGCTGGAGAATTCATGGAGCACTCCCAGAGACTCTTCGAACCTCACACCGATGATCGCGGAGCCGTAGATGGAGGACAGCAGGATCCGCCGGAGCGAATTCCCGATGGTGACGCCGAAGCCGCGCTCCAGTGGCTGGGCATTGAAGCGGGCATACGTGCTCGAATACGTGTCCTCAACGATCTCCAACTTGGTCGGTTTTATGATCTCTTTCCAGTTCTTCTCAATCATCCCTCACCCGTACCTTCACGTGTTATTTCGAGTAGTACTCAATGATCAGGGTCTCCTGGACGGACATTGGCATATCCTTGCGCTCCGGCAATACCTTGACCCTTCCCTTGCGAGCGTCCTTGTCCACTTCGAGCCATTCGGCATAGCCCCTCTGTTCGCGGTTCTCCAGGGACGTACCGATCATCTCAAGCTTCTTGCTCTTTTCCTTCACTTCCACCTCGTCCCCGGCCTTCACCAGGAACGACGGGATGTCGACCTTGTGCCCGTTCACCCTGATGTGCCCGTGGCTGATGAGCTGCCGGGCGCCGTTGCGCGACGGTGCGAAACCGAGACGGTAGACGATGTTGTCCAGCCTTCTCTCCAGAAGCTGCAGGAGCTGCTCGCCGGTGACGCCTTTCTTGCGCTTGGCCATGTCATAGTACTTGCGGAACTGGGCCTCGGAAACCCCGTACGTGTTCCTTACCTTCTGCTTCTCCCTCAGGTGGATCCGGTACTCCGTGGCCCTGACCCTGCCCTGTCCGTGCTGGCCCGGGGGATATTCCCGCTGCTCGATGGCGCACTTGTCCGTAAAGCACCGTTCCCCCTTCAGAAAGAGCTTCATGCCCTCTCTGCGACAGATCTTGCAAACAGCTCCAGTATATCTTGACAAGACGTGGTCCTCCTTCTTGTTAAACCCTTCTGCGTTTCGGCGGCCTGCAGCCGTTGTGCGGGATCGGCGTGATGTCGCGGATGCCGGTGATGCGGATGCCGCTCGCGTTTACCGCCCTCAGTGCCGACTCACGGCCGCTGCCCGGGCCCTTGATGTATGCGAATGCGCTCTTCAACCCGAACTCCTGCGCCTTCTTGCAGGCCTCCTGGGCGGCTATCTGTGCTGCAAACGGTGTGGACTTGCGTGATCCCTTGAAACCCTGGGCCCCTGCAGACGACCAGGCCAGGGTATTCCCCTGCGGATCAGTGATGGTAATGATGGTGTTGTTAAAGGTGGCCTGGATATGCACGACACCTTCGGACACCTCTTTCTTGGCCTTTCTGCGTCCGGTTTTCTGTCTGACTTTCGCCATGCGAAGCACTCCTTCAGCGCGTTATTTCTTCTTGCCGACAACAACCCGTCTCGGGCCCTTGCGGGTCCTGGCGTTGTTGTGGGTATGCTGTCCGCGCACGGGCAGGCCCTTGCGGTGCCTGATGCCCCGGTAAGAAGCGATGTCCATCAGCCGTCTGATGTTCATGCTGACCTCTCTGCGCAGGTCGCCCTCGACGAGCAGGTTCTTGTCGAGATAGTCCCTGATGGCCGCGATGTCCTGTTCCGTCAGGTCATCGCTCTTCTTTGCCGGGTCCATGTTGATCGCCGCGACGATCTCGGACGCCTTTGCCCTGCCGATACCGAAGATGTAGGTCAGTGCGATATCGATGCGTTTGTTCCGTGGTAAGTCAACTCCTGCAATCCTGGCCAAGACTTTCCGCCTCCTTTTTAACCCTGTCTCTGGTTATGACGCGGATTCTCGCAGATTACCCTGACTACTCCGCTTCGTCTGATGATCTTGCACTTCCTGCACCGTTTCTTGATTGATGCGCTTACCTTCATATCCGCCTCTTTATTGCTTTGATCGGTAGACGATCCTGCCCTTGCTCAGATCGTAGGGCGATATCTCCACCTGTACCTTGTCTCCTGGCAAAATCCGGATGTAGTGCATTCTCATCTTGCCCGAGATATGCGCGAGAATCTGGTGCCCGTTGGCCAGCTCCACCTTGAACATCGCGTTCGGGAGCGGCTCCAGCACGATTCCTTCCGCTTCGATTACATCCTTCGCCATGGCTCTCCTATGCACCGATAGCCTTTTTGATCTCGTCCTGTACCTTTTCCATGCTCAGGGTACCGTTGATCTTCCTGACGATGTTCTGCTTGCCGTAGTACTCGATGAGCGGTGAGGTCTGGCCGTGGTAGGTCGTGAGCCTCTGCCTGATGGTCGCCTCCTGGTCGTCGTCCCTCTGGTAGAGCTCGCCGCCGCACTTGTCGCATACGCCGGACTTCTTGGGCGGATCGAACTCGATGTGGTGCATGTAGTTGCAGCCCCTGCAGGTCCTGCGGCCCGTGAGCCTCTTCACGAGGTAATCGTCCGGGACCTCGATGACCACGACATGGTCGAGCTTGGTGCCCAGGTCCTTCAGCAGTCCGTCCAGGGCCTTGGCCTGCTCCAGGGTCCTGGGGAAGCCGTCGAGGATGAACCCCTTCTTGCAGTCGGGCTTCTGAAATCTTTCCTTCACGACGCCGATGACCACGTCGTCAGGAACCAGTGCGCCCTTGTCCATGTACTCCTTGGCCTTCTTCCCCATGGGGGAGCCTTCTTTCACGGCGGCCCTGAACATGTCGCCCGTGGAGATCTGGGGGACCTGCAGCCTGTCGATCATCCTGGTAGCCTGTGTTCCCTTGCCGGCGCCCGGCGGTCCTATTAAAATAATATTCATGATCATTCCCCCCTCGTAAGGTTGTATGAACTATCTTCTCCCGCGTATGCGGCCGCTCTTGAGCAGGCCGTCATACTGCCTGCTGATGAGGTGCGATTCGATCTGGCTCATGGTGTCGAGCGAGACGCC
>DAITOA010000040.1:0-29502 GCA_036834365.1 Thermodesulfobacteriota bacterium | reverse complement strand
TCAGAGGAGGCTACCATGGCTGTTGTGGAATGGAAAAAGGATGGGACAGTGGCCATCCTGACAATGAACACCGCAGAGAACAGGCACAACCCGTCGTTCACCTCCGGCATGCTCCAGGCACTGGACGAGATCGAGGCCGACCAGGAGGTCAAGTCCGTCGTGCTCGCCAGCAGCGACAAGAAGAACTGGTCCCTGGGGATCGACCTGGCCTGGATGATGGATGCCGTGAACAACAACCGGACCGGGGACATCAAGGCCTTCATGTACGATCTCAACAAGCTCTTCAAACGCATCCTCACCATCCCCGTGCCGGTGATCGCGGCCATGAACGGGCATGCCTTCGGCGACGGCGCCATCATATTCTGCACCTGCGACTTCCGGTTCATGCGGAGCGACCGCGGGTACTTCTGCTTCCCCGAGGTGGACATCAACATCCCCTTCCTGCCCGGCATGCTCGCCATGATGAAGAAGGCCATGCCCTACTACAAGCTCGAGGAGTGCGTGTACTCGGGCAAGAAGGCGACGGGTAAGGAGCTCGAGGAGTGCAGGATGGTGATCAAGGCCTGCGAGGGAGAGGAAGAGCTCATGAAGGAGGCCGTCGCATACGCCAGGACCTTCACCAAGGGCAGGACCATCTTCAAGGAACACAAGTGGCGTCTCAACAAGCACATCGTTGAGATCATGGACAAGGAAGACCCGGTCTACATCGAGCCTCTGAACCTCATGGTCTCGTAGGGATCCTTCGGCGGGAAGCATGATGAAAGCCCTTCCGGCAGGATAAAGACATGTATGATTCCGGAAGATTTTTCCCGCCGAGGTATCTGAGAAACCGCTATACCCAGACCGTCCTCGCCTCGGCGAAGATCCGGGCCGCGGGAAGAAATCCCATGAGGGAGGCCTCCCGCGAAATGATCATTGATGCGGGCGAAGGCGTGCGGCTCCAGGGTTTCTTCTCGCCCCGGCACGGGGGGCCTCCGGCGGGGCTGGTGATCCTCCTGCATGGGTGGGAGGGCAGCGCGGAATCCACCTACATCCTCCATTCGGGCAGGTTCTTCTACGGACAGGGCTACTCGGTGTTCCGGCTCAATCTCAGGGACCACGGGAACACCCACCGCCTGAACGAGGGCATCTTCCGGGCCATCCTGCTCGACGAGGTCTTCAACGCCGTGGAGAAGTCCTCAGCGCTGGCGGGAAGCGCCCCGTGCTTCCTCATGGGCTTTTCCCTGGGGGGCAACTTCGTTCTCAGGATAGCCGGGAGGTGCACGGAGAGGCCCATCGAGAACCTGCGCCACATCGTGTCCGTGAGCCCGGTGATCAACCCGAGCAGGGCCACCGATGCCATCGACCGGAGCTCTCTGCTGCGCTACTACTTCCTCAAGAAGTGGAGGAGGTCCCTTGCCCTGAAGCAGCAGGCCTTCCCCCACCTGTACGACTTCCGTGACATCATGACCAGGGGGACCGTCAGGTCCCTCACGGAGGCCCTGTTCGAGAAGTACCTGACAGAGATCGACCCCGAAACCTATTTCCGGATGTACGGGATACAGAGAGACACCCTTGCGGATGTGAGCACCCCCACCACCATCGTGGCCGCGAAGGATGACCCCGCCATACCATCGGATGATTTCCCCGGTCTGAGGCTGAGTCCGTCCACCCGTCTGATCATGCATGACTACGGGGGACACAACGGGTTTCTGGAGGGTGTCTTCAAGCCCACGTGGTACGAGAAGAAGGCCCTCGATCTGTTCGCGGTGGAAGAGTGAACGGCGCTGATATCGGGAGGCCGATTACCACTGAGTGCATCTTGAAACCTTTCCTCCCGGGTATTATTACGGGTATAGGAGGCAGCGGGAATGGAAAGCGGCAAGACGAACGATGACCTCCTCGAATATGTAACCTGCACCGTGGATGGCGGGGCGGACGATTCGTACCGGCATGAGGCGGCCCTCATCCAGATCGAACTCTTCGAGAACATGGTGCGGAACTGCGCCGTGGCTATCTTCGCCATCGACGCGAAGCACCGGGTGATCCACTGGAACAGGGCCTGCGAGGAGCTCACCGGCATCAGCTGTTCTCGAATCCTCGGGACGACCGACCACTGGACGCCCTTCTACGAGGTCAGGCGTCCCACCCTTTCCGATATCATCGTGGACAAGGAACAGGACAGGATGAAGGAGCTCTACGTCCAGCACGGACCCTCCCTGCTCATCCCGAACGGCCTGCATGCCGAGAGCTGGTATCCGGCCGTGGGAGGGAAGAGGCGCTATCTCATCTTCGATGCGTCCCCCGTCTATCACCGGAACGGAGAGCTCCTGGGCGCGGTGGAGACGCTGCAGGACATCACCGAGCTCAAACGGATGGAGGAGGAGAAGGAGCGCCTCAATGGGGAGCTGAAGGAGGCGTTGAACCAGATCAAGACGCTCAGCGGTCTCATCCCCATCTGCGCCGCGTGCAAGAAGATCAGGGACGACAAGGGATACTGGAACCAGCTGGAGAACTATCTCGAGGAGCACTCGGATGCGGTGTTCAGCCACGGGCTCTGCCCCGAGTGCTTCCGGGAGTACTTCCCCGAGGCGTCGAAGCCGAGGAAGGAATAAGGCGGGAAGCCCGATCCGATGGGGATCCGTTACAGGAGGAATCCGGATGTTCCGCAGAATCCTCTATCCGTACGATTTTTCCGGTGTATCACGGAAGTCCGTCGATTATATCAAGAAGCTCAGGGAGGCAGGAACCGATGAGGTGATCGTCCTCCATGTGGTGGACAGCAGGGCGTGCAAGACCCTGTTCTATGACACGGACCGGTCTCTGAAGGCGGAGACCGAGCTGTTCAGGAAGGCCAGCAAAGACATCCGCCCTGTTGTCGAAGAACTGCAGGCGGCCGGATTCATCGTCAGGGTCCGCATAGAGACCGCAATCCCCTCCCAGGAGATCCTCAGGATCGAGGAGGAGGAGAAACCCTCCCTCATCGTCATGGGTTCCCACGGCAAGAGCAATATCGAGGAGATGCTCCTCGGCTCGGTCTCCGAGGCCGTGGTGAGGAAGGCCTCCGGACCGGTGCTCGTCATCAAGCGCTGAAACCTCTCTATCTCCTTGCAATCCGGGAGCATACCCGATATCTATCCCCGTGGAGGGAAACTCATGAGAAAGATATCGCTCAATCTCATCCCGGGTGACGGGATCGGCCTGGAGGTCATGCACGAGTGCCTGGGGATACTCCGGGCCGTCGAGGACCTCCACGGCGGGATCTCGTTTGCCTGCCAAGAGCTCGACTGGAGCTGCGGGCATTACCTCAGGCACGGTTCCATGATGCCCAAGGACGGCCTTACGATCCTGTCCCAGTGCGACGCGATCCTGCTGGGAGCGGTGGGCTTTCCCGGGGTGCCGGACCATGTCTCGCTCCAGGGCCTCCTGCTTCCCATCCGCCAGGGCTTCGACCAGTATATCAACATGAGGCCCATCAGGCTGCTGCCTGGCCTCGATTCCCCGCTGAAGATATCATCTCCTGAAGACATAGATTTCGTGGTGATACGGGAGAACTCCGAAGGCGAGTACTGCGGGGCGGGGGCGTTGCTGAACGAAGGGACCGAGGAAGAGACCGCCGTCCAGGAGGGTCGGTTCACGCTCAAGGGCGTGACCCGGGTGATCCGGTACGCCTTCGAGTTCGCTTGTGCACACTCCCGCAGGAGCCTCATCAGCGCCACGAAATCCAATGCGCTCAACTATTCCATGGTGTTCTGGGACAGGATCTTCGCCGAGGTCCGGGCGGGGTACCCGCAGATCGAATCCCGGAGCATGCACATCGACGCGCTGGCCGGGCTCATGATCATGAAACCGAAGACCTTCGACGTGATCGTCGCCAGCAACCTCTTCGGCGATATCCTGACCGACCTCGGGTCCGCCATGCTGGGCAGCATCGGCATCTCGCCCTCGGCGAACATCAACCCCGAGAAGCGCTTTCCCAGCATGTTCGAACCCATCCACGGATCGGCCCCCGACATAGCGGGCAGGGGCATAGCGAATCCTGTGGGCATGATCTGGTCCATGGTGCTCATGCTGGAGCACCTCGACCTGGGCGGCATGGCCGCAGTGCTCATGGGCGCCCTGGAAAAGGTCCTTGCGGCTAGGGTCGTCAGGACCCCGGACATGGGCGGGCAGAGCACCACCGGGGAGGTTGTGGAAGAGGTTTGCAGGCACATCGTCCAAGGATGACATTCCCTTTATTTCCGTAATCAAAAAACCGATGACAGGGGAAGGTATCCCTTGTGTTACCTCGGGGTTATTTGTTACAAACCGAGGGCATTACGGCAGAGGAGAGCATGATGCTGACAGCCACGCACCTTCAGAGATACGCCGATGTACTCATCTGGGGTCTGAAGACGGCCCGGGGAAAGCGGTTCGCCAAGGGAGACATCGTCCTTGTCCGCTATGATATGGCGGCCCTGCCGCTGGCCGAAACGGTCTATGCGAAGCTCCTGGAGCTGGGTCTCCAGCCTGTCCAGCGTGTGGCGCAGTCTCCGAAGATGGAGCATGATTTCTATGCCCTTTCCAATGCGCGGCAGCTCGTCTTCCGTACTCCCGGGGAGGAGGAGCTCTTCGCCTCGCTCAACGGAAGTATATCGCTGCGCGCCCCGGACTCCATAACCCACCTGAGCGATGTGAGGCCCGAGAAGATAGGCAGGGCCACCGTGGCCAGGAAGTACATCAACGATATCCTCGACAGGCGTGAGGCCGAGGGTGAGTTCGGTTGGACCCTGTGCGTCTATCCGACCCCCGAGCTTGCCGGCCATGCAGGGCTCACCCCGGAAGCGTATGCCGCACAGATCATCAGGGCCTGTTTCCTGAAGAAGGCCGACCCGGTGGCCTCGTGGAGGACCATCTACAGGGAGGCACAGGACATCAAGCGATGGCTCAACGGCATGAAGGTGAGCCGGTACCATATCGAATCGGAACGTACGGAGCTCACGATCACACCCGGGCTGAAGAGAAAATGGGTGGGCATCTCGGGACACAACATCCCGAGCTTCGAGCTCTTCCTCTCCCCTGACTGGCGGGGCACCGAGGGGCTGTACTATGCCGACCAGCCCACCTATCGAAGCGGCAACTACGTCAAGGGCGTCAGCCTCCAGTTCAAGGCCGGCTCGGTGGTGAAGGCGAATGCGGAACACGGCGAGGACTTTCTCCGGAAACAGATCGCCATGGACAGGGGGGCCGGGAAACTGGGCGAGTTCTCTCTGACCGACAAGCGTTTCTCAAGGATCACGACCTTCATGGCCAACACCCTGTACGACGAGAACTACGGGGGGAAGAACGGGAACTGTCATGTGGCCCTCGGGGCGTCCTATTCCGACACCTACGACGGCGCTGCCTCGGACCTCACCCCGGAGAAGAAGAAGGATCTCGGCTTCAACGACTCGGCCCTGCACTGGGACCTGGTCAACACCGAGAAGAAACGCGTCATCGCCCAGCTCGCCGGGGGTAAACGCATCACCATCTATGAGGACGGGATGTTCGTCTGCTGATCCAGCCTGCAGGAGAAACCGGGGAGACGGTATCCGTGTCACCCGACCCTTGCCGAACCATAGGGAGCACATCCATCCGTGGGGAGACCCCGTGCCGGATTTTCCGGCAATAATCCCGGATCAGGCAGGTTTTCACGCAACCTGGTCATATCCGGCCTTTTTTGCATATCAGGGTATGTGATCCCTCCATGAATTTTAAAATAGGAATTGCCCGAACCAACAGAATCAACTACAATTGAATATATAATGTATTGATTCTATTCCTCCTCCATGCAGATTTCCCGCAGAGAGCAGTGAATGGGTGAAAAGTCGATCTATCAGGAGCTGAAGAAGAGGGTACGTGATCTGGAGAAGGCCGTCTCGGAAAGGGTGCGCAGGGAGCGTGCCTATCTCGAAACGGAAGAGCGGTACCAGATCCATTTCTCGTTGGCCAACGACGTCATCTATACCATCGACAGGGACTTTATCCTGACGAGCGTGTCGCCGAACGTGGAGAGGCTTCTGGGGTACCGGGCCGATGAGCTGATGGGAAGGTCCCTTGGGGAGGTGGGAGTCATTCCTCCCGAATACGCCGCCAAGGCCATGGGGGAGATCCGGCGTGTCCTGCGGGGTGAGCGGATCATTTCCTCCACGTACCAGTTCATAACCAGGGACGGATCGGTGAAGTACGGAGAGGTGAGCGGCGTGCCCTTCGTATGCGACGGAACGGCGAAGGCAGTCATCTCCGTGGCGCGGGACATCACCGACCGGGTAGAGATGGAACGGTCCCTGCGCGAGAGCGAAGAGCGCTTCAGGGCGATCTTCGAATCGGCCCAGGACTGCATCTTCATCAAGAATACCGAGCTCGAGTATGTCTTCGTCAACCCCTGCATGGAGAAGGTCTTCGGGTTCCCTTCAGGGGAGATCCTCGGCAGGAGGAATGAGGAGATCTATACGGACGGGTCGGGTGCTGAGTCCGTGGAGATCGACCTGTGCGTCCTCTCCGGAGAGGTGGTGGAAGGAGAGTACTCGAGGACCATCGGCGACAAGACCCTGACCTTCCATGCCATCAAGGTCCCGATGCGTGACAGCACGGGTCGCATAACCGGTCTGTGCGGCATTGCCAGGGATATCACGGAGAGGAAACGGTCCGAAGAACTTCTCCAGGCAAAGGAAAAGGAGCTCGCCGGTCAGGCCCGCTACCTGGAAGAGATGAACATCGCCCTGAGGGTCCTGCTGGATTCACGCGAGAAGGAGAAGCGGCATGCCCGGGAGACCATCGTCTCCAGGGCTCGCAAGGTCATCTATCCCTACCTGGAAAAGATCGAGGCCGGCAGCCTGGACGAGGAGTCCCGTACCTACCTGAACATCATCAGGACGAACCTCGATGAGCTCCTGGCACCCTACACCAATCCCCTCTCGCAGCACTACCTCGATTTCACGCCCATGGAGATGAGGATAGCCGACCTCATCAAACAGGGAAAATCAACCAAGGAAATGGCCGGGATGCTGAACGTTTCTCCATTCGCCGTGTCGTTCCACCGCAATAACATCAGGAGAAAATGCGGGATCCTCAACACGAAGAAGAATCTGAGATCATACCTCACAGCCATCGAGCAACAGGAACCCTGGCAAGACCGTCAGGATGAACCTGTCATTTAACTATTTTATTTTTGGCATTTATCATTTTTCCCAACTATGGCATTACACATGAATGTAAAGGAGGGTATAGATTTTTATTGTTTGGCTTCATTGTCCGGCCCCCATGCAGGGACAATGAAGTCTTTTTTTCAGAACATTGACGATTCTTTTAAGGTAGTTTTGCATCTTAAGTCCCGTCCCTGTGCTATGGTCATTCCCGGTTCGCCGTGATCTCGTGGAGCCTGAGGAGGAAGACGGGGATGAACGCACTGTTTATCTATCCGCGCATACCGCAGACATACTGGAGTTTCAGATATGCACTGGATTACCTCTCCAAAAAAGCCGCATTTGCCCCCCTGGGTCTGCTGACAGTGGCGGCCATGGCGCCGGCGGGGTGGAATCGTAAGCTCATCGACCTCAATGTCAGGGATTTCACGGGTGAAGACCTCCTCTGGGCCGACTATGCGTTCATCAGTGCCATGAATGTTCAGCGGGAATCCTGCATCGAGGTCATTGAACGCTGCAGGGAGAACGGCGTCAAGGTGGTTGCTGGGGGACCTCTCTTCACCGCCGACGAGGATGGCTTCACCGGGGTGGATCACCTCATTCTCGGGGAGGCCGAGGTTACCTTCAAGCCCTTCCTTGAAGATCTGGTGCAGGGGTGTGCGCGGAGGGTCTATGCCTCCGATGAGAAACCCGACCTGAGGCGTACGCCTCAGCCGGCCTGGGACCTCATCGATTTCCATGACTATGAGTCCATGCTCCTCCAGTTCTCCCGGGGGTGCCCCTTTGATTGCGAGTTCTGCGACATCGTGAGGCTCAACGGCAAACGCCAGCGCACCAAGGATGCGGTTCAGTTCATCCGGGAGATTGATGCGCTCTATCGCAGGGGATGGCGTGGGTCGGTCTTCATCGTGGACGATAATTTCATCGGGGTGAAATCCAGGGCCTGCGAGATGCTCGAGGCCCTGACCTGGTGGATGGACGCCCACGGCAGGCCGTTTCACTTCTTCACCGAGGCGTCCATCAACCTGGCCGATGATCCTGCCCTCATGGATCTCATGGTCAGGGCCGGGTTCAACAAGGTGTTCGTGGGCATCGAGACCCCCGAGTCCCAATGCCTGAAGGAGGCGGGCAAATCCCAGAACATGAAGAGGGATCTCCTCCGGTCGGTGCATACGATCCAGGCTCACGGGCTCGAGGTCATGGGCGGGTTCATCATCGGGTTCGACAGCGACCCTGAAGACATCTTCTCGAGGCAGATCGAGTTCATCCAGACAAGCGGGATCACCATGGCCATGGTGGGTTTGCTCGAGGCCCTGAAGGGGACGAGGCTCTGGAAGCGTCTCCAGTCGGAGGGAAGGCTTCTCATGGACGCGTCCGGTGACAACACCGACGGGATACTCAATTTCATCCCCAGGATGAACAGGGATACCCTGGTCCATGGGTACCGCCAGGTTCTTGAATCGCTCTATTCTCCGGCGGCATACTACCGGAGGTGTGTGGCGTTCCTCCGGTCCTGCAGGATAGGGAGCGTGTCCAAGATCAGCATGAACGGAATCTTAGCCTTTCTCAAGAGCATCTGGCGCATCGGGATCAAAAACGACGGCGGGTTCAGGGGGTACTACTGGAGACTTCTGTCCTGGACCCTCTTCACCCGTCCCCGGGCCTTCGGAGAGGTGGTCAGGCTCATGATCGTGGGTATCCACTTCAGGAAGTGGCTCGAGGCGAATACAGGCCCTTCGCGATTTCCGGACGGAGAGGGATCCGGCCTCCCTCATCAGGGCGTAAAAAGGGATAACCGCGTATCGGTACACGTTCGAGGATAGGTTCCGGGCGAGCACAGCCTTTCTGAAGTCACCGGATCTTTGTGTCCCGCACGGATCGTTGCCTTCGCATGTCCGAACCCCCGATCGCTCCCCACCCGGTTGATGAGGCCGGGGTATCGTGGTATGCACGGGCGTTCCGGATACCATCAAGGTGCTGCCGGGAGAAGAGGTGTGCGGGTATCGCGACGTGTGTGAAAAACCTTTGACTCGGACGGGACGTTTCTCTATTAGGTGGTTACCTATTGGGAGGTCAATGTCTCGTGCAGGCGGCAAAATGCGGCGACAAGGTCAAGGTCAATTACACGGGGAGATCGGAAGACGGACAGGTCTTTGAATCCTCGGTGGGTCTGGCACCCTTTGTCTTCACCATCGGCGCCGATGAGGTGATCAAGGGGTTCGAGGATGCCGTCGTCGGCATGGTCCCCGGTGAGCACAAGACGTTCGTGGTGGAGCCTGAGGACGGCTACGGCATGTACGATGAGGAGCTCGTCATTGAGATACCCACGGACAGCCTCCCCGAAGACCTGGACCTCCATGTGGGAATGGATTTCGAGGTGGAGGATGACGACGGGAATACGATCCCGGCCGTGGTCATCAGGGTCATGGAAGATTCCGTCCTCATCGATGCCAATGCCCCCCTGGCAGGCAAGAGGGTGATCTACGAAGTCGACCTCCTGGAGATCATCAGGAAGAAATCATCTTCGTACAAGGGCAGAAAGTCCGTGACATGACCGCCTGCACGTGCAGGCGCACCCTTCGTGCAAGCCTTACCGCTTCACCACCAGAACCGGTTGTTTCGCCTTTCTCACCACCTTTTCGGAGATCGAGCCGAGGAGCATCTCCTCGAGATTGCTCTTGCCGTGAGACCCCACCACGATGACCGACGGGCTCTCTTCTTCGGCGATCTTGAGCACCACCCGCAAGGGGATGCCCTTCTCGATACGCTCCGTAACGGTGAAACCGAGCTGTCTCAGCTCGTTTCCGATGAATCCGATCTCGTCGGTGGAGCGCTTTTCGATCTCATGCTCGATGGACAGGTAGTCCTGGATGGTGCTGTAAGAGCTCAGCAGCTCGAGATTGGACTGGTCGATGACATGGAGAACGATGACCTCCCTGCCGCCTGCCTCCCTGAGCTGTTTCACGTATTGGAGAGCCTTTGCGGCGACATCCGAGAAATCCGTGGGGAAGAGGATCTTCTTGAACATGGGGCATCTCCTTTTTCAGGATTCACTCTGTATTGTAAGGGGATGCTCCGGCTTGTCAATGGATGCGAGGGACCCCGGGCGGGATAACTCACACAGGCCTGATGCATTCAGGAGAGTCGTTTGCAGGGCTGTTCACGAGCCTGGATATCTCGTAGGCCTCCATGGCACCTGCGGGAAAAGGCTTCAGGCATCCGGCGAGCTCCTCCCCGGACACCGGTGCCGCACTCAGCCAGAACCCCCGGCGGTCGGGCTCCAGGATGACCGGCATCCGGTCGTGGATTCCCGCGACAAGGGCATTGGCCTCGGTGGTTATGTTTGTATTCCTCTTGTATGATCTGATACAATAAGTCTGTATTCTCAGCATGGTGGTGAAAAGATACTTCAATAAGGGGGCCGGTGATGAAGAGGTTATTCTGGATTGTAATGGGAATCGTCATGTCGTTCACGTGGGTCCTTAATGCCGAGGAACCGTGGAAGCTCGCCAAGGATGCCGAGAACATCAAGGTATACACGAGGCCGGTGCCGGGTTCCGATGCGAACGAATTCAAGGGCGTTGCCGAGGTGGACGCACCCCTGGAGGTAATCCTGGAGGTCTTCAAGGATATCCCCTCATTTCCCCAGTGGTACGGCTTCTGCAAGGAGATCAGGCTCCTCAAGCAGGATGCGGAAAACCACCGCATCATCTACTTCGTGCTGGAGACCACCGGTCCGGTCAAGGACCGGGACATGGTGATCGACACCAAGGACACCAAGGACCTCCAGGCCGGAAAGGCGACCATCGTCATGACCGCCTTCAAGGAGGATTATGTGCCTCGGACGGGTAAGTACGTCCGCATGACCGATATGGCCGGATCCGCAGTTCTGACCCGTGTCGACCAGGACACCACCGGCGTGGTCTATACGGTCAAGGCAGACCCTGCCGGGTACATACCCTCGTTCATCTCGAACATGCTCCAGAAGGAGCAGCCGTTCCTCACCCTCAAGGGCCTGCGGGAGATGGTCAAGAAGGATATGTACTGGGAGAGGGCGGGCATTGCGAAAAAAAGCTGATCGAGGCGGAGAGGATCATGCACGGCACGAATGAACACCCGTATCCATGGAACACAGTCAGGGTCTGCCCGGGCTGCGGATCGAAGAACATAACGATCCGTGCGGACCGGTCCGTGCAGTGCAAGCGGTGCGGATTCCACCTCTACCTCAACGTGGCGGCCGCCGTGGCCGGGCTCATCGAGGACGATATCGGCAGGGTCCTCCTGACCGTACGTGCCTCCGATCCCATGCAGGGCATGCTCGACCTCCCGGGGGGGTTCGTCGATCCCGACGAGACCGCCGAGGATGCACTGGCAAGGGAGATCAGGGAGGAGCTGAACCTTGATGCCCAGCGGTGCTCGTTCAGATACCTGGGATCGTTCCCCAATGCGTACCCCTATGACGGCGTCACCTACCGTACCCTTGACCAGGCCTTTACCTGTACGGTGAAGTCCTTCGCGCCCCAGAAGCTTTCCGAAGAGATCCGTGAGGTCAGGCTCCTCAAGCCTTCAGAGATACCGCTCGATCAGGTGGGTTTCGATTCCATCAGGGCGATTCTCCAGGCGTACCTGAAATCGAGAAAAGGCGCATAAGCTTTCCCCCCTCACGGCTGGTTAGGGGCCCCTTGAGTTATGGTGCATGAAGATCTTGAAACGCCGGGGAGAACCGTGATAATAAATTGAATGGTCGACAAATAAATAAACTGATCTATTCCCATGACTGAAGGAGGAGACTATGGCTGCGATCTCACTGGAAAAGGTAAAGGCCCTGCTCAGGCAGGAAGAGGAACGGTTCGTCAGGGAACGGCCCAAGTCCGCGGCGCTGTTCGATGAGGCCAAGAAAAACCTGGTGGGCGGCGTACCCATGTCGTGGATGCGCATCTGGACAGGCGGCTTCCCGGTGTTCGTGGACAAGGCCGAGGGCGTGTACATCACCGACGTGGACGGGCACCGTTACCTGGACCTCTGCCTGGGGGACACCGGCGGCCTGTGCGGCCACGCTCACCCGGAGATCGTGGAGGCGCTCGCCGACCAGATGAGGAACCGCGGCACCACGACCATGCTGCCCACCGAGGACGCTGTCTGGGTGGGCAAGGAGCTTGAGAAAAGATTCGGCCTGCCCTTCTGGCAGGTGCTCATGACCGCCACCGATGCCAACCGCATGGCGCTCAAGGTGGCGCGTTCCATAACCGGCCGCCAGCTCATCCTGTGCTTCAATGGCACATACCATGGGTCGGTGGACGAGACCCTGGTGGTGAACTTCTTCGGAGAGCTCATCAATGTGCCGGGCATGCTCGGGCCCATCGTGCCGGATGCCACGAAGATGACCAAGGTCATCGACTTCAACGACGTGGAGGCCCTGGAACAGGCCCTGGCGCCCGGGGACGTCGCATGCGTCATCACCGAGCCGGTCATGACGAACATCGGCATCATCTTCCCTGAGCCCGGCTACCACGAGGCTCTGCGTGCCATCACGAAGAAGTACGGCACGCTCCTGCTCATCGACGAGACACATTCCATGTGCGCAGGCCCCCGGGGAATCACCGGCGAGATGGGGCTGAAGCCCGACATCTTCGTGGCGGGCAAGTTCGTGGCCGGGGGCTATCCGGCCGCCATCCTCGGGTTCAGCAGGGATATCTCCGAATGGATGGCAGCCAGAACGCCCTGGCACAATTTCTTCGGCTTCGGCGGTACGCTCTCGGGCAATGCAACGGCTGTGGCCGGCATCCGTGCGGCCTTCGAGCACGCCGTCAACGACGAGAACTTCACGCGCATGATCAGGCTCGCGAAGCGCATGGAGGACGGACTCGCGAAGATCATCAAGGACAACGGCCTGGCCTGGTACGTAGCCCGCATCGGGTGCAGGGTGGAGTTCCGTTTCCTCCCGAAGCCTCCGAGGACGGGATCCGAGGCCCTGTTCGCAGAGGTCGACTACAACGCCGTGGACATCGTCACCGAGGGCCTGACCGGTCCGTTGGACGCCCTCATCCACGTCTGGTGCGCAAACAGGGGCATCCTGCTGACCCCGGTCCACGAAATGGCGCTTGTCGGGCCGACTGCCACGGAAAAAGATGTGGATCACTACGTGGACACCATCGGGAAACTGGTGGGAGAGCTGGTGAAGTAACTTGCACAGAGGAGTTTGAACCTGCCCCTTTGCTTCATCTCCTTCGGAGATGGCGCAAACGGGCAGGCCGATTGAAAAGACAAAGAACTCGAAAGGCACGCACCATGGGAAGAAGGCCCATCCGCGAGCAGCGGCGTAGAGAGATACTGGAGGCCCTCTACCGGTGCCTCCTGAGGAAACCGTACAGCGATACCTCCATCAAGGACATCGGGGCGGAGGCGGGCATCAACTATGCCATGCTCCACTACTACTTCCGCAGCAAGGAAGACATCCTGCTCCACTTCATCGAGACCGTGCACGAAAAATACCGGACCATGTTTTCCCGGCAGATCGAGAAGTTCCGGGGTGCCGGCATTTCCCGGCAGGATTTCGTGCGCTCGGTCTTCCGTTTCATGAATACCCAGATCACCACGGACAAGGACCTCCAGACCATCTTCGTGGAGATCTGGGAGATCGCCCTGTACAACCCGGCGGTCAATGCCCGGCTCAAGAAGATCTATACGGACTGGATCCGGGAACTCGGCGCGATCATGCATGCGGACGGCGAAAGCTCCCCGGAGACGGACCGGCTGGCCATGGCCCTGGTGGCCTTCCAGGAGGGCATGGGCCTGTTCTCGGTCTTCTTCAACCTCAAGAAGAAAGACACCATGAGCCTCATGGAGGAGTTCCAGGACAGGATCATCGAGATGCTCTAACACGCGATTTCCCTCCTTGACCCGCATACGGGGATAAACTATACTGACCAGTCAGTATGTAATGTATGGAGGAGGTGTATGGGGGGGCCAAGAGCGTCCGCCGAGGTGAGGAGGCAGCAGATTCTCGCTGCGGCCAAGCGCTGTTTCCAGCGCAAGGGCTACGTCCTGACCACCATGGACGAGATCGCAGCCGAGTACCGGATGTCCAAGGGCAGCATCTACTGGTACTACCCGTCCAAGAAGGCGGTGCTCCTCGACCTGTTCCAGGTCTGGGTAGAGGAGACCATGAACCGGATCCTCACCGAGATCGAGGACATCCCTTCGGCACGGGACAAGCTCATAGCCATGGGGGAATTCTTCCTCAGGTCTCTGCAGGAGGACATCGAGCTCTACAGCGCCCTGGTCGTGTTCTGGGAGAGCTCGTTTCTCGACGCCTCCATCCGGGAGATGCTCCTGGATCAGTACCATCTCTATGACCGTCTCATCACGGGGTTCCTCGATGACGGTGAGAATGCGGGCGAGTTCGTCGTGTCCGACAAGAAAACCTATGCCACGCTCATGATCGCCATGATGGAGGGGATCGTCGTCCGGCAGGTCCTCAGCAAGGACCTCGACCTGGAAGCGATCCGGGGCAATGTTGCACATGTCATGAACAGGCTCCTGCCGCACCTGTCCCAGGGCGGGCGGAAGAACGCCCGGAAGCGGGGAGCCCACTGAAAGAGGAGGATATGGAAAACCGGTTCATGCGTCTGATCGACGGTATCATACGGTTCAGGTGGTTCATCGTGGCGCTCATGGTCGTCCTGACGGCCCTGTCCGTCTACCTGATGAAGGACCTCAAGATAAACAACGACTACGAGACCTGGCTTCCGGTGAACGACCGAGTGGGCGATCTGCTCAGGCAGATCGACCGTGAGTTCTCCTCGAATACCCTCCTGCTGGTGGTCTTCGATTTCGGACACGCCGGGGCCTTCACCCCGGATGCTCTGCGCTTCATGGACCGTATCACGAAGGAGGTGCAGGGTATCGAGGGCCTGTTCCAGGTGACCAGCATCACCAATGTCCTCGATATCCGGAAGACCGAAGACGGCGTCGAGGCGGCGAACCTCATCCGCGAGATCCCCCGGAACATGATGGAGGGCCAGGCATTGAGGGACTATGTCCTGTCCGACGAGATGTACCGGGGCTCCATCGTCTCGGCCGACGGAAGGTATACCGTCCTGGCCGCCACCGTGGACAGCGGCCACGACGAGATCCAGGTGGCGGGAAAGATCATCGGCCGGGTCGACGAGCTCTCGGGCGCGATCCCCTACTACATCGGCGGGGACATGTCCATCGCCTACTATATGGACCACTACATGAAGCGCGACCTCACCGTGCTCGTGCCCATCATCTTCGTACTCATCGTGGCCCTGCTCTCCTACGGGCTGCGGTCCGCCTCCGGCGTGGTCGCCTGCCTGACGGTGATCGGGTTGTCCATCGTGTGGATGGTGGGCATGAAATCGGTCCTGGGATTTCCCTTCAACATCATATCTCCGGCAGTGCTGGTGCTCATGATGGCCATGGCATCGGACTATGCCGTGCACATCTACAACCGCTACCAGCAGACCGGGGACATCCGCACCTCGTCCGCCCAGATCGCCACGCCGGTCATCATGAGCGCGCTCACCACCATTGCCGGCCTGGGCACCTTCGGGGTCACCAAGATCATCGTGCTCAGGAACTTCGGCATCGAGCTCGCCTTCGGCCTTGCCTTCGCGTGTATCCTCTCCTTCCTCCTCATCACCCTGTGCGGATATTTCGAGGGTGCGTCGAAAAAGACGACCGTGCAGAAAGAGAGCGCCCTGGAGCACCGGATTGATGCGGTCATGCACCGTTTGGGCGGGTGGATCCACGACCATGCCCGGGCATACCTCGCGGGGGCGGTGGTCTTCCTGGTCGTGTTCGCCTACGGCATCACCAGGATAAACACGAGTGTGGACTTCGTGGAGTGGATGCCCAAGGACAGTCAGCCGCGCAGGAGCTCGGTCATCCTCGAGAACGATTTCAACGGCATGTACCGGGTGAGCATGTTCTTCCAGGGCGATATGGAGGACCCGAGGAACATGGCCGCCATGGGGTCCCTGGGGAACTACCTCCGCTCGGACCACCGTCTGGACGGATTCATGTCCATCAGCGACCTCATAGCCGAGGAGAACTGGCTCATGAACGGGGTCTATGCCGTGCCCGAGACCCGTGAAGGCATCGCCAACCTCTGGTTTCTCCTGGAAGGCCAGGACATCCTGAAGACTTTTGTGTCCGAGGACCGGAAGCAGGCCCTCATCAACTGCCTTATGAACGATCATGAAACCAGGGTGATGAAGGAGATATCCGCAGAGATCCAGCAGTATCTTGACGCGAATGTCTCGGGGGAACTGGTGAGCGTGGACCCGCTCAAGCTTACGGATTCCGCGCGGAAAACCCTTGATCGGGTCATGGTCCGGAAGGCATCCCGGGAACTGGCATGGCTGGCCGTCCGCTACGATGAGCCCCGAACCTATGCACCCGGCATCTTTGAGGAAACAGTAAGAAAGGGTCTTCATGCCGATGCAGGCGATATCGACATGGGCCCGATATGGAGGGAGACAGGAAATTACCTGGAGAATGAGGCCGTGGAGGAGCTGCCGCCGGGCCTCATCGCCTCCCTGGTGGAAGGTCTGCGAGAGAGCTGGGGATCCCGCTTCCTTGATGAGACCAAGGGGCGGCTTGCGGGTCTCATAACACAGGGCAGGGCCATGAATGCCGAAGATGCGAGGACAACGGTGGACGGGATGATCGGCCGGGCCGAGCACGCCTTCAGACTGCAAAAGGCATCCCATGCGAGCTCGTCAATCTTTGCAGGGCTCGACTCTGCGCTGGCGAACAACGAGGACTTCGTCAAACGCTCCGGGGGGGTCCTGTGGTCCCTGTTCTCTCCGAGGCCGGTCTTTTTCATGAACGAGGTGAAGGATATTGCCGGGATTAACGGTGCCATCACGGAGACCTCCCAGGTGCAGATCGACCAGTCAGGGTCCCACGAGATGTTCGGCCGCTTCGACAAGCTCCTCTACGAAAGCCAGATCCAGAGCTTCGTGCTGGCGGCGACCATCGTCCTGATCATGATCTCCCTGAGCGAGCGGTCTCTGAGGCGCGGACTGTTGGCACTGATAACCATCATGATCCCTCTCGGCATGGTCATGGGGTTCATGGGATGGGTGGGCATCCCCCTGGACTTCGGAACCGTGCTCTGCGGCTCGCTCATCATCGGCCTCGGGGTGGATGCGGCCATCCACTTCATGGCCTATTACCGCAGGCTCTACATATCGGGTCTCGGGGTAAGGGAGTGCCTCGAAGCCACCACCTCCCATGTGGGCAGGGCGGTGATCACGGCCAACGGCACCACGCTGCTGGGCTTCATCGTGCTCATCTTCTCCCAGACCACGGAGCTGCGGAACTTCGCCATCATCAACGCCATGGCCATCACCATGGTGACCGCCTCGGTGCTCTCCGTGCTGCCCGCCATGGCGTCGCTGGTGCACCTGGAAGACAGGGCTTGGAAGATCGATCTCGATGTGGCAGAACACCATATAGTCGAAGAAATCGCAAGGAGGTACGAATGAGAAGGGTACTTACGGGATGCGCTGTTGTGGCACTGCTCCTTTTCGTGACGGCATCGCCGGCGCCGGCCATGGACGGCAACCAGATCCTCAAGAAGGTGGACGAGGTCCAGTCCGCCTCCAAGGACTCGGTGGCAAGCGTCACCATGACCCTGGTGGACAAGGGCGGCCAGACCAAGGATCGCACCATGAAGGTATGGAGGCGTCACTACAAGGACAAGGACGACTGGTCCGTCCTCAAGTTCGCCGCCCCTGCCGACATCAGGAACCTCGGGTTCCTGAGCCTGGCGGACGACAAGATGTACCTCTACCTCCCCGCCTTCGACCGGGTCCGGAGGATCGCATCCCATGCCCGCAAGGAGAGCTTCGCAGGCTCGGACCTGTCCAATGACGACCTCAGCACGGGCAAGTACTCCAACCACTACGATGCGCAGATCTCCAAAGAGACCGACAGCGAGTACGTCCTCGAGCTTAAGCGCAAGCCGGGCTCGGAACGGATCTATCCCCGCGTCACGGCCTGGGTGAACAAGAAGGACTTCACCGTGAGCAAGATGGATCTCTACGATGATGCGGGCAAGCTCTGGAAGAGCTCGGAGATCAAGAACGAGCAGGTACAGGGCTACTGGACACCCATGGAGATCAAGATGACCGACGTGACCAAGAACCACTCCACCATCATGAAGATCACCAAGATAGAGTACGATAAGAACCTTGAGGACGACATCTTCACCGAGCGCTACCTCAAGAGGAGTGTCAAGGGTGACTAGAGAAGCATCCGGAACGACGCTACGAGAGTTCATGCACAGGGGCCTTCCCCATGCATGGACTCTCTGCTGCGCCATCCTCCTGCTCTTCTCCTCTACGGCCCTGTACGCCGAGGATGACGTCGCCTCGAAGGTCAACCTCAGTGGGGATATCAAGTTTTTCAGCTCGGCCTTCACCGAGGACGACACGGAAGACGCCTTCGAGCCGCATGAGGCGGGCGACTACAACCTCAACCGCGGCGAGCTCCACCTGAAGCTGGACGGGTACATCTCGGACAACGTGAGCTACAAGTCGCTCCTGTATTTCACCTACGGGGTGAGGCAGACCGCCGAGGACCTCGAAGAGCTCCAGACGAACGAAGGCGGCACCGCCGAGTCCGACGAGATGGAGACGACCCTGAAGGAGGCTTCCTTCACCCTCATGGATTTCGGCACGCCGGGTCTCGACCTCACCATCGGCAGGCAGCGGGTACGCTGGGGGACCTCGGACGAGTACAACGTCATCGACAACCTCAACCCCGTGGATTTCGGCAACCTCTACACCTTCGATCCGGACTATTTCGTGGCCCACCTGCCCATGGACGGGTTCAACCTCGAATACCGGCTCCCAACGGAAACGACGCTGAGGTTCCAGGCGGTCTATTTCCTCTCCTTCAAGCCGTCCACCCTGCCGTCCAGCTTCGAAGCCCGGAGCACGGCCCTCATGCAGGACAGGCTTGAGGAGCTCACCGGGGACTACGGCTTCCCCACCGGCGAGGCCGCAGTCGTCCTTGACGATCCGCCGGAGTACTCGGTCGGCGACGGTCCCATCGGGCTGCGCCTCAGCGGCAACCTGTTCAACATGGACTGGGGCCTGAGCTACTACCACGGCTACGTGAGCCTGCCCGTGGTCCACCGGATCGATGCCGACATCAGCCTGGTATCCGGCACCACCCTGACGAGCTACCTCGACTACCCCAAGCTCGACGTGGTGGGCTTCGACCTGGCCGGGGAGGTCCGGTCCGTGGGCATTTGGGCCGAGGTAGGCTGTTACTGGCCGGAGGATTACACGGTCCGGCAGACCACCCGGTTCCTCACCACGAGCGAGACGACATACATCAAGCTCTTCGACGGACCCTACTACAAGTACACCGTGGGCTTCGACTACACCTTCGGCATCGGCACGGGCCTCTACTGGAACACCCAGTTCAACCACGGGTACTACGACGAGTTCCGGTACACCAGCCAGGCCAAGGACGAGCTCGGGCTTGGTGGTGCCGGATTCATGGGAGACCTCGAGGACTACCTGGCGTCCCGCATCGAGTACTCGTTCTTCCATGACGAGCTCAAGGCCGTCCTCGACTGCCTGCTGGAGATGCCCGAGCTCAGCGACATATCGGGAAATTCGGCGCTGGTGGTCAAACCGAGGCTCATCTACAAGCCTTACGACAATACCTCCCTGGAACTCGCCTATGTGCTCATCACCGGGGACAGCGCCACGAAATACGGTTCCTTCGAGAAGAACGACGTGGCGTACCTGCTGTTGGCGGTCCATTTCTGATCCTGCCGGAACGCCCACACCAGCAGGATAGGGCGGGGGCTCTTCTATACTGTGTCCTTGTGGTGCTTGATCACCTTGCCCTTGACCATGTAGATCACGTCCTCGCAGATGTTGGTGGCAAGGTCGGCAACCCGTTCCAGATTGCTGGCGATCTTCATGAGCTGCAGGGCCCGTTCGATGGTGGTCGGGTCGGAGGTCATGTAGGTGATGAGCTCCCGCAGGATCTGGTTGCGTAGGCCGTCCACGATGTCGTCGCGCTCGCACACGCTCTTCGCCAGCACCGCATCGTCGTTGATGAACGAGGTGATGCTGTCTGAGATCATTGTCTTGACCACCTCGGCCATGTGAGGAATGTCGATGAGCTGTTTGACCGGGGGCTGCCCGATAAGGAACATAGCGCTCTCTGCCACGGTGACGGCATGGTCCCCGATGCGTTCCAGGGTGCTGTTGATGTGGAGGACCATGAGGATGGTGCGCAGGGACCTGCCCGCAGGCTGGTGCTGGGCGATGACCGATACGCAGCGCTCGTCCAGGTCGGTCTCGAAATCATTCGCCCGCGGTTCGTCCCGTTCGATCACCTCCTTGAGGTCGTCCGCCCTGCGTTCCTTCAGGCCGACTATGCTCTTGTCCACCATGGACTCCACGAGGGTTGCGAACTCCATGAGTTCTTTCTTCACCTGAATCAATTTCATCTCTTCCAGCATGGCATCTCCTTATCCGAACTTGCCGCTCAAGTATTCCTCGGTCATCCGCTCCGAGGGTACGGTGAACATCTTCTCCGTGCGGTCATACTCGATGAGCTCGCCCAGGTACATGAAGGCGGTGTAGTCCGATACGCGGGCCGCCTGCTGCATGTTGTGGGTGACGATGACGATGGTATAGTCCTTTTTCAGCTCTAAGATGAGCTCCTCGATCTTGCGGGTGGAGATGGGGTCGAGGCTCGCGCAGGGCTCGTCGAAGAGGATCACCTCGGGTTCCACCACCAGGCACCGGGCAATGCACAGCCGCTGCTGCTGGCCTCCGGAGAGCATGAGGGCGCTGTCGTTGAGCCTTTCCTGGATATCTTCGTACAAGGCGGCCTTCTTCAGCGAGGTGATCACTCGCTGCTCGATGAAGGACTTGTCCCGGATGCCGTTGATGATGAGACCGTAGGCCATGTTGTCGTACACGCTCTTGGGGAAGGGGTTGGGCTTCTGGAACACCATGCCCACCTTACGCCGGAGGTCGACGACATCGGTCCTCGGGTGGTTGATGTCCATGCCGTCCATGACGATCCGGCCTTCCACCCTGGACCCCGGTATGAGGTCGTTCATGCGGTTGAGCAGCCTGATGAAGGTGGACTTGCCGCACCCCGACGGACCGATGAGGGCGGTCACCTGATTGGCGTGGATGTCCATGGAGATATCCTTCAGGGCCTTGGTCTTGCCGTAGAAGAAGTCGATGTTCTTCGCGCTGATCTTCACTTCAGGAGCCATAGTTGATCCTCTGTCTCTGTCTCAGGATAATGGCCAGTGCCGAGACGGCAAGCACCAGGCACAGGAGGATGAGGGAGCACCCGTAGGCGATGCCGGTCTGGATCTCCGGGCGGGTGCCTTCGGTCATGAGTGCGTAGATGTGGTAGGGCAGGGCCATCACCTCCGAGAAGACGGAGTCCGGGTATCCCCTCGTGTAGAAGGTCGCGGCCGTGAAGAGGATCGGTGCGGTCTCCCCGGCCACCCTGCCCACGTTGAGGATCACGCCGGTGAGGATGCCCGGCAGGGCCGTGGGCAGCACCACCTTTTTGATGGTCTGCCAGTGCGTCGCACCCAGGGCCAGGGACGCCTCCTTGTAAGACTGAGGTACGGCAAGGATCGCCTCCTGGGATGCGGAGATGATGCCGGGCAGGGCCATGATGCCGAGCGTCAGGCTGCCCGAGAGGATGGATACGCCGAACCCGAAGACCTTCACGAACACCGCGAAGCCGAAGAGCCCGAAGACCACCGAAGGCACGCCGGCCAGGTTGTTGATGGACAGGCGGATGATGTTCACGATGTAGCCCGCCGGGCTATACTCGCACAGGTAGATGGCGCAGGCGAGCCCCAGGGGAAGGGCGAATCCGATGGCCCCCACGGTGAGGTAGAGGGTCCCCACGATGGCGGGGGCTACCCCGCCCTTGGTCATGGCCCTGCGGGGAACCTCGGTGAGAAATTCCCAGGATATGACCGAGATCCCGCGGGAGGTGATGAAGTAGATGAGGGTCCCGAGGAAGAAGAGCGCGAAGAGGATGCATAGGATCAGGCAGAGAAAGCCCAGGGCCTGCGACAGGTCACTCATGCGGAAGAGCCTCCGAGGCTGCTGCAGCATTCCGGCGAGCCGTTCTGTCGAACCGTTTGACGTTCGGCCCTGCGTTGTCATCTGCCGAGCCCCAGTTTCAGCCGGTATCTGCGGCTGATGACCTCGGCCACGATATTGATGGCCAGGGTGATGATGAACAGGATCAGTCCTATGGCGAAGAGCGCGCTGAAGTGGAGGCTCCCCATGACCGCCTCTCCCATCTCCGCCGCTATGGTCGAGGTCATGGGCCGTACCGGATCGAAGATGCTCTTGGGAATCACCGCTGCTCCTCCTGCCACCATGAGCACGGTCATGGTCTCGCCCACCGCCCTGCCCATGCCCAGGATGATGGCCGTGGAGATCCCCGATCCGGCGGCAGGGACGACCACCCTGGTCAGGGTCTGCCACCGGTTGGCCCCCAGGGCGAGCGATGCCTCACGGAAGCTTCGCGGCACGAAGCTCAGCGCGTCTTCCGAGAGACTAGCCACAGTGGGTGTTGCCATGATGCCCAGCACCAGGCTGGCCGTGAAGGCGCACAGGCCGGTGGGGATAACCAGGAGATTCTGGAGGAAGGGTGCTACAATGACCATGCCGAAGAAACCGTATACGATGGAGGGGATACCGGCCAGGACCTCGATGACCGGCTTGAGAAACGCCCTCTGGCGTGCTGATGCCAGCTCGTGAATGAACAGGGCCGTACCTACTCCGATGGGTACGCACACGAGCATGGCCCCCAAGGTGACCACCGCCGACCCCAGGATAAGCGGCCACATGCCGAATTCGGGGGGATCGGCCGTGGGGTACCAGAACTGCCCGAAGAGGAGATGTAAAGGAGATGAGTGCATGAAAATCGGTATGGATTCCTTGAGAAGGGTGAAAATGATCCCCACGAGAAAGATCAGGGACGAGAAGGCCAGGACTGCAAAGACCCATTTGTATAGGTCCTCTCTCAGTATTCTGAACTGTCTAGTATTCATGATGATAGTGTATTCATATGGCACTGAAGTTAAGAGTACATGAAGATTCTGTTAACTTTCCGTTAAAAATCGTGTCGAGAAAACGGGGAGAAAGGGTGCCGGCCTCCTCCCCGTCTGATTTGATTTTCTTATTTTAAAATCTCTACGAAACCCTCTTCTTCAACAAGTTTCTGTCCATCCTTGCTGAGCACGAAGTCGATGTATTTGGCGGTGTTCCCCGATGGCTTGCCGTTGGTGTACATGTACAGCTCGCGGGCCAGGGGGTACTTTCCCGATTGGATGGTCTGCCTGGTGCACTTGATGCCGTCCACGGTGACGTCCTTCACTTTGGGGCTGAGGTAGCCGACGCCCACATAGCCGATGGCGCCCGGCGTCTGTGCCACGGTCTGGGCCACGGCCTGGTTCGACGCCGTGGTCAGTGCGTCTGGTCTGACCTTCTCCTTGTTGATGGCCAGGGTCTCGAAGGCCTCGAAGGTGCCGCTGGACGTGTCCCGGCTCACCGCCACGATCTTGGCGTTGGGACCGCCGATTTCCTTCCAGTTGGAGACCTTGCCGGTGTAGATGTCCTTGATCTGGGTCTTGGTCAGGGCGCTGATCGGGTTGCTGGGATGCAGGATGACCGCGATGCCGTCCAGGGCGACGGCGATCTCGTTGGGGCTCACGCCGGCGGCCTTGGCCTTGTCGATCTCCTCACCCTTGATCTTGCGGGATGAGTCTGCGATGTCCGTGGTCCTATCGAGCAGGGATGCGATGCCCACACCCGAGCCCCCGCCCTGCACCGAGATCTTGATGCCCGGGTTCCTGTCCATGAACTCCTCGGCCGCCACCTGGGCGATGGGGAGCACCGTGGTGGATCCCTTTATGGTGACCTCGTTTCCCGCCGCATGGGCCGGTCCTGCAAGGGTCAGGCATAGGAAGGCCGCTGCAAGAAAGATCAGGGCAACAGGGGTGAGCATTCGTGTCTTCATTGTATTCCTCCGTGAATTTTTGCTTTCCATCTAGGTGAGAAGTGTGAACAGGCAATAAAGATCAGGTTAATTTTTCATGAAGATGGAAAAAGGATACTCTCCCATGGCACAAGTCAACGGCGAAAGGGCTGCTAGGCGGTGAGCAGATAGGTGACGGCAGAGATGACCGCCGCCCCCGGGATGGTGAGGATCCAGGCCCACACGATGCGGCCCGCCACACCCCAGCGCACCGCGCTCAGCCGGCGCAGCGACCCGACGCCCATGATGGAGCCCGTGATGGTGTGGGTCGTGCTCACCGGGATGCCCATCATGGTGGAGATGAAGAGGCTCAGCGCCGCCCCGGTCTCCGCGCAGAACCCGTCTACAGGCCTTAGCTTGGCGATCTTCTGCCCCATGGTCTTCACGATCCTCCACCCGCCGAACATGGTTCCCAGGGCTATGGCGGTCTGGCAGGAGATGACCACCCAGAAGGGGACGTAGAACGTGTCCCCCAGGAGCCCTGCGCTGAACAGGAGGCCGGCGATGATGCCCATGGTCTTCTGTGCGTCGTTGCCCCCGTGCCCGAGGCTGTACAGGGCGGCGGAGACGAGCTGACCCTTGCGGAAGATGTGGTCGACATGGAGCGGGGTCGCCTTCCTGAAGCCCCAGTACACGGCTATGCCGATGATCAGCCCGAGGAAGAGGCCCACGGTGGGGGAGATGAAGATGAAGGCAATGGTCTTGATGATGCCGGTGGCCACGAGGGCGTCGGGGCCGGTCTTGACCAGGGCGGCCCCCACCATGCCGCCGATGAGGGCATGGGACGAGCTCGTGGGAAGGCCGAAGAACCAGGTGAGAATGTCCCATACGCATGCACCCACCAACGTCGCGAGGATGACGTGAGGGCCTATGATGTTCACGTCGATGATTCCCTTGCCTATGGTGTTGGCCACGTGCAGGCCCAGGAACAGGAAGGCGACGAAGTTGAAGAATGCGGCCCAGACCACCGCGTATTTCGGCGAGAGCACCCGGGTCGAGACGATGGTGGCGATGGAGTTGGCAGAGTCGTGGAAACCGTTCAGGAAATCGAACGCGAGCGCCAGCAGGATGAGGAAGATTATGTAGAGAGACATATGTCCTCACGTAACGTGACACGGCATGTTCCCGGATGGACGAGCGATTGGGTACATAATAGTCGTGCCTGAACGGATATCAATCCTGCAGTCCCTTGTTTTTCCTAATCTTAGGCTGGGATTGTTAACGATTGATGAAGATTCGGTTAATTTATCATGAAGACCCGATCATGAACCTGTCCCGTACGTCCCCACAGCTGAGGCAGGGCCGGGAGATCGGGGGTACAGAGACGTCTACGAGAAGAAACGGAAGACGATAATATAGGTGACCCCTGACACGACCGCGGCACAGGGGATCGTGAGGATCCATGCCCATACGATGCGGCCTGCGACGCCCCAGCGCACCGCGCTCAGCCGCCGCAGCGAACCCACCCCCATGATGGATCCCGTTACGGTGTGCGTGGTGCTCACGGGTATGCCGAAGGCGGTGGTGACGAACAGGGCGATGGCGGCACCCGTCTCGGCGCAGAAGCCATCCACGGGCCTGAGCTTGGCGATCTTCTGGCCCATGGTCTTGACGATGCGCCAGCCCCCGAACATGGTCCCCAGGGCTATGGCGGCCTGGCAGGAGATCACCACCCAGAACGGTATGTAGAACGTGTCGCCCAGGAGGCCGGCGCTGAACAGGAGGCCCGCTATGATGCCCATGGTCTTCTGTGCGTCGTTCCCGCCGTGGCCGAGGCTGAACAGAGCGGCGGATATGAGCTGTCCCTTGCGGAAGATGGAATCCACGTGCTTGGGCGTGGCCCTCTTGAACAGGCGGTACACGGCGGTGCCGATGGTCAGGCCGAGAAACAGGCCCACGATGGGAGAGACGAAGATGAAGATGATGGTCTTCATGATGCCCGACATGATCAGCGACTGCGGGCCCGCCTTCACCAGGGCCGAACCCACGAGCCCTCCGATGAGCGCGTGGGAGGAGCTTGTCGGCAGGCCCACGTACCAGGCGCCGATGTCCCACATGCAGGCGCCGATGAGCGTTGCGAAGATGATGTGCGTGTCGATGATGTTCACATCCACGATGCCCTTGCCCACGGTGTTCGCCACGTGCAGGCCGAGGAAGAGGAAGGCGACGAAGTTGAAGAATGCCGCCCAGACCACTGCGTGGCGCGGTTTGAGCACGCGGGTGGACACCACGGTGGCAATGGAATTGGCAGAGTCGTTGAAACCGTTCAGAAAGTCGAACGTCAGCGCCAGGACGATGAGGAAGAGGACGAATGCCGTCATGGCATCAGGCTTGTTTTACGAAGATGGATTCCACCACGTGGGCCACGTCCTCGCACATGTCGAGCACCGTCTCAGCGAACTGATAGATTTCCTTCCACTTGATCAGGAAAATGGGATCGGTGGCCGTCTCGAAGAGGCGTCCCAGGATGGCGTCCCTCATGGTGTCGCCAACATTCTCGAGCCGGTTCACCTCGATACAGGCATCCAATGCGCACTGGGGATTCTTCGAATTCTGCAGACCTTCTATGGCCTTGGCCAACGCCCGGACCGACTTGTCGATGATGGCTGCGAACTCCACCAGATCGGTGTCGACGTTCTTGATCTTGTAGACGTACATGCGGTTCGCGATGGTGTAGAGCATGTCTATAACGTCGTCCATGGAACATGCCAGCTCATGGATGTCTTCCCGGTCGAAGGGGGTGATGAAGGTCTTGTTAAGACGGTCCATGATATCATGGGCGATCTCGTCCGCCTGATGCTCGATAGTGCGCATCTTCTGCACGGTCTCCTGGTCGAGACCGCCGGAGGTAGTGAACTGCTTGAACAGCTCTGCAGCCTGTACGGCATGGGCGGCCTGCTTGTTGAACAGGATGAAAAAATTCGATTCTTTCGGGAGAAAGCTGAAGGCCATACCCTTTCCTCCTCACATGAGTTCGTGGATGTCTAGGATGTTTCGCCAAGGATCTCATATAAGTAATGTACTGTTCCGTCAAGGGAAGATGTTCCTGGTTATCAGGGGATATATTCGTCTTGCTCTCGATGAGTTCAGTATGCAGACGAATTCAGTCTTTGGTTGGGATTGTCACCCGAAAGGAAGTGCCGGAATAGGGGGTGCTCCGCACCTCTATCATTCCGCCGTGGAGGGCGGCGATGTGCTTGGCTATGGCCAGCCCGAGGCCCGTCCCCCCCATGTTCCTCGACCGGGATTTGTCGACCACATAGAAGCGTTCGAAGATCCTTCCGAGGTGCTCCCTCGGTATGCCGACGCCGGTGTCGCTGACCGTGATCACCGCTGCCTGGGCCGTGTGCTCTGCATGAATGGAGATCCAGCCCTTTTCCGTATACTTCAGTGCGTTGTCCACCAGATTGGTCAGGAGCTGCTCGAGCCTGAAGGGATCGGCCTTGATGGTGAACTCGGGGCTCTCGACCTTCAGGTCGAGGCCCTTGCCCCTGATCCTCGGTTCGTAAGCGGCCAGGACGTTGCCGATGAGGTCCTTCACGCTCATGTCCTCGACGGCGAGCCTGGATTTTTCCTCGATCTCGGACAGTGTGAGCAGGTCGTTCACCATGGCGATGAGCCTGTCCGTGTGACGGAGGATGATCTTCAGGTGCTCCCGCATCGCCCCGTCCGCCTCATCCAGGCAGGTTTCCGCAAACCCCTTGATGGCGGTGAGCGGGGTCCTCAGCTCGTGGGAGACGTTCACCACCAGGTCCTTCTTGACCCTCTCGATCTGCTTCATGTCCGAGATGTCATGGAGGATCACGATCCTGTCCCTGCGGGAGGCGAGCTGGGTGATGCTGCACAGGTAGGTCTTTTCAAGGAGCTCCACCTCACCCGAAACAGAACCTTCCAGTGCATCCCGCACGAGGTCATTGAGCTTTGTCGACCTGAGCAGCTCCCAGTGATACCTGCCGAGGATGGTCCCGGCAGGTATGATTTTCTGCGCGGCTTGATTGTACAGGAGGACCTTCCCTTCCGGGTCCAGGACGAGCAGTACCTCGGTAATGGATGAGAGGATGCTCTCGAGCTCTTCTTTCCGTGTCCTCAGCTCCGAGAAGGAAAATTCGAGCTTGCCCGCCATGTCGTTGAAACTCTCGGTGAGGTCCCTGATCTCGTCGTCGGTCGACGGGGATACGCGCACCGACAGGTCGCCGCCCGCCACGCTGCGGGCGGCCCTGCTCAGTGCCCGTATGGGAGAGGAAATCAGATGGGAGAAGAACGCCGAGAGGGCGAGCGAGAGCACGATGATGACCGCTGTCAGCCCGAAGAGCCTTTTGAGCAGGGAATGGAGGAGCTCATCGATATGGCCAAGCGTCATGCTCAGGCGGAGCACCCCGACGATCCGGCCCTGTCTCTCCACGGGAAGGGCTATGTAGAGGAGGTCCTGGTCCAGGGTCTTGCTGTAGCGGATGCTCCGGCCGGTCCGGCCCTGGAGGGCCTGCACCATCTCCGGCCGGTGCCCGTGGTTTTCCAGGGTGGCGGGGTCGCGCTCGGAGTCGGCGAGCACCCTGCCCGCGGCGTCGATGATGGTGATCCTGACGTCCAGCTGGCGGTCGTACTGCCTGGCGAGGCTGTTCAGGGCTTCGGCCTCCCCCCTGGCGAAGACCGGGGCGATGACATCCCGCAGCGGGGTGCCGATGCTCTGGAGGTTCTGGGCCGTGGACCTGAGGTAGTGGGACCGGATTACCTCATAGGACGTACCGAGGATGAGCACGGCAAGGGTCACGGTCACCGCTAGAAAACCGGCAAAGATCTTGAAGAAGATGGGTCTTCTCATGCCTGCAGCTTATACCCCACGCCCCGCACGTTCCTGATGATGTCACCGGAGTCCCCGAGCTTGTCGCGCAGGTTCTTGATGTGCACGTCCACGGTCCTGTCAAGGACAGCCTTCTCGTTGCCCCAGAGGTGGTCGAGGATGCGGTCCCTGGTGAACACCTTTCCCGGGCTCTGGGCCAGGAGGTGAAGGATCTTGAATTCCACCGGGGTGAGAGTGATGGTCTCGCCTTCCACTTTGACCTCGAACCGCTCGGGATCGATGACAATGGAGTCCCCGATGGAGATGAAGTCCGTCTTGCCGGGCTCAGATCTCCGAAGGACCGCCTTGACACGTGCAATGAGTTCCTTGGGAGAGAACGGCTTTGTTACGTAGTCGTCGGCGCCTATTTCCAGTCCCTCGACCTTGTCGGCTTCATGGTCCTTGGCCGTGAGCATGATGATGGGGATG
>DAITOA010000039.1:0-30946 GCA_036834365.1 Thermodesulfobacteriota bacterium | reverse complement strand
TCACCTACATGGTGGCGCTCCAGGTGAACGAGGCCACCAAGTGCCTGGAGGAGGGCGTGACCAACGATCCCAAGGACATCGACCTGGCCATCGCCAACGGGGGCGGTGGCATGGGGCCCTTCACGCTGGCACAGAGCATCGGCTACGAGAAGCTCGTGGCCCGCTGCAACGAGCTGGCCGACAAGTTCGGCATCGAGACCTTCCGGCCCACCAAGACCATGAAGGAAGGCAAGATCAAGGTGTGAGCTTCAGTTGATAAAATGCTCAAGGAAGGGGCTGCCTGGACAGGCAGCCTCTTTTTCACCCTGGTAAAAGACCTTCAGTCAAAGGCCATGGAGGTCTTCCAGACCTCCCAGACCTTGCCCACAAGATCAGGACCTGGTTTGAGCGTGATCTTGCCCGGTTTCCATCCGGACGGCGTGGCCTCGGTGCCCTTGCTGTTCCGGACGAGCTGGAAGGCCTGGATCTGGCGGATGGTCTCACTCACGTTCCTGCCCACGGGCGGGGTGAGCACCTCGTATCCCTGGACGACCCCGTCCGGGTCGATGAGAAAACGCCCCCTCATCTCCACTCCCGCATCCGGATCGTAGACACCATATACACTCCCCACGCGACCGCCGCCGTCGGAGAGCATGGCAAAGGGAACGCCTGCCTTGACCATCTTGGAGAGCTCGTGGTCGTTCCACATCTTGTGCACGAACACACTGTCTACGCTCATGGACAGGACCTCGACCCCGAGCTTTTTGAACTCGGGATATTTCTCGGCAACTGCCGAGATCTCGGTCGCTCAGACAAAGGTGAAGTCACCCGGGTAGAAGCAGAGCACCACCCACTTGCCGAGGTAGTCCGAGAGCTTCACCTGCACGAACTTGCCCTTGAGGTACGCCGGGGATGTGAAATCCGGGGCCTTGGCCCCCACCTTGATCATGACCTTTTCCTCCTTTCGGGGACCCTCCTCCACAGGAGTGGGCGCCTTGGGTTCCTCCCCCACCGGACCTCCTGTAGGCCTGGCACACCCCGCCTTGATCTCTTCAGGCATAGCCATACCCCTTTCCACCTGTCGCTCTTGACCCGAACGGAATCGGGTTGTGATGTACCTTTGTGAATATTAATAGCCCTGATATTCACAAAGGCAATGGTTAGCGCTTTTCCCTTCGTCTGAAGAGGATGGATGGGGGGTGCTTGTCAGAACGACATGAACCCTAACCGTTCCCATCGTAATAACGTGATGGTTCCTCCAGGGTCTCCCACCCGCATTCAGCAAAGATGGTCCGGCAGCCGGCCACGGTCTCGCCCCTGCCCTCCTCGGTCTTTTCCTGGACATCTCTGGGGTTGGCCCCGGCCTCGGCCCAGAACAGGTTGGCCCCGCCGAGCCCACCCAGGGTGCATGGTTCATGGGTGCAGTTGCCCAACACGGTCCTGGGCATGCCGATCCGGGTGACGGCCACAATCTGGGCCATGCGGAGCTCGGTGATGGTGCCCAGCCTGGCCATCTCGGTGCCCGGGATGGGGATACGCCTGGCAGAGCCGCTGTAGGCAGGATTTATTGATGCCGTGAAAAGGATCCTGTCGACGAGCTCCTCGTTGGTGTGCTCAGGGCCGACGGGTTCCACGCAGGTGCCCACCCCGAGCCCGGCCTCCTGGAAGTTGCGGATGCTCTCCTTCCTCTTCTCTGGAGAAAGTCCCGAATCGATGCCTTCTCGCAGCCGCAGGGCATGGTAGACACCGGCGAAGCCGGCATCCTTCATCTTCCGGGCATGCTCAAGGGACTGATCTCCCACATTGGCAATGAGAATGGTCTCAGGCCTGAGGTTTTTCCGCACCTCCCGGGAGATCTCCAGGAACAGGTCAAAGGGATAGGTGGCAGTGGTCATGACATACACCGCGTTGGCGCCGTCCTGTTCGAACTGCCGGGCGTATGCCACAGCATCCTCCGGGCTGATCCGTGTCTCCTCCCGAAAGACCCCGTTTATCCGGGCAAACGAGCAGAACCTGCAGTTGGCCGGACAGGGAGCCAGGTTGAGAGCCAGCTGGGCATGCACCTCGGCCCTGTTGCCGGTCAGTTCAGTGGATATGCGGTTGGCCTCGGCCATGACGAGGTACGCCTCCGGGGAATCCGGTCGAAGACCGAGAAGAAAGAGCAGTTCATCCTCTGTCGGCTGGAATCCGTCCTGTGATTTTCGAATAAGATCCTGTACCTCCATGGCGCACTCCATTTCATGTTCGTTTCTCGTCAGCCTATCCTTTTTCTGCATCCCTTACAAGGAATAGTGCCCGTGCTCCTATGCTGAAAAGGTCAGCTTCGTCCCGGACATGTTGAGGATGAACTTCTCAGGCATCTCGCGCTCGATGTGCATGACGGCCCTTCGGCCCGTGCAGTGGGTTGGCACCACATAGAGGGGGTCGAGGGCCTTGAGCTCGTCGGTGGTCCTCTCGATGATGGGCTCGAAGAAGGGCCCGCTCAGGTGAAACCCTCCCATGACCGCGCACACCCTGTCCACGCCGGTGACCCTCATGGCATGACGCACCGTGTTGATCACGCCTGCATGGGCACACCCGGTGAGGACCACAAGACCCTTACCCCTCACGTTCACCGCGATGCCCGAGTCATCCTCGATGGGGTCCCACCGCTCCTTGCCGTCTTCCTCGCGGTGGGCGATGGGAAAGCCTTTTTCAAAGTCGGTGAGCCGGGGCACCTCGCCGAGGAACAGGGCACAGCCGTCAAGGAGCGGGTGGGGTTCGCTCGTTTCCACAAGCCCGATCCCCTCCTTGAGCACGGTTTCCCTCGAGAATTCAGGGAAGTAAACCTTGATCTCCTCACCGAACTTCAGGTACCTCGGTTTGATGAAGGCCCCGGGGTGGCAGACGAATTCTATGGCGTCCTTCTTGCCGGTAATGAGAGAGCTGAACCTTTGAATACCCCCCGTATGGTCCGAATGCCCGTGGGACAGCACCATGGCCTTCACGGAACCCACGTCCGCTCCCAGCAATACGGCGTTGCGGGCCGCCCCGTCATCGGAGAAACCGAAGTCAAAGAGCAGGGACGATGCCCTGCCACCTGCATGGATCGTGACCAGGGCCGAGAACCCATGCTCGGCCAGGATGGAACTCTTGATCTGCATGTCCTTCAAGGGGGTCGCCCGCTGGACCACTGCCGTATTGTCCAGGGCCGTGATATCGATGTAGTTGTCCTGAAGGGTCAGGACCTCGACCTTGTCCACCTCACGAATCTTCATGTCTTCCTCCTTTCATGAACAACAGGGAACTGCAGTACCTGCAGCTCCCTGTTTTCCAGTACCGATTCAGTTCAAACACAACATCATTTCTCCCGCACATAGGGCCATGCCATGATACCGCCTTCCATGACCTTGACGTTCTTCCACCCGTTGGCTTCCAGGACCAGCGCCTCTTCATAGCCCCTCAGCGATATCTTGCAGTAGCAGATGATCTCCTTGTTCTTGTCCTGGGGCAGCTCACCCAGTCGCTTCCTCAGGGCGCCCAGCGGGATGAGTGTCTCGCCGATGCCCAGCCGCATCTGCTCGTACTCGTCCGGCCCCCGTGCATCGATGAAGAAGGGCCTTTCCTTCTCGTCCAGCTTCTTCCTGACCTCCATGGGGGAAATGCCCTTGAGCCGGCCCTTGATCTTGTTCTGCATGAGGTGGGCCGTGGCGATGAAGTGGTCGATGGCCAGGGAGAAGGGCGGCGCATAGGGGAGGTCGGCATTCACGATGTCCTCCACGTGCATGCCTGCCTGGATGGCCATGGCCCACTGGGCGATCTGCTTGGCCACATTGCCGGGCCCGATGCACTGGGCACCGAGGATCTTTCCTGTCGTTCGCTCCGCAACGAGCTTGGTTATGATGAGGAGCCCGTCCATGAAGTTCGGCTTGTCCGTGCTGGCGTTTATCACGGTAATGATATCCTCGTATCCGTTCTTCCGGGCCGCTGTCTCGGAAAGACCGGTTGAGCCTGCCGCATAATCAAACACCTTGCAGATGCCGGTCTGGATGGTGCCGGGGAAGGTGACCACATTGCCAAGAATCGCGTTCTCGCCGGCCACCCTGCCCTGGAGGTTTGCCAGGTCCCCATAAGGAGCAAGCACCTTCTTCCCGGTGATACGGTGCAGGGTTTCCACACAGTCTCCCACGGCATAGATGTCCGGGTCAGAGGTCTGCATGTATTCGTTCACCTCGATACCGCCGGTTACCCCGATAGTGATCCCTGCTTCTTTCGCGAGCTTCACGTTGGGGCTCACACCTATGGCCACCACGGCGAGTTCACACGGCAGCTCGGTCCCGTTTTGGAGCTTCACTCCGGTGAGTGTTTCGTTATTTCCCAGAAACTCTGCGATCCCATTGCCCGTGATAACGTTCGCATGCTTGGTTTTCACATGGTTCTCCACGAGCTTTGCCAGGTCCCAGTCGAGAAAGGTCAGCAACTGGGGCAGGAGCTCGATAACCGTGATCTCGATGCCGGCCAGTTCCAGGGCCTCGCAGGTTTCGATGCCGATGAGTCCGCCGCCGATAATGACCGCCTTCTTGATGCGTCCTTCGTCGCGTACCTTGCGGAGAAAGTCTGCATCCTTCATGGACTGCAGGGTTGTGATGCCCTTGAGGTTCGCACCTGGTATGGGGGGCATCCTGGGTGTAGCCCCGGTGGCTATGATGAGCTTGTCATAGGTCGTGGTGCCGGTCACTCCGGTCAGCAGGCTCTTGAAGGTAACCGTGTGTGCATTCCTGTCTATACTGGTGACCTCGGTATTCGTTCCTGCCTTGATGTCTTTTGCATTGAGATAAAACTGGGGATCCCTCGTAACGCCGGTCGGCGTGCATAGAAGCATGTTCCGGTCGTCAAAGTAGCCGCCCACATAGTAGGGGTAGCCGCAGGATGCCATGGAAAGGTCCGCGTCCTTCTGCAGGATCACCACCTCGGCATGCTCGTCCATGCGCCTCGCCTTAGCGGCCGCCTTGGGTCCCGCTGCGGACCCGCCGATCACCACTATCCTCTTCCTGTCAGCCATGTCGTTCTCCTGATAGATAGTCGCGCAGCCATTTTTTCATGTGCCAGGGGCACCTGCGCAGAGCCCCTGAGTCTCGGCCCGTACGGCTGTGTGATTCTGCCCTCAGTGATCGCAGACGTTCTGTCCTGCCTGGAGCCTGCCTTCCAGATACTCCTCCACAAGGGCCTCCGGGGCCAGGGCCGGGGCGCCCACAAGGACCTGAATGCCCTGCTGGTTGAACAGGGCAATGGCCCGCTGGCCCATGCCGCCTGCGATGACGAAGGTGGCGCCGCGCTCGGCAAGCCATGGGGGCAGCAGACCTGGCTGGTGAGCAGGGGCCGCCACGTCTTCACGGCCCGTGATCTTCCTGGTGGCCGGGTCCACGTCGATGAGCGCAAAGCGCTCGCAGTGACCGAAGTGCATGCACAGTGTTCCGTTTGCAACAGGTATGGCAATACGCATGGGGTTATTCTCCTTTATTGAATTATCTTCTCTGGATCAGTGTTCCTGTTCCTTTTCCTGTCCGCTCAGCTCCGCGATGGGCCGGATGACCTCCTGCATGATCCCGGCCGTGGCGGATGAGGCATAGGCATGGATGAACGGTCTGCCCGCGTCCGAGGCCTCTGCGATGTCCGGGTCCATGGGGATGGACCCGAGATACGGGACCCCCATGTCCTCGGCGATGCGGCGTCCGGCACCGGAGCGAAAGACCGGGGTGACCTCTCCGCAGCGCGGGCAGACAAAGCCGCTCATGTTCTCCACCACGCCCAGGACCGGCACGTCGAGGTGCCTGCAGAACGAGACGGACTTGCGCACATCCACCTCGGCCAGGCGCTGCGGGGTGGTGACGATGACCGCCCCGTCGAGGCTCCCGATGAGCTGGCAGATGGAAAGGGGCTCGTCTCCTGTGCCTGGAGGGGAATCGATGATGAGGAAATCAAGGTCGCCCCAGGCCGCGTCCCTGAGGAACTGCTTGAGCGCCCCCATCTTCATGGGGCCGCGCCAGATAACTGCATCATCCTGGCTGGACAGAAAGAAGCCCAGGGACATGACCTTGAGCCCCCCGAGCTCCACGGGAAGGATCTCGCCGTCGCTGCTGGCCGGCTTCTGGCCCTCCAGGCCCAGCATGGTGGGCACGCTGGGTCCATGGATGTCCGCATCCAGAAGCCCCACGTTCCACCCGTCCATCATGAGGGCCACCGCCAGATTAACGGCCACGGTGCTCTTGCCCACGCCGCCCTTGCCGGAGAGCACCACGATCTTGCGCCGTATCCTGCAGAGCCTGCTCTCGAGCTTCTGCCTGTCCGCATAATCCTCGTCGCTCTCGCCATGCTTGCGCGTGCGGGCCGAACATGATGCATCGGTGCAGGTGCTGCAGGTCTTGGCTCCTGTGTTAGGGTCCTTCCGTCGGTTCAGGCCCGTGTTCCGGACATAGTTCTCGCATGCGGCCTTCAGGGTGTTAGCGGACAGAAGGGCGCAATGCTCGTGGTCGTCAGGAATACCTCCCAGTGCATCGAGGATGTCCTGCGGCTCCATCACTGAGGCCTGTTCAAGTCTTTTCCCCTCAACAAGGCTCGTGGCCATGCTGCCACAGGCCTGTGAGTGCCCGCACCCGTCCGTGGTGAAGGATGCCTTCTCCACCTTCCCGTCCCGGACCATGATCCAGAACTCCATGGTGTCCCCGCAGGATCCGGTGACTCTGGCATGGCCGTTGAAAGAAGAGAGCGGTCCCATGTTTCGCGGGTTCTGTGCATGATCCAGGGCAACCCCGGACATGCCGCTCGTATTGAGAACTTTTAAACCATTATCCATTTCAGCCTCCTGATGGCGTAAGATTTTTCCATACCTGCATGATGTCCCGGGCTGAATCCGTATCCGTCTCCACCACGGTAAGCTCCCTGATCTGGGCCTTTGTAACACCGGGGTCATAACGGATGCGTCCTGCGAGCTCGGCGCCTGTTCTGAAGGCCTGCTCCTCGATCCGCTCCGTCATGGAAGGGTTCAGGTCCCACTTGTTCACGCAGACCTTTGCCGGGACATCGAAATGCCTCGCCAGGGCGAGGACCCTCTCCAGGTCATGCTCACCTGACACCGTGGGCTCGGTGACCACGAGCACCATGCTTGCCCCGCCCAGGGAAGCGATGACCGGGCAGCCGATACCCGGGGGACCGTCCACGATGATCATGGACCGGCCCTGTTCTTCGGCGATGCGGCGGGCCTCCCTGCGTACCATGGAAACGAGTTTCCCGGAGTTCTCGGCCGCAATGCCAAGCTGTGCATGGACCATGGGGCCGCATCGGGTCTGTGAGACCATCCAGTGCCCGCAGGAGCGCTCGGGGAAATCAATGGCTTTTTCCGGACAGAAGTGCACGCATACCCCGCAGCCCTCACACGAGACAGGGTCCACGTGACAGGTTCCGGCATCCCCGCCATCCTGTCGCATGCCGATGGCACCGGACCGGCACAGATCCCTGCAGATACCGCAGCCGGTGCAGTCCGACGCCCTGATCACGGCCTCGCGGCCACTCACAAACTCCTGCCGATCAATCTCCTGTGGCTTCAGGAGCAGGTGCAGGTCCGCAGCATCAACGTCGCAGTCCGCAATCACGGACTTTTCCGCAAGCATCGCCAGCGACGCAGCCAAGCTGGTCTTGCCCGTGCCTCCCTTGCCGCTTATAACCACAAGTTCCTGTATGCCTTGATTCCGACTGCTCACGTTCAGGCTCACTCTTCGCACCGGGGCGTTCCGCAGCGTTCACTCCGGCCGCAACAGGTCTTTCCCATGGTCTCCAGCGAGCACGATCCACCACGAGAGGATGCCCTTCCCTGGCCCTCTCCCTTGAAGAGAAACCCTGTCCCTCCGCTCACCAGACGGCGCACCGGGGCGCCGCATTCGGGACAAGCTTGAAGAGGCTCGTCGGACATGGCCTGTTCACGTTCGAACCGCATTTTGCACGCATTACATTCATACTCGTAGGTCGGCATGGTTCACTCTCCTTGTTCTGTTCCGGAATTCCTCGGCCCGACTCATGAGCTCTTCAAACAGCACGCGGTATTCGGGCAGCGCATCGACCATGAGCTCTCCCCTCGAATAGGCCTCGGCGATACGGCGGTCATCCGGTATCTCCATGAGGATAGGCACGCCCTCATCCCTGCAGAAGGCATGGACTCGGTCATCTCCGGCACCCACCCGGTTGATGACCACCCCGAAGGGAATGGCGAGCTCCCTGACCATATCGAGGGCCAGCTTCAGGTCGTGCAGGCCGAAGGGGGTGGGCTCGGTGACCAGGATGACCAGATCGGTGTCCTTGATGGTGGCGATGACCGGGCACGAGGTGCCAGGCGGTGCATCCAGGATGGCCATGCCCTGCCCGCCGAGACGTTCCTTCACGGCCCGTATGACCGGTGGCGCCATGGCCACGCCCACATCGATGCGGCCCTGCACCAAGGTGATGAGGTCTGCCTGCATGGTCTCGATCTCACCGATGCGGCGGTCTTTTTCTGAGATGGCCTTTGTGGGGCAGACCAGGGTGCAGCCGCCGCACCCGTGGCAGAGCTCTTCGAACACGAGGGCCTCATCGCTCAACGCCGCGATGGCATTGAACTCACAGACGGCGCTGCAGGCCCCGCAGCCGTTGCAGAGCGCTGCATCGATATCCGGTACGGGCATGGTGACCACATTCCGGGCCTTCAGTTCGCCCCTGAGAAACAGGTGGCAGTTCGGTTCCTCCACGTCACAGTCCAGGAGCTGCACCGGCACGGAGGATACCCGTGCCAGGTTCACGGACACCGTTGTCTTTCCGGTCCCGCCTTTACCCGAGGCCACGGACATGATCATGATCCCGCCTCCGGTTCCTTTTCCGCGCAATATCCACGCCTTCCCCGCCTCCGGGCCGTTGGCTCGTCTACCACGTGCTGCCAACCGTCCCTCGTCCCTTCGATGCGGTCGAACCTGCCCACATAGGGCTTGATGTCCAGCAGGGGCGTACCGTCCAGGATGTCGACCCCGTCGAGATGAAGGGTTGTCCCTTCCCGGCGCACCAGCTCCACAATACTCATGCCGATGGGGTTGGGCCTGCACGGCGCCCGGGTGGAGAACACCCCGTGATCGACGTCCTGGAGGAAGGGCTGCACGGTCAGGTATACGGCTTCAGTGCGGTGGAAATGATATATCAGGATGACGTGCGAAAATCCCTCCAGGTCCTTCAAACCTTCCTCGTATTCGGGCAGAACCTCGACCCTGCCAAGGCACCCTCGTGCGTAGACGGGCTGGATCGGGGTCTGTTCAGGCACGGTGTGCGTGCTGCGGATGATGCCGATGGGCTCGTAGCTCATATGTCCAGCGTAGGGTCTCTGCCCTTTCATGTCCAGTGCCCTTCCACATCCGCTGAATTCGCAGGGCTCAGGCTGCCCGAGCGGAACCGGTCAAGGGCTTCGGAAATGGTAAGGGCATCGGTCGTATAGATCGTGATCCCTGCAGCAGAGAGGACCTTGAATGCGTTGGGTCCGCAGTGCCCGGTCACCAGATGCTTGGCCCCGGTCCTGGCCACGTTCTGGGCCGCCTGGATGCCTGCGCCCTGGGAGGCATTGAGGTTCTGGGTGTTGTCCGTGATCTCGATGGCCTTTGTGTCCAGGTCGTACACGAGGATCTTCGGGGCCCGGCCGAACCGGATGTCTATCGGTGCCTCCAGGCTGTCACCGGATGTCGTAAAAGCGATCTTCATGGTCGTCTCCTTTCCGCTTTCTTTTCAGTGGGTTTGATCCTCAGTCATAGGACTTCATGATCCCCCGGTTCTCGTCCATCAAAAGCCCGGCAAGATCTTTCATGCTCGAGCGCTCCCAGAAATCGAGTCGCTCATGGACGGTGAGGTATTTCAGGGGGATGGGGTGGGTGCCGACAACCACGTCCAGGCCGTGCTGCGTCTTGATGTATCTCTTGAAGTCTGCGATATACGGACAGGGGGGGTAGCCCACGACAAAACCCGTTGCCAGGTGGATGACCTCGGCACCATTCTTTTTCATCTCGGCCGGGACATATTCCACATTGCCTCCCGGACATCCTCCGCAGCTTGAATACCCTACCACTTCCACGACTTCGTCTGCCGGGTACCGCGCGAATGCGCCGCACCTCTCCCTGAGCGCCCTGAAGCACTTGCCGCCCCCGCAACCGCGGTAGCGGTCACAGATGATGATGCCGATCTTCTTCATGCAGTCCCTCCGCATCCCCTTACGCTTCTTTATGATGTCCCCTTTTCTCCATCCGTTTTGTCGGGCTTCTCCTCTGGGCCTTCAATGGCCGTGGGTGTCACGACTATGGTCCTGACGCGCTGCGGTTCCTTTCGCTTCTCAAGCAGGCGCCGCGCAAAGGCCTTGATCCTGCTGTCCGGCTGCCGCAGATCGTGCACGGCTATCCCTGCAATCCATGCCATCACCGGGCCGATGAGAGGCGCCCTCCTGAACATGCGCCCCGGGATCATGGATGCACCGGGGAGATTTTTTCCCAGTGACCTCTGGAGAACCCTTTTCCCCCACCTGAACTGCCATGGACCTCCCGGGCTTGTATTCATGGTATCAGACCCCCCTTTCCCTGCCCCTGTATCCTATCCCCTGACCAGCGGGCTCCCGCACGTGGGGCACTGTTTCCGAGAGCAGGGAGTACCCCGTTCGTGGGGTTCCCGGTGGGAACACTGCGGACAGATGCAGAAGCCACAGGTTCCAGCGATATCCCCCGTTTCGCACGGACCCCGACCGGACCGTCCGCCTCTCTGTCTCTCCTGCGAGCAGCACCCGGGCATGGCGAATTTCCTGTCCTGGATCCTGCCTTCGATCCATGCCTGGATCACCTCCCGCAAATCTCCGGCCACGAACGGGATGAGCGTTATCCCGCAGGACGCGATGAGGCCCTGCATGGGGCGCGATATGGCGCCGCAGACCAGTGTGTTCACCCCGAGCCTGGTCATGCACTCGCCCTTGGCCCCCATGTCATCAGCGGGCATGGGTTCCTCGGTCTCCCTGATGATCCGCCCTGCAGTACTCTCCACGAGCAGGAGCTGCCGGGCCACGTCGAAGACCGGAGCGATCCGGTTGTTCCAGAAGGGGAAGGCTGTTTTCATGTGCTCGTCTCCGTCTATCTGCCAAGGGGTCGAGCACAGACCATGCCATGAGCTATGCGGAGCGCACCCTGTCGCCAACATACGGGAATACATGACCTATTGATGATTCTCAGAAAGAGATACCCGGCTGAAGAGTCGCTATAAGGCGACCATACATCGGTCTGATGGTCGCATATTTGCTACCTTATTGAGGTTGCCTGGCCCGCCCGTCTTTGCCTGTCAAGGCGATCCCGAACCTCTTCATCTTCCTGAACAGGGTGCTCTTGTGGATGCCGAGCTCCCGGGCAGCGGCCAGGCGGTTGTTCCCGTTCCGTTCCAGGGCCTTCCGGATAGTCTGGGCCTCCACGAGATCCCTGGTGGATTTCATCCCCTTCTGGGTCGATCGCTCCGCATAACGCAATGTCAGCTCTTCTGGCAGGTGCGCAATGCCGATGGACCCCCCGGCGCACAGGATGAAGGCCCGCTCCACGACATTCTCGAGCTCCCGGATGTTGCCGGGCCAGTCATGGGCCATGAGCAGGGAAAGGGCCGCGGTGGTGACCCCCTGGACGGATTTCTTCTGCAGGGCATTGAAGTGGGCTATGAACTGCTCCGTCAGGATGGGGATGTCCTCCTTCCTCTTCCTCAGCGGCGGCAGCTCGACACGGACAACGTTCACCCGGTAGTAGAGGTCTTCACGAAACAGGCCCAGTTTCGCCTGCCGGGCCAGGTCCTTGTTGGTGGCCACGATAATCCTGATATCCGCAGTCTCGGACCGGGTGGAGCCCAGGGGCTCATATCTCCGCTCCTGAAGGACGCGCAGAAGCTTCACCTGCAGCGCCGCGCTGACCTCGCCGATCTCGTCAAGGAACAGGGTTCCGCCCCTAGCCAGGGCGAACCGGCCAGGCTTGTCTCGCGCGGCTCCCGTAAAGGCCCCGGCCTTGTAGCCGAACAGCTCTGATTCCAGAAGCGTATCGGGAAGCGCGCTGCAGTTGACCGCGATGAACGGCCCCTGCCGCCGGGGGCTCAACGCATGGATGGTCCTGGCAACGAGCTCCTTGCCCGTACCTGTTTCTCCAAGGATGAGCACGGTGCTTGGACTAGCCGCCACGGCAGGGATGACCTCGAACACCTTCTGCATGATGGGGCTCCGGCTCACGAGCTCACCTACATGGGTCCGCCCCTTGAGCTCCTGTCGGAGCTCCTCGAGCTCGGTGAGGTCGCGGAAAGTTTCCGCGCCGCCCACGATACGCCCCTGGGCATCCTTCAGCACGGCAGTTGAAACGCTGATGGGGATACGCTGCCCCTTGACGTCGATGATGTAGCATGACTTGCCGATCACAGGTTTACCGTTTTTAAGAGTCCTTTTCAGAGCGCAGTCGACCTCACACATGCTGGAGCGGAAGACCTCGGAACAGAGCCTGCCCACCGCTTCATCCCGAGATATGCCGGTGATCTCCTCGGCCGCACGGTTGAACGAGGTAACGACCCAGTCCTCGTCCACGGTGAATACCCCGTCCGAGATGCTCTCCAGGATGGCATTTGTGGGGGTTACGGTTATCTTGCTCCGTCTCTTGTATGCCATGTCATACACTACCGGGTTCATGATCGCCCAGCACAGTGTGCCAGTCTGAAGGTTACTTACCACATCTGCATTGATCTCGAAAGGCCCGTGGTCTCTCAGGGAAAAAGGCTCGAATCATGGGTCATCAGGGTCAGATATCCCCTTTTACCGGCATCTCTACCATCCGATCCTGAGCAGGAATACTTCATCCGGCCATGAGGAACCATGTCTTGCGGCCCTGTTCCTTGTTTTCAAGGATCATGCCTTGTCATTCCGCTTTTTCTTCTTTCTGTCTGCCACCTGGCAGGTGCCGGCAGAGCCTCACGTGGGTACGCCGAGCCGGGGGAAGACCCAGGCCTGGAGAACGAACCATACGCCCACAACGACGATGAAGATTAAAAAATCACTCATGGCGTCTCAGCCCATGTTCCTGTCGATGAATGCAGCCAGCTGGGCCTTGGGCATGGAGCCGACCCGAAATTCCTTCACAATCCCCCCCTGGATGAAGAGCAGCGAAGGGATGCTCCGTATGCCGTATTTGCGGGAAAGTTCCGGGCTTTCATCCACGTTCACCTTGACCACAGAGAGCCTTCCGTCATACTCTTTCGCGATCTCTTCCAACACCGGCCCGATGGCCCGGCAGGGCCCGCACCAGGGAGCCCAGAAATCCACCAGGGCAGGGCTTTCCGACTTGAGAACAAGGGGTTCAAACGTTGCATCATCTGCATGAATGACCTGTTCGCTGTTACTCATGGTTCCCTCCTTTGACCTTTGTCTCTTTGGTTTTTTTTGTATCTGCAGTATAGTTAGGCTTTCCTGATGGAGATTTCATTGATCCAGATCAACGGAATGCAAAAAAGCTGATCCAGTGGGAGGGGCCACCATGAGGGAAAGAACAAACCGCATATGCCCTGTAGAACTGGCCGGCCATCTCGACACGAAAATCCGGAGGTGGATTCAGAATCCCCGGAGGATCCTGGGTCCTTTCCTCAGGGAGGGGATGACGGTCCTGGAAGTCGGGTGCGGCCCGGGGTTTTTCACCCTCGACATGGCGGACATGGTGGGTGAAACCGGCCGGGTCATTGCCTGCGATCTGCAGGAAGGCATGCTCGACAAGGTCAGGGAAAAGGTGCAGGGGTCTGACCTCGAAAGACGCATCACCCTGCACCGGAGCGAACAAGAGCGCATCGGTATTCCTGAACCTGTGGATTTTGTCCTGGCCTTTTACATGGTACACGAAGTTCCCGATCATGGATCATTCTTCCGCGAGATACACTCGGCACTGAAACCGGGCGGACTGGCACTCATCGTGGAACCGCCGTTCCATGTGTCGAAGAATGCCTTTGAAAAAACCGTCGATCGGGCACGGGCTGCCGGCTTGAAGCCTGTGCTGCAGCCCAGGGTGCTCCTCAGCAAGACCGTCCTGTTACAGAAGGCGTGAGGTCCCATGGAGAAATCGAACCGACTCGATAATATCCCCCTGTTCCAGGGCCTCTCCAAAAAGCTCCTCGAGACCATCTCGAAAAAGGCCCTGGTGAAGACCTACCGGGCCGGCGAGGCGGTCGTGAACGAGGAGGACCCGGTCAGGAGTCTCTCTGTTGTGCTCGACGGCCAGGTAAAGCTCTCCAAGAGCTCGACCGAGGGAAAGGAACAGACGCTCACCCTTCTGGGTCCGGGAGATCCCTTCGGTCTGTGCACGGCCTTTGCCTCCAACGATTTCCCGGCAAACGCAGAAACACTCAAGAAGACGACCGTTCTCACCATCCCGGGCTCGGCGGTTGAGGATATGGCCAGGCAGGAGCCCATGCTGCTGCTCAACATCATCCGCGTGCTGTCGCTGCGCCTGAAAGAGACCATGAGCCTCGTGGAGTCCCTGGCCCTCAAGGAGATCCCCCAGCGGGTCGCCTCGTTTCTCCTCCATGACCTTGCCAGGCAGGATTCCGGCTCACAGTGCAGCCTGGAGCTGTCCATCACGCACCGGGAGCTTGCCAAGATCATCGGTGCCACACCCGAAGCCCTGTCCCGGGCGCTGAGAAAGATGAGCGAGGACGGACTTCTCCGGGTCGACGGCAGGAAGATCACCGTGCACGACCGGGAGGCGCTGAAGAATCTGGCTGAAGGGGGATGATTCCCCTACAGGCGAAGACACTTCTCTGAGGAGGTTGCCATGCAGGAAGATGGCAGGAAAAGGATCCTGGTCCTCATACAGGGCATGCTCCTCGTGGCTGCGGTTGTGGCCCTGTCCGCACTCTCATCAGGTCTGTGGGGCGAAAAGGTCCCCAAGGCGGACGCACCTCATGTTGAACTACCTGATGATACGATGTCCCTCCGTTCCATCGCCCGGGCTTATGATATCCAGACGCGCGCTCTCCTGAAAAATCTGTCCTTGCAAGATGAGAGCGATCTCGACAGGAGCCTCTCTGACCTCGGCATCACACCGGCACAGGCAACACGGGCACTGGAACGCGCCCGCACCGTGAGTGAGGAGGAGTCCTCCAAGAACTGGAGAAAAATCGCATTGAAGTTTACCCTTTGGGCAGTCTTCCTCGTCATGGTCTTCATCCTCATGCACAGGAAGGCAATAACCCCGTCAAGACGAAAGGCCCTCTACCTGGCGGCGGCGATCCTGTTCGGGGTCGTTCTCGGCTCCGACCCCAACCCCATGGGAACGGTCAAGGACGCCATCGTCCTCTTCGGTCAATCCGGGGCCGTCTTTCCGCCCCGCCTCATCGCCTTTGCGGTCTTCATGGTCATGGTCATTGCGGCCAACAAGTTCATCTGTTCCTGGGGGTGCCAGCTCGGGACCCTGCAGGACCTGCTCTTCAGGATCAACCGCACCAGGAAGGACACCTCGGGCATCATGAGGCAGTACAAGATACCCTTCGTTATCACCAACACCGCAAGGATCATCTTCTTTGCAGCACTCACCCTTGCAGCCCTTGCCTGGGCCGTTGACATCGTGGAGCCCATAGATCCGTTCAAGGTGTATCACCCCATGGCCCTCATCTTCGGCGGGGCGGTGTTCACCGGGGTTCTCCTTGCAGCAAGCCTCGTCACCTACCGGCCGTGGTGCCATTTTTTCTGCCCCTTCGGCCTCATCGGATGGCTGGGAGAGAAGTTCAGCATCTCCAGGATCCGTGTGAACTACGATACCTGCATCGCCTGCAGGGCCTGCGAAAAGGCCTGTCCGTCCACGGTGATGGGTGCCATCCTCACCCGGGAACGCACCATACCCGACTGCTTTGCCTGCGGCACCTGCATCCACACCTGCCCTACCAGCTCCATCAGCTTTACCACGGGAAAGAGGCCGCGGCCGCCCGAGGGGAAGTTCCCCGAGAAAAAAGCCCGCAGGCAATTCTCCTGAAAGGCGCTCCATGGAGACCTTCACCGGCCTGAAGCCCCTGGTGGATCACCCTTCCTTTCATGAGGACAGGAGGCGAACCTTGGCCTCATTAGACATGAGCGAGATTGATGAACCCATCCGGGACATCATCGATGCCTTCGGAACGATGACCTGCTGCTTCACCCTGCAGAGCTGCTGGGGGCACTTCCTCACAAGCAGATCCCAGGACCCCCTCACCCTTGAACCCCTTGCCGCCTCTCCTTCCGTCAGGACCGTGGAGTACCGGATCGCCTACCTTGCCCTGTGCATAGAGAACAGCGATGCGGGCACGGAGCTCATGGAAGACCTGGGCCGCATAGTATCCCTGGACCCCGATTACATCCAGTTCGGCAGCGCCTGGTGGTTCTGGGACCGACAGATCAACTCCTATGCGCTCCAGGTGGAACCAATACGACATGCGGATCAGGACTCGGTCACCGTCCCGTATGAGGAGGCCCTGCACGTCCAGGGCGTCAGGGACAAAGTGTTCGCCTCGGTCAGGGAGATCCTGAGATACAGGAAATCCTCTGTACTCCTGCGGAAATGACTGGTAGGGAACATGGTTATGTATCCGGTGAGAATCGCAGGACTTATACTCTTTAGTCTCGCTGTCTTCTGCCCTGCCGCTTTTGGTGCCGGTCACGGCCAGGAGATGAGCTTTGTCCAGGCCGTCATCCTCGGTGTCACTGAAGGCCTCACCGAGTATCTGCCCGTGAGCTCCACCGGGCACCTGTACCTCGTCAGCCGCCTGCTGGGAATCGGTGTCTCGCCCGAGGGGAAGGCCGCCTCGGACGCCTATGTGATCGCCATCCAGATCGGGGCCATCCTCGCGGTGCTGTTGCTCTACCCGAGGCGGGTATCATCCATGCTCCTGGGGCTGCTGGGCCGTGATGCAAAAGGGCTCACCCTTGCATTGAACACCTGTGCGGCATTCCTGCCCGCCGCATTCATCGGCCTATTGCTCGAGCATGTCATCAAGGATTATCTCTTCGGAGTGTGGCCTGTCACGGCTGCCTGGCTGGCTGGTGGCATCGCCATAATCCTGGTGGCACGACGCATCCACCTCCATCATGAACAAGGCCTGGATCTCGGCGAACTCACCCTCAAGGGCGCGCTGATCATCGGGCTGATCCAGTGCATCGCCATGTGGCCAGGCGTGAGCAGGAGCCTGGTCACCATCCTGGGAGGCATCCTGGTGGGTCTGTCGGTCCAGGCCGCAGTGGAGTTCAGCTTTATCCTCGGGCTTGTCACCCTGGGCGCCGCCACCTGCTACGAACTCGTCAGGGAAGGGACGGGAATGATCCTCCAGTTCGGCTGGGTATCTCCTGCCATCGGCATCGTGACTGCATTCCTTTCGGCCGTGGTGGCGGTGAAATGGATGGTGGGTTACCTGAACCGGCACGGTCTCGAGATCTTCGGATACTATCGGATCGTCCTGGCATTCTTTACCATGGCCCTTATCCTTATCGGAGTAGTGTGAGCTGCCGGGCAACTGTTTTTCAGCAGTGCCCTGATCCGTTATGATTTCAAGGGTATGATGGATTTCTGAAGGGAGGATATCATGGGGAATGAAAAAAAAGAGAAGATGAGCGTTTGTGCAAGATGCCCTGGGACTTCCTGCTACCCCATGATACCCGCAGGAGCTCCCATGCCTCCCCTGGAGGAAGCACCGGATTTCTGCCCCATGAGGCGTTTCCCGGGCGTCATGGAACAGGTCGCGGGAGAATACGCCAATCCCCCGGTACGAGAATTCGCCCGTCTTGCTTCCATCCAGGAAGCCCAGTGCTATGAGCTCACCGCTTCGGGGATCAGGACAAAGATCCCCCGGATCGAAGAGACCATTGAGTTCGCAAAGAAGTGCGGTTATACACGCCTGGGCATCGCCTTCTGCGTGGGGCTGAAGGAAGAGGCGCGGATGCTCACAGGCATCTTCGAGGCCAAGGGGTTCGAGGTGGTGTCCGTGAACTGCAAGGTGGGCCGCATCCCCAAGGAGGACATCGGGCTCAGAGGGGAAGAAAAGATCATGGGGCCCGGCCTCATGGAGCCCATGTGCAATCCCGTTGCCCAGGCCGAGGTGCTCAATGCAGAGCAGGTCGACCTCGCCATCCTGCTGGGGCTCTGCGTGGGCCACGACACCCTGTTCATCAAGTACTGCCGGGTCCCGTGCACCGTGCTCGCGGTCAAGGACCGGGTGCTCGGCCATAACCCGCTGGCCGCCCTGTATCTCTCCAAGGGGCCCTACTACAGCAGGCTGGGCATGCCAGGGCAGCTCGAGGGAGGGAAACCGAAGGTCACCCTTGAGTGATGTTCCACCCCTCCTGTCCGGGGATGCCTTTACTTCTTTTTCCGTGCAACCCTCGCCGCGAGCAGCACCGGGTCGTACACCGGGGAAAAGGGCGGGGCATAGGCGAGGTCGAGATCGAACACCTGATCGATGGTCATGCGATTGGAGATGGCACATGCATAGACATCGATCCTCTTGACCGATTCGACCCCTCCTGCCAGCTGCGCACCGAGGACGCGCCGGTCCTTTCTCCCGATGATCACCAGGGAGGTCATGGGGGAGGACCCCGGATAGTACCGCGCCCGGTCCCTGGATTTGACCATGACCTTCTCGGGCTCAAACCCCAGCTCCCGGGCCTGGTCGAACGACAGGCCGGTGCGCGCCACGCCGAGGTCGAACACCTTGGTGACGGCCGTGTTCAGGACGCCGGCAAAGGCCTCCCGCTCACCGGCAATGTTCGTTCCCGCGATGAGCCCCTGCTTGTTCGCCTTGAGGGCCAGCGGGGCATGGACCTCGAGACCGAAGGTGGTCATCCTCGCGGTGGCACAGTCGCCCGCGGCGTAGATCCCCTCGATGTCGGTCTCCATGAACTCGTTCACCCTGATGGCCCGGTTGGCGCCCAGCTTGATGCCCGCCTTCCCGGCGAGATCGCTGTTCGGTTCCACACCGATGGCGAGCAGGACTGCATCGAACTCAAGGACATCGATATCTCGAACTATCCCGATCCTGTCGCCCCGTTGTTCCAGTCCGGAAAACGGTCGTCCCAGGTTCAGGCTCACCCCCTGTTCGGTCAGTTTCTGTTTGATGATATCGGAGAGCTCCGTTTCAAAGGAACGCTGGAGGTCTTCCCGGCGGTGGACCAGGGTGGTTTCCAAGCCCTGTCGTCGAAAGGACTCGCACGCCTCCAGCCCGATGTAGCCTCCGCCGACAACGGCCATGCTCCGCGGCTTGTGATCGGCGATGAACGTCTTGATCCGTGCCGCATCATAGAGATCGTTCATGGTGAAGACATTCGGATACGCGCCGACATCGATCCCCATGGTCTGGGCGTGTGCGCCGGTAGCGATGACGAGACGGTCATAGGGCTCAAGTACCTGAGTCCCATCATGCTCCACCGTCACGGTTCGACGTGAGGGATCGATGGAGACGACCGTGTGACGAAGCCTGAGGTCGACCTTGCGTTTTTCTTTCGCTTCCTCGGGAGAGACCTCGATGAGATCGTCCAGGCCGCTGACCGCCCCCCCGACGTAATAGGGAATACCGCAGGCTGCATATGATATGTAATCCCCCCTCTCGAAAACAATGACCTCGTATTCGGGCCTCTGACGCTTGACCTGGCTCGCCGCACTCATGCCCGCAGCGTCGCCTCCGATGATGATGACCCTCATGGTATCCTCCGTTTCGCCGCTATTTCTCGCAGGAACTACTTCCTGTGCTTGAGGTCTCCCCAGAGCGGGTCGTTTCCGAACCGCTTCATCCACCAGTCTTCGCCTGATACATATGAGGAGACCTCTTCCTCGGTAAAGGAATACCGGTAGTCCCTGCAGTAGGCAACGAGCGTTTCATAGGCGGCTATGAGCCGCCTCGTCATTTCGGCACCTTGTCCGTTACACCCGGCACTCCTGTCCGGATGCCATTTTCTCAGGAGCCTCCGGTATGCGGAGTTGATCTCCTTCATGGTTGCGTGCTCGGGCAGTTCGAGCAGCTTCCTTGCCTCGTCGATCTCCTGGTACTTTCCCAAGAATATCATCCTTCAGGTAACATCTTGCTGTTCATGCTTAACAACCCGGTATTCCATTGCGGCAATGGCATTGTTGGGCTCATTTTGCCCTTATCCATTACCCCTGTCCCATCTAACAGATCTGATGCCGCCCTTTTTTTTCATGGCCCTGAAGGAGAGCCCCGCCTGGACCCCCTCCAGAACCAGGCTGGGGTCAATGATCACGGAACCGCACAGATGGTCAGCGCCGAACCGGAACAGTGCCCGGGACAGCGGTGTGCTCGGTCCGAGCACGACAGTAACTGCCTTCCCGGCATGAGAGAGAAAGTACCCCATCTGCCGGGTTACCAGGGTGGTGCCGGTGACGGCCAGCACGTCGACCCTGGAAAGGACCTCGTCCCACCGGTCTCTCGGCACGGCGCCAGGCACGTCCATGAGCTCGAAGAGGTGCAACTCTCCCACCTGCTCTCGCAATGCGTGGACAAAGGGGAAGTCTCCCACCAGCCCCACGGTCCTGCCCCGCCCCAACTCGGCGATCAGGGCCTCGGCTGGGGCATCATCCGCGGCGAGCCCGATCGGGTCCGGCGCATTGGCAGTGTTCAGCGCGGCCGCGCCGAGGCAGACGGAAAAGGGTGAAGGCCGCTTCATGCATTCTGCCACCCGGCCCACTGCCGACCCAATGGCGTCTTTCATCATGTCTGCCTCAGGCCTCGCCATCCGGGCACCCAGTAAGGACGACATGCCCATGCGGCCGTCTGCCATGACCGCGATGAACTTTGGCCCTGCCACGACCTGCTCGACAACTGCATCCGGCCGTTCCGCCTCCCCGAGCAGAGCGTTCACGAGGTCCTCCTCGATCCCGGTCAAGGGTATATCATCCTCCCGGGGCACCCGAGGCGCGCATGCGTGCTCCTTCATACCTTACTCCTTGTGAAGCGCTTCAGCCACGTTTTAGCATGGAGTGTGCCACGGACCGCCTTCACCCCCGGATAGGCTGAAAACCACGGCAGGGCGCGGCACGATCAAGAACCGGTCCCTGCGGGAGACCACGTGCGGATGCAGGACACTCGTGCAGAATGCATCCTTATCTCCTCCGGCCGCGTCCGTCGGTTTTGGGCGCATCGATACCGAGGGCCGCGATCTTCCTGAAAAGCGTGCTCGTATTGATGCCCAGGGTCCGCGCAGCCCGTTTTCTGTTGCCGCCGGAGCTCTTCAGCGTCTCAGCGATGAGGTGCCGTTCCATGGCCTGCAGGCTCATGGGTTTAAGGCCTTCATTCCCTGATGGTGCGGCAGGACGTAGTTCGGGCGGAAGGTGGTGCAGTTCGATGATGCCGCCTCGGCAGAGCACAAAGGCCTGCTCGATGATGTTCTCCAGTTCGCGGACATTGCCAGGAAAGTCGTGCTCCATGAGACGGGCCATGGCCTCAGGGGAAAGACCGGCGATGTCTTTACCCTGCAGGCGGTTGAACCTTGAGACGAGGTGGTTGACGAGCAGCGGGATGTCCTCCCGTCGCTCCTTCAGTCCGGGCAAAGCCAGGTGGACCACACGGATGCGGTAGTACAGGTCTTCCCGGAACGTACCGGAACGGACGAGCCCTGCAAGGTCTCTGTTCGTAGCCGCCACCACACGGACATCCACCTTCACCGGCTCAACCGAGCCCAGGGGTTCTACGATGCGGTCCTGGAGGACCCGCAGGAGCTTTGCCTGCATGGCCGGGGATATATCACCGATCTCATCCAGAAAGAGCGTCCCTCCGTTTGCCAGAGTAAACCGTCCCGCCTTGTCGCGCCGGGCGTCGGTGAAGGCCCCGGCCTTATGCCCGAACAACTCACTCTCCAGCAGCGTATCGGGCAAAGCCGCACAGTTCACCGTCACGAAACGCTTCTTCCTGCGGGGTGATAGGTTATGAATTGCCCGGGCGAAGAGCTCTTTGCCCGTTCCGCTCGGGCCTTCAATGAGAACGGTGCTGCTGCTGCCTGCGATCTGCGGGAGTATCTCGAACAGGTTCATCATTGCACGGCTCTGTCCGATGATGTCCTCGAAGGACCGGCGGCCCTGCAGTTCCTTCTGAAGCTGTTCGACCTGGCTCAGATCCTGGAAGGTCTCGACGCCCCCGACATGATTCCCTTCGTCGTCACGCAGGATGGCTGCGGAAATGCGGATCGGCACGCTACGCCCCTGGATATTGATGATGTGGGCCATTGCGTTCACCGTGGGCGTACCGGTCTGAAGGGTATGCCGCAGGGCGCAGGCCTTCTCGCAGATGTCCGCGTGGAACACGTCGAAGCAGGCCTTTCCCATAGCCTCATTCCGGGTTACGCCTGTGATGCGTTCGGCTGCATGGTTGAAGGAGGTGATCCGCCAGTCCGAGTCCACCGTGAACACTCCCTCATTGAGGGAGTCCAGGATGATGTCACGCTCGTTCCGGCTCGCAGACGGTTCCTTCCTACGCATGGACCTCTCCATTATTCATGTTTATAATAGTGCAACTTGCAATAGTCAATGCCTTAATGTAGTGCATTTTGCATTGTCATCAACCCTGCTGATTTCAGGATGCCGCCTATTTGCCAATAATTATTAGCGATTTATGCAGTTGGAAAACTGGCACTGCCATTGCAGTTTCCTTCCCATGAGGATAGCAATTGCCCATTGGGGGGAGCGCATCTCTCCGGTCTTCGATGTGACCGATAACCTGTATGTCGTCGAGATAGAGGGCTCAAGGGAGGTCCGGCGTGAAGGGAGGGCTCTGGTGAGCCGGAACCCCTCTCAGAGGGCACTGGAGGTCTCCGGGCTCGGGGTGGACCTGCTTGTGTGCGGGGCCCTGTCCCATGTGCAGGAAACCGCGCTTGCGAGGGCGGGCATCCAGGTGGCCGGGTTCATCTGCGGAGATGTGGAGGCCGTTGTCCATGCCTTCCTGAACGGACGGCTGGCCGACGGTCCTTTCCTCATGCCCGGCTGCTGCGCTAACCGGCGAAGGCTTCGCCTTCACCGGCGCAGGGGCGGCCATCGCTGGGGCCGCTGAGAATAAGGAACCGCAATAAAACTAATCGAGAAAAGGAGGAACCGATCATGCCATTTGGAGATAGAACCGGACCTGGCGGATATGGACCCATGACAGGACGCGCAGCAGGATTCTGCGCGGGATACATAACACCCGGGTACGCGAATCCCTCTCCCGGCCGTGGTTTCTGGGGCAGGGGCAGAGGAGGCGGAGGGGGCCGGGGCTGGCGGCACTGGTATTATGCAACCGGCCTTCCGGGCTGGCAGCGCTGGGGGGCCCCGCATCCCGGATGGGGGGTCCCTTGGTCCCATGGAATTCCGGCAGAGCCTCCCGCCCCCGTGGCAAGACAACAGGAGCTTGACGCGCTGAAGAGACAGGCGGAGTACCTTGAACAGACATTGTCGGACATCCGCAAGCGTCTCGAGGAGATCCAGGCAAAGGGAACCGAAGACTGAAGCGGTATCCGGGTCATTACCCGGATGCCCCGTCTCCGCGGACGACCGCTGATCCGTCAGTCGTCCCCTAAGGATTTGTATCGACGGACAGAGAGGTGTTTTTATGAAAATAGCAGTTTCATCGACAGGTCCTTCCCTGGATGCACAGGTTGATCCGCGGTTCGGCAGGTGCTCATGCTTTCTAGTGGGGGATACCGATACCATGCACTTTGAAGCAGTGGAGAACCCCCATGCCACCCTCGGGGGTGGTGTGGGCATACAGGCCGGTCAGACCATGGCGAAACTGGGTGTCACCCATGTTCTTACCGGCAATTGTGGGCCCAATGCATTTCAGACGCTCTCCGCCGCAGGGATCACGATCGTGACAGGGTGTTCAGGCCTGGTTCGTGATTCGATCGAAAGGTTCAAATCAGGCAGCATGACCGCCTCAGCCGGGGCCAACGTGACGGATCACTTCGGCATGGGCGGGACCGGAGGAAACGGTATGGGTAGAGGCAGTGGCAGAGGTATGGGTGGTGGTCGTGGCATGGGTATGGGTGCCGGCAGAGGTATGGGGGCTGGAAAGGGCATGGGCATGAATCGCCCAGGAAACCCTGTCTCTCCAACACTGACACCGGCAAAGAAAAACATGACCGCAACGATCGACCCTGACCTATGTACCGGGTGTGGGGTGTGTGTGGACATGTGTCCCATGGGCGCTATCAGCCTCCGTGATAATGTTGCCTGCATAGACAGCCAGACATGCACAGGATGTGGGATCTGCGAGGACGAGTGCCCTGTGGGGGCTATTAGTCTCAGGTAATATGCTTCAAGGCACCATCGATCAGAGAAGCCACCGGGAGAAACCCGTGCATGAGATTCCCTGTTGACGCGGGAGGGCGCTCCGGCAGATGGTACCATATTATCAATGATTGAAAGGAACTGTATCCCATGTCTCCTGATCCCCTGACCCCGTACGGCAACCGGCCCATGGTCACCCCTATTGTCAATGCGGTGAACTAAAGGGGCAACCATGGGAGCGTTCCGGATAACGGTCCTGGTCGAAAACACCGCCTCGAGGAAAGGGCTCCATGCCGAGCACGGCCTGTCCGTGTGGATAGAAACCGGCGGTCAGAGCTATCTTTTCGACACCGGCCAGGGTCCTGCGCTCCTCCCCAATGCACAGAGGCTGGGCATCCCCCTGGAGGAGGCCAATGCCGTTTTCCTCAGCCATGGACACTACGACCATACGGGCGGACTTCTCCACATCTTGAATCTGAAGGAACACCCGACCATCTTCTTGCACCCGGCGGCCCTTGATCCCAAGTACACCCTGGGGCCAGGTATTTCAGCACGCGAGATCGGCATGCCTCATCAGGTGAAAGACCTCGTGTTATCAGGGGCCGACCTTCGGCAGGTTGTAGAACCGACAGAAGTAGCCGAAGGGCTCTTCCTCACCGGGCCCATACCGAGGAGAGCAGCCTTTGAGGATACCGGGGGGGCGTTCTTTACCGACGTATCGTGCCGCACCCCCGACGGGATGACAGACGACCAGGCTGCCTTCCTGGATACCCGCAAGGGTGTTTATGTGGTTCTGGGATGCGCTCACGCCGGCGTTATCAACACACTCCAGTACATCAGGGAGCTCACGGGCAATGCCCCGATCCGCGCTGTCATGGGCGGTATGCACCTGTTGGCCGCCGGGCCGGAGCGTATGGACAGGACCGTTGGTGCCTTGAGAGAGCTCGACATCGAGCGGCTCTATCCGGCCCACTGTACGGGTCATGACGCGGTGGAGCGGCTCTACCGGGATTTTCCCCGAAGGTGTTTCACTTTCTCCTCGGGGACGGTGCTGACACAGGAATAATTTACAGAAGAAAGGAGGGCCAGGCATGAAAAAGATCACAATGTTTCTAGCCGTAGTAACTTTGTTCAGTTTGGTTTTCTCCACCGGAACATTCGCGCAAAGAGGCATGATGTGGAAAGGTGGAGGCGGATGGGGACCAGGGACCCCCTATGCCAGAATGTACAATCCTCAGACCCTGGAGACCATGTCTGGTGAGGTTGTATCGATTGACAAGATCACTCCCGAGAAGGGCATGTCATATGGAGTTCACGTCATCTTGAAGACAATAGAGGGAATGATCTCTGTCCATCTCGGCCCTGCCTGGTACATTGAAAATCAGGATGTGAAAATCGTGGCCAAGGATACTATCGAGGTAAAAGGTTCTCGAATAACCTTTGAAGGCAAGCCCGCCCTGATCGCCATGGAAGTGAAGAATGGGGAAGATGTTCTGACGCTTCGCGATGCGAATGGATTTCCTGTCTGGAGCGGGTGGAGACGAAGATAAAGATTTCCTGGGGCTGGACGGACAGGATAATGGATACATATGCATGCATGATAAGGTCCCTTGTGGGGAAGCAGTGCATCTTCGTGCCCGGTATCCGTGCTCTCATCATCAATGATCAGGGGGAGGTCCTCCTCCAGCAACGCTCCGACACCGGGTGCTGGGGGCTTCCCGGGGGTGCTGTCGAGCTCGGGGAAACGGCCCTCGATGCCCTCCGGAGGGAGGTGCACGAGGAGACTGGGCTAAAGATCCTCTCGGCCGAGCCCATGGCCCTGTATACGGGGCCGCAGCAGCGGTTTTCCTATCCCAACGGCGACGAGGTCCAGTGCTTTGCCGTGGCCTTCATTGTCAGGCAGTGGGAAGGCACCCCTCGAGCCGACGGAGTCGAGGGGACCGAGCTCCGCTTCTGGCCGAGGTCTGCACTGCCTGATAACCTTGTACCAGTGCACTCCCAGACCCTTGCAGACCTTCAACGGTATCAGGGTCGGTTTCTCCTTTCAGGAGAGGAGGGTCACAGCAATGATCCATGATCCCTCCATTGGCAAGAAGCCGAGACAGATCTTCGGGCCGGTGCCCTCCAGGCGCCTCGGCAGGTCCCTCGGTGTGGACCTCGTACCCTTCAAGACCTGCACTTATAATTGCATCTACTGCCAGCTCGGCCGGACCACCAACCTGACGGTGGATCGGCGGGAGTGGTTCCCCTTAGACGAGATCATCGAAGAGTTGAAAGGCAAGCTGGTATCGAGTCCCGACTGGATCACCCTGAGCGGTTCGGGGGAGCCCACCCTGTATTCCCGCCTCGGCGAGCTCATAGCACGCATACGCACCATTACAGATATCCCGGTGGCCGTGCTGACCAACGGGGCCCTTCTCTGGCAGGAGGAGGTCCGCAGGGAACTCATGGACGCGCACCTGGTCATCCCCTCCCTGGACGCGGGAGACCAGGCCATGTTCACTGCGGTCAACCGTCCCCACCAGTCCATTGCCTTCGACCTCATGGTGGACGGTCTATCAGCATTCAGAAGCAGCTACCACGGCCAGTACTGGCTGGAGGTCTTCATCCTGGGGGGCCATACGGCAATGAAGATCGAGGTGGAAAAGATCGCCGCCTGCGCGGCACGTGCAGAACCGGACAGGATTCAGCTGAACACGGTGACCAGGCCGCCGGCCGAGGACATTGCAGTAGGCGTGGATCTCATCGGAATGGAAAAGCTCACTACGCTGTTCACGCCCCGGGCCGAGGTCATTGCAGACTTCCGGGGGGTGCATGATTCACCTGAGTTCTCGGCGACCAGCGACACGGTGCTGGACCTGCTCCGCAGGAGACCGTGCACCATCGATGACATCGCCGGTGGGCTCGGCATCCACCTCAACGAGGCGGTGAAGTATGTTGAAGACCTGCTGGGCAAGGGGCTCGTTGGCCAGGTAGAGCTGAAGAGAAAGACCTGTTACCGGGCCAGACCAGGAGGCTGAGTATAAAAAAGGGGGCGCTGCCGGGAACGGCAGCACCCCCTTTTTTTCCTTTCTGAAAAAACCAGCCCTTAGTCGCAGCGTTCGAACAGTGCCGCAGCACCCATGCCGCCGCCGATGCACATTGACTCGATGCCCCACTTCTTGCCGCGTGCCTGCAGCTCGGTCATGAGCTGGGCGCACAGCTTGGCGCCGGTGCATCCGAGCGGATGGCCCAGAGCGATGGCACCGCCGTTGACGTTGACGATGCGCTCCGCGCTCTCGTGGGAGTAATACTTCTCGTCATAGAGACCGATCTGCTGGAGGCTGTAGATGGCCTGGGACGCAAAGGCCTCATTCACCTCAAAGATGGCATCATTGACGATATCGGTGGCCTTGCCGAGACCCGCGACCTTGAGGAGCTTGGGGATGGCATAGGCAGGGCCCACACCCATCTCGTCGGAGCGGCAGCCGGCAACCACGTATGCCTTGAACTTGGCGATGGGCTTCAAGCCGAACTTCTTGACAGCTTCCCCGCTCATGACCAGGGAGCACGCCGCGCCGTCCGTGGTCTGGGAGGAGTTGCCCGCAGTGACCGAGCCCATGGCGGCAAATGCCGGGCGGAGCTTGGCAAGGCCTTCCATGGTGGTGGGCCTGACGCCGTCATCGAAGTCCTGGACGAAGGTCTCTTTCACGGTGATGCCGTTCTTCTCCTTGAATCTGACTGCATTGACCGGTACGATCTCCTTGTACTTGCCGTCCTTCTGGGCCGCTGCCGCCTTTGCCTGGGAGCCGAACGCAAACTTGTCCTGCATCTCGCGGGTGATCTTGTAGCGGTTGGCCACGTTCTCTGCGGTCATACCCATGGAGATGTAGGCGTCTGGATAGGTCCTGGCCAGCTCGGGGTGGGGCCTTGGCATGTTGCCGCCCATGGGCACGATGGACATGGACTCGAGACCTGCGCCGATGGCCACATCGCACATGCCTGCCATAATCCTCATGGCCTGGAGGCAGATGGCCTCAAGACCGGAGGAACAGAAGCGGTTGACCGTGGCCCCGCAGGTGTCATCCGGGAACCCGGCCATCTGGGCCATGATGCGGCCGATGTTGAGCCCCTGCTCAGCCTCTGGGAATGCGCAGCCGACCAATATGTCTTCCACATCCTTCTTCTCTATGCCCTTGGCCCGGTCCATGAGTCCGTTGAGTGCCTGGCACAGGAGATCTTCGGGCCTGGTCTGAGCCAAGGCGCCCCTGCCCCTTCTGCAACCGGGAGTCCTTACTGACTGTACGATATATGCTTCTCTCATTGGTTTCCTCCTAAGTTCTTTCTCGTAGTATCCGATTACAGGAACAACGGCTTGCCCGTGGCCATGATGTTCTCAGCCATCTTCTGGGTGTTTTCCGTCTTCCAGAGATCAACAAAGGCCTCGCGTTCGAGCGTCATGAGGTGCTCTTCGCTCACCGGGGTGCCGCAGGGGACGTCGCCGCCGGACATGCAGACAGCGATCTTCTTGGCGATGAGTTCCATGTGGGGGGTGATGTAGCCGCCGCCCTTCATGTTGTTCATCTCTGCCCAGACCATGCCCTGCGCCTCGCGTCCGAACACCGGGATCTTCTTCTTCAGGGGGGGTGCGTATCCGTCGTCCGCCATCTTGAGGACCTCTTTCTTGGCCTCGCCGATGAGGTTGTCCCTGTTCATGACGATGCGGTCGGCGGCACCCAGGAATCCCCTGCTACGTGCCTGCTCGGCCGAGTTGGAAACCTTGGCCTGGGCCACTGCCATGAACGCGCCGAGGAAGAATCCGCCGTAATCGGTTACCTTGGCCTCTTCGGGCTTGGAGGTGATGAGCTTCCGCCAGAGGTTGATCATGCCGCAGCCGCCCGGAACGAGACCTGCGCCGATCTCCACCAGGCCCATGAACAGGTCGGAGTGTGCCACGATCCTGTCGGCGGACAGACAGATCTCGCAGCCGCCGCCCAGGGTGAGCCCGTAGGGAGCCGCCACCACCGGGTAGTTGGCATACCGGGTGGCCATAATGCCCGTGTGGACGTTCTTGATGAAACCGTCGATCTCATCGAACTTGCCAGCCCTGGCGAGCCCCAGCATGTAGGCAAGGTCGCCGCCAGCGGAGAATGCGCCCGGCATGCCGCCTGCCTGGTTGCCGATAACCATGCCCACACCGTTGGCACCGACATACTCGCCGGCCTTGGCCATGAAGTCCACCATCTCCTTATTGATGGCGTTCATCTTGGAGTGGAACTCGAGGCAGAACACATCGTCGCCGATGTCGATGAGCGAGCAGGAACCGGAGGTCAGGGCCACCTTGTTCTCGGCCCTGAAGTTGGTGAGCGTCAAGGCCTTGGGGCTGACCTTCACCGGCTTGTAGCTCTCGGAGGCGAAGTCATAGAACATCTTTTTGCCCTTCTCGAGCTTGTAGAACGAGGTCGCTCCCTTGGCGAGCATCTTCTTGACGTTCTCGGGGACCTTAAGGCCTTCCTTCTCCATCTTCGCAACGGAGTCCTTCACACCGACGGCGTCCCAGGTCTCGAAGGGGCCCATCTCGAAGTTGTAGCCCCACTTCATGGCGTTGTCGATCTCGACTACTGTGTCGGAGATTTCGGGGATGCGGTTGGCGGCGTAGATGAGCTGGGAAGCCAAAACCTTCCATGCGAACTTGGCGCCCTTGTCGTCGCCGGCAATAACCGCCTTGATTTTCTCGGGAAGGGTCTTGGCCTTCTTGGCAGCGTCGATGCAGGGGAAGCTGACCTTGTCGTAGGTCTCGTACTCGCCTGTGGCGGGGTTGATGACCTTCTTGATCTTCTTCCATTCGGGGGTGATCTCCTTCTTGTAGAACCCGCCCTTGGTCTTGTTGCCGAGCTGCTTCTTGTCGATCATGGCCTGGAGGAAATCAGGCAGTTTGAACACGTCCCTGACCTCATCATCGGGGCAGAGGTCGTAGGTGTTCTTCATGACGTGGGTCATGGTGTCCAGTCCGACCAGGTCGCTGGTGGCGAAGATGGCGGTCTTGGGCCGGCCGAGCGGTGCGCCGAAGATGGCGTCCACCTCGGGGATGGTGAGCCCTTCATCGAGCATGGTCTTCATGGTCACGCCGATGCCTTGGATGCCGATGCGGTTGCCGATGAAGTTCGGGGTGTCCTTGGCCCAGACGATGCCCTTGCCGAGCCTGCTCTCGCCGAAATCAGCCACGAAGTCCAGGATCTCCTTCTTGGTGGACTCTCCCGGGATGATCTCGAGCAGGTGCATGTAGCGGACCGGATTGAAGAAATGCGTGCCGAGGAAGTGCTCCTTGAAGCCCTTGCTCAGTCCCTCGGACATGGCCTTGAGCGGGATGCCTGAGGTGTTGGAGGATACGATGGCGTCTGCCTTGCGCACCTTGTCGATGCGGGCGAACAGCTGCTGCTTGATCTTGAGGTTCTCGACGACCACCTCGATGATCCAGTCGCACTCGGCGAGCTTGTCGAAGTCGTCTTCGAGGTTTCCGGCGCTGATGCGCATGGCGTGGTCTTTGTTGTAGAAGAGCGGCGGTTTGGCCTTCATGGCGCCTTCCAGACCCATGGTGACGATCCGGTTTCTGGCCTTCTTATCCTTCTTCTCTTCTTCCTTCAGGTCGAATGGAACGATGTCGAGCAGGAGCATTTCCACGCCTGCAG
>DAITOA010000038.1:0-31198 GCA_036834365.1 Thermodesulfobacteriota bacterium | reverse complement strand
GCCGTGGCCTCGCTGTAGTCGCCCCTGGGCTGCTGCCCCAGGTCGAGGAACTGGGTGCGCCGGTCGTGGGACAGGTAGACCTGTCCCAGCACGCCGCTCATGCCGTACTCCTTGACCATGCTCTTGGCGATGTCCGTGGCACGGGACAGGTCGTTGTGCGCACCGGTGGACACGTCGCTGAAGACGAGCTCCTCCGCTGCCCTGCCGCCCAGGAGCGTGGCCACCTTGTTCATGAGCTCGGTCCTGCTCATGAGGAACCGATCGTCCGTGGGCACCTGCATGGTGTAGCCCAGGGCCGCAATGCCGCGCGGGATGATGGAGATCTTCTGGACCGGGTCGGTCCCGGGCAGGCTCATGGCCACAATGGCGTGGCCCATCTCGTGATGCGCAACGATCTCGCGTTCACGTGCGTTGATGAGGCGGTTCTTCTTCTCGAGGCCGGCCACGATGCGCTCCACCGCCTCCTCGAACTCGCTCATGCCCACGACGTTCCTTCCCCTGCGCACTGCCAGCAGGGCCGCCTCGTTCACGAGGTTCGCCAGGTCGGCGCCCACCATGCCCGGCGTCATGGCCGCGATCTTCTCCAGGTCCACGTCGGGACCGGCCTTGACGTTCCTGAGGTGAACCCTGATGATCTCCTCCCTGCCCTTCTTGTCGGGCCGGTCCACCAGGACGTGGCGGTCGAACCTGCCCGGCCGCAGCAGGGCCGGGTCGAGGATCTCGGGTCGGTTCGTGGCGGCCATGAGAATCACGCCCGCCTTGGAGTCGAAGCCGTCCATCTCCACCAGGAGCTGGTTGAGCGTCTGCTCGCGCTCGTCGTGCCCGCCCGTCATCCCCCCGATGCCCCTGGCCTTACCCAGGGCGTCGAGCTCGTCGATGAAGATGATGCAGGGGGCCTTCTGCTTGGCTTGCACGAAGAGGTCCCTTACCCGCGCCGCGCCGAGGCCCACGAACATCTCCACGAAGTCGGAGCCGCTCATGGAAAAGAACGGCACGCCGCTCTCCCCCGCCACGGCCTTGGCGAGCAGGGTCTTGCCCGTGCCCGGAGGCCCCACCAGGAGGATACCCTTGGGGATCTTGCCGCCCAGCTCACCGAACTTGCCGGGGTTCTTGAGGAACTCGATGACCTCCACGAGCTCCTGCTCCGCCTCGTCCACGCCCGCCACGTCTGTGAACCGTACCTTAAGCTCGTCCTCCATGTAGATCTTGGCCTTGTTCTTGCCCAGCGACATGAAGCCCGGCTGCTGGCCGGCCATGCGCTTCATGAGGAAATACCAGACACCGATGAAGATCAGGATAGGCAGCACCCAGGACAGCAGGTCGCGGAGGAACGTGGGTTCGACCTCGCCCTTGAAGGTGACCTTGTACTGTTCGAGCATACGGGACAGCTCGGGATCCACCCGTACGGCTTTGAATGCCTGTTCCTTCCCTGCCTTCTCCTTGTACTTGCCCTGGATCTGGTTTTCGGTGATGGCTACCTCGGTCACCTGTCCCGCCTTCAGCAGGTTCAGGAACTGGCTGTAGGGGATGGTCTTCACGGCGATCATGGTGGCGATGATGTTCTGGGCGATGAGGACCACCCAGATGCCTATGAGCACGTACCAGATGGAGAACTTGTGGTGCCTTTCCAAAGACATACCTCCTGTCATGAGACGGCTGCGGTTCGAGCGTATTGTACTCTAATAGTACTCCTGTCTGCAAATTCAAGAAACAGGACTTTACCCCCTCCTTGCCTTCGAACCGTCCTGGCCCTACTGCCATCTAAGAAGATAAGGGAGGCAGGGGGAGAAAGGAGAAACCGGGATGTTCAACAAAATCATGAAAGGAATGCTCGTCATGCTTATCCTGAGCCCGTTCACCGGCTTTGCCGCCGATGCGAAATACGACGTCGCCACCTTTGCGGGTGGCTGTTTCTGGTGCGTGGAATCCGCCTTCGAGGGTATCCCCGGGGTCGTCAGCGTTGTATCGGGGTACACGGGCGGCACCAAGGAGAATCCCACCTACGAGGAGGTCTCCTCAGGGACCACCGGCCATGCCGAGGCGGTCCAGGTGACCTTCGACCCGAAGAAGGTCACCTACAAACAGCTCCTGGATTTCTTCTGGAGGCAGATCGACCCCACGGACGGCGGGGGTCAGTTCGTCGACCGAGGTGCCCAGTACCGCAGTGCCGTCTTTTACCACTCCGACGAGCAGAAGCGTCTCGCCGAGGAGTCGAAGGCGGCCCTGGAGAAGTCCGGGAGATATGACAAGCCCGTGGTCACCGAGATAACAAAGGCCGGCACGTTCTACCCGGCCGAGGAGTACCACCAGGACTACTACCGGAAGAACCCCATCCGGTACAAGTTCTACCGGCACAATTCGGGCAGGGACCAGTACCTCCGGAAGATCTGGGGCAAGGAAACCGTCGGCTCGTTCAAACTGCCCCGTTATACCGCTGAGGGCTATCGGAAGCCAGGAAGCGAGACCCTGAAGAAGGTCCTCTCTCCACTTCAGTACGAGGTTACCCAGGAGGAAGGCACCGAACCGCCCTTCAAAAACGAGTACTGGAACAACCATGACGAGGGCATCTACGTGGATGTGGTGTCCGGGGAGCCCCTGTTCAGCTCCCGGGACAAGTATGACTCGGGGACCGGATGGCCGAGCTTCACCAGACCGCTCGTTCCGGGCAACATCGTGAAGAAGACGGACTCGAGCTTCTTCATGACCAGGACCGAGGTCAGGAGCGCTCACGCCGACTCGCACCTGGGACATGTCTTCGACGACGGACCTGCGCCCACAGGGCTGCGGTACTGCATGAACTCAGCGGCCATGAGGTTCATACCCCGGGATGACATGGAGAAGGAGGGGTACGGTCAGTTCCTGAAGCTGCTGGAGAAGTGAGGCTCGCAGACGAAGGCCCGGCGGACCATGAGGGGCCGCAGGGCCGTCACACAGCCTCTTCCCGTTTCTTCCGGTCCATGTCCCGCAGCTCCTTGCGCAGGATCTTCCCCACGGCGCTCTTGGGCAGCTCGGTCATGAACTCGATGTCCCTGGGCACCTTGTAGGCGGCAAGCTTCTCCTTGCAGAAGGCGATGACCTCGTCCTTCCCGAGGGTCTCACCGGGCCTCGGCACCACGAAGGCCTTGGGTGCCTCGCCCCGGTAGGCGTCGGGGATGCCGATGGTGCAGGCCTCGAGGACCTTGGGATGGGTGAAGAGTATCTCGTCGATCTCCTGGGGGAAGATGTTGTATCCGGCCGCCACGATCATGTCCTTCTTCCGATCCACGATGGTGAGGTAGCCGTCCTTGTCCAGGAACCCGATGTCCCCGGTGGAGAGCCAGCCGTCGCTGAGGACCTTCTCAGTCTCCTCGGGCTTCCCGTAGTAACCCCTCATGACCTGGGGTCCTTTAAAACAAATCTCGCCGGACTCCCCCTGCTCCATCTCCCGGACACCTGTCTCCACGTCCACGATCTTCAGGTCTGTGCTCGGAAACGGCACGCCCACCGTACCCGGCTTGATGTCGCCCTTCCAGGGCGAGGCCGTGCCCATGGGCGAGGTCTCGGTGAGGCCGTAGATATTGATGAGGTCGCCTCCCGTGAGTCCCTTGAGGTCGTTGATGGTCTCCACGGACAGGGGCGCCGCCCCTGCGATGAAGCCCTTGATGAAGCGCAGGTCCATGTTCCGGAACTCCTCGTTGTTGAGCAGGCCGATGAAGATGGTGGGCACGCCCGGCATGAAGTCTGGCCGGTACTTCCGAAGCAGCTCCATGATGACCAAGGGCTCGGGCCTGGGCACCAGGACATCCGTCCATCCTCCCCAGACCGAGAAGTTCTGGATGCCCGTGAACCCTGCGGAATGGAAGAACGGGAAGATGCCCAGGATGCTGCCGTCGCCGTCCTTCACGTCATAGAACCAGACCTTGAGCTGCTGGACGTTGCAGGACATGTTGGCGTGCGTGAGCATGACCCCCTTGCTCACCCCGGTGGTGCCCCCCGTGTAGATGAGAGTCCCCAGGTCGTCCCATGACGCCTCGTTCGCCACGGGTGCATCGTCATACCGTGCCATGAGGTCGGTGAACAGGGATACGCCCTCGGCGGGCTCCACCTTCCGGTACATCTGCTTCTTCACCAGGGGAAAGAGCTGTTTCTTGGGGAACGGGAGGTAGTCGTTGATGTGGCAGGCGATGATATGCCGGATCTTGGTATCTGGTCTGACCTTGAGCGCCCGGGGCAGGAGCAGATCCAGGGTGATGAGCACCTTGGCGTCCGAGTCGTTGAGCTGGTAGGCGAGCTCCCGCTCCGTATACAGCGGGTTGTTCTGAGCCGCCACTGCCCCGATGCGCCAGGCGGCGTAATTTGCCACGACCACCTGGGGTATGTTGGGAAGCAGCATAGCGACGGTATCTCCCCTGCTCACGTCCAGATCCTTAAGTGCCCGTGCAAAGGTGTTGACCATGCGGTCCAGCCTTTCATAGCCGATGAGCCTGCCCATGTAGTTGAGGCCGGCCTTGTCCGGAAAGCGTCTTGCCGTCCGGGCAAGGGCCTCGGGCATGGTGGTGCGGTCGAAAACGATCTCCCTGGGAACGGCCTGCGGATAGTTCTTGTGCCAGATCCTTTCGAAACTCATAGAGCCCCCCTCTTGAATCGGAATTGTAAAACCCGGCCCCTCCGCCGGGAACACCGCAATGTATTATAGTATTACAATAATAATCGTTCTCCCTCCCTTGTCAAATGCTCAAATAAAAAGGGCGGGTACCCTTCGGCGCCCGCCCGTTCCTCTTTCTGTCCTTCGTGGATCAGTTGCCGTCACGGCCTCCCTTTCCGGAACCGCCGTCACCTGATCCGCCGGACGAGCCTGACCCGCTCCCGGAATCAGACCCGGATCCGCTCCCCGAGGAGCCGCTACCGCTTCCCGACGATCCGCCGCTGCCGCCGGAGGAACCGGACCCGTTCCCGGAACCCGACCCGGATCCGCTGCTCGAGCCTGTCCCGCCACTCGAAGGCCCGCCGCTGCCCTGCTGACCTGAGCCGCTCATGGAACCCTGTCCTCCGGAACCCGACCCTGCGTTCCCGAGGCCGTCAGCACCGACCCCGCTCCGGATCTGATTCGCGTACCGGGCGGCCAGGCCACCGGGATTTCCCGAGCGGGCCTGGCTCATGAAGGAGAGCCTCAGGCGTTCCATCTCGCGAACGTTCCACGAATGCTGGAGCGCCTGGCAGACCACCTCCGATGCCGCCTTGCCCCCGGCGCCCCTGCGCGTCATCTCCCGGGCCGCCATGTAACTCTCCAGGGAGAGCTGATGGAGCTGGTCGTGGGTCATGCTGCGCTGCCGTGTCTGAATGCTGAGCCTGACGGCATCCACGTCGGCCTTGGTCATTCCCGCTGCCATGCCCTCGGCTATGATGTTGCCCAGGGGTGCTGCGGCAGTGTCCTGCCCTGCTATGACCCCGGCCTGCCGGTAGGCGTACGAGTAACGCGACCTCGTCTGCTCCATGGCCCGGATCGTGTTCTGCGCCCTGACCTGCTTTGCCATGCCTTCAAAGGCCTTGTCCATGGCAGGCTTTCCGGGCAGACCTTCCCGGACCATCTCCTTGACCACGTTGTGCACCGCGAGGATTTCCTGTTCCCGGTATCTGTTCCGAACCATCTGGGAGGTGAGCCTGAGGGCATCGTCCTCGGGCACGCCGAGCCTGATCATCTCCTTCGTGCTCGTCCTTATCTGCTGCGTTGCCTTCTCTCCGAGGGTATCGTCAACGACATCGGCCCGGGCAAGGGTCGCAATGAAAAGTATCGCCGCTATCACACCGACTGTTTTCTTCATGAGTTCCTCCTGCTGTGGTGATTACCTTACAACGCTTCCGGTGGATCATGGTTACATATCCGGCAGGTAAACGCAGTTGCGGGACCCGAAATCATCCGGCTCCGAGAACGTGCACTCCGGTACGTACACCCTGCCGTCCACCAGGTAGAAGTAGCTGAACGGGGAGTCCGGCCGCACCCTCACCTCCCAGGTCGACCCGCCGACATGCCGGGCCGGCTGCGGTTCGAAACCGTTAAGGGATGAGACGAACAGCACGTCCCCTGCCCCCGGCACCCTCAGGGTCAGGACGAGGCCCTGCCCGTCACGGTGAAGCTCGTGGTGAGCGCAGCCCGCGGCAAGCAGCAGGAGTCCTGCGGCCATCAGTCCCAGTGTCCTCACGCGCTGCCCCCGGCCACGACGATGGAGTTCTCGCCGCCGAAATCGTCTTTTTCCCGGGCAAGGGAGGTGGGGTCGGCCATGCGTTTGTCCCCGTCGAGGATGAAGACATACCGGTGCTCTCCCGGCTTGAGGTCCAGCGAGATTTCCCAGTAACCGCTCGCACCGATGCGTTCCATGGGAAGACGATCCCAGCCGGTGAAGTCGCCCGTTATCTCGGCCTGCATCGCCCCCGGCCTGTAGATGACGAACCGGTAGGGTTCGCGGACAGCTGCCTGTTCGACCGGCCGGTGGGCAGGCCAGAAGAGGACGACCATGACGGCCGCCGCTGCCGCCGCGGTCACCGCGGCAAGATACAGGGGCCGGCGGCGCCTGACGGGCAGTGCCCTGGCCGCCGGCACCGCCACCTCGGGGACCTCGTCCACCACCTCGGAGCGCAGGTCTTTCTCCAGGTGGAGGAATTCCATCACCCGGTCCTTGAACGGTCTCTGCGCATGGACGAGCTCCACGAATTCTATTTTCTCGTCCAGGCCGAGTTCGTCATCGATGAACAAGCTGATCAGTTCGTCCTTCATCTTCGCCTCCCTGCAGGATCTCTCGTATCCTGCACCGTGCCCTGTGCACCTTCACCTTCACGTTCGCCTCGCTGATCCCCACGATCCGGGCGATCTGGGCATAAGTCAGGTCGCTTCCGGCGGCCAGCGACAACACCTCACGCTCGTCGGCGGCCAGCTGTCCCATGGCGTCGAGCACCCGTGCATACTCCTCACGGACGAGCACCCGGTGGTGGGCGTCAGGGGCCTCATCCAGGTGATCCCCCTCGAGGGGGGAGTTCCGGCCTCCCTTCCTCACATGGTCGATATAGGCGTTCCTCGCTATGGTGTAGAAGAGCGAAGACGACACCTCCCTGCCGGCATACCGTTCCAGGTACCTGGCAAAGGTCTCCTGGAGGATGTCCCGGGACAGCTCGTAGTCGCCGCTGGTGCGCATGAGGTAGGAGAAGAGCCTGCCCTTCATCCGCTCGAACATGGAGGTTTCGTCTTTCATCGCCTGTGCCTTGAACGTAAAAATAACCCCGAGGTTACACGACCGCAAGCACGGGTGACGCAATGGATGCGTACGCCGGCAAGCGGGTCAGCCATTCAGGAAGGCCTTCCAGACCGCTGTCAGCTCCGGGAAAGGTCCTCCCCTGGCCAGGCTGTCGAACGCCCCGTTCACGTGCGCCCCCGCACTGCTCCATTCATATTCCTCCGGGGCCCTGACGAGGCGAGCGCGGACAGGATTCATCTCGATGTACCGGGCTGTCGCCAGGACCGCAGTGTCATCCACGGGGGCGGACGAGAACCTCCCCTGCCACAGGTGCCCCTTCCACCCGTACCGGGCATTGACCATCCTGGAGTAGCGCCGGTGCGTCTCGCCGAAGGCCCGCGCCAGTCCGTCCCAGGAACAGGGAACCGCCAGGAGGTGGACATGGTTCGGCATGAGGCAGTAGCACCATACCTCGACCCCGTAAAAGGAGCACCACCGCGCCAGCAGCTCGCGGTATGTCCGGAAGTCCTCTGTCCGGAAGAATACCCTCTGTCTCCGGTTCCCCCGTTGCATGACATGATGGGGGGAACCGGGCACCACGACACGCGACGACTCGGCCATGGCCCTTGGAACGACCTCCTCACTTCATAGCATGAACAACCGGCTTCCCATTATACGCGATAAGCCCCCCGCGCGCCAGATGGAGGAACGGCAGAGAAAAACCTCTTGTTTTGGGAGAAAATACCTGTATGATCATTCCAGGCGTATTGAATTCAGTGCGTGGAGGCCCACTCAGGCACATTGACCTTTTTCCTGCGAGGGGGGTATGCGATGGACGGTTCTGTTCATGGTGGAATGAATACCCGGGACTATTCACTGTTCGAAAACCCTTACCTTATTCCCTTCAGGCGTTCGGACCTGAAGCGCCTGCCTTTTTTCTCCTCGATCATCGATCAAAAGCAGTTCATCAACGCCATCAACCTGAGGAACTTCGTCGATGGGCAGATCTTCGCCCACATGGCCTACCCTCACTCCAGCGAGGAATTCCTCTTTCGGGTGGTGCCCGGGCCGTGCGACGGGTCGGAGGTCACCTTCTCCCTGCCGGAGGGATCGGTCCAGAGCTTCGAGGACTTTCTCTGCAAGGGCATGGTGATCGACAGCGGGAGATCGGTGATCATGATGCAGGCCGACCCTGTGCTCACCACGCCCGACACGCTCACCGTACGCCTGCGGAAGACCGGTGTCATCTACCACACGCGCCGCAGTGCGCGGTATGTCTGCCGGAACGTGAACGCCCGGATCTGCCACGGCGACTTCGAGTACGCCGGGATGCTCTATGAGTTCAACCCCGCGGGGCTTCGCATCGAACTCATCGGTATCGCATGGATACCATCCGGGTCCGAGGCCGACGCCGGGCCGATCACCGTGGAGCTGACGCGCGACGGCAGGCAGGTCTTCTCGGGATCCTCACGGCTCATCCGTACCGAGAACCAAGGCAGGACCATCGTGCTCGAACCGCTGAACACGCCCCGGAAGCTCTACAGCGAAAGGAAGAACAGGAATCCCCGACTGAACCTCGTGCCGAGCCCCGAGGTGAAATTCACCCATCCCCTCACGGGAACGGACGTATCCTACGACATCGTGGACATCAACTCCTCGGGCTTCTCCGTGATGGTCGAGACCGACTCGTCGCAGCTCATGCCGGGCATGATCATCGAGGAGGCCTCCATCGAGTTCGCCGGCGGGCTGAGCCTGAAGTGCCCCGTACGGATCGTCTATGGGGAAAAAAGGAAGAAGCACTCCACCCGGTACGGCTTTCTCATCACGGACATCGACGTGCAGTCCTACAACAGGCTCTTCGGCGTCGTTTCGAGGGCCGATGACCCCTATGCCCGGGTGTCGTACGACGTGGACATGTCATCCCTGTGGAATTTCTTCTTCGAGTCCGGCTTCATCTACCCGGAGAAGTACACCGGCATCGCCCGGTACAAGGACGACTTCAAGGAGACGTACAGGAAGCTCTACCACCAGTGCCCCGATATCTTCGCGAGTCTGACGTACCAGCGCAACGGCGTCATCTACGGCCATGTCTCGCTGATCAAAGCATACGAGCGGTCCTGGATGGTCAACCACCTCGCCGCCAAGGACATGGGCATGAAGATGACCGGGTACCAAGTCCTGAGCCAGGTCCTCAACTACTTCGACAGCATCACGCGGATGCCCTCCATCGGCATGGACTACATCATCATCTACTTCCCTCCCGAGAACCACTTCCCCAACGACTTCTTCGGCGGGGTGTACCGGGCATTGAACGATCCGTCACACCTCTCCATGGACATGTTCGCATACCTGACCCTCGACCTCTCCGGGCAGATACCCGCCCTACCCAGGGGCTGGGCGATCAGGGAATGCACCCCCAGGGACCTCCGGGATCTCCACGCCGCCTACCGGCAGCACTCCAGCGGCATCCTGGCGGACGCCCTCTGCCTGGACGGGCCGAGGACCTTCGGCGAATCGATCGGGGTTACCTACGGGAAGTACGGGCTCCAGCGGGTATGCCGCACATTCACCATACTCCACGACGGAGTGCCGCATGCATACCTGGTCGCGGACCGGAGCGATCCGGGGATGCACCTCTCGGAGCTGATCAACGGCATCAAGGTCATCGTGCCCCGGGAAAGTTCCATCCCGTGGTATGTCCTCCATGCAGCCCTGGGCGAGTGCGCCCGGGAATACGGAGCTGATTCGGTGCCCGTCCAGGTCTTCCCCTCCGAATACATCGAACGGGCAGGCATCCCGTACAAGAAGCGCCATGTGATGTGGGTGCTGGACACCCGGTATCTCCACTCCAACATCGACGTCATCAAGACCATGGCCCGTTCCACTTCCGCAAACTACCTGAAGGGGGTGCTCGGCAGTTTCATGAGAGGCCGCTGAAAATCTGGGGTGGGAACCTTGCCGGCTGCTCCAGCGGCGCCTTCTTCAGACAATCTCTTTCCCTTTGTCCGCTTTCTCTGGTAAAAATGCACTGCCTTTCCCGCATACAGATCACGCTGAGAGGGTGCATCCCATGGACATCAGGAAACTGCTCATCGCGAACCGCGGCGAGATTGCCGTCCGCATCTCCCGTGCAGCTGCCGAACTGGGTATCGAAACCGTTTCGATATACTCTGAGGACGATCACCTTTCCCTCCATACCCGCAGGACTGACAGCGCAGTGCCGATCAGAGGCCGAGGCGCAGCCGCCTACCTGGACATGGAGCAGATCATCAATGCGGCCAGGACCACCGGCTGCGACGCCGTGCACCCGGGGTACGGGTTCCTGAGCGAAAATGCCTCGTTCGCGCGCCGGTGCTCCGAGGAAAGACTCCTGTTCATCGGACCCGATGCGCATGTGCTGGAGCTCTTCGGCGACAAGGCACGGGCGCGGTCCCTCGCCGGTCAGCTCGGCATACCGGTGCTGCCCGGTACCCCCGCAGGGACATCTCTCGATGAGGCAAAGGCCTTCTTCGCGTCGCTGGGAAAGAACGCCCGCATCATGATCAAGGCCGTCTCCGGCGGCGGGGGTCGCGGGATGCGGGCGGTCCGCCACGCGGAAGACATCGAGAAGGAATACGCCCGCTGTGTCTCCGAGGCTCGTTCCGCCTTCGGAAACGGCGATGTCTATGCAGAGGAGTTTCTCCCCCGGGCGCGGCATATCGAGGTGCAGATCATCGGTGACGGGGCCGGAGGCGTGAGCCACCTGGGGGAGCGCGAATGCTCGCTCCAGCGCCGCCACCAGAAGCTCGTGGAGATCGCCCCGTGCCCCTCGCTGGCACCGGAACCCAGAAAGGAGCTTCTCGACGCGGCGGTCCGCCTGGCGCAGGAGGTGAACTACCGCGGCCTGGGCACCTTCGAGTTCCTCGTGGATGCGTCCATGCCAGGAGAGCATCCCCGCTTCGCCTTCATGGAGGTCAACCCCCGCCTCCAGGTCGAACACACCGTCACCGAGGAGGTGACCGGCCTCGACCTGGTGAAAATCCAGCTCTGCCTCGCCTCGGGCGACTCCATCGCATCGCTGGGCCTGGAGCAGGCGGAGATCCCGGAGCCGGTCGGTTATGCCATCCAGCTCCGCATCAACCTGGAGTCCCTGGACGCCGGCGGCAACGTCGTCCCCTCCACGGGGCGGATCACCGCCTTCGAGCCGCCGTCCGGACCGGGTCTGAGGGTGGATACCTTCGGCTATGCCGGATATGCGGCAAGTTCGAGCTTCGACTCGCTGCTCGCCAAGCTCATCGCATATTCGAGCTCAGCCGATTACGGCGATGTCGTCCGCAAGGCCTATCGTGCGCTGTGCGAGTTCCGCATAGACGGTGTGGAGACCAATATCGGCCTGCTTCAGAACCTGCTGCAGATGCCCGAGGTCGTTGCCAATGAGGTGTACACCCGATTCACCGAGGACAACATCGAAGCCCTCATCGCAGTTCCGGAATCGGGCCACCGGAAGCTCTTCTTCGGCGGCATCCTCGATGCCGCCCTGGACGCGGTTGTAGCATCGGCCCTCTCTGTCCCTCCGGGGACGGTTCCGGTGCCGTCCCCCATGGCAGGCAGCGTGGTGGGTATCGCCGCGGCCGAGGGAGAGGTCGTACGGGCAGGCCAGACCCTGGTCTGGCTCGACGCCATGAAGATGGAGCACCATGTCTGCGCCAAGGAAGGAGGCTTGGTGAGGCTCATCACGGTCAGCCAGGGCGACACGGTGGCCGAGGGCCAGCCTCTGGCGTTCATCGAACCCATGGAGGTCGAGGACATCGGGGACGAGTCCCTGGAATCCACGGACCTCGACGCCATCCGTGCAGACCTCGCCGAGGTCCGTGCACGCCACGGGGCGACCCTGGATGAGGCCCGTCCAGATGCGGTGGAGAGGCGCCGGAAGACCGGCCAGAGGACCGCCCGTGAAAACGTCGCGGATCTGCTGGACCCCGGCAGCTTCATCGAGTACGGCGCCCTGGCACTGGCCGCGCAGCGCCGGCGCCTGTCCGTGCCGGACCTCGTTCGGGTCAGCCCGGCCGACGGGCTCATCGCCGGCGTCGGCTCGGTGAACGGAAAGCTCTTCGACGAGGAAAAGGCCCGCACCATGGTGCTCGCCTACGACTTCACCGTCTTCGCCGGCACCCAGGGGGGGATGAACCACAAGAAGATCGACCGGATGCTGCACCTGGCTAAGCAATGGAGCCTTCCCATGGTCCTGTTTGCCGAGGGAGGCGGAGGACGGCCCAGCGACACGGACATCCCCTGGGTGGCCGGGCTCGACCTGGCGAGCTTCCATTCGTTCGCCTGCATGAGCGGGCTTGCTCCGATCGTGGGCATCGTCTCGGGCCGGTGCTTCGCGGGCAACGCCGCCCTGCTCGGCTGCAGCGACGTGATCATTGCCACGGAATACTCCAACATCGGCATGGGCGGGCCGGCCATGATCGAGGGCGGGGGGCTCGGCGTGTGCTCCCCGGACGAGATCGGCCCCATCGGCGTGCAGTCGCCCAACGGGGTGGTGGACATCCGGGTTGCCGACGAGGCAGCAGCGGTCTTAGCTGCGAAAAAGTACCTCTCCTACTTCCAGGGCACGCTTCATGACTGGACCTGCAGCGACCAGCGGAGTCTCCGGTCACTCATCCCGGAGAACCGCAAGCGCGCCTACGACGTCCGCACCGTCATCGAGGCCATGGCGGATACCGGTAGCGTCCTGGAGTTGCGCAGGGAATTCGGCATCGGCTTCTTCACGGCGCTCATCCGCATCGAGGGCAGGCCCATGGGGCTCATCGCCAACAACCCGTGGCACCTGGGCGGGGCCATCGATGCGGACGCTGCGGATAAGGCGGCCCGCTTCCTGCAGCTCTGCGACGCATACGACCTGCCCGTCGTTTCCCTGTGCGACACCCCCGGCTTCATGGTGGGGCCCGAGGCGGAAAAGACCGCGCTCGTGCGGCACATCTCCCGGCTCTTCGTCACCACGGCCGCCTTGAGCGTACCGCTTTTCGCCGTGGTGCTGCGCAAGGGGTACGGCCTGGGCGCCATGAGCGTGGCGGGCGGGTACTTCCATGCGCCGTTCTTCACCGTGTCGTGGCCCACCGGGGAGTTCGGCGGCATGGGCCTGGAAGGCGCGGTACGCCTGGCCATGAAGAGGGAGCTGGCGGCCATCGAGGACCCGATCAAGCGGGAGCAGACCTTCCAGCAGGCAGTGGCCATGTTCTATGAGCACGGCAAGGGCATCAACATGGCGTCCTACCTGGAGATCGACGGCGTGATCGACCCCGCCGAAACCAGGAGGTGGATCATGCAGGGCCTGAAGTCGGTGCCGAAACCTGAGAGGGCACAGGGCAAGAAGCGCCCGTTCATCGATACCTGGTAAAAGGTGTCCGTTCGTTGATACCTCATGCGTCACGATGAGAAAGAGGGAAGTTCTTTGTCTTGACAAATATACCGATTGGTATATTTTAGGAAGCGATCATGAGCAAGGCAGACCTGACGCGACAGCATATCATCGAGAAGGCGGCCCCCATCTTCAACAAGTACGGCTACGAGGGCACGTCCATGGCCCTGCTGACCGATGCTACGGGCCTCACCAAGGGGGCCCTGTACGGAAACTTTACGAACAAGGACGAGATTGCGCTTGAGGCGCTCGAATACAACATCTCCAGGATATCGAACCTGATCTCGGAGGCCGTGACCCCTCAGAAGAACTCCTGCGACAAGCTCATCGCGTTCGCCGGGTTCTACCGTGATTTCTTCGCCACCATCTCGCAGCAGGGAGGATGCCCCATCCTCAACGCCGCGGTGGACTCGGACAACACCGGCCTCCCCCTGCGTGACGTGGTGATCAGGTGGCTGGATGTCTGGATGGGCACGATCAGCTCGATCATCCGGAGCGGTATCGAGAAAAGGGAGATCAGGAAGGCCATAGACCCCGTGGCATACGCCACCCTCTTCGTGTCCCTCATCGAGGGCGGCATCATGCTCTCCAAGGTCATGGGATCGAGGGTCCACCTGGAGAGGAATGTGGCGTTCATCATCGACACGGTCAACAACAAGCTGAGGAGATAATTTTTTCCGCTAAAATATACCGTTTGGTATGATTTAAAAAGAGAAGGAGACTCCATGGACAAGGAAACCATCCGCCAGTACTGTCGTGACCTCGGCGCCGACGCAGTCGGATTCGCCTCCATCGACGATTACCGCTCGGAGCGGTCCGCCGACCCGAAGACCATGCTCCCCGGCGTCCGGTCCATGATCGTGCTGGGATACCGCGAGATCGACGGCGCGGTGGAAAGCGCCAACGTGCGCGCCGGCATATCCGCGCGACTGGGGAACATAGACCTGAACAAGAAGAACGGCTACCTGATCTCCCGGTTCGTGGAGGACACGTTCCGGGTCAAGGCGGCTCCGGTACTCGTCTCGTATCCTTTGGACATGATGCCTCCGTCCATGGGTCTGTTCGCCGACGTGTCGCTGCGGCATGCAGCCGTGGCCGCCGGGCTGGGGGTGTTCGGCCGCCACAACCTGGTGATCAACCCCCGGTTCGGGACCCGGCTCCTCTACTCCGCCGTTCTCACGGAACTCCCCCTGGAATCTGACCCTCCCATAACCGATGACCTCTGCAACGGGTGCGGGCTGTGCGTGGAGGCATGCCCGGCAGGGGCGCTCGACGAGGAGGGCAGGACGGACCAGCTCAAATGCCTCGGGGTGTCGCAGCCCAATGGCATAGGCGGGTTCATGGGCTTCCTGAGTAAGTTTCTCAAGGCGGATCCCGACCGGAAGAAGGCGCTCATCAGGGACCCTGCCGTCATGAGCCTCTACCATGCATGCTCTATGGTGTTCGAGTACCGCTGCTTCAGGTGCATGGCAGCATGCCCGGCCGGCCGGTAGACCATGAACCGCTTCATTCTTCCATGAACATGACTATGCAGGGGAGCACTCATGCAAGATGATTCGTCATACAGAATGCTGATCGAACGATACCGCACCTGGATCTTCGATGCACCTCCGTCCGACCTGTTCCTGCTCATGATCAAGGCATCGTGCACACCGGAAGATGCCCGGTTCCTTTCCCGCTTCCCGTTCCTGCCCCACACCCTGGAACAGCTCTCCGACCGCATGGGCCTTTCCATGGACGAGCTGACCGCCAGGATGGCGCCGCTCCTGAGGAGGGGTCTCCTCTACGAAGCCCAGGGCAAGTCCTCCGTGCGCTATTGCCTGAACGACTCCGTGTTCGGGAGCTACCGCATGCCCGGTTGGGCAGGGGTGGACGACGAATGGAACAGGGCATATGCCCCGCTCGCAAACCGGTACTATATCCAACACATGGGTGCGGACTTCCTGGGACATCAGACCAAAGGCCTCCGCGCCATTCCCATCGAGAAGACCATCAGGGATACGCGGCAGATCCTGCCCTATGAGGACGTCATGGCATTCGTGGAGCTGGAGGACTACCACACCGTTTCCACCTGCGCCTGCAGGCACCGCCACAACCTGGACCCCGACTTTGCATCGTGCAGGCACGAGACGATGAACTGCCTGCATTTCGGACCGCTGGGCCGTTATATCGTGAAGTACGGGATGGGTAAAGAGATCTCCAGGGAGCAGACCAGGGAGATCCTCAGGAACGCCGCGGATGCAGGACTGGTGCACGGCATCAGCAACTACAGATCGAAGATGGATACGATCTGCAACTGCTGCTCCTGCTGCTGCCTGTTCCTGGAAAGCATTGCCATCGCCCCGCCGAACCCGCGCGGACACCAGCGGTCCAATTACTGCATCGAGCACGACCCCGGGACCTGCAAGGCTTGCGGCCTGTGTGAGAAGCGCTGCCCCGTGGGCGCCATAAAGCAAACCGGACACACGGATCCACCGGGTGATGAGAACAGGAAGAATCGTGAGAAAAAAGAGGTGGTCTATGACCCGGACCAATGCATCGGCTGCGGGGTTTGCGCGCACAAATGTCCGACCCAGAGCCTGAAGCTGGTGAGGCGGAACGGCCCGGAAGAGGACATACCGGAAAGCCCCTCCGATGCGGGAAGACGCATGCTCCAGGAGCGGCAGCGGGATTATGCAAAAATCTTCTAGGCAGAGGATCCTATGATCGGGGCTTCCTCACCTTCCCGATCAAGAGAGGCCCTGCTCTACCCGGCCGGCGTCAGCTCGCTGTATGGCTGCCGTCCATCCCGCGTGGTTCCGCCGAGCTCTTCATAGAACCGCGCCACGCTCACCATGAGGTAAGGGCCCACCCAGATGAACCCTATCCCGCAGGTGATGATGCCCAGCAGTATCCACCAGGTGAACCTCCCCACCAGGCAGCACAGCCTCCACCGGTGGCCGTACATCATGGCCTTGCTCCTCCTTATGGCCTCCAGCCCGTCGAGATCCCGGTTGTCGGCAAGGATGAAGAAGGTCATGGAGTAGGAGAAGGCCGCCATGACGCCCGGCACGAAGAGCAGCAGGCTCCACAGCAGGATGAAGATCGTGGTCAGGATATAGGCCACCAGGCCGTTGGCGAAGAAAGAGAAACCCTCGAAGAGCTGCCCGGTTGCGATGACCCGGTCCCGGACGACGGAAAGGGAGAAGATATGCAGCCCCGCCAGCAGGGGGCCTGCGATGAGGAAGCTGCCGATCCATCCGATGACCGGAATGGCGTTGAGCACGAACGACAGCACCATGTAGACGAGGAACGTTGCCGCCGCAACACCCCATTTCCCCCTGAGCCGATCCCTGGCAAAACCCATCAGGTCGCGATTGTCCATGGACTATCCCTTTCTCCCTGCCTGAAATGTGACAGCGCCTGTCGCGGCGCGCCCCGGAGCGTTCGTGGAAGAAGATACCATGATGTTCGTGTCCAGGCCCGGTCTCATTGTAGCAGACCTTGCCTTATCTTCAAATAACCGAATATCCCCGGGCAGATCGGATCACGGTTGACACGGGAAAGGATTTCGACTAATTGACTATATGAATCAATTATTCAATTTTTCATCAATGCCATGAAGAAGGACCATAAGCAGAACGATATCTTTCACGCCGCCCTGAAGCTGTTCGCCCGCTTCGGGTACCAGAAGACCACAATGGAGGATGTGGCCGCGGAGACGGGCATGTCCAAGGGGAATATCTATTTCTACGTATCCGGCAAGCGGGACCTCTATGAAAAGACCGTCAGCAGCGCGCTGCAGCAGTGGAGGGAAACCGTGGCCGAGGCGGTGGCACGTGAAGGTGATGTGGTGGAAAAATTCTCGGTCATGGCGAGGCTGTCCTTCGAATACCTCGTGGATCACGATGACCTGCGCTCGATCCTCATCAAGGACCCCGGCATCTTCACGCTGACACCCCGGGAGGACCGCTTCTCCGAGATCAACCTCGGCGCCATGCAGCTCGTGAAGAACATCCTGTCCCAGGGCATCGCCGAGGGACGCTTCCATCCGGTGGACGTGGACCACACCGCCGAGCTCTTCTTTTCCATCTACATCATGTTCCTCATCAAGAGGTATGTGAAGTCCGAAGGGGTCTCCGCTGCGCGCATGTATGACGAGGGCATGAAGATCATCCTGCGGGGGATCTGCACGAACCCTCAGGAGCCGAGTGCATGATTGCCCATTGGGGCATGGAATAAAGACCATACAGAGGAGGGTTATCTATGACAGAGGCTACACTGCAGGCACTCAACGGACTCAGGGACCTGACCATGATCAAGTGGTACGTCATCCCGCTGCTGGCCATCGTGTTCTACATCTACACCAAGGAGATGAAGCTGGCCAAGGAGACGGGCAACTGGAACGCGGTCTTCGCGGGCGTCACCATCTTCGGGGTGGACTTCTTCAACGAGACCTGGAACGGCTGGGTGCTGCACTTCACCCAGCGCAGCGCCTTCTGGACCACACCGGGCGATACGGCCCTGCGCACCATGGTGGGGTGGAACATCGAGATCATGTTCATGTTCGCCATCGTGGGCATCATCTTCTACAACACGCTGACCGTGGACAGGAAGGTGAAGGTCCTGGGCCTTCCCGAGATGTGGTTCTGGGCCATCGGCTATTCGGCCTTCTGCGTCTTCGTGGAGTGCCTGCTGAACATTGGCGGCCACCTCGTCTGGGAGTATCCCTTCTGGTACCTGTCGCCGGGGGGCATCCCGCTCATCTTCCTCATCGGGTACTTCCACTTCTTCTGCGCCGCCATCTGGGTGATCACGCGCAAGACCATGAAGGCCAAGATCAGCATCCTGGTCTTCATCTATGCGGTGCCTGTCATCATGAACGTGCTGGCCTTCGGATTCTTCGGCTGGAACTACTGAGCACCGCGCGCATCAGAACGCATATCTTCGGGAGATCCCTCCCCCTCGACACCGGGGAAAGGGATCTCCCGGTTCATTGCATCATCCCCTGCCGAGATGAAGAGAGGACGCACGTGCCTTTCGAACTCCGTCAGGTCCCGGCAAGCGCCTGTCCGATATCCGCGATGATGTCGTCCACATGCTCGATGCCGATGGAGAGCCGGATGAAATCAGGAGTAACGCCTGTGGCGAGCTGCTCCTCGGGCGAGAGCTGCTGGTGCGTGGTGGTGGCTGGGTGAATGGCCAGAGTCTTGGCGTCCCCTATGTTGGCGAGGTGGGAGACGAGCTCGAGGCCCTCGATGAACCTCCTGCCCGCCTCCAGTCCGCCCCTGATGCCGAACCCGACGATGGCCCCCGCCCCCTTCGGCAGGTACTTCCCGGCCTTTTCATACTCGGGGCTGGACTGAAGCCCGGGGTAGTTGACCCAGGACACCACGGGATGCCTCTCCAGGAATCCGGCAACGGCCAGGGCGTTTTCCGCATGCCTCGGCATCCGCAGGTGGAGCGTCTCCAGGCCCTGCAGGAACAGGAAGGCGTTGAACGGGCTCAGGGCCGGGCCCAGATCCCGCAGCAGGGTAACGCGGGCCTTGACGATGTAGGCCTGGGGTCCGAAGGCATCCAGGAAGTTGAGCCCGTGGTAGCTCTCGTCGGGCTCGGAGATGAGCGGGAACCGGCCCGAGGACCAGTCGAACCGACCTGAGTCCACGATGATGCCGCCTATGGAGGTGCCGTGGCCTCCGATGAACTTCGTGGCCGAGTACACGGTGATGTCCACCCCGTAATCAAAGGGTCTGAGCAGGTATGGGCTCACGGTGTTGTCCAGGATGAAGGGCAGGCCGGCGTCATGTGCGATGGCGGCCACCGCTTCGAGGTCGGTGACATCGAGCTTGGGGTTGCCGATGGATTCGGCATAGACTGCCTTCGTCTTCGGGCCGATGGCCCCTCTCAAGGCCTCGAGGTCGCCGGAGGATGCGAACCTCACCGTGATGCCCATGCGGGCGAAGGTGTGGCGGAAGAGGTTGTAGGTGCCCCCGTAGAGGTTGTCCATGGACACGATCTCGTCGCCTGCTTCGGCGATGTTCATGATGGCGAGGGTGATGGCGGACTGCCCACTGGAAACCGCCAGGGCGCCGATGCCTCCGTCCGCAAGGGCCATGCGCTTCTCCAGCACGTCCGTGGTGGGGTTCATGAGCCGGGTGTAGATGTTGCCAGGCTCCTTCAGGGCAAAGAGATCCGCGGCATGCTGCGCGTCCCGGAACCGGTAGGACGTGGTCTGGTAGATGGGAACTGCCCTGGCTCCAGTGGCGGGATCGGGCTCCTGGCCGCCGTGCAGCAGCAGTGACTCGGTCTTCAGCCGGGTGTCTCTCGTGCCCATCGTGTTCCTCCTCGCGTGCCTTCCTTGAAGGGATGTCTCCCTGTTAATGGTTGTGCCCCCCGCATCCGTCGTGGGCGGCACATGCCATTCCCGAGTCGCGCAGAGAACCGTTGAGCCATTTCTCGACCACCGTGCGCACGTTGCCGCTGCACCCGCGGACGACGTCGATCCCGTGGGAGGCCAGCACGTTGACCGCACCGGCCCCCATGTTCCCGGCAAGCATCACCGTGACGCCCATGCCCGCGAGGGTCCCCACGATATTGGACTTGCATCCGCAGCCCACGGGCGGTTGGACGATTTCCTGATTCACGATCTTATTCTGATCGTCAACCGTGACCACGGTGAAATGCTCACAATGTCCAAAATGGCCATCTACCATGTCGCCTCTCGAAGGCAGCGCAATCTTCATATCGTTCTCCTGTCATGTGGGTTATATCCTGAGTCTGGCACACCGCCTCTAACGTCTTATCCGGGAACATTCCGGACCGTGCGCATGACATCCCGTACGTATTCCGCACGCCAAGGATTCTTATCTCCTTAGCCCGAAAGTTCGCCGATATCAATCCTGACTTGTCGTGCGCGAAGAGAGCATATACTCTCACTCCGTGGCGTCTTTCAGGGACCTTGATCAGAGAACATATATTTCCGGGAGAGTCGCATCACGAACATCTATCGAAGAAAGTTCCGGCCCTGCCGGATCTTAGCGATCGCAACAGAAATCTTGATCGATGGATCATATAATGGTACGGAAGTATGGAATCAGGGACTGAAAACTCATAGGGGACGATTGTTATGGATATTAATATCACCACATGTGCGCCGGACAAGTTGAAGGCAAAACCGTCGGATGAATCCAAGCTGGGCTTCGGTCAGATCTTCACGGATCATATGTTTACGGTGAAGTACATGGACGGCAAGGGATGGTATGAACCCGTCATAGTCCCCTACGGTCCGATCGTCCTTGACCCCACGTCCATGAACCTCCACTACGGCCAGCAAATCTTCGAGGGTCTGAAGGCCTATCGGGGAAAGGACGGAAGCATCTACCTGTTCCGGCCCATGGAAAACATCAAGCGGATGAATGCCTCGGCAGAGCGCCTCTGCATGGCCACCATCGATCCGGAGCTGTTCATGGAAAGCATGAAAAAGCTCGTCCTTCTGGAAAAGGACTGGATCCCCCGCGGCGCCGGGACATCCCTGTATATCCGCCCGACCATGATCGCCACGGAGCCGGCCCTGGGGGTTCACCCATCGAACCAGTATCTCTTCTTCATCATTGTCGGTCCCGTCGGGGCTTACTATCCGGAGGGATTCAGCCCTACCAAGATCTACGTCAGCGAGGAATACGTCCGCGCCGTCCGCGGCGGTGTCGGAAACTGCAAGAATGCGGGGAACTATGCCGCCAGCCTCTATGCCAGCCAGCAGGCCAAGGACATGGGGTATACCCAGGTCCTCTGGCTGGATGCCATTGAGCGGAAATATGTGGAAGAGGTGGGGACGAGCAATGCCTTTTTCGTAATCGGCGATGAACTTCTCACACCGCCGCTCTCGGGTTCGATTCTCCCCGGAATCACCCGGGATTCCGTCATCCGGCTGGCGCGGAGCTGGGGCGTGAAGGTGACGGAACGGGCACCGGCCATGGACGAGATTATATCCGGGATTGCTTCCGGGACAGTGAAAGAGGCCTTCGCATCGGGTACGGCGGCCATTGTCTCCCCCATCGGCCAGATCTACTATCAGGGGAAAGAGCACGTCATCAACGGCGGCAAGACAGGGACTCTGACGGAACGCCTCTATAACGAGATCCTGCAGATACAGTACGGAGACAAGCCGGATCCCTTCGGCTGGCGAGTGAAGATATCGGACTGAGCCCGTAAGGGTTGCACTTCATCGTCGGGCGGGGCACTGACTCCTGTCGGGACGGAGCAACTCCTCTCAGGTACCGGTCCGCTCTTTCCGGAGCATTTCCCCCTCGACGGACCTAGGCAGTTAATCGCCGTTTCACCCCCATCAACCCGGAGGAGGCCACCCCAGAAAAGGGGCTTGCATCTTCATTCCTCAACAATCATAATACTCAAGGCGGGATGCACTGCTTCGTTGATCTACCCTTTCCGCCCAGCCGTCATTGCATATTCGAGGGAGGGATCCATGAGAAAGATACTTGCTTTATCCGTCATCTTCCTGTTCGCCTTCACCCAGGCCGCCTTTGCCCAGTGGGGAAAGGGCGGGCCGGGACCAAGGTTCCGGGGCGAGTTCAAGCCCGTGGTGGGCGCCTGGTCCGAGTACCAGATGAAGGGTGCCGGCCAGGAGCAGACCAAGATGAAGATGGCCGTCGTGGGCAAGGAGGGAAGCTCGTACTGGTACGAGACCGTGACCGACACCCCGCGCGGGCTGAGCGTCATGAAGATGCTCGTGACCGGGGACCCGGACGACGAGAAGAGCGTCAAGCGCATGATCGTGAAACAGGGCAAGGAACAGGCCATGGAGATGCCGGTCATGGAAGGCCGCCCGCAGCCGGGTTCCAAGCCGGGCTCCAAGGGACCCGCCGGCAAGATGATCGACAAGGGCATGGAGAAGATCACGGTTCCGGCCGGCACCTTCACGGCACGGCACTTCCAGTACCAGTTCGACAAGGATGTGGTGGATTCATGGATCTCGGAGAAGGTTTCCCCCTATGGCATCGTCAAGTCCAAGGGCAGGGACTTCGAGATGCAGCTCCTTGGGTATGGCAAGGGCGCCAAGACCCAGATTACCGAGACGCCCAAGAAGTTCCAGATGCCCAAGATGCCCGCAGGCATGCCCAAGGGCATGATGCCCCCGGGGATGGACCTGCCGCCCGAGGATTAGGGCTCGGTACCTTGACCGCCCCTGACGGGAGAAGGTCGGGATGACAGATATGTCGGTCACTTCAACCCTCCGAGGTGCTGTGATGAAGCTGAGGAAACCCCTCATACCTGCGTTCGTGCTTGCGGCCTGTCTGTGCCTGGTGTTCTGCCAGAAACCCGATGCCGGCCATGACCCCGGCCAGACAGCCCGGGCCGTCAAGGAACAGGATTCTTCGCAGGCCGCCGATGCCGTGCGGCTGAAGAAGTTCAGCTATGTGGACGCCAAGGGCATCGGCTGCGAGGCCTTCAGCCTGCTCATCCCGGCGGGATGGCGGTTCTCGGGGGGTGTTGACTGGGTCCTCGACAACCCGGGCATGCCCGCCACCGCGCGCTTCACGGTGAGGAACCCCTCGGGGTCCGAGGAGCTCGAGGTCTTCCCCAACCAGGCCATGTTCTGGACCGACAACCAGATGCTGCTGGCCACCTTCCCCATAGGGTCCCGGTACTTCGGTGCCGAGGTGAGGCCGGTTGCCGGACCCGCCGAAGCCCTCACCGCCATCGTCGTCCCACGATTCAGGGGCAAGATGACAAATCTCAAGGTGGTTAATACCAGAAACCTCCCCGAACTTGCCAGGGCGCTGCATGCCGGTGCACCCCAGCCCGGCGTGCAGACCTTCGGCGATGCGGCCAAGGTACGCATCGAGTATACAGCAGCAGGCGTGCCCATGGAGGAGGAGATCTTCGCCGTGGTGGAAGGCTTCTCGTTCTCCATGCAGGGCATGCAGGGGGTCATCACGAACACGAACTGGTACGTGGACTACATCTTCTCCTTCAAGGCCGAAAAGGGGAAGCTCGACAAGGCCGCTCCACAGTTCCAGTCCATGATCGACTCCTTCAGAGTGAACCCGCAGTGGTTCAGCAGATACAACCAGCTCGTGGAAGCCCTCATCCAGGCACAGATCCGCCAGATCCGCTCCATCGGCGAGCTGAGCCGCTACATCAGCCGCACGAGCAACGAGATCAGCGACTCCATGATGCGGTCGTACAACGACCGGCAGAAGGTCTATGACCGCATCGGGGAGAACTTCAGCGAATACGTGCGGGACACCGAGCACTACGTCAATCCCATCGAGGGCTCCGACGTCGAACTGCCAGGCGGGTACGACCATGTATGGACCAATGCGAGCGGGGAGTACATCCTCACCGACAGCCCGGGCTACAACCCCAATGTCGAGTCGAACAAGAACTGGCAGGAGCTTGAGAAAAAATGAACGACACCGTCGTGACCCCACCTGACCTGGTTCGTCGGCTGTCGCACAACCTCATCCGCCTGGGCGTTGTCCTGCTCCTGCTGGGTCTCGTCACGGGCCTGGCCGTCCAGGACCTGGCAAACCCCCGGATGGCCCTTGCCAGTCATATGGAAGGGGTGATGAGCGGCATGCTGCTCATGGTCATGGGCCTCATCTGGCCCAGGCTGAGCCTCGGGACGGGCACGATGAAGGCGGCCTTCTGGCTCCTGGCGTACGGCGCCTTCGCCAACTGGGCCAATCCCCTGCTGGGGGCGGCCTGGGCCGCGGGATCGTCCATGATGCCCATGGCGGCCCTGGGACACCGGGGCACTCCCGTGCAGGAGGTCATCATCGGCATCCTCTCCGTGACCCTCGCCCTGTCGCTGTTTGCAGGGACCATCCTCGTGCTGCTGGGCCTGAGAAGCGGAGGAGGAAGGGCCTGACGTGAAGGAGGTCGTCCCGGCATGGTGAAGGCTGTCTACTGCTCCGGGCCCCTGTTCTGCCCCGAAGAGATCGCCTCCATGAACGCCATCGCCGGCGTGCTGGAGGAGGCGGGATTCGACACGTTCCTTCCCCACCGTGACGGCCTCGAGCGGTTCGTCATGCCGTTCCTGAACACACCGCTGAGCGCCGACATCCTGGGCATGCGTGAAAGGATCGACCGGGCCGTCTTCGCCCTGGATGTCTTCCAGATCGTCAGACGCTGCGACGCCTTCGTCCTCAACATGAACGGCAGGGTGCCGGACGAGGGGGCCGTGGCGGAGGCGGGCATCGCCTTCGCTGCGGGCAGGACCGTGGTCCTGTACAAGGATGACTACCGAACAACCTTCGACGGCCGCGACAACTCCATGATAACCGGCCTGTCCGTCCTGGAACCCGTGCGAGATAGGCGGCACCTTTCTTTGGCGCTCCATCAGGCCGATGAGGTCCTCCGCTCCCGGCATCCCTGCCCTGCCCCAGGGCTGTCCGGCCACCTGTCCGGGGTCGCTGAAAAAGGTGAGAGGATCTGGCGGATCATCGGATCAAACCCCCTGAAGAACCTCGGCAGGAGAGAAATCATGCCCCTGTTCAGGGAGATCGTGGATCTGGCCGACTGAGGGGAATATATACCCCTTCTCTCCGAGGGAAAACCCCCATCCATGATGTAAAATAACTGTAAAACCGGCTGGTTGTGGTCCCAGGGCGATTGCTTTTCCCCCCGAATAAGCCTAGAGTCTCCCTCGATCAGGGTGTGCCGGGAGACCGGAGCGCCGTACCATGAGCGTCCCCTTTTCCGGCCTGTAATATTCCAACATCACATGAGAGGTTTCTTAACTATGCTGAGTTTCCTTCCGGCAACGGCACGGGGAATCATATCCATATCGCTCATGGTCCTGAACACCATCTTCTGGGCCATACCGTTCCATGTCCTGGCCCTGACGAAGGTCATTGTAAAGAACGAGGCATGGCACCGGGTCTGTACCCACATCACCATCCGAGCCGGCAACTGCTGGATCAGGGGGATAATTGCCGTCCTGAAGCTCACCCAGCCCACCGTCTACGAGATTTACGGTCTGGAAGGACTCAGCAGACGCCAATGGTACTTCGTCAACTGCAACCACCAGTCATGGGCCGATATCCTGGTGCTGTTCTATGCCTTCACCGGGCATATCCCGTTCTTCAAGTTCTTCCTCAAGAAGGAGCTCTTCTGGGTTCCCCTGCTGGGCATCTGCTGGTGGGTCCTGGACTTCCCCTTCATGGAGCGCTTCTCCAAGAGTTTCCTGGAGAGGAATCCCCACATGAAGGGCAAGGACATGGAGACCACGAGGAGGGTCTGCGAGCGCTACCGCCACACCCCGGTGTCCATCCTCAACTTCATGGAGGGGACCCGGTTCACCCCGGAGAAGCACGCGAGGCAGGAATCCCCGTACCGCCACCTCCTGAAGCCCAAGGCCGGGGGCTTCGCCTTCGCCCTGGCCGCCATGGACGGGAAGATAGGAAGCATCCTGGATGTGACCATCATCTATTCCGAACGGGGTCTCTCCTTCTGGGACTTCATCTGCGGCCGCATCGGCAGGATCAAGGTGATCGCAAAAAAGCTGCCCGTGTCGGTGGATACGCTCACCGGCGACTACCAGAACGACGATGCGTTCAGGGACCGTCTCCAGACATGGGTGTGCGATCTCTGGCAGGACAAGGATGCGCTCATCGAAGAGCACCGCAATGGACGGCCCGTCCTGTAGAGGGACATCCGGAGATGGCCTTTCCCGGCCGGAACGTCCCCCTGGACGGAAGGCCATGGGCCGTGATATTCTGTCGTCAGAAAGGATACGGCCATGATACCGCACCTGCCCCCCGCCCTCCGGGGAGTCATTGCCATCACCCTCATGACCGTCAATACCATGATCTGGGCGATCCCCGTCCACCTGCTCGCCCTGACGAAGCTGATCGTCAGGAGCTACCGCTGGCAGGTCACCTGCGCACGCCTGCTCATGGACACCGTGAAATGCTGGATCTGGGGTATCCTCGCCGCACTGCGGCTCACTCAGGACACCGTGTACGACATCAGTGGATTGGAAGGGCTCAGCACCAGGCAGTGGTACTTCCTCAACTGCAACCACCAGTCATGGGCCGACATCCTGGTCCTGCTCATCACCTTCAACGGGCGCATCCCGTTCTTCAAGTTCTTCTTGAAAAAACAGCTCTTCTGGGTCCCGCTGCTCGGGACCTCATGGTGGGCCTTGGACTACCCCTTCATGGAGCGCTTCTCCCGCGAGTTCCTGGAGAAGAACCCCCACATGAAGGGAAAGGATCTGGAGACGACCCGGAGGGCGTGCGAACATTACCACCACACACCGGTGTCCATCCTGAACTTCATCGAGGGAACCCGGTTCACCAGGGAAAAGCATACCAGGCAGGAATCTCCGTACCGTCACCTCCTGCGTCCCAGGGCCGGCGGATTCGCCTTCGCCCTGGCCGCCATGGAGGGCAGGATCAGGGACATCATCGATGTCACCATCATCTACCCCCACCGTTTGTTCACCTTCTGGGACTACCTGTGCGGGCGTATCGCGAAGATAACGGTGCGGGTGAGAAAGATGGAGGTGCCACTGGAGTTCCTGGACGGCGACTACGAGAACGACAGGAATTTCCGCGAAGAGTTCCAGTCCTGGGTATGCGACCTCTGGCAGGACAAGGACCGGATCATAGAAGAACATTCGGGAAATACCGGCATCTGACCCTGCGTCCCCCATCTTCCTTTGAATCGAAACCCCTACTCATGGTACACTGGGTCATTGATTGTATTCATGGGGAGGGCTTATGCACCATACAGGATCCGGCTCACGGCTGTTCCGTTCCCAGGCGTTCCACTACCAGGCGTTGAGGACCATGGGCCACTCGGTCGCCTCCGGGGCGAATCCGGGCGAGTGCCTGGAGGCGATCCGGAGGATCCGCGACGAGGATGCCGAGAGCTGGTACGCGTCATGGCATGCCTTTGGCGAGAAGTGTGAGAAGATGTCCGTGGCCGAAGGCGACGCGGTGAGCAGGGGCATGGACCTCCTGCGGGCCTCGAACTATTACCGTGCAAGCGAGTTCTTTCTGTCCCCCTCCGATCCCAGGCGCCTGGAGGCGTACCGCCGGAGTTCCGGTACCTTCGTCAGGGCGCTCCAGGTCCTGAAGATCCCCCACAAGCTCTGGAAGATCCCCTATGATCGGGTCTCCCTGCATGCGTACTATCTCCCCGGAGACGATGACAAGCCGCTCATCCTTGCCTGCGGCGGGTATGACTCCACCCTTGAGGAGCTGTTCTTCTGGATCGGGAAAGCCGCCCGGGAACGGGGCTGCCCCTGCATCATGTTCGAGGGTCCGGGACAGTCCCACATGCTCAGGGAATACGGCGTGAAGTTCACCCACGAATGGGAGAAACCCCTGAAGATGCTCCTGGACTATGCCGAGTGGGAAGCACCTGAGCTGGCAAAGCGCAGGAAGGTGATCCTGGGCGTCAGCATGGGCGGCATGCTGGCACTAAGGGCCGCAGCGCGGGACAAACGCATCGATGCCGCAGCCTGCTTCGGGGGATTTTTCAACATGCGCGAGGCTGCACTGGCGCAGCTCCCGGGACTCGGCAGGTGGCTTTTCCGGCTCGGATTCGAGGATGTCTTCAACAGGCTGGCCCGTCTCAAGGCGGCCCGGGACATCGGCAGACGATGGGCGCTGACAAACGGTTGCTGGAGCATGGGGGGCCAAACACCCTTCGAGCTACTCGTGAAGACCGGGGATTACAGCGTCGCGCCGGTGGCCGAAGAGATCACCTGCAACGTGCTCATCGTCAAGGGTGAACGAGACCACCTCATCCCGTCGAGCGACAGTGCCCTGTTCAGGAAACACATCACCCGGGCCCGGACCTACAGGGAGCACACCTTCACGGCGGCCGACGGAGCGGGTGAGCACTGCCAGGCCGGAGCCGTCGAGCAGTTCCACCAGGTGTTCTTCGACTGGGTGGAGGGCCTGGCCGCCGGTCGGTACTGACTATCCCTGGTTGCAGAGCTCCAGGTTTCTCCCTATAACAGACCGGACAAGCTCGGTGAGCAGGTCCCTGTCCTGCTCACCATAGCCCGATGTGTCGATGGGATCACCGATGATGATCCTCATGAGACCGGCCTTGATCGAGACTGCGTTTTTCGGCAGGAGCCGGTGACTGTTCACGATGGTGATGGGCACGATGGGGAGCTTTGCCTTGAGTGCCAGCATGACCCCGCCCTTCTTGAATGCCTGCAGCCGTCCGTCGACGCTCCGGGTTCCCTCGGCGAAGAAGATGGCGCTGATGCCGTCCCTGAGGTCGGTGATGGCCATGTCGATGGTCCGGCGCGCCCCATGCGAATCGTCCCTGTCGATGAGGATCATCCTGGCGAGCCGTACCGCACTGCCGAACAGGGGCACCCGGGCAAGGGACTTCTTGCCTATGAACCGCAGCTGGTTCTTCAGGGCAAGCGCCACTGCCGGGGGATCGAGGTTGCTCGCATGGTTGGCGATGAACACGTAGGACCGGGAACAGAGGACCTTCTCAAGACCCTCCACCTGCATCCTGACCCGGTTCGTCTTCATGAGGAGCCACGCCCAGGTCCACCCGAGACGGTAGGTGGCCTTCCCCTGGGGGCTGAACGGGGCGACGAGGATGATGGGTATGCAGATGATGACCGTGTAGATGACCGTGGTGACGATGGTCCATGCAGCCTTTATCGTGGATGATATCATGCTGGTTTCTATACACCACCGGAGACCGTCCATACAGCCGTGAAGGGTAAAACTACTGCAAAAGCATCCGTCGGGGGATGACCGCCCCGTGTCCTCCTGCGGCCCATGTTTCGCTTGACACGGCAAAGAGTATGCCTGTATCAACGCTTCAAACAAAGCGCACAACACGGCAAGGAGGTCCATTCATGTCTGCAGAGAATCGCGAGAACACCCTGGTGCTCATCAAGCCCGATGCCCTGAAAAATTCGCTGACCGGATACATCCTGTCCATGCTCTCCGAGTTCCACACCGGCCTGCACTTCGCCGGGGCCAAGATCGTCGCGGTGAGCAGGATCCTTGCCGAGGAACACTACGAGGAACACCGGGGCAAGTTCTTCTACGAGTCCCTCCAGGAGTACATTGCAGGCCGGCTCCACTATCCCGACGAGCCCTGGAAGCGCAGGGTCATCGCCTTCGTCTACCAGGGCCCGGGCGCCATCAAGAAGATCCGGGACATCGCCGGACCCACCAACGCCCACGATGCACGTGTCCAGAAGCCCGGGTGCATCCGCGCTTTGGGAACCGTGGTCCCCGTCAAGGACGCCTCGGGGAAGCCGGTGGGCGACCGGGTGGACAACCTCATCCACGCCTCGGCCAATGCAGCCGATGCCGAGCGCGAGATCAAGCTCTGGTTCAGGCCCACCGACATCCCGCCGTTCATGCGGGACTATGCCACCGAGGTGTGCGACCAGCACTACTACTACAAGGACAACACCCTCTCCACCACCTACACGCCCGGCAGCGTCGCCTTCCTGGCCATGGGAGACCTCGCCTGGAAGTCGGACCTCGATGCGCTGCGGGCCAACCTCAAGGGTGAAAAGGCCCTGTGCTCGGTGAACGCGGTGGCGGCGAAATATCTCATCAACATGGAGACCGAGGCCGACTAGGCTTCGTTTCCACTGCGGAGGTGCATCATGAAACGCCTTCGTGAACTGCTGCTCATGGGTGAACATGTCTGCCCGTGGTGGCTCGCCTACTCCTTCGACAACCCGTTCAGGCGGCTCATCCATCCACCCGAGAAGGTCCTTGCAGGCCTGGTCCTGCCCGGCCGCACCGTCCTGGACATCGGGTGCGGCATGGGGCACTTCACCCTGGGAATGGCCCGCATGGTGGGCAGTGAGGGACGGGTGATCGCCCTGGACCTCCAGGAACGGATGCTCGCCCGGGTCGGGAAAAGGGCGCGGAAGCACGGGCTCGCCGACAGGATCACCCTCCACAGGGGCACGGTGGAGAGCCTCGGAATCGTGGGCGGCGTGGACTTCGCCCTGGCGTTCTGGATGGTCCACGAGGTGCCCGACCGGCCGTCGTTCTTCCAGGCCGTCAGGGGCATCCTCGGGGAGAACGGCCGCTTCCTCGTGGCCGAACCCGTGATCCACGTGAGCGCATCGGCCCTCCGGCAATCGGTGGAGGCGGCCCTGGCATCGGGGCTGCGGGTCCATGCCGAGCCGCACATCCCCATGAGCAGGTCCGTCCTGCTCGGTGTCTGAGCACGGGACGACTCACCACCCGCGGAGGAGAAACACGCATGGCAGGACAGAAGGTCACCCGCCGTCAGAAGGACATCTCCCGGCTCATCAAGGAGCGCAGCAAGGTCCGGAAGGACAAGGCCGGGCGTGACAGGGGCAGGGGCAAGCCTACGAGGTAGGGGCTGGGTGAAATACCGAAACCGCGCCCAAGAGAGCAGGCCCCCAAAAGACATAACCTGCTCATTTCGCACATCCCTGAAGGATGGTGTCATAAGTGGGTTCTAAAAACTTGACAATGGTTAACAATCGGGGGGAAAAAGGCAGGTTTTCAAATGAGATTTGAAAGTGGCCTCCGTTGACCTCAGATCAAATCTATGGTCACAAAGTAAATGGAGTTTGTTGAGACTCATCGAAGTCATTTTC
>DAITOA010000037.1:0-31360 GCA_036834365.1 Thermodesulfobacteriota bacterium | reverse complement strand
TGTATGTAGCGATGGCAATTGTCGCCCTGGCGCTTATTATCGGTGTTGTCTTCAGTCCAGGTACCGCTCGATCAGGGAAATTGTGCAACTCCTTCACCATTGATAGCATGAAGCGACATACCCCCATTCCCCAGGCTGAAAAAACAACCAATAAAACAATAAGATACGACTTATCATATACAGCATATCTCTTGCCAAACGAACGATTACATCATGGAAAGGAAAGTAGATCATCGATCAATTATTTAAGATTTTTTAAGGGCCAACACTATGCCTAACTCCATCTTTCTGACACTCAACGAGAGCGAGTACCTGATTCTGAAGAATCTCAATCAACCCTGTGCCTTGTTCTCCGGCAATGGTGACAAGTCCTGGGTGAATGAATGCGCCGGGAAAAATGTTTATCTCCTGCCCTTTCTTGGGGCTTCAGTCGATACAGAGAAGGTCAAGAGAGTCCTTCTCGATCTCCAGGGTAAATGCCCCAAGCCCCGGGCGGTTGCTACCTTCAAATATGGAGACCAGGCATTCAATAGGCTCGATGATTATCTGAAGGCTGTAGGGGACGATGACGCTGCATCGTACTACCTAGACTCTATCCTCATGGGTGATAATCTCGCTCATCCTATCACAGAACTCGAGATCCCCGAGGAGCTGCAACAGGAAATGGCCAAGCATGAACTCGAATTTCCCGAAGAGGTCATGATAGGCGTGGCTGGTGACTTTGCTAGACTATACAGCGAATATCTCGAGAGTCCTCCAGCCTTCTTCTACTTCAGCTTTCTGACCTGTCTGGGCGCCATACTCTCAGGCCGAGCAACTTGTGAGAGCGAGCTCGCTCCACAGCCGCGCCTTTTCAGTCTTCTCCTGGGTGAGTCTGCAGATGACAGGAAATCCACATCCATCGCGAAGACGGTTGAATTCTTCCAGGAGGCCCTTTACCGGGGCTCTCTTCAGATTTCCTGGGGCGTAGGAAGCGCTGAAGGCCTCGTAAGGCTCTTCGATGAGAGTAACGGGGGTAATAGGAGGGTTCTCCTGTGTCTGGACGAATTCAAGCAATTCGTGAGCAAGACCCTCATTGAATCGAGTGTACTTCTCCCCTGCGTAAACACCTTGTTCGAATCGAACACCTTCCACAGCCGGACCAAGAGCAGCGCCATTGCCCTGAATAATGCTCATTTGAGCCTCTTGGCGGCATCGACAATCGCAACCTATGAACGGACCTGGACGGCGGCCTTCAGTGACATCGGGTTCACAAATAGGATCTTGATTGTCCCGGGTACTGCGTCCCGGAAATTCGCAATCCCTCCCATGATCCCTCAGAAAGAGAAGATGAAGCTCCGGACGGACCTTGGCGGCATCCTGGCCATGGTAGGTGAGGAGCTCCGCCTCCCCTTCACCATAGAGGCCTTGAGACTCTATGACGGATGGTATCAGAACCGACAGGCGAGCGTACACAGCAAGCGCTTGGACACCTACGCCATGCGGTTCATGGTCCTTCTGGCCGTGAATGATGGCCGGGATCACATTGACGATGAGATAGTCCGGCGCTCTGTCCGCCTGGTTGACTGGCAGCTCGCAACACGGCGGGCCTATGACCCCATTGACGCCGAAAACACGGTTGCCCGGATCGAGGAGGAGATCACCCGGGTACTCCTCCGTAAAGGACCTCTCACGAAAAGAAAACTGCAGCAGTATGCGCATGCGGCCCGGTACGGGACATGGCTATTCAATGCGGCTCTGACCAACCTCAAGAAGGATAAACGGATCGACTTCGACATGGACAAGAAACGGGTACTCCTCAAGGAGAGGGTGTAGCCAAAAGCGTAGCCACGACATGAAAACTGCACAAGACATTGAAAATATAACGGAAAGAGGCGATTTTCAGCCCTCTCTATATATACAGAACCTAAATACAGTTCTTTTATAGTAGCCAAATAGAAGGAGAATGGCTTCTGGCCTATTCCGAAGGGCTATAAAGGGGTGGCTACAAAGTTGGCTACAGGAGAGTAAGAGCAGTTTGTAGAGGCTGATAACCCAGATCAAAGACTCACTATGAAAGATACGTTGTAAGACGAGAGATCGATGCCCTTGACCTCATCTGACATGACTTCTATCATAGCCCCTTATCCTCTTCAGGGGGTGTGGGCGATGTCATCGAATATTGGTTCGGTGAGGTACGATAAGAAATCAGATTCTTGGTTTGTGGACCTGCGATGGAAGGGTGAGCGGCATCGAATCTTCAGGATGCCCATCCAAGGTGGAATGCTCATCCCATGCACCAGTGAGGACATGGGCAATGCACTCAAGATTGTAATAAACACTCAGATCGACATGGGTATATTCCATCCAGACCGTTTCAAGGTCAAGAAGCCAACCCATCTCAAGGTCTATGCTGAGCAATGGTTCGAGCGACAGACCCATCTCATGAAAGCCACAAAGAGAGGTTATCGGATCTACCTGGACAAGTATATTGTTCCGGCTCTTGGAGATAAATTCATAACTGACATCACCGAGAAGGATCTTGAGGATCTCGTTAAGGCAATCTCCCAAGGCGGGAAGACAAAGGATAACGTGTTGGGTTGCATGATGAAGATCCTGCACGATGCAGAGAGAGCACACGATATTGACAAGGCACCAGCTAAACCGGTTATGCGTGGAACTGATAAAGTGGTGGACCCGGAAATAATCTGGCTGGAACCCGCCGAACAGGAGAAGATCCTGGCACATCTCGCTCCGAAATACCGGCCAATCTATATGTTCGGTGTGCTCACAGGATGCAGACCCGCTGAGGCCAGGGCGTTACAGTGGAATGATGTGAAGCTCTCGAGAGGGGAGATTGTCTTCCGTCATGCCTTCGACATCTATGAAAACCTTGTTCCGGTGAAAGGTAAACGACCCCTGCCGGTACCCATTACCGATGAACTGCGGGCACTCCTTGAAGAGACCCCCAAGAACCTCTCAGAGTATGTGTTCATGAACCCGGATACCGGAAAGCCGTTCACCAAGGCCCTCGGCAAGGTCTTCCACAATGCCAGTGTCAAGGCACTTGGGTACAGCATAGGCATGGCCAAGGCGACACGCACATCATTCGCTCAGCAGCTCGCGAACTCCGGTATGGATATCCACATGGTAGCCCGATGGTTGCGACACTCAGGGACCAGGATCACAAAACGGTATTATGAATATAAGACATCGAGCATGAAGAGTGCTGTCGATAAGGTGCGGAAGATAAGGTAATAGACACTACTTATCATGGCTATAGAATCATATGAAGATGGCTTTGAGACACCTTATGGGATGGAACTTTTGTCTTCTGTACATTGGGTGGTGCACCATGATGGCTCCTTTCCGACAGATGTCGGAAAGGAGCCATTTGCTGTCCATGGGTGGAATGATCGTAAGAGGAAAATGTTCAAGCCTGATCATATCGAGGTCGCCTGGTCACGGTTGAAAGAAGAAGGCTGGTTATAAGCTTCGGACGATTATACTCTTCTACTAATTTCACAATAGAGTACTGTTGATAATGTGAGATGATCGATGTGATGGGCAGTAAGTGGGCAGTAGCCGAAATAGAGTCTTCATAGAATGGCTCCAGCACAAGCTCAGCGGGCAGAGGCCGAGGGTTCAAATCCCTCCACCTCCACCATTCAATAATCAATATCAGCTACATTGGCACATCATTCCTGATTCTCATCGATTTTGACTGGGATCATGATCTTCTGCCTATCGCCCATATGGATATCGTCATTTCTGATTGCAACGTATTGGTTATGCTGAAGCGCGTTATACTTTTCGAATATAACGCTTGACGTATAACGACTTATGGCATAATCATCCTTTGTGATAAGAACGTTTCATTGCAAGGACACGCAAGCCCTTTTTGAAGGCCGGACACCGAAGCGATTCAGAGCCTTCTCTGCCGTTGCCGAGCGCAAGTTGCAGATGCTTGACTCTGCCATGTCCCTGGAGGATGTGAAAAGTCCACCCGGGAACCGTCTTGAAGCACTAAAGGGGGACCGTCGTGGGCAATGGAGCATCAGGATAAACGACCAGTGGCGGATATGTTTCAGATTCGAGGCAGGAGAGGTTCTCGATGTGGAGATAGTCGATTATCACTGAGGGAGAGATGGATATGAAAAACAGCATGCGACCGATTCATCCGGGGGAAATCCTTCGGGAAGAGTTCCTTGTTCCTCTTGGAATGAGCGCACACGCCCTGGCCCTTGAGCTCAAAGTACCTGCGCCCCGGATTTATGCCATCGTGAACGAGCATCGCGCAATTACACCGGATACTGCACTGCGCCTTGCCCATTATTTTGAGACCACACCGGAATTCTGGTTAAATCTACAGACCGCCTACGATCTGAAGGTGGCTCAGAAGGAACTGGGCCCCAGGATCGTGAAGGAGGTCCGCTCAAGGAATGCGGCATGATGTATGGGAATGCCCTTTCCCTTCTCTGCTGCGCCTAAACACCCCTTGCCTTCTGCTGTTCGTACATACCCCTGATCAGTTCCCCGTAGCGTTCCTTGATGATGCGCCGCTTCAGCTTCAAGGTGGGCGTCAGCTCGCCGGTTTCCACGCTGAAGGGCCTGGGCAGAATGACGTAATACTTGATCTGCTCGTACCGGGCCAGGCTCAGGTTCACCTGGTCCACCTGCTCCTGGATGAGGGCCTTGACCTCCTCCAGACAAACCAGGGCTGCTGGGTCGTCCGTACCGAGCCCCTTTGACCGGGCGAACTTCTTCAGCTCGTGGAAATCGGGTACGATGAGCGCGGTGAGGTACTTCTCCCCGTCGCCCACGAGGCAGGCCTGGTCGATGTAGGGACGGGCCGTGACGGCCAGCTCGATGGGGTGCGGGGCCACGTTCTTGCCCCCGGAGGTGACGAAGAGCTCCTTCTTGCGGTCCGTGATCTCCAGGAACCCGTCCTCGTCGAACCGCCCGATATCGCCGGTGAGGAACCATCCCTCGTCGTTGAAGGCGTCCCTGGTCTCCTGGGGCATGTTCCAGTATCCCTTGAAGACCTGAGGCCCCCTGGCCAGGATCTCGCCGTCCTCGGCGATCTTCTCCTCGGTCCCGGAAACGGTCCTGCCCACGGTCCCGGGCTTCACCTGGAGGCGGTAGGCCAGCGCGTTGTAGGCGATGGAAAGCTTCAGGGAACCGATGGGGCTGGTGAAGGGGGACCTGCCGCGGGCAGGCATCCTCACCATGGCGTCCAGGGTCCAGTCGATCATCCTGTCCTGGAACCACGTGAATCCCTTGCCGTCAAGCCCCCGGAACTCGGGAGCGTTGTAGTTGAGGATGGCCGCGGTCTCGGTCAGGCCGTAGCCCTCGCAGAGCTGGATGCCCATGGAGCGGATGAAGGTGCATACCTCCCTGGAGAGCTTCCCGCCGCCGGAAGCGGCCATGACGAGGCGGTCCAGTCCGGCCGCCTTCCGCACCCTGTTGAAGACCAGGATGTTGGCCTGGGAGAAGCCGATGAGGTCGAGCTGTCCGAGGCGCTCGCCCCGGGCCATGGCGTCTGCGAACTTCTCCCCCTGGCGCATGGCCCAGGCGAACATCTTCCGGGCCATGGGGGGCTGTTTGGACACGATGGCGCTGATCTGGTCAAAGACCTTCTCGAAGAAGCGGGGGATGCTGATGATCACGTTGGGCCTGAGCTCCAGGAGGCTCCTGGGAAGGTTCTGGAAGTCCGGTTCGAAGGCCAAAACCCCCGACTGCTTCAGCCCTCCGGCATGGTAGTCGCAGGTGCGTCCGTACACGTGGCAGATGGGCAGGTGCACGAGGAAGAGCAGGTGGAGGTCCTTGTCCATGGCCTGGCGTTTCAGGAGGGTCGGCTCAGTCACCTGGTTCATGGACGCTATCCAGTTGGCGTGGGTGAGCATAGCCCCCTTGGGCCTGCCCGTGGTTCCCGACGTATAGATGATGCTCACGAGGTCTTCGGGGCGGGCCTCGTTGATGCCTTTCTCCAGCGCCGACTGGTCGAAGGCCTTCCTGCCCAGGTCCATGACCTCGTTGAAGTGGTACACTCCCTGCTCCCGGTCGCCTGTCAGCGACTCCATGCAGATGACGATATCGAGGGGTGCTTCCGCCCTGGCCCTGCATGCCATCTGCGCCTTGTCCCGCGTGGAGCAGACGATGGCCCTGCACCCGCTGTCAGAGGTCATGTACGCGAGCTCCTCCTGGGAGGAGGTGGGGTACAGCGGTACCTCGATCCCCCCTGTGGCCTGGATGGCCTGGTCCGCGATGATCCACCTGGGCCGGCTCTCGGAGAAGATGGCGACCTTGTCGCCCCGTTTGACGCCCAGGGCCGTGAGGCCTGCCGCCAACTCGAGGCTCTGCCGCCTCGTCTGGCCCCAGGTGGTGGAGCGGAAGTCGGCCACCGGGTCCCCGTTTCCATCGAACCTGCCCATGAGAAAGACCTGTGACTCTCCATGTTCCAGCGCCTTTGCATGGAACAGGCCGCACAGGGTGTTCTCGTTGTACCTCATGAACCACCTCCTCGAAGACATGCTTCACCGGGAGGACCGCCCTCGCAGGGCGGGCCTCCCGGCAACTGTTTTTTAAGTATTACATGGCAAACGACTCCTGCGCCATCTCGACGGGTGTCTTGTCGGCCTGCTCGATGCACCTGCACCTGCCCTCGATGGATGGAAGGACATTGGAAGAAAAGTACTTCATGGAAGCGACCTTGCCCTGGTAGAAGGCGATCTCCGCGTTGTCCTTGGCCAGCACGGCATCCGCACCCGCATCCCCGCAGAGGGTCTCCAGCTTCTCCTGCGCGATGAGGGCCGCATCCAGCAGTCTCCACCCGATGATGAGGTCACCAAGGATCATCAGGAAGGGACGTGCGTTCATCACGGGAATGACATAATCCATGCTCCTGCCCCACTTGGCGAATCTCATGGTCAGGTTGCCGACTGCGGCCAGAGCCCCATCCAGGTTCGAGGCATAAGCCTTGAACCCGTCGTTCCTCTTCGCCTTCTCGGTGGCGGCGGATATGGCGCCGAAGAGGTTCATCAGGTTCTGGCCCTTTCTCTGGCCCAGCTTCCTGCCCACCAGGTCCAGCGACTGGATGTAGTTCGTGCCCTCGTAGATGGTGGCGATCTTGACGTCGCGGAGGTACTGCTCCATGGGATACTCGCTGCAGTATCCGTAGCCGCCGAACACGTCCATGCCGAGCGAGCAGATCTCCACTGCCTTGTCCGAGCAGTACGCCTTGCATACCGGGGTCAGGAGCTCGATGAAGCCCTTCATCTTCGCCTTTTCCTCTTCGTCCGTGGCGATGTGCTCCATGTCGATGCAGTAGGAGATGAAGTAGTTCATGGACCGCATGCCCTCCACGTGGGACTTCATCCACAACAGAGAGCGCCTGATGTCCGGGTGGTTGATGATGGCCACGCCAGGTGCTTCGTTGTTGCCCATGTCCTCGATCTTACGGAACTGGACCCGCTCCCTGGCATAGGCGACCGCATGCTCGTAGCTCGCTGTGGCCAGGTCGAGGCCCTGCATGCCCGTGCCGAGCCTGGCCTCGTTCATCATCATGAACATGACCTTCATGCCTTCCCGCTCAGTACCCAGGAGCTCGCCGATGCAATTGCCGTTTTCACCGAAATTGAGCGTGCAGGTGGCGGATCCCTTGATGCCCATCTTGTGCTCGATGTTGCCGGTCGTGATGTCGTTGAACTCCCCGAGGTCCCCGTTGCCGTTCACGCGGTACTTGGGCACGATGAAGATGGATATGCCAGCCGTGCCTGCCGGGTCTCCCTCGATCCTGGCCAGCACCGGATGGACGATCTGCTCGGTCAGGTCGTGGTCGCCCGAGGAGATGAAACACTTCGTCCCGGAGATGCTGAACCTGCCGTCCGGCAATCTCTTTGCGGTGGTCCTCAGGGCTCCCACGTCGGTGCCTGCGCCCGGCTCGGTCAGGCACATGGTGCCGGACCACTGGCCGGCGAACATCTTGAGCGCATACTTCTCGATCTGCCCGGGCGTGCCGTAGGTGGCGATCATGGCGGCCGCCCCCAGGGTTAGGCCGGGATACATGCAGAAGGCGTAGTTTGCAGCCCCGAAGAGCTCGGAGCAGGCGGTGTAGACCATCATGGGCAGACCCTGGCCGCCCAGCTCGGTCGGGGCCATGGGACACAGCCAGCCGGCCTCCACGAATTTTCTGTACGGATCGTGGTAGCACTTCGGCGCATAGGCCTTCCCGTCCCTGAAGACCGCCGGGTCCTGCTTGTCGCCGATATCGAACGTCGGCAGGATCTCCTCGAGGGCGAACTTCTCCGCTTCGGTGAGCACCATGTCGATCATGTCGCGGGAGAATTCCCTGAACTTCTCAAAGGTAAAGAGCCGTTCAATGCCGATCTGCTCGTAGAGGACGAACCTCTGGTCCCTTGTGTTCACCAGTGTATTGCCCATAGAAACTCTCCTTCACATAGTATTGTTGGCAAATGTCGCCCATTCAGACAGTATTGTTATCTGACAATGATAATTGTCAGTTTATTAGCAGAGTCCCTTGACTTTGACAAGGGTTGTTGCCAGAATTGCCTGCATGCAGAACAGGCCAGCTCGGAACCGGACATATGGAGGTGTCGATGCAAATCTGCGGGAGGAGGACCGGAGGAAGAAACTGATCGAGGCCGGGCTTGAGGCCTTCGGCACCAGGGGCTATGCAAAGACCAATATCAGGACGATCTGCCGCCTGGCGGGACTGACTGAGCGCTATTTCTACGAATCGTTCGGGCACAAGGAGGACCTCCTCTGTGCCCTGTACCGGGAGCTGGTCGAAGAGGAACGGACCTATGCCCTGAGCATCCTTGAAGACCCTTCCATCGAATCGAGGGTAGCAGCCCTACGGTCTCTGAGGATGTTCTACCATCGTTTTCAGGAAGACCCCCGCAGGGCTCGGGTGCAGCTCTTTGAGATCCTGGGGGTAAGCCCGCAGGTCGACCGGGAATATCAGTCCGCCATGCGCATGCTCAGCGAAATGGTGAGGCTGTTCCTGGGCAGGATGTTCCCGGACATCGACCGTGAGACATTGAACAGCAGCATCATACCCGTGGGTCTCGCCGGCTCGATGATTCATGTTTCCCATAAATGGGTGCTGGACGGATTCACCATGCCCCTGGATGACATCGTCAACCAGGTAAAGGATCTGTTCACTGCCGTCGGGAAACACCTCGCAGGCGGTGTGCAGGCCCCGGAGCGGAGCTCCGGCTCTGCAGTGCATGCGAAAGAAGGCTGACCTCTGACGGGACTGACTTATTCGGATCGGGCAGGCTTGCCGTAGCGCACCCGGTTGTAGCTGATGAACCCGACCAGGGCGAGCACCACGATAAGGAACCTTGCCCCCCAGAGCCCCCGTACCGACGCACGTGCGATCCTCAGGCCGATCTTCGTGCCGATGAGGCCTATAAGCACCAAAATCACGGGCGTGCCGATCTTCTTCATCTCGGCAAGCCTGGGTTTCAGCTCCTCCTTGATCTCCATGAGCTCGCCTACGATGCCGTCCAGCTCCATTCTCAGCTCTTTTTCAGCCATCGCATGTCCTCCCGCGCCTTATCCAGGTCGGTTCGAGCCTTGTCGATACCCTTCTTCGCCATGCGCAGGCCGATCAACGCAAGGACCAGGCCGCCGACGAGGAGAACGGCCGTCACGATGAGCGCGGAGGCCCATGGCTGGAACCAGATGTTCAGCAGGAGCACCAGGGTCACCAGGGAGAAGATGCCCGCCAGTGCGACGAGCACGAGTCCGGCGATCCCGATGACGAGCCCAGGGATGCTGGTCTTTGCCGCATCCCTGGCAACCTGTCTGACATAGGACTTCTCTTTGGAGAAAAAATTTCTGGCCAGGCTGAAAAACCGCAGTATCAGCCTGAACGTCGATGTGCCTTCGCTCGCCGCCATACGAGTCCCCCCTCCAGAGCTACCGTAGTGAATACATTCAGACACTACAGACAATCACTATACCCTAAAAGTATGGTTTCCGTCATCTGGAGAATTGGCAGCATTCGCCGCTACCCACATTCTTGTTGACAGAAGAGATGTTCCCGTCTAGATAGCCGGAGTGACTGATCACTCCGCACGAGGGAAAGAGCCCTGCAATGACTGACCAGAACATCACCCCGGCCAAGAAGGCGGCGATCCTTGACGCCGCCCTCGACCTCATCGCAGTCCACGGCTTCCACGGGACCCCTACCTCCAGAATAGCCCGGGAGGCAGGGGCCGGGGTGGGATCCATCTACCGGTACTTCAGGAGCAAGGACGAGCTGATCCAGGAGCTCTTTGATCATGTGGCGCAGCGGATGAGCCGGGAGGTTACGAAGGATATCGAGAGCAGCGCATCCATCAGGGACCAGTTCATCCGGATCGGCACCAATGTGTTCGTCTATCTCGCAGGGCATCCGAAGGTGGCGGCATTCATTGAACAGTATTTCAATTCGCCCTACGGCATATCCCACAAGCGCGACGCAATCCTGAACGAAAAGAGCGGGAGGAAGGACGAGCACCCGCTCAACGATGTTCTGACACAGGCCAGGGAGCAGGGGCTCATCAAGGATTTCACATTCCATATCTTAGGCGCCCTGTCCTTCGGACCCATCGTCCTCCTGGTGCGGGACATTCATGCCGGGTTGATCGACATGGATGACGCCACGGTCAAGAGGGTGATCGAGGCGTGCTGGGACTCCATCAGGAGATGACGGCGATTCATCATAAAAGGAATCAGGGGAGAGACCACGAGGCTTGATCGATTCATGCGAACAAGACATGGAACCGTAGGGAGAAACTGCCAATGACCAAGAAGATGGTGATCATGCTGGTGGCCGTCGGGATCCTCTTCGGCGGCATCTTCGGCTACAAGGCCTTCGGGACGTACATGATGAAGAAATACATGGCTGCGGGCGGCATGCCTCCGGTCACGGTATCCACGGTCAAGGCGGCCTCCGAGACCTGGCAGCCCCGGCTCAAGGCGGTGGGGACCCTGCGGGCGGTTCAGGGGGTCGATGTGTCCTGCGAGATCGAAGGCATCGTGAAGGGCGTCCACTTCACGTCCGGGGACGAGGTCCGGGCAGGCCAGGTGCTGGTTCAGCTCAATGCCGACACCGACCTTGCCCAGCTGCAGACCCTCAAGGCCTCTGCCGAACTGGCCCGGTCCACCTATGAGCGTTACCTGAAGCTGTTCGAGACACAGGCCATCAGCCAGGCGGAAATGGATGCATACACCGCCGACTTCAAGGCGAAGACCGCACAGGTCGTCCAGCAGGAGGCCGTTATCGCCAAGAAGACTATCCGCGCCCCCTTTGCCGGCCGGCTCGGCATCAGCTCGGTCAATTCCGGGCAGTACCTGAACCCGGGGGCGAAGATCGTCACCCTGCAGGCCTTGGATACCCTCTACATCGACTTCACCCTCCCCCAGCAGGAACTGTCCCGGCTAGCGAAAGGCCAGGCCGTGGCCGTAACGACCGATACCTTCCCGGGAAGGACCTTCGAGGGGACCGTGAGTGCGGTCAACCCCAAGGTCGATCCCCAGACGCGCAATGTCCAGGCCGAGGCCGTGATAAAGAATCCCGGACACGAGCTCCTGCCCGGCATGTATGCATCGGTAGAGGTTCAGTCAGGCTCCGCCCGGCAGTACCTGACGCTGCCCAGGACCGCCGTGACCTTCAATCCCTACGGAGAGACCGTGTACCTGGTGGAGGAAAAGGGCAGGGACAAGGAGGGAAAGCCCGCCCTGGTGGCCGTGCAGAAATTCGTTACCGTGGGCCCTGACCGGGGCGACCAGGTGGCTATCCTCACCGGGATCAAGGAAGGTGACCTGGTGGTCACGAGCGGCCAGCTCAAGCTCAAGAGCGGCAGCCCGGTGATCGTCAACAACCAGGTCCAGCCCTCCAGCGATGCGGACCCAAAGCCCGTAGAGCAGTGACAAGGGAGAGGCGCCCATGAAATTCACCGATATCTTTATCCGCAGGCCTGTTCTCTCCACCGTGGTGAGCATGCTCATCCTGGTGCTCGGGCTCCGCTCCATAAACCTCCTGCCGGTCCGTGAATACCCCGAGACCCAGAACGCGGTGGTCACCGTCACCACCGTCTATACCGGGGCCGACCCCGCCCTGGTCTCCGGGTTCATCACCACCCCCCTGGAGAACTCCATCGCCCAGGCCAATGGTATCGACTACCTCACCTCGTCGAGCTCGGCCAGTGTGAGCACCATCACGGCGAACCTGCGGCTGAACTACGATGCGAACAAGGCCCTGACCGAGATCAACACCAAGGTCAACGCGGTGCTCAACCAGCTGCCCGAAGAGGCGCAGCAGCCGGTCATCGGCCTGTCCACCGGCGAGGACATCGGGTCAATGATCATGGGTTTCTACAGCAAGGACCTGCCCACGAACAAGATCACCGACTACCTCATCAGGGTGGTGCAGCCCAAGCTGCAGGCCGTGGAGGGAGTGCAGACCGCGGAGATCCTCGGCAAGCAGGAGTTCGCCCTGAGGGCCTGGCTCGACCCGGAGAGGATGGCAGCCCACAACGTGACCGCCACGGATGTGAGTTCCGCCCTGGCGGCCAACGACTTCATCTCGGCCCTGGGCCGCACCAAGGGACAGATGGTGTCGGTGGACCTCACTGCGGCCACGGGCATGCACTCGGTGGATGAGTTCCGCAATCTGGTCATCAGATCGGACGGCGCCGCCATCGTCCGGCTGGGTGACGTGGCCAACGTGACGCTCGGGGCGGAAAACTACGACAGCGCGGTCCGTTTCGACGGGAAGACCGCCGTGTTCATGAGCATCAAGGTGGCCCCGAACGCCAACCTGCTCGCCGTGGCCGACGGCGTGCGCAAGGTCTTCCCGGCCATAGCCGGGCAGCTGCCCCAGGGCCTCGACGGCCGCATCGTCTACGACGCCACGGACTATGTGAACAGCTCCATCCGGGAGGTCGTCACCACCCTGGTGGAGGCGCTCCTCATCGTGACCCTGGTGATCTTCCTTTCGCTCGGATCGGTGCGTTCCGTCATCATCCCCACCATCGCCATACCCCTGTCGCTGGTCGGGGCGTTCTTCATCATGCTGGCGCTGGGCTACACCATCAACCTCATGACCCTGCTCGCACTGGTGCTGGCCATCGGCCTCGTGGTGGACGACGCCATCATCGTGGTGGAGAATGTGCACCGCCACATGGAGGAGGGGGCCTCCCTCATGCAGGCCGCCATCCAAGGAGCCCGCGAGCTGGGCGGGCCCATCGTCGCCATGACCGTGGTGCTCATCGCCGTGTACGTGCCCATCGGGTTCATGGGAGGCCTCACCGGAGCCCTGTTCACGGAGTTCGCCTACACCCTGGCCGGTGCCGTGGTAGTGTCCGCAGTCATCGCGCTCACCCTGTCCCCCATGATGTGCTCCCGGTTCCTCAGGCACGCGGGCCCGGGCGAGAGGCACCGCTTCACGGACTTCATCGACGGCCAGTTCAACCTCCTGAGGTCCGGCTACGAGCGGCTGCTGAGGGGGTCGCTCAACATGCTCCCCGTGGTGGGGGTGTTCGCCGCCATCATCCTGGCGAGCAACTACTTCCTGTTCGCCGGGTCGAACAGCGAGCTCGCGCCTCAGGAGGACCAGGGATTCCTGATCGCCATGCTCACGGCGGCCCCGGACGCCACCCTGGAGCAGACGCAGCTCTACTCCAGGCAGTTCGCCGACATCATAGCGCCCACACCGGAGATCGAACACCTCTTCCAGGTGGAGGGATTCTTCGGCCTCAACTCGGGCTTCGCAGGGCTGGTGCTCAAGCCCTGGGACGAACGGGAGCGCACCTCCAACGAGCTCCAGCCCGAGATCCAGACCAAGCTCGGGCAGATTGCCGGTGCAAGGGCGGTGGCGTTCCAACCGGCACCCCTGCCGGGGACCGGCCACGGCCTGCCCGTGCAGTTCGTCATCGGCACCACCGATTCCTTTGAAAGGCTCAACGAGGTCTCCCGGGCGTTCCTGGACAAGGCCACCGCCAGCGGCATGTTCATGTACGTGGATTCGGACCTCAAGATCGACAAGCCCCAGACCGTGGTGGAGTTCGACCGGGACAAGGCTGCGCAGCTCGGGCTGACCATGGCGGACGTGGGCTCGTCCCTGGCCTCCATGCTGGGCGGAGGCTATGTGAACTACTTCAGCCTGTCCGGCCGCTCCTACAAGGTGATCCCCCAGGTCATGCAGAGCGAGCGGCTCACCGCCGACCAGATCCTGGACTACCACATCAGGACCGCCGCCGGGGATTCCATCCCGGTGTCCACCATCGCTCGTCTGAAGACCACGGTGGTCCCGGAATCCATCAACCACTTCCAGCAGCTCAACAGCGCCACCGTCTCGGCGGTCCTCACCCCGGGCATCTCGCTGGGCCAGGCCCTGGAGTCTCTCAGGGCCATAGCGGACGAGGTCCTGCCCCAGGGCTACAGCGTGGACTACGGGGGAGAGTCGCGGCAGTTCGTGCAGGAGTCCACTGCACTCCTCTTTACCTTCGCCTTCGCGCTCGTCATCATCTTTCTGGCCCTGGCGGCTCTGTTTGAGAGTTTCCGCGACCCCGTCATTGTGCTGATCAGCGTCCCCATGTCCATCTGCGGTGCACTCATATTCATCAGCCTGGGTGTCGGCGGGGCGAGCCTGAACATCTACACCGAGGTGGGCCTGGTGACGCTCATCGGGCTTATCAGCAAGCACGGCATCCTCATCGTGCAGTTCGCCAACGACCTGCAGCGCCAGGGGAAAAGCAAGCGCGAGGCAGTCGAGCAGGCTTCGGCGGTGCGGTTCAGGCCCATCCTCATGACCACGGCCGCAATGGTCCTCGGCGTGATGCCCCTGGTCTTTGCCTCCGGCGCGGGCGCGGCGGGCCGGTACAACATGGGTCTGGTCATCACCACGGGTATCGCCATCGGTACCCTGTTCACCCTGTTCGTGGTGCCGGCCATGTACATGTTCCTGGCCACGGACCACGCCCGGCAGCGGGATAGGGAGCAGGCCACGGCGGGGGAAGCGGTCGTCTGAGGGGAGAACGGAGAATACTGACCTGCTCATTCAGTGCATCCCGCATATGAGGATTGTTCAAGGCGGCTGCGGGATGCACTGAATGAGCAGGCTGCATTTCATCCATCCTTTCTGTCCGGCAGGCTGAGCTGTGGTTTTGAAAAGAAGAACGGGTACGCCTCAACGAGGCGCACCCGTTCTTCAGATAGGAGGCAGGCGATCTAGATCTTGGTGAGCGTCCCCGGCTTCAGCTCCTCCACCCCTGCGATGTAGTTCACGAGGTTTTCCCGCAGCTTGATGTCGTACTGCGAGGTGATGGCGATCTGCTCCATGATGGGCGATCCGCCGCCGTGGTAGTTGCCGTAGTTCATGGGGCCGGTGAACCCGGAGCACGAGTAGTCGATGTAGAGCATCCAGAACTTGATCTGGTCCTCGACCGAGGCGCCGGGGTTGCGGTTGAGATACTTTTCCAGCAGCGGCCGCAGCTCGGGGTTCATGATGTCCCTCTCGTTGGGGAAGGTGGCCGGCAGGCCTCCTGCGATGCTGCAGAGCATCTCCTGCTCCTCGAAGACCGCTTCGCCCGTGAGGCACCTGCCCACGTTGGCATAGATGGAGTTGGGGATGCAGCTGCCCGGGCCGTAGGGGACCGCGCCGAGTCCCGGGATGTAGACCTCGGGCTTGCCCATGGCCGATGCCGTGTAGCCCGCAGCGTATCCCAGCTCGGTGATCTTGATGAACTCTGCGAGCATCTCCCTGATGTGGCCGGTCTTCCTCACGCCGTTGTGCCTGGCGGCCAGGGAGGCCAGGCCGGTCATGACATCCCCGATGGCGGGCTTGCAGCCCGAGTAACTGTGCCGGTGGAACAGGGCGAAGAGAAGGGCGCACACGCCGCCGTGGTCGTTCTCGCCGCAGAGGAACACGCGGTCCCAGGGGACGAAGACGTCGTCGAAGATGAGGTACGAGTCGGTGTATCCTCCGCTGAAGCCCTTCTTGAAGTGCTCGCGCGGCTTGAAGTTGTGGATGGACAGGACCTGCTTGACCCCCTCGTAGTCGGCAGGCACGGCAAAGGCCACGGCGTAGTCCTTCTCGTCAGGCCCCAGAGCCCGGGTGGGGATGACCAGGATCTCGTCCGCGATGGATGCCTCGGAGATGTGGAGCTTGCATCCGCGGACCACGATGCCGTCGCTCTTGCGCTCCACCACGTGGAGGTACATGTCCGGGTCGGTCTGGTCGATGGGCCTCTTCAGGCGCTCGCCCTTGACGTCGGTCTGGGCGCAGCACCCGACCAGGTCGTTGTTCTGGAAGGTGGCGAGCCACTTCAGGAAGTTCTTGTGGTACTCGGTGCTGCCGCTGTTCAGCTTGTCGGCCTCGAAGGAGGCTGCGTTGACCGCGTTGATGGAGTCGATGCCCATGCAGCGCTGGATGCAGAAGCCCACCTTGCGGCACAGGGCGCGGGTCATGTCCTGCTTCTTGTGGAGGTCGGCCGGGTTCTGGTGGACGTGGCAGAACCGGTTGATGGTGTTGCCGGTGATGTGCGACGTGGCGGTGCAGAGATCCTTCAGCTCCGGGTCGAAGGCGGCGTCGAAGGTGGTGCCCATGACGTTGAGCGTGGGCATCTGCAGCTCGTCGTCCCGGTCGATGAGCCCCCCTCTGTAGTAGAGGTTCCTCCGCATCTTGCGCAGGCCCTCCATGTACTGGTCCCTGGTCCTCATGCACGCCTTCCCTTCCGGCCTGGCACTGGTGACGGTCTTTTCGGATTTGTTCTTCATGGCTTTCGTTCCTCCGGGACGATTGCGATTTTTTCCGGCGCGGTCGCGTCGCCGGGCAGATGCAGGTGGATGGATATGTTCTGCTCATCCCTGCGGGCCTTGATGCCGTCAAGGATCAGGTCCACCATGGGGTCGACCTGGGAGAGCATGTTCTCGGGCTGGCCCTGCAGGTGCTTCCTGGTGCACAGGTGCTCGATGGTCCCCAGGATGATGGCGCGCACCAGGTAAGGATCGGTGTCCTTCCTGAACGTACCGCTCTCGATGCCCTCCTGGATGCAGGCGAGCAGCATGCGGGCCGCGTCGCGGACCACCTCGAAGGCCTTTGTCTTCAGGAAGTTCCGGTTGGACTTCAGCTGCAGCATGATGAGGTTCGCATACTCGGGGTTGGTCTCATAGGTGGTCATGTAGCTCTGCACAATGGCCCTGAGCTTGGATTCGGCCCCACGCAGGTACGGCAGGACCTTCTCCGTATCCTTGATCGAGTTCTCGGTGATCTCCTCCGGTATGGCGAAGAGCAGCTCTTCCTTGCTCTTGAAGTATTCGTACACCGTGGCGTCGGAAACCCCTGCCGCCTTGCTGATCTCCGATATGGTTGCCTCCTGGAATCCCTTTTCCGCAAAGATGGCCAGGGCGGATTCGAGGATCCGGTCGCGGCGCAGTGCCTTGGGGCTCGGCTTGGTCATGGCATCCCCGCTAAGGTGTCCCGCTCGCCGGGGCGGTAAGGAAGCGGCCTGTTCATGGCTGGTGATTTCCGAGTTATTCTCATAATCATACTGCCCAATATAATCATCGGCTCTTATTTTGTCAAGATTAAATTGACAATGACTATGAATTCATCTATAAGAAACAAAGTGACGCTCTGAAATGGACCACGGTCAGAAATCATCGCCCGGGTTTTCAGGTCGTGTTCCAGGGAAAGGACGGGACATGCCATGGCAGCGGGCAGGCACTATCCGGGGAGCAGGGGAACGGACGGGGGATGAGGAACGGGCCCTCAATAAAAAAATAAGGAGTACGGCATGAATAAGGTGGATTTCTCTCTGGACAACAAGGTCGCCCTCGTAACGGGTGCGAGCAGGGGGATAGGCGAGGCCATAGCGATCACGCTGGCGGACTACGGGGCCCGGTGCATTCTGGTGAGCAGGAAGGCGGATGCGCTTGCCGGTGTTGCACAGAAGATCGTCTCCCGGGGGGGCAAGGCGGAGGTCATGGCCTGCCACGTGGGGGACATGAAGCAGATAGAGGGGCTCTTCGTCCAGATCAAGGAGCGCTTCGGAAAGCTGGATATCCTCGTCAACAATGCCGCGACCAACCCCTATTTCGGAGACATGCTGGGTGCGGATGAAGGCGTCTGGACCAAGACCTTTGACGTGAATCTCAAGGGGCCTTTCTTCATGATCAAGTATGCGGCGGGCCTCATGGCGGAATCCGGCGGAGGGGCCATCGTGAACGTGTCGTCGGTGAACGGGGTCAAGCCCGCGCCGTTCCAGGGGGTCTATTCCATCACCAAGGCCGGTCTCATCTCCATGACCCAGGCCTATGCCAAGGAGCTGGCGGGGAAGAACATCCGGGTGAACGCGCTGCTGCCGGGTCTGGTGGATACGCATTTTTCCAAGGCGATCATGCAAAACGACGCCATCCACGACCTGGCGGTAAAGATGATCCCCATGGGCAGGCACGCCGAGCCCCGCGAGATAGCGGGAGCGGTGCTCTACCTGGTATCGGATGCGGCCTCCTTCACCACGGGTGCGAGCTTCGTGGTGGACGGCGGCGCACTGGCATAACCCGGGACGGCATTGATGGGAACGCGAAAGGAAACGAAGATGAAACTCAGCGATATACGGAAGGTGCTCATCCTGGGGGCAGGCACCATGGGCCAGCAGATCGCCTTTATGTGCGCCCTGCACGGGTATCGGGTGGTCCTGTACGACATCTCGCAGGAGATCCTCGACAAGGCGGTGAAGAGCATCGGGAAGCTCGGGTCCTCGTGGTTCGTCCCCATGGGCCGCATCACGAACGAGCAGCTCGAGCAGACCATGGCGCGCATCAGCGCCGTCACGGACCCTGTGGAAGCGGCCAGGGATGCGGACATCGTCAGCGAGTCGGTGCCCGAGGACCCGGCGCTCAAGGCCAGGGTCTTTGCCCAGTTTCACGAGCTCTGCCCCGAGCGCACCATCTTCACCACCAACACCTCGTACCTCCTGCCCTCGAAGTTCGCCCAGGCCACCGGCAGGCCGGAGAAGCTCTGCGCGCTGCACTTCCACGACGTGCGCACCACCACCGTGGTGGACGTCATGCCCCACGCCGGCACCGACCCCGAGGTTACGCAGCTCGTCCATGACTTCGCCTCGGGCATGGGACAGACCGCTGTCCTGCTCCACCGGGAGAACGCCGGGTACGTGTTCAATACCATGATCTCCAACCTCATCCTCACCGCGCTCAACCTTGCATCCCGCGGCGTGGCGGGCGTGGAGGACATCGACCGGGCCTGGATGGGCGTGACGTTCATGCCCGTGGGGCCCTTCGGCATCATGGACCAGATCGGGCTCAAGACGGTGTGGACCATCACCGACTTCTGGGCCAAGAAGGCGAAGAACGACCAGTCCCAGGCCAGCGCCGATTTCCTCAAGCAGTATGTGGACCGGGGGGAGCTGGGGCAGAAGACGAAGAAGGGGTTCTACTCATACCCGAACCCCGCCTACACGCACCCCGGGTTCCTCACCGGGGGGACGGAGAAGAAGGAGGAGTAGGACTCCATAGCCAGACACGGACATCCACGGTCCTGCATGCGGCATCAGGCAGGCGGTGGGCCGTAACACCAACGAGGAGGGATTCACCCATGACATTCTTTCCAGAAACATCCATGGCTGCTGTGTTCCAGAACCGGGTACAGAAATACAAGGATCAGGCCCTCGTGGCATACAAGAAGGACGGGCGCTACACGGACATCTCATGGAACTCCATGAACGCCATGGTCCGGGAGCTCGCCGGATTCCTCCTGTCCAAGGGCATCAAGAAGGGCGACACCATCGCCATCTTTTCCACCAACCGGTACGAGTGGTGGGTCACCGACCTGGCCGCCCTGTCCGTCAACGCCGTTGACGTGCCCATCTACCCGACCAATTCGTCCCGGGAGGCCCAGTACATCCTCGAGAACTCGGATGCATGCATGTGCTTCGTGGGCACGAAGGACCAGATGAACAAGGTCCTCGAGGCGAAGAAGTCCCTGCCGAACCTGAAGGACATCATCGTCTTCGACGGGCTGACCGAAGAGGTCTCCGGCGTCATGAGCTTCACCGCCGCCCTGGAGGCGGGGAAGGCCTCCCGGGACGACGCCCAGCTGGAGAAGAGGATCCGGGAGATCCGGCCGGAGGACCCGGCCACCATCATCTACACCTCCGGGACCACGGGCAACCCCAAGGGCGTCCTGCTCTCCCACCTCAACATCCTGGTGAACACGCTCCAGTCCACCGACGTGGGCGGGCGCTTCTGGTTCCTGGACTTCGAGTTCCTCTCCTTCCTGCCGCTCTCCCACGGCTATGAGCGCATCGCCGCCTACTACATGTCCATCCATCAGGGACGCAAGACCTATTTCGCCGAGAGCTTCGCCAAGATCGTGGACAACCTGCGCGAGGTGAAGCCGGGTTTCATCATCAGCGTGCCGCGGCTTTTTGAGAAGCTCCACGCAGGGGTGCTCTCCAAGGTGTCCGAGGCCCCGCCGAAGCAGCAGAAGCTTTTCAACTGGGCGCTAGGCGTGGCCAGGAAGAACATCCCCTACATCTGCCATGACAAGCCCCGCAAGGGCCTGTTCGCCCTCGAGTACGCCCTGGCCGACAGGATCGTCCTCTCCAAGCTCAAGAAGGCCCTCGGTCTCGACAAGCTGAAGATCGCCATATCAGGTGGCGGCGCATTGGCCGTGTCCGACATCGAGTTTTTCCTGGGCCTGGACATCAGGGTCCTCGAGGGGTTCGGCATCACCGAGTGCAGCCCCTGCACCAACTGCAACAGGCCCGAGCTCATCAAGCCCGGCACCTGCGGCCCGGCCGACCTGTATACCGAGGAGAAGATCGCCGAGGACGGCGAGCTGCTCATCCGGGGGCCCCAGGTGATGCTCGGTTACTACAAGGACCCGGAGGCCACGAGGCAGGCCTTCACCGAGGACGGGTTCCTGAAGACCGGCGACATCGCTGAGTTCGACAAGGACGGCCACCTCAAGATCACGGGCAGGAAAAAGGAGATCATCGTCACGGCAGGGGGCAAGAACATCGCCCCGCTCAACATCGAGACGAGCCTCGCCGCTTCCCGCTACATCGAGCAGGTCGCCATCATCGGGGAAAAGAGGAAGTACCTGTCCGCACTGATCGTGCCCAATTTCCCCGAGCTCGAGGCATGGGCGAAGAAGAACGGCGTCGACGGCTCAGACCGCGCGGCGCTCATCAGGAACGAGGCGGTGAGCAGGCTCTTCACCGAGGAGGTCGCCCGGTGCACCAAGGACCTCGGCCAGGTCGAGCAGGTCAAGAAGTTCACCCTGCTGCCCGCCGAGTGGTCCCAGGACACCGGGGAGCTCACCCCCACCCTGAAGGTCAAGCGGAAGGTCATCGACAAGAAATATGCATCGCAGATCGAGGCCATGTATCCGCCTGAGTGAGGCATGAGAGAGCCCCCGTCTCCCCGCAGAGGGGTGACGGGGGGCAAAGATAGTCTGATCAACCTTTCCCCGGAGGAGTTTCAGTTCCCGGGGAAAGAGCTCCTAAAAAGGATTCCCGAACCTGTCCAGGTGCACGAACTCCCTGAGCTCCTTGCGCGGCGGCCCCTGCTTGAGCTCCGTGGCAGGCCTGCCCACCGGCAGGACGGCGACCACCTCGTATCCGTCGGGCAGGCCGACGATCTGCCTGCAGGCATCGTGATCCAGGAATCCCACCACCACGGTGCCCAGGCCTATTTCATGAGCCTTCAGGCAGAGGTTCTGAACCGCGATCCCCAGGTCGAACATGAACCAGCCGGGGAACTTGGTCACATCCCTGCCCCCGTAGCACCCGGACACCCCGGTCTTCGCGCATGCCACGAGGAGAACGGATGCCGCCAGGGAGCATTTCGTCGCAGGGTTCTTTTCCACATAGGTTCCGGCCACCTGTTCGATGCGCTGTCTGTCCCGGACCACGACGAACTCCCACACCTGGGTGTTCGCCCATGACTGGGCGAGCCTGACCGCCTCGAGCAGCTGCCTTATCTCCTCGTCTGTCACGGTGTCGCCGGTGAACTTCCTCACGCTCCTGCGCCTGCTGATCGCCTCACTCAGTTCCATGCCTTCCTCCTGTGCAGTCGTGTGTTTTCCATCAGGTATGCCAGAGGATATGTACACCCATCCCGGGTCCTTTGAAAGGGGTTTCCCCTACATTGAACTTGATGAAATCATGGAAAAAGGATACTGCTCATGGGATATGGGCATGCATGACGGGCATGAAGGAGGGAGGCCCATGAAGGTTCTCGTGATCGACCCTGTGGGGGGGATCAGCGGCGATATGCTGCTGGGTGGGCTCATCCACCTCGGATGTCCGGTCTCCCGGCTCGAAGAGGTCTTCGGGAAGCTCCCGCTGGAACCGTATGCCTTCCATGCATCGCAGGACTCCATCAGCGGCATCTCCTGCATGCGGGTGAAGTTCGACATCCCGCCTTCGGACGAGGGGAGGACGTATGCGGATATCCGCGACCGCATCCTGGCCGGCCTGCCGGAGGGGATACGTTCCCTGTCGGGGAGGATCTTTGAGGCCCTTGCGCAGGCCGAGGCGGATGTCCACGGCGTGAAGACGGATGACGTCCACTTCCACGAGGTGGGAGCCGTGGATTCCATCCTCGACATCGTGGGTATCGCGGCCGCCCTCGATCGACTCGAGGTGGAGGCGGTATACGCCAGGGCGGTCCCCCTGGGCGGCGGCATGACCAGCTCGCTCCACGGCAGGCTCCCGGTACCCGCCCCGGCCACGGTGAAGCTCCTCGAAGGATTCCCGGTGCGGTTCGCAGGCCCGGACAGCGAGCTCGCCACCCCCACCGGGGCGGCGGTCATACGGGCCCTGGCGGAACGGGCGGATCCGCCCGCAGACCTCGTCATCGCAGGGGTCGGATACGGCTGCGGCACGAGACGCTTCGACGACTGGCCGAACCTGTGCAGGGTCGTACTCTGCGAGGCGGAACCCGGCAGGGTTCGGCAGTGCACCTTCCAGGTGGAGGCGGACATCGACGACATGGTGCCCGAGGACGCCTCCCTGGCCCTGGAGAAGATCCTTGACGCCGGTGCGGCGGATGCAGGGATCACCCCGAAGATCATGAAGCACGGCAGGCCGGGGTACACCCTCGGCGCCATCTGCGACGGAATGCGTCTCCACGACGTGCTGAACGCCTTCCTCGTGCACACCACGACCATCGGCGTCAGGTACCACCCCGTAGAGCGCCGGGTGCTCGCGAGGAGGCAGTACAGCCTTGCGACCAGGTACGGGGAGGTGGGAATCAAGGAGGTGACCCTGCCCGACGGCTCGGTGAGGAGGAAGCCCGAGAGCAGGGACCTCCGGGAGATGGCACGCAGGACCGGCATCACCCTGGCCGTGATCAGGGACGAGGTGGCACGGGCCCTGGGTGAAGGGCCTCAGGGGGGTAGAGCCTTAAAGGGGGTGGAATGAAGAATCTGCTCGATGCGTACAGGAGGGGCGAGCTCAGTGCGGAGGAGGTCCAGGAAAGACTCATGCGCATGCTCTACGAGGAGGGGGAGGACTTCCTCCTCGACCTGCACCGGGGGCACCGCATCGGCTTCCCCGAGGTGATCTTCGCCGAGGGCAAGTCCATGGAGCAGGTGCTCGCCATCACGAAGACCCTGTTCGAGCGGAACGGGCTGGTTTTCGTGTCCAGCGTCGACCGGGAGAAGGAGGAGCTCCTCAGGAAGCAGTTCGCCACCGCCGAGGTGAAGAAGGCAGGCAGGCTCATGCTCATCGGCCGCAGCGGCGTGAAGGCCAGGAAGGCAGAGGGCTGCGTGGGCATTGTCACCGCAGGCACCGCGGACGTCCCCTATGCCCAGGAGTGCGCCCTCATGCTCGAGGAGATGGGGTACGACCTCATCACGGCCTTCGACATCGGCGCCTCGGGCATGCACCGGCCCCTGCTCGGGCTCAAGAAGGCCAAGGACGCCGACCTGCTCATCGTGTTCGCCGGCATGGACGGCGTGCTGCCCACGCTCATCGCCTCGCTCACCGACCTGCCCGTCATCGCCGTGCCCACGCCCGTTGGCTACGGCCACGGCGGACAGGGGGAGGCGGCCCTGTCCACCATGCTTCAGTGCTGCGTGCCCGGCGTGCTCGTGCTGAACATCGGCAACAGCGTGGGCGCTGCGGCTGCGGCGGTGCGTATCCTGAAGTCCTTCCGGAGGAGGGAGGGTGGAGAAGCTCGGTAGGCTCAGACAGGTGATCGGGGAAAAGGGACGGATCCTGGTGCTCTTCTCCGGCGGCCTCGACAGTACCGTGCTAGCCAGGATCGCGCGCGATGTGCTGGGAGACAATGCCTGCGCCCTGACCTTTGCATCACCCATCATCCCTTCCGGGGACCTCGATGAGGCCGTGCGCCTTGCCGGGTTCATCGGCATCCGGCACGGCATCGTCGAAGTGGATGAGCTTTCTGACCCTGCCTTTGCGTCGAACCCCCCGGACCGCTGCTACCTGTGCCGGAAAAAGAGGGATGCCCTTGCCGTGGCATGGGCCCGCGACAACGGATTTCCTGTTGTGGCGGACGGACTGAACGCCTCGGACCTTGGTGACTACCGGCCCGGCATGAGGGCGGCGCGGGAAGATCGTATCTGGCAGCCCTTTGCCGAGCTCGGCGTGACCAAGGACGAGATCCGGGCCATGGCCAGGGAACTGGGCCTGCCGGGATGGGACAGGCCCAACACCGTCTGCCTGTGCTCGCGCTTCCCCTACGGCTTCCCCCTCGATAAGGAGCTGTTGCGGCGGGTGGAGAAGGCGGAGGCGTTCCTGAAGGGCTGCGGGTTCAGGCAGGTCCGCGTCCGGCATTTCCCCCTTGATGCCGCCGTCATCGAGGTGGACGACCCCGACGCCGTCCCGGCACGCAGGGAAGAGATCGTCAGGGAGATGCGTACCCTGGGCTTCTCCTTCGTCACCCTCGACCTGGAGGGGTTTGCCAGCGGAAAGCTGAACAGGGTGCTCACCTGACGGGTCGAGCCGGCGGATGCCCGGGCTTCAGGGGTGAACGTTCCCTTCAAAAATGACCCCGGGGGACCATCCCCCGCCCTCTTCAATGCCTCCCAGCAGTGGAAAGGAAGGTCACGCCGTAGGCGCAGGCCGCGAAGATCATGACCCAGGCAAAGCCCAGCTCGACGGCGATGATCGTTGCAAGCGGGGTGCTGACCACCGACAGGCAGCCGTTGACCCCCCAGGCCCAGGGCACCTGGTCCTCCCCTATGGTGGAGATGCCCTGGGCAAAGGGCATGCCCATGAGGAAGGCGGGCGGGGCGATGAACAGCAGCATGATGCCCACTCTGGCCGCCAGGGGCAGAGAGATGGTCCCGTGCAGGAGGGGAGGCAGGGCGAAGGCCCCCGCCAGGACGAGGCAGGGAATGACTGCCAGTATAGACCGCGACACGCTGCGCAGGCGTAGAGAGACATAGCTGCCTGCCCCGGAGAAGATCAGCATGGCCCCAATGACGGCGGTGGCCGCATAGACGAGATTGCCCAGGTACAGGACAAAGCGCTGGATGAGCACCATCTCGATGAGCATGTAGCCGACGCCGATCCCGCCGAAGTAGAGCAGAGTGCGCGTCTTTCCGCTCCGTCCGATCTTCATCAGGGGCAGGACGATGAGCACGAAGGCAAGGGCGGTGATCTGGAGCGCCGTTGCGATGAGGACGAGGTAGCTGATCTCGAAGAACGGTATCGCCCGGATGCCGTACAGGGAGTTCAGCCGCGCCAGGCTCTTTCTGGTGAGGAACTGGGAGAAGTAGGGCCGGTCGTCCGTGGCCGGCCGGATGTCGAAGCCATAGGGCATATCCTGCCGTTTCGGGGAAAGAACGGCGTCCACGTCGTCGAACCAGGAAGCGTCCTGCAGGGCATGGAAGCCCTCACGCCGAGACGGCTCCAGCCCGGGCAGGAGCACCGGATCGAAGCCCAGGGCGTCGCAGAACCTCCCCGTCCGTTCGACATCCCCCGGGGTGATCGGCTTCCTCTGTGCCGCGATGGTGAGCGTGCCCCAACTCCTTACGGCCACGATGTGCGACCTGGGATCCACCCCGGAGCGTTCGAGGACTTCGGCAAGGGTGGCCAGGAGCTTGAGGCTCGCACGGGGGGGATAGTCCATCCAGCAGGAGACGCTCAGCAGGCCCCGGGGCGAGAGCCTGTTCCACATCTGGCAGAAGGCCTCGGTTGTCAGGAGGTAGTTCTCGGACAGGGCGTGCAGGCCGCCCGTCCCGCCGAAGGCATCGATCATGGGGATCACGATGAGGTCGAAACGCGCCGGATACCGCATGAGAAAGGTGCGCGAGCCGGTGTTCAGCACCCGCAGCCGTGAGCTCTCCAGGTTGTCCCGCATGATGTCGACGGCGAACGGGTTCTGCTCCACGGCCCAGACCTCTGCCCCATGGGAGATGGCCTGGGCCGCGTCCGCACCGGTGCCGGCATCGAGCACGAGCACCCGGTGCGGTTCGCCCAGGGCATAGGGAAGGCCCGTCGTCGTGGAGTCCAGGATGTCCGCACGGGCCCGTGCATCAAGGCGCGGCACCGGCCCGAACCAGTCGCCATTTTTGAACACCGTCGGCGTCGCGGGCAGCAGGGCCTGACGCTCGAGGCTTACCCCCGGGGCAAACCGCAGGGAAGGCGATGAGACGATCTGCATGAGTCCGTAGGGGCTATTCCTGGTGCTGACGATCGTGCTCCCGGGCATTTCGAGAGCCCTGCTGAGTGCCTTGAACTCGGACATCGCCAGTCCGGGGGGGTAAAGGACGGCCCATGCCGCCGGGACCAGGGCCAGGCAGGCGGCTGCGGCCCGTCGCGGCGTGCCGCACATGATGATCCCCGCCAGGATCGGGAGGATGGCGATGAGCCCCGGGATTCTCTCCGGCAGGAAGCCCCACGTCAGGGCAACGGCCAGCAGAGACCCCAGGCCGGATCCCACGAGGTTGGAGCAGTAGAGCTTTCCGATGGCCCGGACATGCCGCACGAACGCCAGACCGATGGCCATGGCGCCCAGGAAGAACGGGGTGAAGAAGACCAGGCAGGTCAACGTCAGCCGCCAGGAAGATTCTGGACGGGCGAGGACGAGCATGGCATCGAACCGGACCAGAGGCGTCATGGCAATCCCCACACAGAAGGCCATGCCTGCACCACAGGACAGCAGGAAGGCAGGCAGCAGGTATGCGTACCCCCGGAGCAGCCGCTCCTGCATGAGCGTGATGCAGGTGCCCGAGGCACCGAAACCGAGCAGGGCCAGCGCGATGACCATGGCTGCGTAGTGGTGCCACTGGACGATGGAGAGGATCTGCATGAGGCAGATCTGGAAGGCGACGACCGCCGCGGACACCAGGCCGATGGCGGTGTTCAGACGCATATCCCCGGACATCACGGCCCCCGCGTCAGGGGCACGAACCGCACGGGGAGCAGGCTGCTGGTGCGCACCTTCCCGTCCTTCTTCTCCACGAGCATGAGCATCTGCGCGACGAACGGCGAGCCCACCGGGACGATCATGCGCCCGCCGTCCTTGAGCTGGGCTATGAGGGGCGGCGGGATGTACTCCACCGCGGCCGTGACCATGATGGCGTCATATGGGGCGTGCTGCTCCCAGCCGTGATACCCGTCGGAGACCATTGCATGCACCGTGCCGTAGCCCAGGGTCCTGAGCCGCCCCTGTGCCTGCCTGCCGAGCTCGGGGACGATCTCGACCGTGTATACCTCTCGCGCGATGCGGGCAAGCACCGCGGCCTGGTATCCGGAGCCCGTGCCGACCTCCAGGACCTTCGCATCGGGGGTGAGCCTGAGCAACTCGGTCATGTAGGCCACGATGTAGGGCTGGGAGATGGTCTGCCCGTGCCCGATGGGCAGGGGCCTGTCCTCGTAGGCGGACCCCCTGATCCGCTCGGGCACGAAGAGGTGGCGCGGGACGCTGCGCATGGCGGCGAGGACCGCCTCGTCGCGGACACCCCGCCGGGTTATCTGGGTCAGGACCATCTCCTCCCGGGGCCTCACAAAAGGGTCGGCCGGGGCGGCGGCCAGGACCATGAGCATGCCGAGCAGGGCGAGCATACCGGTAATAATAAGGCATTCGAGGGGAGGGGCAACGGCGGCGGGTACCGGGACGGACTCCCTTGGCATGAGGGGGCCCGGCCCCCATGCCCTTGAGCGGGGTCCTACACCCTGAACACGTTGGTGATGTTCGCCTTTGTCCCGTGCAGGTGCGCCTCAGCGAGCAGGGCGAGGGACTTCAGGGGGTTGATGGGCGTCAGCCGCAGCGGCGGGATCTTCATCTGCTTCCCGAGCCCGTCGATGGTCCTGGCCAGGTTGTTGCAGCCGGGCGAGACCGTGACCCCGCCCCTGCCGAGCCTCCCCTTGAGCTCCTGGTACCACTCGGCCATGGCGCAGTCACCGGCGATGTGGACACGCCCGGTAATGCCGGCCACCTCGGCCGGGTCGATCCCCTTGCCCATGAGGATGGTGAACCCGCCCTTGCCGGAAAAGTCCTGCCCGAAAACCTCGAGCACGGCCTCGGTGTTGCGCCAGCAGCCCTCCCTGCAGCACAGGGTCTTTCCCTTGAGGATGCGGACTCCCTCGGGGAATTTTTCCAGGAGGTCCCAGGAGAAGTTCTGCCTGCGGGCGTCGAAGAGCCCGCTGTTCTCGATGGTGATCCGGTCGAAGTCGGACTCGCCGATGCCGTACTCGGCGGCGCACTTCAGGTGCTGCACCTCGTCGATGCCGAAGCCCAGGAACCTGGCCGCCACGATATCCACCGCCATGGGGTCGTCACCCCCGATGAGGAGATTCAGCGGGACAACACAGAGCTTCTCCTGGCTCAGGGCCGGGTAGTGGCCGTAGTTGGTGGCCTCGAGACCGTCGATGAGGGTGAAGTCGGGGCGGATGTTCGCGTAGATGTCGGCGAGCTTCTGGTGGAGCTTGAAGTTGTGGTCCGGGATGCGGCTCTTCTGGTGGACGAGCCCGAACTGGTTCTTGATGCCGAGCGTCACGGTGGTCATGGAGTGGCTCTTGAGCTTGGGGACCGAGATGTAGAGGTGCTCGTTCCTCCTGCGCACGAGGTGCTCGTGGACGAAGTCGGGGATGTCGATGAAGGACTGCAGCTTCGGCAGGTACAGGGGCATCTCGGCGGTCTCGTCCAGGTAGACGGGGACGGCGCCTGTCTCCTCGCACATCCTGCGCATGCCCGTGATCTCGTAGACGAGGCGGGTGAAGTTGCCCTGGGTGCTGTTCTCCATGACAAAGACGGTCCGGGCCCCGCGGGCCTTGAAGTACCTGACCGCCGCGGCTGCCACCTCGGGAGAGGTGTAGACGTGGGGCTTGAAGTCGATGCCGTTCACCTTGAGGAACACGTCCCCTGAGGCCTTGAGAAGGGCGCGGACCCCACCGAAGGCATCGAATATAGCAGCGACCGCCGCATCCAGACCCTGTGCCGTATCCTCGAACCGTACTCTCGCCATGGCTGCCCTCCCCCTCCGTTACTGCCCCATTTCCACGGGCGAGTCAAGGGACCGGAACGGGAACCCGGCGGTCTCTTATGCGGTCCGGCGGGGACACTCCTGCGGCGGCAGGAGATCGAGGGAGTCGATGACGGTCCTCAGCTCGGAGGCATACCCCCCCATAGGCTGCCTGGCCACGATGGGGTGGTGGGCGTAGGAGGTGCTCTGCTCCACGACGGGGTGCTTGGAGATGCACCCGCTGTAGCCGAGGTCTATGCAGAGGCGCTCCCGGGACACGGACCGGAGTGTGCCCGCCACCTTGGCCGCCTCGTTCGGATTGAAGCTGCGATTGATGACGAGCAGGGGCGAGAAGCCCAGGATCTCCCGGGCCAATGCGGGAAAGGCCAGGGGATGGTCCCGTGCCACCGTGTCCAGCAGCTCCGAGACGGTGCGCTGGTGGTTTTCGTCGGAGGCCTGCGTACCATCCAGCACGATCTTCCTGAGGGTCTCCGATCTCCGGTGGGAAAAGGTGGAGTCCGCCCCGAACAGGCGGGTGAGCCTTCGCTGAAGCGCCGTCTTGATAAGTGCATATGCCTCCAGGTACGCGGGCTGGTCCAGCGTGGTGAGCACGATGCCCACGTCCGCTGCCAGGAAGAAGTCCAGGGTGTTGAAGTCGGTTCCCCCGCCGAGGTCGAGGACCACGTAATCGGCCTCTATCTTCCGGATGGCCTCGATGAGCCGCACCTTTCTCTGGAAGGCGATGTTGGCGATGCCCAGCTCCGAGTTGTTCCCCGCGATGAGCATGGGCCCTGCCGGGCGTCTCAGCACGACCTCGTCCAGGGAGGCGACCTTGCGGTTGAGGTAATCGTTGATCGTCAGGGCGGGGATGGACCGGTGGCCCAGGTAGATGTGGAGGTCCGACCCCCCGAGGTCGAGGTCCACGAGCAGCACCCGGTACCCCAGTGAGGAGAGAGACATGCCCAGGTTCGCGGCGAAGACGCTTTTCCCGATGCCGCCCTTTGCCCCGCCCACGGCGATGATGCGGCCTTCGGGGGCAGGGTCGTATGCGGCGGGTGTGACCTTCTTCCCGAACACGACGTTCAGGTGGTCGTAGGACCGGTTCACGCCCTCCATGAACCGGGCATGGGCCCGTATCTCCTCGTCGGACTTGTCCTGGTGGCGGTCCGGGTGGTGGGCAAGGACATTGGCCCGGAAGGCCCGCTTGACGTCCTCGAAGGAGATGCCCTCCAGGAAGGGGTACGAGACCCGGTAGCGGTTGTGCTCGCAGACCGCCCTGCTCTGTAGTGCCTTTCCATGGATAAAGACGTGGCAGCACGCCTCCTGGATCTTCCTGATCTCCTGCCTGCTCATCCTGTCCGGGTGGATGTGTCCTGTCATATGACCAGCCTCTCTCGGTGAGGGTTTCTCTGGTTCATGTATCGGAATTTCTCCGGTTGGGGTTGAGGGCCTGTGACATGTTTCACGATGTTGACACGGCGGGAAGGAACCTCCATACACAGGGCATGGACTCCATCGTGGTGAAATGCGCCTTCTGTCCGAGGCGTCACCTCATCCTCATAGAGGAGATAGACGTCTGGCACGTTCAGTGCGGCTGCGGTGCGCACGGGTTCATCGAGGATGATATGGAGATCACGGACAGCGGCCACGACGGCCCGGGATTCACGGTCAGGGAGTCCTCAGACCTCGGCGGCAAGCCCATCTGGCTCTCCGACCCCCACACGGTGTATGTGGATGAATGGTCCGGCGGATGGCATGTGAGCTGGTTCGTCCCCCAGGGATGGACCCCGGGTCCGTGACGGCGCCCTTTCCCCTGCAGGAGCAGTGAAGGTCAGGTCAGTCCTTCGCCTGCCAGCTTCTTTCCGAGCTCCTCGGCCGCAGCCATGAGGGGCTCGTTTG
>DAITOA010000036.1:0-31380 GCA_036834365.1 Thermodesulfobacteriota bacterium | reverse complement strand
GGCCTGCTCCTGGTGAGCGTCGAGCTGTTCTTCATGATCCTCATCCTTGCCTACATCCCCAAGGAACTGGCAGGTGCATGCTTCATCGGCTTCGCCATCGGTGAGTCCCTGGGCGCCAGCGCTCTCCGTATCTGCGGCGGTATCTTCACAAAGATCGCAGACATCGGTTCCGACCTCATGAAGATCGTGTTCCACCTCCCCGAGGACGACCCCAAGAACCCCGGTGTCATCGCCGACTGCACGGGTGACAACGCGGGCGACAGCGTGGGCCCCACGGCGGACGGTTTCGAGACCTACGGCGTGACCGGTGTTGCACTCATCGCATTCCTGGCCCTTGCCCTTTCCGACAACCCCTTCATGGGCGGCAAGCTCATCGTGTGGATCTTCGCAATGCGTATCCTCATGATCCTGACCTCGCTGGTGTCCTACTTCATCAACGCAGGTCTCAGCAATGCCCTGTTTGCAGGAAAGAAAGAGTTCGATTTTGAGCATCCCCTTACCAACCTCGTATGGATCACCTCGGCGATCTCCATCGTGGTCACCTTCTTCGCCAGCTACGTGCTCCTGTCCGACCTCGACCCTGTCCTCTACGGCAACCTGTGGTGGGCACTGTCCGTGATCATCAGCTGCGGCACCATCGCCGGCGCTCTGATCCCCGAGTTCACCAAGGTGTTCACCAGCACCAAGAGCCGCCATTGCGAAGAGGTCGTGAACTCTTCCCGTGAAGGCGGACCGTCGCTCAACATCCTGGCAGGTCTGGTGGCGGGCAACTTCTCGGCATTCTGGGAAGGACTCACCATCCTGTTCCTCATGCTCATCGCCTATCTGGTTTCCAAGAACCCGTCCATCATGAACATCATGCCGCCCGAGTTCGTGTTCGCGGCCCCGGTGTTTGCGTTTGGTCTGGTGGCATTCGGCTTCCTGGGCATGGGCCCGGTAACCATCGCGGTGGACAGCTTCGGCCCGGTTTCGGATAACGCACAGTCCATCTACGAGCTCTCAATGATCGAGTCCGTCCCGAACGTGAGCGATCAGATCAAGAAAGAGTTCGGATTCACCCCGGACTTCGAGCACTCCAAACATTACCTTGAGTCCTGCGACGGCGCGGGCAATACCTTCAAAGCAACGGCCAAGCCCGTGCTCATCGGCACAGCGGTCGTGGGCGCCACCACCATGGTGTTCGGCATCATCATCCTGCTGGAGCGCCTCTTCGGTAACGTCATCGCCAACCTGAGCCTCGTGCAGCCCACCATCGTCATCGGCCTGCTCATGGGCGGATGCGTGATCTACTGGTTCACCGGCGCCTCCATCCAGGCGGTCGTTGCGGGATCCTACAAAGCGGTCGTGTACATCAAGGAAAACATCAACCTCGACAAGGCCTCCGCTTCCATCGAGGACTCCAAGGAAGTCGTGAAGATCTGCACCCAGTACGCACAGAAGGGCATGATCAACATCTTCATCGTCATCTTCTTCCTCGCACTGGGTCTGGCCTTCTTCAACCCCTACTTCTTCGTGGGCTACCTCGTCGCCATCGCCTTCTTCGGCCTGTTCCAGGCCATCTTCATGGCGAACGCCGGAGGTGCATGGGACAATGCCAAGAAGATCGTTGAGGTTGACCTCAAAGAGAAGAATTCACCGTTGCACGAGGCGTCCGTTGTGGGAGACACGGTGGGCGACCCCTTCAAGGATACCTCCTCGGTGTCCATGAACCCGGTCATCAAATTCACCACCCTGTTCGGCCTGCTGGCCACCGAGATCGCGGTGACCATGACGAATACCGGGCTCAGGACAGGCTTGGCAGTGGTATTCACCCTCATCGCCCTGGTCTTCGTGTACCGCTCCTTCTACAGCATGCGGATCACCGGCGTGAAGTAAGCTTCACTTCTGGATAAGACGCACAAGGCGCCCCGTCCCTTCGGAGACGGGGCGCCTTTTTCATGCATGACCCTTTGCGTTTCATCCTTCACAACACGAAGCAAGACCAGTATATAAGGAGGCAGCAGTTACCATGTGACCTGAGGAGTTCGATCCATGCAGTGGAAGGAAAAGGTGGTACCCCCCGACGAGGTTATGGAAAAGATAGAGCCGGGCATGAAGATCTTCCTTGCCACCGGCTCCGCCGAACCGAGGACCCTGGTAAGACACCTCCTCTCCTCCGACCTGCCCAACCTCCAGGACCTCGAGCTCGTCCAGATCGTGAGCCTCGGCGACCTCATCACCATGAACGATCTCCAGGCGCACAAGTTCAGGCTCAAGACCTTCTTTTCGGGGTGGGTCGCCAGCGATGCCGTAACAGGAGGACTGGTCGATCTCGTGCCATGCCGGTTCACGAGGATTCCCGCCCTCATCGACTCGGGACTGCTCCCCATCGATACCGCCTTCATCCAGGTAACTCCGCCCAACGAGGCCGGATTCGTGAGCCTGGGTGTTTCAGTGGACGTGGCGCGGCAGGTCATCGAAAAGGCCGAGCTTGTGGTGGGGGAGATCAATGAGAAGGTGCCCTACACCTATGGAGACACCTTCATCCATGTGGACGAGTTCGATCTGCTGGTGAATTCCGAGGACGACCCCCTCTACCTTGCACGGTGGCCGGTCGAGGAGGTCTTCGATCAGGTGGCGGGCAATATCGCCTCGGTCATTGAGGACGGCAGCTGTGTCTCGTTCTCCATCGGACCCATCTACGAGGCCCTGGGCAGGCATCTGGCGACCAAGCGCAACCTCGGCGTACACTCGGCATTCTTCACGGACGCGCTCATGGACCTCATAAAGAGCGGTGCCGTGACCAACAGGAACAAAGGCATCTACCGGGGAAAGTCTCTGGCATCGTATGCGTTCGGAACCAAGGAGCTTTTCTCCTGGCTCGACAAGAATCCCCACCTTGAATTCCAGGGAATCGACCTTGTGTTCAGCCCGGTCCAGATAGGACGCAACCCGAAGTTCATCGCCATCATGCCCGCCCGGAAGGTGGACATCTCGGGTCGAATCGCCCTGCACATCGGCAAGGGCGCCGTCGCCACCACGCCCGGCGAGGCCATGGACTTCATCAACGGCGCCGAGCTCTCCCGGGGAGGATGCACGATCTTCGCCCTGCCGAGCAGAAATCTCAAGGCCCAGCCCAACATCCTCATATCGGTGGAGGAGTTTCCGAACCTGCTGGGCCTGAGGGAATCGGTGGACATGGTGGTCACCGAGTACGGGGTGGCTAATCTCAAGGGGCGTACCGTCCGTGAACGGGCCCAAGCCCTCATCGACATCGCCCACCCGGATGACAGGGTCAAGCTGGTGGAGGAAGCCAAGAGGCACAACATCCTCTACCAGGACCAGATCTACATGCCACAGTGCGCCTTCCTCCTTCCCGCGGATTTCTCCGCACGGAAGACCTTCAAGGGAAAGGTGGAGGTGAGGTTCCGCCACATCAAGCCTTCCGACGAGGAGGAGATGAGGCGGCTCTTCTACCGTTTCTCCGACCAGGCGGTGTACTACCGCTACTTCAGCCCCATCAAGATCATGCCGCACGCCAAGATGCAGCAGTACGTGAATGTGGACTGCAACCGCATCTGTTCCATTGTCGCCCTGGTCGGCCCGCCGGACAGCGAGCACATCATCGCCGAGGCGCGCTTCGTCAAGGACAGGACGCGACCGTACGGCGACGTAGCCTTTGTCGTGGACGAAGAGTACCAGGGGATCGGCATCGCCTTATACATGCTGAACATGCTCATCAGGCTCGCAAAGGAGCGGGGACTGCAGGGATTCACCGCCGATGTGCTGGCCTCCAACAAGTCCATGCTCAAGGTGTTCGAGAAAACCGGCTTGTCCGTGAAGGCGAGCCTGTCCAGCGGGGCCTACGAGATCACCATGCCGTTCTTCGAAGGGTGAAGGACAGGCTTCACGATAGGATCACGTTGAGAGAGACCGGGTTAACCGAAGACTGTTTGTTAGCCTCCTCGGATAATACAACTTCCTGTAAATACGGAAGTTGTATTATCCGAGGAGGTCAATTATCCTTCATCCAAGTTGGAGCTCTACTCGCTCACCTGCGAGAGCATCTCGTCGAACTCGGCCTTGTGCCGCTCGAACCTGCCGTGGAGCTCCTCGAGTTCGGAAAAATAGGTATCAATAGCCTGCTCGCTTTCCATGATGCCGTGCGAGATCTCGAAGACCCTCTTCCCGTCCTTGGCCAGGCTTGCCTCCTGCATGCGGGCGTGGAGTTCCTTCAGAACGGCCTCATGCCGCTCGATCTCGGACTCCACGAAGGCGATCCTCTTCTCGATGGGTGAGATCACCTTCGACCGCTCGGTGATGATCTCGGAGCGCCGCTTCCGCAGCTCCTTCTTGTTGAGCTTGCTTTCGTCGGATTCCTGCCTCGGCTCTTTCTTCGAAGTGGGCTGGACGGCTTCCTCGTCGCCCCACCCTCCCTTGTCGAGGAAGCGCTGGTAGCCGCCCTCGAAGATCTCGACGGCGTCGTGGTAGAAGATGATGAGCCGTTCCGCCAGGGCGTGCAGGAACATCTCGTTGTGGGTGACCATGACCACCGTTCCGTCGAAGCTGTCCAGGGCCGCCAGAAGGGCGTCGCTGGTCTCCATGTCCAGGTGATTGGTGGGCTCGTCCAGCAGGAGCAGGTTCAGAGGGGTGACCAGGAGCTTGCCCATCATCACCCTGCTCTTCTCGCCTCCCGAGAGCACCTCGATCTTCTTCAGGGCGTAGTCGCCCTCGAACATCATGGCCCCGCAGATGTTCCGGGCGGACTGGCGGTCGATGTCGGAGGCCGAGTACATGATCTCCTCCTCCACGGTCCGCGAGTCCACCAGGGTCCTGATGTTGGTCTGCTCGAACACGCCCTTGACGGTCTTGGGGTTGTAGACCACCTCACCGCCCAGCGGCCTGAGCTGTCCGGCGAGAAGTCTGAGCAGGGTGGTCTTTCCCTTGCCGTTGGGGCCGATGACGCAGACCTTCTCCCCGGGACGGATGACGATGTTGAAGTCCCTGATCAGGGGTACGGCCGGGTCATAGGAGAACGAGAGGTCCTTGGACTGCAGGGCGTACTTGGAGAAGAAGGGGATGCTCCGGAAGGAGAACTCGAGGGTCTTGATCTTCTCGAGCCTGTCCTTGCGGTCCATCTTCTCGAGGAGCTTGATGCGGGACTGCACGAGACCCACGAGCCTCGCCTTGGCCCTGAACTGGGTGATGAACTCTTCCACTTCCTTGCGCTTACGCTCGTCGTTGACGCGGGTCTTTTCGTAGACATCCTCGTCCTGGGCGATCTGGGTGTAGTACTTCTCCGTGTCTCCCTCGATCTTGCGCATCCTTCTCCGGTGGATGCCCATGGTATGGGTGACGATCCTGTCCATGAAGGTGCGGTCATGGGTCACCAGGATCAGCTCCCGGGGCCACATGTTCAGGAACCGCTCGATCCACCGGATGGAGGTGATGTCGAGGTAGTTGGTAGGCTCGTCCAGGAGCAGCATGTCCGGGTCGGACACCAGCACCTTGGCGAGATTGAGCCTGACCTGGAATCCACCGGAGAACTCGCCGGGGCGGCGGTTCATGTCCGCCTGGGAGAAACCCAGGCCCGACAGGACCCGTTCCACCTTCCAGTGCTGCTCCTTCTGGGCGGCGGGGAGCCCCGTCATGCCTTCTCTGAGCACCGTGTCCTCGGTGAAGCCCAGGTGTTGAGTGACGTAGCCGACCCGGTAATTTTTGGGAATGACTATGGATCCCGAGTCCGACTCCTCTTCACCGGTGATGAGTCGCAGCAGGGTGGTCTTGCCGTGGCCGTTCCGTCCCACCAGACCCACCCGCTCCCGGGGATTGATCTTGAAGCTGATCCCCTCGAAGAGCACCTGGGGGCCGTAGCTCTTCCAGAGGTTCTCTACGCTGATCATGCGCCTAGATTATATATTGGCGGCCATGCGTCAAGGAAGAAATACACGCAAGGATATTTCCTGTGCACCTTCGTTGGCATAAGGTACCGCTGTGGTTAAATTCCCTTGATAATACAGCAAAATAAGGTGTATTATAATAACGAATGCAATGAATCTGAGGTGGAAATCCATGCAGGGAGGTCAAACCATGAACGTGCGGCCCTCACTCCTGGCGACACTGCGTTTTCTCCCGGGTATTCCCTTCATTCTCGTCCTGTTCTGCTCCTGTGGAGGAGGCGGTTCCGGGGGGAGCGCAGAGCAGGATCTCCCGTCTTCAGAGGAGGTGTCTTACCTGTATATCGGAGAGTATGATTATGGAGCCGATGGTTCCATAGAGGATCTTTGCAGGTACTGCTACAACGGGGATGGGATTTTGATCAGATATGAGTTCGATGAGGGGGGCGACGGGACCGTTGACATGGTGCACACCTATGTATGGGACATGTCGTTTGAGCCCCCGAGGATTCAGAGGAAGGAGGCCGACCTGTTTGACGACGGATCGATCGATGCCGTGGAGTACCTCTGCTACGATGACACTGGGCTCAAGATCAGGTCGGAAATCGACAATGACAACAACGGCGCCATCGATGAGTTGGTGTACTATGGATACAACAGTGCGGGTGAACTCATCTTGGAGGAGCATGACGTATCATGCGACGGCTCCGTGGAGTACTCCTTCATGTCTTTTTATGACAAGAAGGGAAATCTTTCGCACGCCTATTACTATTACGGGAACGATCCCGTCGTGGATGGCACATATCAGTACTTCTACGATGCATCAGGCAGGCTCATCCGCATGCAGTGCGATGTGTATGCGGACGGCGTGATCGATCTCGAGGTCTCCTACCGGACGGAAATCCTCTGATGGAGAAGCCTCCCTCACCCAGAAGGGGAGCTTTGGTAAACAGAGGATAAGATCCTACCTCAGGACAAGGCTCAGCAACGGCCAGAGCCTATCCATGTTTTCCGGGGACCGGATCCGTCCGAAGATACCCTTTCTCAAGGTTCCGAAGAAGGCATTGTGCATCATGAGTGAGCGCACGTGGGGATTCATGCGCATGGCCTTCTCGAAGGCGGATAGATTCGTATCCGTCCATCCCCCTGCATTCAGGGTATCGGCGGCCAGAGAACCTGCAGCGTAGCCGATGAGAAAGGACGTCCTGATGCCGCTGCCTCCCCGCGCCTGCACATGGCCGAGGGCATCCCCTGCCAGGATGAGGCCCGTCATGGGTGAGAACGGATAGCGCATGCCCCCCATGGGGACAAAGGTCTGAAGCTCGTAGGTGGTGCTGGTGTCTTTCAGGAGGCGGTCAAACAGCGGGTGGCAGGCACGGAACCCGTCGAAGGAAAGGGCCTCGGTGTTCCCCGGTGAGGTGTCCATGAGGATGAACTCGGCCTCGCCTCCTCCCCTCGGGAACATGGTGCCCACCACGAGCCCGGAAGGGGCCAGGTGGAAGTGATACTCGAGCCGGTCCTCGGGGCCGGAGAAGCCGGTCACGAGACGTTTGTGCACCTTCATGTCCATGCCTGAGCGGTCCTGGGTGATGCCCATGGACGCAGAGCCGCCGCATCCACCGCAGAGAAGGACGGTGGAGCCTGGGAAGGTCACATCCTCCGAACCCCTCCGGGCCTCGACGCCTTTCACCTGCCCATTTTCCCCGGCGATGAGATCCAGTGCCCGGGTCCCCGCATGCAGGGTCACGCCTTCTCTGCAGACCGTCTCGGTCAGAAGTCCGATCAGATCGGGCCAGGATATGATGATATTGGGGTTCCGGATCTGCCTGTCCACATGCTTCTTGCCGGAGTGGGAGTAATATCTCCGCCTGTTCACCATCCTCAGGGCGATCCTGTCAAAGAAACCACCTCCGAGGAGCCTTTCCATGTGTTCGTCGAAGCGGATGGTCTCTCCCCTGCGAACGGCTCCGGGCACTTCGTCCTGCTCGAGCATGTCTACGTGCATGCCTTTCCTGGTGAGGCCGAGGGCTGCCCCGAATCCCGCCGGGCCCGCCCCGATGACGATGACGTGCATATCCATGGCTAAGAAATACCACGAGTTGCTGCTTCGGGCCATGCATCAAATCGAGCCGCGGTGTATGATAGATAAAGGCAAGAATAGATATAACTGCCTTGGAAAATATAATCTGCCATGCACATTTGCACGTAATTATATGACGATAGATTCATATATAACGGCAATGTTTGAAATAATAACCGATATAATCCTTGCCTCTCGGCATGAAATATCTTATGGTGAGTGTCAGATACGAGTTTGGTGCCTCTTGATAATTGATACGAGGCCCTAGAGCCCACTGACAGCACTCTCAGTGGGTTTTTTTATCGGAATGCGTGATTCAGGAGGGGTGTTCAGCCAGCCATTTCCCGGCAGGGATCGTCTTCTTCAGCAGGGCCTTGTAGTGGTCCAGGCAGGTCATGCGGATGAATTCATCGATATCCGCGTACTTGCCGGGAATCGGCAGGATCGATGCGGCAAGACCGTGTTCCTGGATGAGGCCGACGGCAGCACGAGCAGAGGCTCTCCGTCTTTCTCCGTTCCCCAGGGCGAGGATGAAATGACGGCACCCACAGGCCTCGGCGGTGTTCAGCTTCTTTGACGTCATGCCCCCCGATCCCACTCCCATGACGGGCATCATCCGGATCTGGTCGAGGAGCAGGGCATCGAAGAACCCTTCCACCACGATGACGTCCTTTTGTCTGCGGGAACGATAGAGGAGAAAGGGGACGTCATCGAGTCCCTCCATGGAGGTCAGCGGGGTGTACGATCCGGGTCCTTTCCCGGTTATGTCCCTGTGGACGAGACCCATGAGACGGCCCGAGGAATCCCTGAAGGGGACCACGAGTCCCGCGCCGGCCGTCCGGTTGAACCCCTGCGACCCGGAGAATGGAGTCCCGTCTTGGCTCGTCCGATCCGCTGCGTGCAGGACGCCGAGTGTCTCTTCATACCCGGGGTAGTATCCCAGGCCCATGCCCTTCACCTCGCCGGTGGCGTATCCCCGGTCATAGAGGTAATGGAGGGCTTCTTCCCCCTGCGGCGACCAGAGACCGGTGATGAAGAACCCCATGAGGCCTTCCAGAATCTGACTCTTCAGGAGGTCCTGTCTCCACTGTGTTTCATCGTACCCCTGGACTTCCAGTTCTGATGCCATGGCCAGCCGTGTCATCACATCGTAGAAGGAAAGGCCTTTTCTCTCCATGAGATAGTGTATCCAGTCCCCCCTGCGGCTGCAGGCAAAGCAGAAATACTCAGGCCTGTCGTTGTAGATGACCATGGTGGGCAGGGTGTCTTCATGGAACGGGCAGCAGGCGATGTAGCCGGTACCCTTCCGCTGAAAACCGGGGAGGTCCTGGAAGATCTCCCGCTGGTATTCACGGTCAAGGAGCAGAGCAAAGATGCGTGAAAGCGATGATTCCATATGTCACCTTTCCCTTGCATGGGTCGTTGTAGTTCTAGAAATGTTCACGGTAAAAAGCAAGAGAAGGATTCTCCGGCATCAGTCGACCGTTCAGCTCGTACGGTGAGAAATGTCCATTAAAAACCTTATCCATCCAGTACGGATCGGACCTTGTCCGTAAGCGCACCGAGGCTGAACGGCTTCTGGATGAACATGACCCCCTGCTCGAGGATGCCGTGGTGGGCGATGACATCGTTGGTGTAGCCCGACATGTAAAGCACCTTGAGAGAAGGTCGGTCTTCCTTGAGTTTTTCGTAAAGCTCCCTGCCGTTCGTGGCCGGCATGATCACGTCGGTGAGCAGGAGATCGATGTTACCCTCGTGTTCGTGGATGGTGCGGAGGAGTTTATCCACATCATCTGCGGTAATGACCCGATAACCGTGTTTTTTCAGGATGTCGCAGGTCATATCACGCACGCTGCGATCGTCCTCGGCCACGACCACGGTCTCATTGCCGCGCTGGCCCAGGGTTATTTTCGCCGATTCGGGGATGCACTCCACGGTGCCTTCGACACTGGGCAGGTAGAGCTTGAAGGTGGTCCCCAAACCCGGTTCGCTGTACACCGATACGTGCCCGCCATGCTGCCTGATGATGCCGTACACGGTGGCGAGGCCCAGGCCGGTCCCCTTGCCCCGGTCCTTGGTGGTGAAGAAGGGCTCGAAGATATGCTCCATGATCATGTTGTCGATACCGGTCCCGGTATCGCTGAAGCTCATCACCACATAGTCCCCTGGGACAACCCCATGGTGAATCCTGGCATAGGACTCGTCCAGGGCGGCATCGTTGATCTCTATGGTTATGATGCCTCCATTGGGCATGGCATCGGCGGCATTCACCGCCAGGTTCATGAGGATCTGGCCGACCTGGCCGGTATCCACCCGGACGGCACCCTTGGTGATGCTCTGCCTTATCTGGATGGAGATGTCCTCGCGGATGGTCCTTCTGAGCATCTTGCCGTAGCTGGCGACCACTGCGGCCAGGTCCACGACCTTCATGTCGAGCACCTGTTTTCTGCTGAAGGCAAGGAGCTCATGGGTGAGGTTCCGTGCACGGTCGGCTGCGGTCTTGACCTGCATGATGCTGTCATAGTTAGGATCGTTTTCAGGGAGATCGGCGAGGACGATCTCCGAATAGCCGAGGATGGGGGAAAGCATGTTGTTCAGGTCATGGGCCACGCCTCCGGCGAGTCTTCCCACCACCTCCATCTTCTGGGCCTGGCGGAGCTGATTTTCCATTTTCAGCTCTTCCGTAATATCGCGGGCGATAACGACATACAGATAGGGATCTCCTTTATCATTCTTGAGCAGAAAAGATGAAGCGAGAGCAGGGAAAGTGGTACCGTTCTTCTTCATATGAAGAAGCTTTCCCCGACCGTTCCCATTTTTCCTCACCTCTTCCATGAAGGGTATGACCTCGTTCATCATCTGATTCTCGGAGTGGAAGAGGTCCATGGTCTTTCCTTTGATTTCCTCATGGGTGTATCCGTGCATCTCGGCCCATGCCCTGTTCACATAATGGACAGTTCCGTCGAGGCCCACCATGCAGACACCGTCGAGGAGCTGTTCGATAGTCTCGCTGTGTCGACGGATGAATTCCTCGGCCTGTTTTTTCTCAGTGATGTCCCTGACGCACTCTATGGCACCCATGATGTTGCCGTCCTTGTCGTAGAATGGGGCTGCAATGGCCCATACATGGGCGCCTTTGCCTCCATGGAGGGCGGGTGCGAACGACTCGCAGATGATCTTGTCCCCCTCTCTCATGATGAGGTCGTACCTGGAGCTGATTTCCCGGTTGTCTTCAAACACGAGGTCGAGAAGGAGTGGCCGGGCTTCCTTATAGAATATCCTCGCATACTCCCTGTGGCCCTTACCCAGGATCTTTTCTTTGGGGATCCCCGAAATGTGCTCCATGGTCCTGTTCCATGCGATGAGTTTTCCGTTTCTGTCCACGGCGAAAGTGGCGTCAGGGAGGAAGTCGATCAGGTTTGCCATCATCCGCTGGGACTGATGAATCTTCTCTTCCGCAAGCTTGATATCCGTTATGTCCACAGACACCCCGAGCATGGCGGGGCCGGACATATCTGAGAAGATGAATGGGATCACCGTGGTCTGTACAAAGCGCTTCCTGCCCTGCGCATCGTGGAGCTCTTCCTGGATGACCTGCACGGATGTACAGCCGGATACCGGGTCGAGGCTTTCCTGAACGGATTTTCCGGACATATCGGCAGATCGGTCGAAGGTGGAGTCCATCCGGCCGATGAGATCCTGCACCGTGGTCCCCAGGAGATCGGCCGTGGCCTTGTTTGCCAGAACAAACCTGCCGTTGCCGTCCCTGGCATAGATGTAGTGAGGCACCATGTCGATGATCTGCCTGAGCCTCCGCTCCTCCATTTCAAGGCTCCTCTGCCTATGGGAGAGCCGTTCGACCATGGTCCCGAACTCCCTGGAAAGGATCCCGATCTCGTCCTTTCGATCCGTTGGGTGATACTCTGCCGTTTCAGGGGAATTCCCGAAGTGAAGGACGTGTCTGGTGAGTTCGCGTATGGGTTTGAGGACCATGACTCCCAGCAGGATGGATTCCACTGCAAGGAAGATGAGCCCCAGGCCGATCATGGAAAGGAAACCCATGGTGGTCGCCCACCTCCCCTTTTCCATGACCTCCCGCGTTATTGTAGCCTTCATGATAAAGACGGGACGACCCATGATGTCAGGTACCATGGCATAGGCATGCTTCACCGTGGGGGAGGCATCCGCAAGTCTCTTCAGGGACCCGGATTGGAGAAATGAACGGGCTTCTCCGTCCATATTCCGATCAAGGACGGAGAGTGACTCCAGGTGGATATTTACCTGCTCGGAGAGCGTCTCGGTCCATTCCCTCGTGAAGAACCTGCCCATGACCATCGATCCATGGCTCGGCCCTTTGTTCTCAGAGGTCAGGATGGGGTTCGACGACAGAACGAGGACTCCGTAACGGGTATTGACCACCCCGCTCGTAGATCTCCCCGGGGTTTTCTGCAGGACGACCCTGCGGAAGGTATCGGGGCTGAGCTCGGTCTTGAGGTCGAGAGGGATCTCCTCCTCGATGGACTCACCATATGTCCTGCCCCACACCAGATTTCCTTTTGTATCATAGATATGGATGAGGTTGAGTCTCTGGTCCTGGAAGACCTGATGGACGAGGTTTGCCGCAATGAACGCCCTGTTCCCGTCCATGGCGAAACGGTATGTGTCGTCCCAGGACGACCAGTCATGGACAAAATTGTCCAGGTGTTTGATATCCCTCTCGAACGCCGCCAGGGATCGCTCAAGGTTGCGTTCTGCAAGCTTGTTGTCAAGGTCGAGGAAGCTTTGAATCACAAAGACCCTGAATATGCCGTACAGGCCGATGGCCAACACGACCATCAGGGAGATGAGGATGATGGACATCCTGCCTGTGAGTTTCATGCCTGCGCCCTCTTGGTTGTTTCACGGCTCGGATTCATTCCAGCAATATCAACGACAGCATAGTATATATCGGCGCAAGAGGCACGTTTCTCCAGGAAGAATATTAGATGAAATTTCGAAGCGTTAAAGCAAGATAAAATCAGCGGGCCTTCACGGGACAGGCGACCCGGTGTTCCATGCCCACATCCACCAGCTCAGGCACCGTGAGGCTGCAGGCAGGTTCAGCATAGGCGCAGCGGGGATGGAAGCTGCATCCCGACGGAGGATTGATGGGGCTCGGGATCTCGCCCTTGGGCATGGGGTGGGTCCTGCGGAACTTCGGGTCAGGCACTGGGACGGCATCGAGCAAAGTGGCCGTGTACGGGTGCACCGGATTCCTGAAGATCTCTTGAAGGGGACCTATCTCCACGATCTTTCCGAGGTACATGATGGCGAGGTGGTCGCAGATGTACTTGCAGGTCGCCAGGTCATGGGTGATGAACAGGTAGGTGAGGTCGAATTCCTCCTTGAGCTTCACCATGAGCTCCAGGATCATGGACCGAACCGATACATCGGCCATGGCGATGGGTTCGTCCGCCACCACGAAATCAGGGTTCGTGACCAGTGCCCTGGCAATGACCACACGCTGGCGCTGGCCTCCCGACACCTGATGGGGGTACTTCCGATACAGGAAGGAGGCGGGCGACAGGCCCACCTTTTCCATCATGGCCAGGGTCAGTTCGCGTGCCTTAGTGCCGTCTGCAACCCCGTGGATCCGCAACGGGTGAGAGATGGCGTCTCCTATGGACATGCGTGGGCTCAGCGAGGCATACGGGTCCTGAAAGATCACCTGCATCTTCTCCCTCAGGCATTCCATCTCGCCGGAGGAGTATGCGGTAATGGACTTGCTCCGGTAGAACACCTCTCCCGAGGTCTGCTTCAGGAGCCTCAGGATGAGCCTGCCCGTGGTGGTCTTTCCAGAACCGCTCTCACCCACAAGGCCCAGGACCTCTCCCTTCCTGATGGCGAAGGACACGCCGTCCACGGCGCGGACGAACTTTTTTTCCCTGGTGAAGAGGTTGGCCATGAACCCCTTCTGCAGAGGGAAGTGCATGGTGAGGTTCTCCACCCTGATGAGGTCTTCGGTCATGGCCTCTCCTTGTAGAGCCAGCAGTTTACGAGGTGTCCGTTCCGGGCGGCGATTGGCGGCCGTTCCTTTCTGCAGATGTCCATGGTGTGGGGACAGCGTGGATGGAACACGCACCCTGCAGGGGGGTCGACGAGATCGGGAGGGCTGCCGGGCATGGTCATGAGCTTCGGCTGGTCGAGCCTGATATTCGGTATGGATGCGAGGAGACCCCTTGTGTAAGGGTGCAAGGGATCGTGGAACAGGCTTCCCGCCGGGGCCACCTCCGCGATGGCGCCGCCGTACATCACGGTGATCCGGTCTGCGAGCTGGGCGACATTGCCCAGGTTGTGGGTGATGAGGATGATCGTCAGGTTGAACCGGTTTTTGAGGTCGTTGAGGAGGTCGAGAAACTGGGCCTCCACGATCACATCCAGGGCCGTAGTCGGTTCGTCGGCGATGAGGAGGTCGGGGTTCATGATCAGGGCCAGGCCGATCATGATGCGCTGACGCATGCCCCCGGACATCTGGTGGGGGTACTCATGGAGCCTGTCTTTCGCTATCCCCAGGCTTTCCAGCATCCTTTCGGCCAGGACCAGGGCATCCTTTCTTCCCAGCCCCTTCTCATGAGTCTTCAATGTCTCCACAAAATGGTCGCCTATGGAATAGAGAGGGTTCAGCGAGGTGAGCGGATCCTGGAATATCATGGCGATCTTCGAACCGCGCAGTGCCAGGAGCTCTCTCCTGTCCATGGCCGCGATGTCCCTGTCACGGTACAGGATCTTCCCCCCGGAGATCCTTCCCGGGGGCCTCAGCAGCCTGAGGATGGAGAATCCCAGCGTGGATTTTCCGCACCCCGACTCGCCAACCAGGCCCATCACCTCGCCCATTTTCAGTTCCAGGCTCACTCCCTGCACGGCCCTCACCGTACCGATATTGATGGGAAACTCCACATGGAGGTCCTGGATGCTGAGGATGGTATCGCCCGGGTTCATGGATCAGCGCTCCAAAAGCCTCGGATTGAGGATCTCGGCGAGCCCCTCACCCAGCATGGTAAAGCCCAGGGCCAGCAGCGAGATCATCATCCCGGGGAAGGTCACGAGCCACCAGACGCCCGAGGGCAGGTACTTCTTGCCCATGGCGAGGTCCATGCCCCAGTCCACAATGGATGGTGGAAGGCCGAGACCCAGGTAGGTGAGCGCGGCCTCGATCATGATGGCGTCGGCGACATTCAGGGTGAACACCACCACCGTGGTGGCGATTACGTTGGGAAATATGTACTTTCCCAGGATCGTGAAGCTCCCGGCGCCGATGGCGCGGGCCGCCTCGACGTACAGTTCCTGTTTGATGGCCAGGGTCTGTCCCCTCACCAGACGGAAATAGGTGGGGATATAGATGACCGCCACCGCGAAGGTGATGTTGAGCACGCCCGGGCCGAACATGGCGGCCAGGGCGATGGCCAGGATCAGCCCGGGAAAGACATAGACCGCATCCATGACCAGGGAGAGCGACCGGTCCACGGCTCCCCCCGCATACCCTGAAATGAGGCCGAGCAGAATGCCGAAGAACGAGGAGATGACTGCTGCGAGAACCGAGACGCGCAGGATGGTCTGCGAACCGAACACGATACGCGACCAGACATCCCGCTGCAGGTTGTCCGTTCCCATAAGGTAAGGTCCGCCGGGTGCGGCCAGCTGCGGCCCTGCGTCCTGACGGTAAGGGTCGAAGGGGGCAATGAACGGGGAGAAAAAGGCCATGGCCAGAATGGCGATGATGATGAGGGCGCCGACGCACAGGATCCACCACTCCACGCCGTATTTCCTGCCCATCCCGGCGAAGAACCGTATGGGCCGTGCCAGGCCTCGTGCCATAGAATAGTTCATGGTCTCCTTGGTCGCCTCTCCATGAATTCTAGTACCGTATCCGCGGGTCCACGATCGCGTAGATGATGTCCACCAGCAGCGATATGAACGCCACCATGAGGGCGAACACGATGATCACCCCCTGGATGGTGGGATAATCCCTCAGGTATATCCGTTCCAGCAGCAGCCTGCCCATGCCCGGCCAGGAAAAGGTGGTCTCCGTGAGGATGGCGCCTGCCATGAGCAGCGCCACCTGGAGTCCCATCATGGTGAGAATGGGGATGAATGCGTTTTTCAGGGCATGCCGGTACACGATGGTGCCGTGCCCGATGCCCCGGGATTCGGCAGCCAGTATGTAGTCCGCCTTGAGCACGTCGAGCATGTTGGCCCTGGTCAGGCGCACGAAGATGCCCGAAAGGGTGAGGCCCAGGGTGAAGGCCGGCAGGACGAGGTGCAGCAGCACGTCTCCAAAGGCTGTCCAATCCCTCATGAGCAGGGTATCGATGAGATAGAAACCGGTGTTTTCGAAATCGGAGGGGAAGATCCTGGCACCGGTCCTCCCGGCAATGGGGAACCAGTCGAGCCAGATGCCGAAGACGAGCTGGAGCATGAGCCCCAGCCAGTAGACCGGTATGCAGTACACCACGATTCCGTAGAGCCGTATGGCCGAGTCGCGCATGGTCCTGCGCTTGTCTGCGGCATAGGCCCCGAGGAAAATGCCGAGCACCAGGGTGATGAGCATGCCGAAGGTGGTAAGCTCGATGGTGGCGGGAAGCTTGTCGGAGATGGCCTCGGTGACCTCCTGCTGGAGCACCATGGACTCTCCGAGGTCGAGGTGGCAGACCTTCCAGATGTAATCAGCATACTGGATGTACATGGGGCGGTTCAACCCGAGCTGTTCGCGCTTCTGCTCGATGACCTTTTCCGGTGCATGGCCGCCAAGCATGGCGGAGACCGGGTCGCCGGGCATGAGCCTGAGCACAACGAAGATGATGGTGAGGAGAATGAGGACCATGGGAATGGTCATCAGCGTCCTCGATATGATGTACCTGACCAGGTTTCTCATGGTGTTTTCTTGCTTACATCCCTGCTTTGCATAAAAAAAGAGCCGGGCTTTCGCCCGGCTCCTTGTAGCATATCAGAGACTATTTTGCACCCCGGTAAATGGGCCCGTAATTGAACTGGAGCGTGGGTGACAGGAGGATGCCCTTGACGTCCTTCTGGGCGAACACATACAGCGTGCCCTGGTAGATGGGGGCGGTGGGAACCTCGTCGGTCCACATCTTCTGAATCTTCTTGTACATGGCGGTACGCTTCTTCATGTCCGTCTCTTTCTGTGCGTCGTTGAACATGGTGTCCCACTTGGGATCCGAGAAGAAGATGCCCATGCCGCGGGATCCCTCGGTCCCTGCAAAGGCGGCGGTATAGTTGTCCGGGTCGATGTAGTCGGGGTACCACCCGAGGAGGAACACCGGCATGACCTTGTTGGTCCAGTTATCCCGGTAGGTTGCCCACTCAGCGGATTTCACCTCCACGTTCATCACGCCTGTGGCATCGAACTGCTGCTTGAGGACCGCCGCCATGTCGACCTCACTGTCTCCATAATGGGACGGCGTATACCAGAGCTCGAAGGTGAGCTTGTTCTTCTCGTCGTATCCCTTTGATTTGAGGAGCTTCTTGGCCAGGGCGATATTGCCGTCTCCGGGATAGGTCTTGAAGCTGTCTTCATGGGACCACATGCCCATGGGCACCATGGAATACAGCGGGGCGTTCTGCCCGAGGTAGACCTTGTCGAGCATAGGCTTCCGGCTGATGGCCGCGGCCACGGCCTGGCGCAGGACCTTGTCGTCGAAGGGTTTGCCTGCGCAGCGGAAGCAGAGATACCTGATGTACGGCCCCTGGGCCATGATGGTCTGGACCTTGGTGGATTTCTGGAGATCCTTGATGTCGGCCGGGTTCAGGGATTTGAAGGCAAAGTCGATCTCACCCTTTTCCAGGGCAAGCCTCATGGTGGTGGCATCGGCGAAGTAACGGATGACGATCCTCTTGTTCTTGGGCTTCTCGCCGTAGAACATGGGGTTCGCTTCCAGCACCACCTCCTCGTCTCTCTTGAACGATACCACCTTGTAGGGACCGAGGCCCACCATGTTCCCGCCCTTGAGCTCCGACGGATCGCGGACGAGCTTGTCCTTGGGATAGATGTTCGGGTTCAGGGGGTAGTACGGCACGGAGGCCACCAGCGACGGGAAATATGACACCGGGTTTTTGAGGATGAACTTCACATGCAGCGGATCCACCACCTCGACCTTATCCACGAAATCGGTCACCAGCCAGGCCGGGTCCCCCTTGAGCTCCATGACGCGGTCGATGGACCACTTCACGACCCCTGCATCGAAAGCGGTGCCGTCGGTGAACTTGAGGCCCTTGCGCAGCTTGAACGTATATTCCTTGCCGTCCTTGCTGATGGCGTATGATTCCGCCAGGCCCGGGACGATGTTGGTCTTTCCGGCCGGATACCTGAGCAGGCCCTGGTAGACATTGTAGAAGATCTCCCAGGTGTGGAAGTCATAGGCCTTGGCCGTGTCCATGTCGCTGACCTTCTCGGTGGTGCCGTAGACGATGGTGTCCCCCTTGGCCGCAGAGCCCACCGTTGGTATGAATGCCAGACAGAGTGCCACCAGACTGAAAACGATTATATTCCGAACCCTCATACAACCCTCCTCCCTCTTCGAATTCTGATTTTCACCCCTCTTCCTTCATCCATGCCCGTGAACCTGCCGGCGGCAGTGTTTGCCGAGAAGAAGCCGATACAGGGGGCGAGATGTGAAGGAATAAGGATGTCATGCCCTTGGGATGGTATATGACCTCTGGACTCATCAGTATCATGGTAAGAGGCTGCCCTGTCCCAGTCAAGTGCTATCTTGCGGGTATCTCCTCCGAATTCGGGCGTTTCAGTGATGAATATCGGGTGACAATGGCGCAGAGAAATGATAACGGTGTTACATTAACGGTGTTATTGATTGTCGGCGGCATTATTGACCATGGGGGTGCACGTATGAAGACGGCTCATCAAGGGGGCCACAGGGTCACCCTCCTCTTCGAGATCAAGGGTAATTCCCTGGATGACGGGCCCGGCATACGGACCGTGGTCTTCTTCAAGGGATGCCCGTTGAACTGTGCATGGTGCCACAATCCCGAGAGCAAGAGCCCCGGGCAGGAGATCGCCTACGATCCGAACACATGCATCGACTGCGGCAGGTGCAGGGAGGCATGTCTGGAACAGGCGATCTTGCCGGGAAACCCTCACTCCATAGACCGGACCCGCTGCACCTTGTGCTGCGCCTGCATCGATGCATGTCCCTCCGGGGCCCTAACACGGGTGGGATTCGAGAAGACAGTGGAAGAGGTTGTCCGTATTGCCCTCAGGGACAAGCCGTTCTTCGACAACTCGAAAGGAGGCGTGACCCTTTCCGGGGGAGAACCCACGATGCACATGGACTATGTCGCAGACCTTGCCCGCGGCTTGAAAGAGGAGAAAATCCACGTACTCCTCGAAACATGCGGGTTCTTTCCATACGATCGGTTCCGGGAGCTCCTCCTTCCCCACCTGGATGCCGTGTATTTCGATCTCAAGATCTTCGACGATGCCCGCCACCGTACGTATTGCGGCGCTTCGAACAACCGTATCCTGGATAACTTCAGGAGCCTTGCTCATGAAGCCACCGGGTCGGGGCTCGCCCTGCTCCCCAGGATACCCCTTGTGCCGGGCATCACGGACACGGACGACAACCTGCATTCCATAGCGGCATTTCTGCAGGAGTGCCGCGTATCGAAGGTCGACCTTCTTCCCTACAATCCCCTCTGGCATGACAAGTGCCGGAGCATAGGCGCAGATACGGGCATGGCCGTCGGACCGGGGATGAACGGCTTCATGCACCGTGACCATGTGCGGCACTGCTGGGATATCATCCGTAGGTGCGGACTTGCCGGAAAGGACGGGTAAAGCGGATCCCGCTTGACACTTCCGTGCATGCCCACTAAGATGCCTGGAAGAAACAGAGCATAACAGCCTGTCGGGAGCTCGGACAAACCGGGCTGAGAGGGGCCCTTGCCGGTGATAATACGTGCTGTGGGCCTGCCCGTTGAACCTGAACCGGATAATGCCGGCGGAGGAAAAGGCATTACAGCGAAAGTCACCCCCCGCCGGGGTGGCTTTTTTATTTTCACAAGCATTAGGAGATGGAACATGAACACTCATAAGATTTTGGTCCTCTGCATCATCTCTGCAGCCGTGGCATGCACGATCCCGGCGTGCACGAAACAGGAAAAGGCATCCGAGCCGCCCGAGCTGACCGTCATGACCCATGACAGCTTCAAGGTCAGTGAGCGGATCATCAAGGACTTCGAGCAGTCCTATGGATGCAAGGTCGTCATCCTCAAGTCCGGGGATGCGGGCACGGCGCTCAACCAGGCGATCCTCTCGAAGAAGAACCCCCTGGCCGACATCTTCTACGGAATCGACAACACCTTCATGGGCAGGGCGCTGAAGGAGGATCTTTTCGAGCCCTACAACGCCCCGGGACTCCGCGATATCCCCGGAGAGCTCATACTCGACAAGAGCGGAAGACTCCTCCCCGTGGACTTCGGCGATGTCTGCCTCAACTTCGACAAGGCCTGGTTCGCCCGGAAGAAGATAACCCCGCCGGCATCACTCGAGGACCTGCTCAAGCCCGGATACAAAGACCTCCTCGTGGTGGAGAACCCGGCCACATCGTCACCGGGACTCGCGTTCCTGCTGGCCACCATCGGACATTTCGGCGAGGAAGGATACATCGAGTTCTGGAAGAAGCTGAAATCCAACGGCGTGCTGGTTTCAGGGGGATGGGAGGACGCCTACTGGGGACAGTTCACTGCCGCTTCCAAAGGGACCAGGCCCGTCGTGGTGAGCTATGCCAGCAGCCCGCCGGCCGAGGTCTACTTCTCCAAGACGCCCCTGGACGAGGCCCCCACCGCTGCCGTGGTCGAGCCCGGTACGGTCTTCCGGCAGGTGGAGTTTGCAGGTATCCTCAAGGGGACGAAGCATCCCGAATTGGCGAGACGTTTCGTGGACTACATGCTCAACATCCCCTTCCAGGAGGATATCCCGTTGCAGATGTTCGTTTTTCCCGCGAACAAACATGCCGGGCTGCCCGAGGTCTTCACCAAGTACGCGGTGCTGGCAGAGGAGCCGGTGGCTCTCAACCCTGACACGATCTCGACGAACAGGGAGGCCTGGATAGAGGCCTGGACGGATGCGGTCCTGAGGTAGAGCCATCAAGTACTGTTCCCGCATCCTCATCGCCGCGATACCGCTCGGATTCCTCGGGGTGTTTTTCTTCTACCCCCTGGCGAGCATTCTTGGGGTGAGCCTGCGGGAGGGGGGTCCCTGGGGTTCGGATGTCATAGGCCGGCTCTTCTCGTCCTGGATCTATGTGCGCGTGCTCTGGTTCACCACCTGGCAGGCTGCGTTGTCCACCGTGCTTACCCTTGCCGTCGCGCTGCCCGGCGCCTACGTCTTCGCTCGGTATCGCTTTCCCGGAAAGACCCTGATACTCTCGCTCACAGCGGTCCCTTTCGTCCTGCCGTCGGTGGTGGTCGCCGCGGCTTTCCAGGCCCTGCTCGGAGAAAGGGGGCTCCTCAACGGCTGGCTGATGGGCGCCCTGAACCTGCCGTCGCCTCCCATAACGCTCGACCATACCATCTGGTTTATCCTGCTGGCCCATGTCTTCTACAACTACTCGGTCATCGTACGGATCGTGGGCAACTACTGGTCGAGGCTCAGGCCCGTTACCGCCGAGGCAGCGAAGATGCTCGGCGCATCCCCGTGGAGGGTCTTCTTCGAGATCACGGTCCCCCTGCTCATGCCGGCGATCCTGGCGGCGTCCATGCTCGTATTCATCTTCTGCTTCTCCAGCTTCGGGGTGATCCTCATCCTCGGCGGACCCCGTTTCTCGACCATCGAGGTGGAGATCTACCGGCAGGCGGTCCACCTCTTCAACCTGCCCATGGCGGCCGTGCTGTCTCTGCTCCAGATACTCCTGACCCTGGCATTCATGGGTGTCTATACCACCCTGCAGCGGTCATCATCGCTGCCCGTGTACACCGAATCGCGCTCCGTCACGGAGAAAAGGATCACCGGCATGAAGGACTGGATCTTCGTGGGGGCAAACGGCCTCGTCATCCTGATCCTGCTGTGCGCCCCCATCGCCGCCCTCATGGTACGGTCCTTCCATGCCCAGGACGGCTTTACCCTGGATTTCTACCGGAGCCTGTTCATGTATCGGGACCAGTCCCTCTTCCCCATCGCCCCTATCGCGGCCACGCTGTATTCCGTGGGCTTCGCCCTGTCCACGCTCGTCCTCTCCGTCTCCATAGCGCTGCCCGCAGCCGTCCTCCTCACCTGGCACAGGTTCAGGATCGTCAGGTTCCTCGATCCGGTCCTCATGCTGCCCCTTGCCACCTCTGCGGTCACCCTGGGATTCGGGTTCATCATCGCCCTCGACGAGCCTCCTTTGAACCTGAGGACCTCCCTTGCGCTCATTCCCCTGGCCCATACGCTCGTGGCCTACCCCTTCGTGGTCAGGAGCGTACTGCCGGCCCTCAGGAGCATCCCTAAGGAGCTCAAGGAAGCGGCGTCCATACTGGGGGCCACCCCCCTGCAGGTTTTCTTCGGGGTAATCATGCCCATCGTGAGCAGGGCCGTCATGGTGGGGGCGGTCTTCGCCTTTACCATTTCCATCGGGGAGTTCGGCGCCACCGTACTGGTGGCAAGGCCCCAGACACCCACCATGACCCTGGCCATCTATCGCTTCCTGGGACAGCCCGGAGAGATGAACTACGGGTGCGCCATGGCCATGAGCACCCTGCTCATGGCCGTTACGGCCGGCGGGTTCCTCCTCCTTGACAGGATCCGGATTGCCCGGGAAGGTGAGTTCTGACATGCCTTTGCTCCAGGTCCAGGACATCAGCAAGACCTTCGACCGTACCAGGGTCCTCGACCGGGTTGCTTTTTCGCTGGACAAGGGCGGCATTCTCTGCCTGCTGGGCCCTTCGGGGTGCGGCAAGACCACCCTCCTGAGGATCATAGCCGGCCTTGAGACGCCCGACTCGGGGAGGATCGTCTTCGATGGCCGGGATCTGACCGGGGTGGAGCCCTTCAAGCGGTCCTTCGGCATGATGTTCCAGGAGTTCGCCCTGTTTCCCCACAAGGATGTTCTTGGGAACGTGGCCTTCGGGCTGAGGATGCAGGGGCTTCCCCGGGAGGAGATCATGGATCGGGCCCGGGAGATGCTGGCCCTGGTTGGCCTGTCGGACCACGAGAAAAGGAACGTCGCCGAACTCTCGGGAGGTGAGCGCCAGCGCGTCGCCCTGGCCCGGACGCTTGCCCCCAGGCCTCGCCTCCTCCTCCTCGACGAACCCCTGGGCGCACTGGACAGGGCCCTCAGGGAGCACCTCATGGTCGAGCTCAAGGCCATCCTGAAGACCATCTCCGTGACCTGCGTATTCGTAACCCACGACCAGGCCGAGGCCTATGCCATGGCCGACAGGATAGCGGTCATCGTGGACGGACGCATCGAGCAGATCGACCTGCCGGAAAGGTTGTACAGAAACCCTTACAACCCCACGGTAGCCAGATTTTTAGGGCTCCAGAACCTCCTGGAGGTCACCGTGTCGCCCGGAGGGACGGCGGTCAGCGAGTTCGGCCTTCTGCGCCTGAAGGATCTCGCCCAGGACAGAACCGGGCCGGCCGTCCTGCTCATTCAGCCCGATGCGGCGAGGATGATACCGGCGGGCATGTCGGAGAAAGAGCGCCTATTCAGGATAACCGGGATTGTCAGGAATTTCCTGTACCGGGGAAAATATTATACCCTCGAGGTAGAGTCATCCAGAGGCACAAGGCTGCTGTTCGACCTTCCTGACGACAGCCCGGCGCTTTCCGTGGGGCAGGAGGTGAGCATGTCCGTCGACCCGGAGGGGATTTCCGTACTGGGAGACGGGTAGCGGCCCGTCCAAGCGGACGGCCGCTCTCCGGTCCCGATCATTTCAGCCTCACCACCACAGCCCTCATTTCCGGGTGGGACAGCACCCGATGTGCGGCGAGGAGCTCGACATATCTCTCGGGCGGGATGATGCCTTCACGGCTCTCGATCGTCTGCTCCATGAGGATGCGGATGCGTCCGGGATGCCCTCCCGCATCCGGAGAAGGCCGCACGATGGATGTGCTCGACCGCACCTCACCCATTCCCACGAGGTCCACGGTCTCCTGCAGGGGGGGATGCCGGAGGATATCGGCAACGCCTTCGGGAAGGAGGATCTCCACGGTCGAGTGCCCTGCCCTGTTCACGCCCCGATACAGAGGGTTGCTCCGATCGTCCGACAGCACATAGGAGATCCCCCGGCTCAAAGAGGGAACTCCCAGGGTCATGAGGTCGCCCTGGAGGATTGCATAGGAAGGTATCCGTACGGTGTACTCCTCCACCACCGGGTATTGTCCGGTCGAGACATTGTATGGGCTCACCGGCTCCGCCGACCTGCTCTCGGAAGATACGATCTCCTGGTATCGGCGCCGTCTCTCTTCAGGCGTCATCTCGTCGTAATTTCTCGAGAATCTTGCGGCGTCCATTCCGTAGAAGGTGCGTCTGTGGGTGACGAGGGCACTGCCCTGGGCATCCAGATCGATGGATATCCGGTGATCCGTGGCGTCCTTCAGCCGAGGCGTCGCTGCCCGTATGGTTTCCATGCCGCCGGTATGCAGATTGAGGCCCAGGTTCCCGTCGTTGGCCACTGCACCCAGTGCTGTGTACTGGTCGGTATCGCCAAGGTAGACATCGCCCTGTGTGGTCCTGATCTTCACGAGGACCGCACTGAACCACTCGATGGAGGGAAAGTCCATGAAAGGCTTCTGCAGAGCGGCAATGGCCGGTACGGATGAAGCGAGGACGAACTCCGGTTCATAGCCGATACCCTTGAGCATGGCATGGAGGAGTACCGCTATGTCGGCCTGTCGACCGTACCCGTCCGAGAGCGTTGTGTCTGCGGGACTGATGCGGGTAAGGGGGAGCTCGGACAGTGAGATGCCCACCACCTTGATATTCCTGGCGATGAAATCCCTGATGGCCGTGATCCGTTCGTCGCCGGCGGATCCGTGGAGGAGCGCTTGGGCCCTTTCGGCGGCAACACCCCCCTCATCGGACGCTTTCTGCAGCCCACGCAGGACATCCGCAGCAAGGGGCTTCCCGCCCTGGGGCGATGCAAACACGGTGGGCATGATGCTGTATACCGGGGGAAGATCCTGCTCGGGCCGGATGGGAGGCACATACCGGGCGGAGTATTCGATGACGGTCCGCCCTTGGGCGACGGTCCTCGTCTCCGTGACGAATCCATCCGCAAAAGGCATCCACGGACAGTCTCCATGGAAGCCGCTGTCGGCCTTCTCCATATGAAGAACCATGCCGTCCGGTATGCTGATGGACAGTTTTTTCCGCTCGATGGGCTCCTCTCCCTGGAAGACGCCGGTGATGAGAAACCCGGGGTCGTCCTTCTTTTTCAGGGTATAGCGGTATTCGATGACGCTCCCTTCCTGGAGGTGCGGGAGGCTTGCGACAAGGATCTTTCCTGCAGGGTATCGCGGTGCCATGCCGACCCATTCCTGGTCCATCACGTTGATCTCCCTGGGCTCGATCTTCGTGACGTCACCCTGGGGAGAGACGACCGCGGCCCTGTCCAGATTGACCTCCTCCCATACGGGATTGTAGGGTATGTGAATCTCGCTGAATTTCTTCTTCCCGGCATAGGTGAGGATCTTTATCTTCCTGCTGACCGTTTCCTCCAGGGAGGTCCGGTCGTTAACGGTGACCTCCACCGCCTCGTCAAGGATGACGGCATCAGGGTTGAAGCCGTCGTACCATGCCCCTGCCGCGGGGGACGAAGGTGTGAGCGAGAATGCAGGCATGAAACGGTTCGCCTTCTCCACCTTCCTGAGTGTCTCCTGGAGCTTCTGGTATTGCTCGGGTGTGTATTCGGTGCGGTTGAGCCGGAAGACATTCTTTCCCTTGAGGACGCCGTCCGAGATCTCCAGGGATCTCAGCCAGTCGGCCCCCGCATTGATGTCCGCCTCCTGAACGGTCTTCTCCCGAGGGACCCCGATGGAAGGGTCGAGCCGTATCGAGAGCGTCTCTTCCACGCCGCAGGTCGTATCGGTCATATAGGTGTATTTCCGCTCCCTGAGCCCCATCTTCTGGACCAGGTAATTGGTCAGTCCGAGGGTGTCGCCGAAGCGGAACAGGGGAAGGAACAGTACGCCGCCGCCCATAAGGGGGTATCTTTCCGCAGAGAACTCAATAACGGCCTGGAGGGCCTTTCCAGTATCCAGCATATTCTCGGGTCGTATGGAAAAATTCAGCAGCGCCGCCGTGGGGAGGACCTTCTTGAGGGATTTTTCGAAGTAATCCTTCCGCTCCATGTCCGATAGCATGGAAAGATGACCCCGGTATGCATTGTCGTTGATGCCCTCGAAGGTGAGCGTGGTGGTCCCGTGGAGGGTACCGTCCTCGTCCAGGGAGCCCTTCGTGTCTATCCGCATCATGTTCTTTTCCGCAGGCTCGATGGGGCTCGTCATCAGGGTTTCACCCGCGGGTGTGGCCGCCAGGTAGCTCATGTTGTTGAGGTAGGAGGGGAAGAGTTCCCTGGTGTTCTCGTCCGTGGGGTCCATGAGTTGGAACGACCCGTCTTTTTTTCTGATCCCGGCGATGGCGTGGTTGAAGAAGGGCTGGGGAACCTCGGGATCCTTTTTGGGGCCTTTCATGATGAGGACAGGGTATGCCTCGATGCCGGCGAGCCTCAGCATGGCGACCAGCAGGGCGGCCTTGTCCCTGCATACGCCGGCCCTGCGGTCGAAGGTCATGGACACGGGGTGAGGTTCGTAGCCCGGCGCCTCCGTCTCGGCGGTGATCCCGAGGTATCTGACCTGCTGGGAAACCCAGAAGAAGACCGCATCAATCTTTTCCTGGCGGGTCTTTTTCCCCTTCACCAGCCTCTGCACCGTGCTGCGCATGGCGGGCGTCGTCTGGTCGAGGTGGGGCTTGGAAAGGTTCCAATACCAGCGGGAAACGGTCTGCCAGTCGGGAATGGTGCTCACGAGAAGCCGCTGGGCCTGAGTGTACAGAGGCGGCATCTCGGGTTCCGCAAACGCTCTGGGCACGTCGTGTCCTGTCCACTGATAGACCGTTTCATCGCCTTCAACGGTCTTGAGGAAGGTCACGGTGCCGGGGATCTCGTTTTTCAGGATCATGCTTTTCAGAGGCCTGCCCGTGGGCGCCACGATGGTGATCCTGGCGTGAAGAATGGGATCGGTGCCCTCCAGGGGTATGAAATCGCTGAACTCCCCTGCCATGCGGGCCTTCACGAAATCATCGCGGGTGATGAAGTGGACCGTGTCCGTGATGCCCAACTCCGGGATGCTCACCTGGATCATGCGGTCGTTGGGGTTGTAGATGTTGGAAGACATCTGGGAGGAGTCCACCATCTCCCTGCTGTTCTTGGCCACGTCGACGGTGCGGGTGGAGCCGTCTTCGGAGATGACCTCGACCAGGGTGAACCGGGTGGTGTTATAGGGGATGGTAAATGAGGAAGTGAGCGTGCGGTAGCCGCGTCTGCCCTTCTCCGTGAGGACCTTGATATATTCCTCGAACCATTCCACGTAGGTTCCGTCAGGTGCATACTTCGTCCAGGTATGCTGGTCCACGACCACCACATCCGCATCCGGATATCGCTCAGAGGTGGCCGCCCGTGACTGCTCGACGATCTCTGCCGTATCCAGGGGATGCCACTCGACCGCCGGGGCGGGGATGGAACCGCACAGGATAGACAGGAGTATGTATACGGAAAGAATGGGGCTGCATGTCTTTAGAGTCTTTTGCATATGGCACACCTTTCAATCTCAAGAGCGGGCTTCAAGCTGATCACAAAACGACGGGCATGTAAAGGGCTGCTTTGGACTCGTGATGCCGTTCGTTCCACCATCGGAAAAGCCCTCCCGTCATTCCCTCGTTCCAGGGGAGCAAGGTCTCCCCTCATCACTTCACAGGTGAATAATCATCGCTGCAAACACATTGACACTGCCGATTCACCGGTTATTATATTACACACTATGACGATAGACAGATCATTGTGCGCAATCTGTGCCTGGAGAGGCGACTGCAACAAGAAGTTCATGTCGGGATCAGGCGTCCACTGCCCCGACTACACGAGGGACCTCACCATCCGGGCAGCGGCGGAGGAGAAGCGGGAAGAAAAGCCGAAGGTAAACAGCGGCGGGAAAAGAACCACAGGGATCCGTTTACTGTAATCCGGGCTCCCGGTTCTGATTTTCATTCCTTTCCCATTCCTTCCGGATCTCGAAGAGGGAGAGTGATCTCCGACAGAGAACCTTAATCTCTGCCAACGTCACCGGGCTGTTAGCCCCCTTCAGAAACCCATCTCATGCCCTCAGGGATGAGATGGGTTTTTTCGCGAGGTCAGTTCGAACCGGGTCAGCGTTTCCTCCGGTACTCGAGGCTCGCCTTGATGAAGTCCCTGAACAGGGGATGCACCTGCATGGGCTTTGATTTGAACTCGGGATGGAACTGGCAGCCGAGGAACCAGGGATGGTCAGGAATTTCGATGATCTCAACGAGTCCCGATTCCGGATTGCGCCCGCTGATGATAAGGCCTGCATCGGTGAGGGCCTTCTCGTATGCCGGATTGAACTCATAGCGGTGCCTGTGCCTCTCGCTGATCTCGCTCGATCCGTACGCCTTCATGGCATTGGTGCCCGGCTCGATGGTGCACCGGTATGCGCCGAGCCTCATGGTGCCGCCTTTGCGGGTGATGTTCTTCTGTCCGGGGAGAAAATCGATGACCGGATCCGAGGTCCCGGCATCGAACTCGGTGCTGTTTGCGGTTTTGAGAGAGCATACGCTCCGTGCGTACTCGGTGACCGCGAGCTGCATGCCCAGGCAGATGCCGAAGAAGGGTATGCCGTTCTTCCGTGCATGCCCGGCGGCCAGGATCTTACCCTCTGTACCCCTCTCTCCGAATCCCCCCGGGATGAGTATGCCGTCGATGTTCTCGAAGTATGGCGCCAGGTCATCCTTGCCCACCAGTTCGTCCGCATCCACAAAGACCCTGTTCACCTTCACGGAATTGAAGATGCCGCCGTGCTCCAGGGCCTCGTTCAGGCTCTTGTACGAATCGACGAGCCTGACGTACTTGCCCACCACCGCTATGTTGACCTTCTCCTCGCGGTTCCGGACCCTCTCGTTGAGGTCCTCCCACCCCTGCATGCGGGGTTCCCTGGTCCACATGTTGAGGTACTCGATGATGCGGTCGTCCAGACCTTCTCGGTGGAACTCGGTGGGCACCTGGTAGATGCTTTCCACATCCACGGCATTGATGACTGCACTCTTTTCCACATTGCAGAACAGGGCGATCTTCTCCTTGAGTTCGGTGGTGATCCTCTTTTCGGACCTGCACAGGAGGATCAGGGGCTGGATGCCTATCTCCCGGAGTTTCTGGACCGAGTGCTGGGTGGGTTTGGTCTTCAATTCACCCGCCGCGGCGATGTAGGGGATGAGGGTGAGGTGGATGTAGAGCACGTTGGCCTTCCCCATGTCGAAGCCGAACTGCCTGATGGCCTCCAGGAACGGCAGGGATTCGATGTCGCCGACGGTCCCGCCGATCTCCACGATGGCGATGTCGTTCCCCACGGCCGCAGCCTTTATCCTCTCCTTGATCTCGTCCGTAATGTGGGGGATGACCTGCACGGTCTTGCCGAGATACTCGCCGTTGCGCTCCTTCTGGATCACCGAGTCGTAGATCTGGCCCGTGGTGAAGTTGTTCCTTGCCGTAAGGATGCTCGACGTGAAGCGTTCGTAATGACCGAGGTCAAGGTCGGTCTCGGCTCCGTCATCCGTGACGAAGACTTCTCCGTGCTGGAACGGGCTCATGGTGCCGGGATCGACGTTGATATAGGGGTCCAGCTTGATGTTGCACACCGTGAGCCCCCGGGCCTCCATGATGGCGCCGATGGAAGCTGCCGCCAGTCCCTTGCCCAGGGACGACAGCACGCCGCCGGTTATGAATATGTATTTGGTGGATTTGTTTGTAGCCATGTTCAGCACCTTCCTCTTGGGTATATGGCTCTCAATCAATTAAAATCATGACATGGTTGTTTCGCCCGTATCTGCATCAGGGACATGAACTACATAGCAGGTGGCGTCCGTCGCTTCAAGGACATCCCGCAGAAACCTCCCGTCAATAATACTCCTGCAGTGCCTTCACCCGGATCGTATTCTCCTGAAGCGCCCTGATGGCCTCCGTCATGGCCCTGGCCGCGGCTATGGTCGTCGAGTACGGGACATTGTACCTTATGGCGCTCTGCCGGAGCGTGTAGGCGTCCTCGGTGGGCTTACGTCCTATGCTCGCATTGATGATGAGCTGGATCTGTCCGTTCATGATGGCATCCGCCACGTTGGGCCTGCCCTCGCTCACCTTGAGGACGGTCTGCACGTCCACGCCGTGGTCGTTCAGGTACGCCGCGGTGCCGGTGGTGGCCAGGATCGTGAAACCGAGGTCCGCAAAGACCTTCGCCACCGGGACGATGCGGGGTTTGTAGAAATCATGGACGCTGATGAACACGTTCCCCGACACGGGCAGGTCGCACCCGGCAGCCAGCTGGGACTTGGCAAAGGCCAGCTCGAAGGTGGCGTCGATCCCCATGACCTCGCCTGTGGACTTCATCTCCGGACCCAGGGAGATATTGATGTTGGGGAAGCGCTTGAAGGGGAACACAGACTCCTTTACCGAGACATGTCTGGGGGTGCGCTTCCGGGTGAAGTCGAGCTCCTTGAGGCTGCGACCCAGCATGACCTGGGTGGCGAGCTTGGCCACGGGGAGGCCGATGGCCTTGCTCACGAAGGGAACGGTCCGGGATGCCCTGGGGTTGACCTCGAGCACGTAGACGTCCGTGCCCTTGACCGCGTACTGGATGTTCATGAGGCCGATTACGCCGAGCTCCTTGGCGATTCTCTTCGTCTGGGTTTCGATCCGCCTGACGATCTCTTTCTTCAGCGTGGGCGGCGGGATGACGCAGGCGGAGTCACCGGAATGGATGCCGGCCTCCTCGATATGCTCCATGACGCCGCAGATCACGCACTGAGAGCCGTCGGAGAGCGAGTCCACATCGACCTCGATGGCGTCTTCCAGGAACTTGTCGATGAGGATCTGGTTATCGGGGAAGAGCTCCAGCACCTGCCCCATGAAGGTCATCAGGGTGTCGGGGTCGTAGATGATCTCCATGGACCTGCCGCCGAGCACGTAGGACGGCCTGACGAGGACCGGGTACCCGATGCGCCGGGCGACCTCAACGGCGTCCTCTGCGCTCGTGACCGTGGCGCTGGCGGGCTGCTTCAGGTCGAGCTTGTTCACGATGTCGAGGAAGAGCCTCCGGTCTTCGGCCCGATCGATGGCATCGGGCTGCGTACCCAGGATGGGGACGCCGGC
>DAITOA010000035.1:6103-33198 GCA_036834365.1 Thermodesulfobacteriota bacterium | reverse complement strand
TCCGTCTTCTCCCTGGCCACAAGCCGCAGCTGTATGGTCACCAGGTTGTAGACCAGATGGCTGCCGAGGTGTTCGAAAAACCTGCTCGATCCGTAGAGCACGCCCCAGCGGGTGCGGTCGATGTCGAAGTGCGCCTCGATCCTGAGCTCTCCGTCCTGCATGGGGCCCACGGTGGCGAGGAACTCGACGGGATGCACCAGCCCGCGCAGTTCGAAGGCCCCGTTCACCCTGAAATTGGGCAGGCTCGACGGGACTTCCTCGATCTGTTCCGCGGAGGAGATGGTGAAGGTCGCCGTGGGGAACATCCTGACGAAGAAAAAATCCTCGGACCTGAGGTGGGCGACCAGGTCCGGATGCAGGGGATCACCCTGGAGATCGAGATCCTCTATGGATGCCATGTCTATCTCGAAGATCCCCCTGATCCTGCCTTTTCTGATGCCGATCTCGCCCGAGGACAGCCGGACGGTGCCGTAGTGGGTGGTTTCCCTGTTCCTGCCGTACCAGTGGATGACGCTCTGCCCGCAGTCGATGGCAAACCTCGTGTTGTCCGCGGGCAGGACGGCCTCAGCCCGGTCCAGGATGCCGATATCGTCGCCCTCGAGCGCGCAGCCCGCCGCCTTCCATTCCCTGAGCCCGCCCTTGAGCACGCTCACACCCGTGTATCCCCTGCCGACGAGCTTCTCGGCCGCAGTGAAGGCCTCCAGCGTATTATCGCTGGCACCATAGAGAACGATCCGGCTGGCATGGTCTTGAACAACCCCTGCGATCCGGTCGAGGAAGTCGGTCTCGTATACGCAGACGTTCACGGCGCCGGGCAGGCGGACGGCCTGGAAGTGTTCGTCCGTAAGGACGTCGATGAGCAGGGGGGGGCTGTCTCCCCGTAGCATCCCCTGCAGGGCCTCCGGCGTTATCATCCTGTAGCGCATGGCTCTCACCTCTTTTCCATTGATAATACAGAATACCGGACAATCAAGGGAGTGACAACCGTCAGGTGGGGGTGTTCACCGGTCCATGCTGGGTGTTGATTGAATCATGAACGGACAGGAATAACAGGGGGGGCTGACCGGAATGCACACCGGCCAGGCCCCCCCGGGAACGTCTATCGGTCGACCCGGAACGGTTCAGTGGGTCAGCAGCGTGGGGATGTCCTGAACCCCGGGATCCGTGAACTGTATGGCCATGCCCGAGTCCGTCCTCCTCAGGACCTTCCCCTTCAGCTCAGGCGAGCGCCCCTGATATCCTTCCGAGAACCGGGCGGTCAGGAACATGCCCTGTTCAAGGGGCCTGTCCGTCATCATGAACAGCCCCCCCCTGCTGATATTCATGATCTGCCCCGTCCGGGAGTCCATGTTCTCCGGCTCGATCGTGACGGGTCTCAGCGCCTTGAACCGGCTGTACTTCCGGAGCTTGTACGGGTGCACTTCCTCCACGGGCATGCGTATCTCGTCCTCGACCGCCTGGCGCAAAGGGGTGTACGCGATACCCAGTTCGAGCTCCGCCTTGCTGCCGTCGGCGATGGTCCCCTCTGCAACCGTCCTGACGCCGTCCATGGACATACTCCACAGCGGTGGTTTTCCCGTGAGGTCGGCAAGCCTGGTGAGGAGGAACGCATTCACCTTGGTCAGCCAGTCAGGCAGGGAGATCCCCGGCAGGGGGACCCCGGAGACCTCGCTGATGAGTGCGTTGAACTTCCTCATAGAGATCCGGTGTTTCCCGATGATGTACTGCTCACCGATATTGTCCCTCTTTTCCGCAGCCTGCAGGATTGCCTCCGCCACGTCCCTGACATGGACGAACGTTACGATGCTCGAGTTCAAGGCCGTCACCGGCATCCTGCGCTGGACGAGGTGCCGGATGTACTCCCCTGTGTACCTCGTGTCTCCAGGGCCGACGACGGCTACGGGGTGGATCATGACCAGCGGCAGCCCCCTGTTCTCGTGCAGGTCCCATGCGAAGAGATCGCCTTCATACTTGGTCTGTGCATAGTCACTGAATCTCTCCGGTCCCACGGGGCATTCCTCGGTGATGGGCAGCCGGTCCGGCTTTCCCCAGACGGCGACCGTGCTCACGTGAATGACCTTCTTCACCCTCGTCTCCAGGGCGGCCTCCATCACGTTGCGGGTCCCTTGCACATTGACACGTCGATAGAGGTCCCGGTCCCTCTCCCAGAAGGTGAATACGTTCGCCAGGTTCATCACCCAGTCGCAGCCGATCATGCCCTCCAGGACCGATTTCTTGTTCGTCACATCACCCAGCACCAGCGTGACGCCGAGCTTTTCGAGGTCATCGACCCTGCTGGTGGGTCGCACGAGGCACAGCACCTCGTGGTCCGTCTGAACAAGGCGCCTGATGAGATGGCTCCCGATGAAGCCGGTCGCACCGGTCACGAAGATCTTCATATGCATCCCTCCTATATATGTATTTGGGGTACGTAAGAGACGGGTTCCCATTGAAATGGAGACACGTGCGAAAGGACGCATCAGATGAATCGAATCTAATGTGATGGCATGTACAAATGAAAGATGGAGAAGTTTTCAATTATAAGCAGTGATCGATGCAAGTCAAGGCAGGGCCTGAATCAGGGTGAAGTCTCAAGGTGTTATCTATGGAAAAGGGGACTCTTCCCTTTCGATGGAAAGGAGAACAGTCCCCTTTCGTATGTTAAAGCGATGAATGCTGTCGCCGGGCGGCGTCCCTTTCATGGAAGAAGCGGGTGATGAACTCCGCGTCCACCGGTGAGAGGTCGAACTCGAAGACGGCCTTGTTGATGAGTTTCTGCACCGACTGGTTCGGCTTCCGTTCGAGGTTCTCCGACATCCATCTGATGGCCTGCTTGACCTTTTCCTTTTCGGGAATGATTGTCATCGCTGCACCTCCCTTGGAGTTCTTAAGCTGTCTACTGCATCTGTATTTTTGATGAACCTGGAGCGGAAACGATACATGGCCGATTGTTATTTCGATTCGTGACCGGCAGGGGAGATCGCCTCCTTGACTTTCACCGTGCCCCGGTCCATCTTCTTCTCAACACAAACCATCGCAACGGGAGGTACCATGGACGTCTTCATCGACTACCCGAGACGCCTGGAGAAGATCCGGGAAGAGATGCGCGCCGGAGGCATCGACCTCTTCATCGGGACGCGCACCGTGAGCCTGAGCTTCGTGGCAGGGGCCTTCATCCCCTGGAGGAGCACCGTCCTCGTCTCCTCCGACGGGTATGTCTCGCTCACAACGCTGCTCATCGACATCGAGCGGATGAAGCACGAGTCCTGGCTCGGCACCATCCATGGGTACGCCCCGCTGCCGGGCATGGACCTCTGGGACGTGACCGTGCACCAGATCAGGGCCCTGGGGCTCGACAGGGCGAAGATCGGCGTGGAGATCGGCCATTCCCCGCGGGGGAACACCGGCTACCTCTTCGCTACCGAGTTCGACCTGCTCAGGCAGGCCCTGCCGGAGGCCGTGTTCGTGCCTGCGAACAACGTCGTGGACAGGGCCTCCTACGTCAAGGAGCCGGGTGAGATCCTCCTCATGCGGCAGGCTGCGGCCATGGCCGACGCCGCCATCGAGCGGGTGAAGGAGGCGCTCTGCGTGGGCATGACCGAGGCCGAGATCGCGGGCGTCGGAGAGATGGAGCTGCGTCGCCTGGGCAGCTCGTACCACTGGGCCGTGACCGGGTCCTCCGAGGTCGCCTCGGGCTACCGCGCCTCCTGGGCCATGAACGGGACCACCCCTCCCAGCACCAAGCTCATCCAGCGCGGCGAGAACATCATCGCCGACTTCCACCCCTGCTGCAGCCTCTACTACTCGGACCTGGCGCACAACTTCATCATCGGGGAGCCGAGCGCGGAACAGGCCAGGCTCGCCGAGGCCTTCACGCAGACCGCGGAGACCCTGGTGGGCGCGCTGAAGGCGGGCAACACGGTGGGACAGGTCTATCGTACCGTGTACGACAGGCTGAGTGCACTCGGGTATGCGGGGTACACGATCCCGTCCTTCGGCCACGGCCTGGGCATCATGGGACACGAGTGGTACCCGGCCATCGTGGACAACGACGAGTTCCGCGACGTGGTCCTCCAGGAGGACGTCATCGAGGTGGCCTTCCTCGCCATGGCCGTGCCCGGGGTCTGCGGCATGCGCCTGGAGACCCCAGTGAGGGTGACCGCGGGCGGCGGGGAGATGCTCTGTGCCACACAGCCGGTGCTGACCGTCATCGAGGACTGAGGGGAAGAGGGGGGCGGAACAATCCCCCTTACAAGTCTTCGATGCCCTGGACGATCCTCCTGACCACCTCGGCATCGGTCTTGGGGTTGAAGAAGACGGCCTTCCACGCGGGCATGGGCAGCCCGCCGGGCATGTAGCCCATGCACGTGGTGAAGCTGAGCCTCGCGTCCTTCCGGGGGTCCAGGGCCGCCCTGCGCTTCTCGAAGAGGCGGTGCACCTCGGAGAAGTAGCGCCGGTACTCCTCCTGGTTCAGCCTGCCCTGGATGAAGTCCTCGTAGATCCGCTTCGCGTTCCTCCCCTTGGGTAGAACCCACCACACCACGCTGGGGCCCAGGCACTTCAGGTTGAGCACCTTGCAGTAGTCGAGCTTCTCGATCTGCTTCTTCGCGTAGGACGCCATCTCGAGTGCATGGGCGACGAGCCTCTGGTAGCCCTGCAGACCGATCCCGTTCAGAGAGGCCATGACCGAGTACGGGCCGATGGCGGGCCTCGAGCACTCCAGGGTGAACAGGGCGGGGTCGTGCCGGTAGTCGGCCTCGGAGAAATAGGGGATCTGCTCCTTGCTCCTGAAGAGCAGACCGATGTCGTTCCTGTCGTACACGATGAAGGCGCTCGACGGATAGTGCCCCCAGCCCATCTTGTGGAAATCGATGGTCACGGAGTCGGCGTGCCGGATGTTCATGGCCTTGGCCCGGATCTGCTCGATTTCGCCGAGCACGTCCCTGTTGAGCCTGAAGACGTTCTCCTCGGTGTCGTACTCGTTGAGAAAACTCAGCGGCCAACCGGCTGCGGCATCGACGTGGAGCTGCGGCGCAGGGACGCCGTGCTGCTTCGCCTTTGCGTCGATGATCTCCCGGATGCCCGCGATGTCGTCGATGCCGAAGGCATCGGTGCTCCCGAAGGTGGCGATGACGAAGGCCACCAGGGTGTTGGCCCCGTAGAGCCTGTCGAGCTCCTTCTCAAGCAGGCCCAGGTCCATGCTGCATGCGTCGTCCGTGGGGATGGAGACGAGGTTGTCGGTGCCCATGCCGAGCCAACCCGCCAGGGTCACGTTGGAGTAGTGGGCGGCCTGGGATACGATGCCCGCCAGGGACCTGCCCATAATCCCCTTCTTCATGGCACCGGGCGCCACCTTCTCGATGCCGATCTTCCCGCCGTAGAGGTTGGATATGGTCCCGCCCATGGTGAAGATGCCCCACGGGTTCTCGGTGTGGTAGAAGACGATGTTGGCCAGCGAGGTGACGGCCTTGAGCTCCAGCTCGTTGGACCGCTGGCTGTAGGTGTCCACGCAGAGGTTCGGGTTCTTCAGCAGGCACGCGATGGAGCCGATGAGCGAGGCGTAGTTGGCCGGGCCCTTGACGTTCTCCAGGTGAAACCGCGAGTTCCACCCGTCCGTGCCCCAGAAGAACGGGAAGATGGCATCGCGTGCGTCCTTGAGGTTGCCGGGGATGACGTTGATTTCCGGGTTCGACCGGGCGGTGTCGTAGTTCCTGCTCATGGGCTCGATGGCGGTGAGCGTCTCCTCCGCCTCCAGTGCGTCCAGGAACTCGTTGATGATCTGCAGGACGTCCGTCTTCCGGCAGGTGAAGAAGGTTTCGATGAGGTCCTTGAGCTCCCTCTTCTCCATGGGGAGCCCCTGTCAGGTCCTCTTCCGGTTCAGCAGGGCCTCGATCCTGCCGCGGTCCGCAGGCCTCCTGAACAGGGGACGGTTGTCTCTCCGGTAGGCGCTGTGGCAGTCGGTCATGGCGGGTACCCCGGTGTTCCGGTAGATCAGACCAAGGGCGAACCGGTCGCCTTGGGACGCTGCGGCAAAGGCCGCCTCCCTGTCCGAGGGGTTGTGGGAATCGTCCAGGTAGTACGAATGCTCCCGGAACCACTGGAAGGTGTTGACCCTGTTGAACGACACGCACGGCTGGAGGATCTCCACGAGGGCGAAGCCCCTGTGGGTGATGGCCTGCTTCAGGATCTCCGCGGTCCGCTCCCTGTCCCCGGAAAAGGCCCTGGCCACGAACGAGGCATTCAATGCCACGGCCAGGGCGATGGCGTTTAAGGGGTCGGTGCACACCCCGGACACCTGCACCGGGGTGACGAACCCCCTGGTGCTGGTGGGGGAGGCCTGTCCCTTGGTGAGGGCATACACCATGTTGTTGTGCACGACGGCCGTGATGTCCGGGTTCCTCCGGACGGCATGGATGAGGTGGTTGCCGCCTTCGCCGTACATGCACCCGTCCCCGCTCTCGGCGATGACGGTGAGCCCGGGGTTGGTCAGCTTCACGGCCGTGGCCACGGGCAGGGACCTGCCGTGGAGGCCGTTGAAGAAGTTGGCCTTCAGGTACTGGGGGGTCTTGGCCGCCTGCCCGATGCCCGAGACGAGGACCAGGGACTCCGGGCGTAGTCCGAGCTCAACAAGGGTGGCCTTGAGCGCGGCCAGGATGGAATGATTCCCGCAGCCGGGGCACCACGCGACGTCGGTATGATGATCAAGGTCGAATTCCGCTGCCATCCTCACCACCTCTCCAGGAGAGCTTCCAGCTGCTCCACGACCTCCTCGAGCAGGAACGGCATGCCGTCGTACTTGAGGATCTTCCCGTCGAAGACGATCCCGGTGTGCTGCCTGATGAGCCTTGCGAACTGGGCCGTGGCATTGTTCTCGATGACGATCCTCCTCTGGGACCGGTCGAGGATCTCCACTGTCCTGGTGGGGAGCGGGTATACCTGGGAGAAGTGCAGGAAGGCGAGATCGTCACGCCCGAGGACGCCCAGGGCCTCCTTTACCACCGGGAAGGTGGACCCCCAGCCCACGACGAGAAACCGGGAACCCTCGGGACCGACCAGGGTGGGCGGTATGCACTCGTTTTGCATGGCGCCGAGCTTCCTGAGCCGCTTGTCCACCATGGCGGTCCTTACCTTCGCGTCCTCGGTGATGAACCCGTACTCGTCATGCTCGTCGCTGTCCACGCAGACCAGCCCCTGACCGAATCCGGGGACCCCCCTAGGCGATATGCCCGTGTCCGTGAGCCTGTATCGCATGTATGCCGGGTCCGTCTCCACGACGGCATGCTCGTAGAGGGGATCGGGTATGTCCAGGTGCTGCACGACGCAGTTCGACTCGAGGTAGAACTGGTCCGTGAGGAGGATGACCGGTATCTGGTAACGGTCGGCCATGGTGAAGGCATGCCGGGTAAGGGTGAAGCCCTCCTCCGGGGTGCCCGGTGCGAGGATGAGCCTGGGGAACTCGCCGTGGCCCGCGTACAGGGCATGTTCCAGGTCGGCCTGCTCGGTGCGGGTGGGGAGCCCCGTGGCAGGGCCCGGGCGCTGGCCGATGTGGATGACCAGCGGGGACTCGATGCACCCCGCAAGGCTCAGCCCCTCCACCATGAGGGCGAACCCGCCCCCCGAGGTGGTCACCAGCGCCCTGCCTCCGGCGTACCAGGACCCCAGGGCCATGTTGACCGCGCTGATCTCGTCCTCGGCCTGCTCCACCACCAGGTCGAACTCCTCGGCGTACCGGGCCAGGAGCACGAGCACGTTCGTCGAGGGGGACATGGGGTAGGACGATATGAAGGTGCACCCTCCCGCGAGGCACCCCAGGACCACGGCGTCCACCCCGTTCATGAGGAGCGAGTCCTTCACCGCGTCGGACCGTTCGATGACCGGCAGGGCCTGGCCCGACCTGAGGAGGTGGGAGCCCTTCTCGTAGCCCGTCCGTGCGGCTGCGACGTTCGCGGCCGCACGGACGTCGCCGGTCCTGCCGAAGGCCTGCCGTACCTGGTCCTCCAGGAGGTCCTGGCCCACACCGAAGAGGCCGGAGAACACGCCGGTCAGGATGACATTGACGTAGACCTGCCCGCCCATCTCTCCGGCCATGCGGGACAAGGGCATCTCGACAATGGGGTAGCCCCCTCCCGTATATGCCCTGTCCATGAACTCCTTTTCGCCCAGGATCACGGTAGCCGGGGTGATTCTCTCCCGGAACCGCTCCATGGCCCCTTCATGGAGAGGCACCATGATGTCGATCCTCCTGGTGCACGATGCGACGCCCTGGGAGGAGATCCTGATCTGGGTGGAGTTGTTCCCGCCCCTGATCCTGGACATGAATTCGCTGTAGGAGAAGACATGGAGGCCGGAGAGCTTGAAGACCCTTACCATGAGCTGCTCGAAGGTCTGCAGGCCCTGGCCTGCCTCGCCCGAGACGAGGATGGAAAGGTCTTCGGGCATATGAGCCTTGGTGGTCATGATCCTCTATAACTAATCCCCGGTCCCCGGAAATCAAGGTCCCGCGGCGGGACGGTTCTCCCTGTCCGGGCCGGGTCGGAGGCAGGCCGGGGCAAGATTTCTGTTGCCAATCCGCCTTCCCTGGTATAAACGCACTCTGCGCATGGAAGAATGTGCATGCATTTCAGGAGAACAGGCACCATGCATCAGCTGAAACGGAACGAGAGCATCAGGAACGTCGCCATCATCGCCCATGTCGACCACGGCAAGACCACGCTGGTGGACGCCATGTTCCGTCAGAGCGGCGTGTTCCGTGCAGGCCAGGAAGTGCAGGTCAGGGTCATGGACAAGCTCGAGCTGGAGCGGGAACGCGGCATCACCATCGCGGCCAAGAACTGCTCGGTCATCTGGAACGGGGTCAAGATCAACATCATCGACACCCCGGGCCACGCCGATTTCGGCGGCGAGGTGGAACGGGCCCTGTCCATGGCGGACGGCGCCATCCTGCTCGTGGACGCCTCCGAGGGGCCGCTGCCCCAGACGCGCTTCGTCCTGAAGAAGACCCTGGAGGCGGGCCTCAAGGTGATCGTGGTGATCAACAAGATCGATCGCAAGGACGCCAGGCCCCGCGAGGTGCTCAACGAGATCTACGACCTCTTCATCGACCTGGGGGCGGACGACGCCCAGATCGACTTCCCCTGTCTCTACGCGGTGGGGCGCGACGGGGTGGCCATGCGGTCCCTGGACGGCCAGGGCACAGACCTGAGCTGTCTCTTCAAGGAGATCCTCTCCGCCATCCCCGCGCCTGAGCATGACCCGGCCGAGCCCTTCCAGATGCTCGTGGCGGACCTGGACTACTCGGACTATGTGGGCCGGCTGGCCATCGGCAGGATCTTCCACGGCAGGGTGGCCGCCAGCGACCCGCTGCTCTGCATCGATGCCGATGGACAGCACAAGCCGCTCAAGGTCACCAAGCTGCAGTGCTACGACGGCGTGAGCATCCGCGAGACCATGGCCGCGGAGCCCGGGGACATCGTGGTGCTTGCGGGCATCGAGGACGTGAAGATCGGCGACACCATCTGCACCCAGGAGAACCCGAAGGCGCTCAAACGCATCACCGTGGACGAGCCCACCGTTTCCATGCGCATCATGCCCAACAACTCTCCCCTGGCAGGCACCGAGGGCAGCCTCGTGCAGTCCACCAGGATCCACGAGCGCCTCGTGAAGGAGACGCTGCGCAACGTGGGCATCAGGCTCGAGACGGTGCCGGGAAACGACGGCTTCATCATCAAGGGCCGCGGCGAGTTCCAGCTCGCCATCCTCATCGAGACCATGCGGCGCGAGGGGTTCGAGCTGTGCGTGAGCAGGCCCGAGGTGATCTGCGAGTACCGGGAAGGGAAGGTGCTGGAGCCCATCGAGCACCTCTACATCGACTGCGACGAGGAATTCCTCGGCATCGTCACCCAGAAGCTATCCATCCGTAAGGGCAGGATGATCAACTACACGGGCCACGGCGCGGGGAGGGTGAGGATCGAGTTCAACATACCCTCCCGCGGGCTCATCGGCTACCGCGACGAGTTCCTCACCGACACCAAGGGAACCGGCATCATGAGCTCATACCTCCTGGGCTACGAGGAGCACCGCGGGGATTTCCCGAGCCGCTTCACCGGCTCCATCGTGGCCGACCGCAGGGGCTCGGCGGTCCCCTACGCGCTGTCGAACCTCGAACCCCGGGGCAGGCTCTTCGTGGTCCCAGGCGACCCGGTCTACGAGGGTATGATCGTGGGCGAGCACAGCCGCGAGAACGACATCGACGTGAACCCCTGCAAGATGAAGAAGCTCACCAACATGCGGGCTGCTGGACGCGACGACAACATCATGCTCTCCCCGGTGATCCCCATGACCCTGGAAAAGGCCCTGCAGTTCATCCGGGACGACGAGATGGTGGAGGTCACGCCCAAGTCCGTCAGGCTCCGCAAGGCCGAGCTCTCGGCCGGCCGGCGCCACGACCTGAGCATCGCGCGGAAGAAGGCGGCCGGGTAGCCGCTGACACGCTTGAATGCTGATAGGGGAAGGCAGACAGAAGGGACACTGGTGGTCGACCCGGAGGATATCGTTTCCTCCTTTTCCTGAAGCTGATCAAATACGATGAATCGGGTGTACCCTGGGTCGCAGCCCCTGTCCTTTTGGGATCCTTCGCCTCATAGGAGCCATGAAACCATGTAGGTCCCGAATCATGCTGTTCCCGTCAACCATGACGGTGTCGGGAGGGAGGGATGTCCGCGCAGATACTTATCGGCCGACTCTCAATTGTTCACATCCCTTTACCGATACTGGGAACAGGGCTCTATGAAAAAAATATTCCTCATAGACAATGACGAGAAAGAGACGTCGCAGATTGGACGTATTCTCTCGGACGGCGGCTATGACATGACCGTTTCGAACGACGGTGCCGAGGCATTTGAGATTCTCAGGGCACAGACCTTCGACCTGGTGATAGCCGATATCGATATTCAAGGGCTGGACAGTTTCTCCATCCTGAACTGGATTGCCGTACACAAGCAGGATACCAAGGTCATCATGACCACCGGGAAGGATTCCCGGTCCATCTCCCATGCCGCTGTCCGAATGGGGGCCCTCTGTTGCCTGGAAAAACCCATCGGCGGGCAGTATCTGCTCGATACGGTGCATGAATATCTCAACGAAACTGGGTTCTCCGGCACCATAAGCAAGATTACCCTGGCTGATTACCTGCAGCTGTGCATTTACACTACCGCCACGAAGAATTTCGAGGTGATCAAGGGGAGCCGGCGGGGAGTCATTGTTATCAAAGAGGGACAGATCGTGTATGCCGATTACGGGGACCTGAAAGGCGAAGATGCCTTCTATGAGATCCTGTCCCTGGAAGGTGGAAGGATCAATGAGATCCGCATCAAGGGCTGCATGGAGCCGAATATCTCCATGGAGAGCGGTTTTCTCCTCCTGGAGGCCACGCGCAGACATGACGAGAACCAGCTCCAGGCAGCACTTGAGGGGCATGGAGAAGGCATCCCCGGATCCGCCCGAGACCGGGCTCAGGAAGGGAACCTCCCTGAAGCCGGGGCCGGACAGCTTCCCGGACTCGCTCCCTCTGAAGAGAACATATCCGGAACAGGAATCAGCAGAATCCTGGACCAATCGCCCGGTGTCCTTGAATACGGTATTTTCTCAACAGGGGATGTCCTGCAAGAGCGATCGACCGATATGAGTATATCACTGAATATCGCGCCTTCCCTCTTTTTCAACCTGTCTGAAAACCTGGATGAGATGATCTCAGGGGCAGGGTTGAGGTATCTTGTCATAACCACCAGGAGCGGTGTCCGGTATATCCTGTTCCGGGACAACGGAAACCAGGTGGTTGCGGGCCTGAAGCCGGGCGTGAAACCGGCGGAAATTTTCCAAGAGATCAGGAACACTTTAACCTATAATACATAATGTACGTTATTTTCTTGTGTTATCTTTTCCCAGGATCCATCCGATAGGAAATAAACCAATAATTCATCAAGTATGATTGTTGGCGGCATACGATACATGATGTAATTTTCTTCCAATTGCACATCTGGGCATTTCTTGGTCGGAAAATCTGGTGGTGTCACGAGAGACGGAACAGGCCTGTGAAGCGGTCTGGAGTTCCGTGAGGATCCTGTCCATCCTTCGGTGGCACGGCAAAGGAAGCATCGGTTTCAGTCGAGAAAGGGGAACGTATGAATCAGGTTCTTAATGAGTTCAAAACCGTCCAGGGGGTTACCGGGGCCTATGTATTCAATGTCAAGGGCCTGGTCATGGCGAACAACCTGCCAGCGCTCTTCAAGGAAGCGAAGCTCCTGAACATGGGCAAGATGCTGTCCAAGATATTTTCCGCAGGACGTCTGACCTTTCCCGACATCACCGAGGTATTTCTCTCCTATGAGGAGTCCATCGTCGTCGTCAGGGAGATCGTCGACAAGGCGTACCTGATCATCCTGTGCGAGCCCTCGCTGAACGTGAATCTTGTTACCCTGACCATGAACCTTGCCATGGACGATCTCCGGGAGAAAATAGCCTCGATACCGGCTGTTCCTGTCCAGCAGCCGGAAGCGCCTCCCGCAGTTGAGAAGTCCTCTCCCGTGGAGAGGACCCCGGGACAGAAAAAAGGCGCTGCAAGAGAAATGCTTAAGTCCGGCCCTCTCGTCCCCTTCCTTCAGGCGATGCTGACCGCCCTGGCAAAGGTTATGGGCCCCATGGCCAGGATCATCCTGGAGGAATCCCTTGAGGTATGGCAGGCGGTCTGTCAACCCTCCTACGATACACTCCCCAAACTCGTCGATATCCTGACTCTGGAGATAAAAGATCCTGAAAAGGTGAGCAGCTTCAGGGAGATGGTGAACTCGAACATTTTCGAGAAAGACATGTAGAGGGTGAGAGACATGGCGAAAGTTGAAGAACTGGTGAACGGGATACAGAAGATTCAGGGCCTGGAGGGATATATACTCGTAAAGCAAGACGGGCAGGTGGTTTCCCACAATGTATCCAATGTCGAGAGACTGTCGGCCATGATCGCCGTGAGCGGTTCGATGGGAAACACCGTGAAGACCGAACTGGGAGCGAGTCATTTCAGGTATCTCATGCTTGCGCGGAAGACCAATGAAAAGCTCCTTGTCATTCCCATCGAAAGCTTCATTCTCGGTGTCCTTCAGGACCCCGACGCGTATACGCCGGATATCGTAAGTAAAATTCAGTCCGTCATCAACGGCCTGAGGGCAAGATAATCCTCCGCCGCAGGTGGAGGGAGACGAAGAAAGGGAGGTTTCCGTCCATGAATGATCATGCAATGATGCGCTACAGGTGTCTGGTGATACTGGCGGGCATGGTGCTCTGCCTTTCTCCAGGGGCTCATGCCCTGGACGAGCTCGTGGGGTTCGATCTCCAGGTGAAGACCTGGGCAGAGGAATGCCGGGACGAGGTGAAATCGCGCTTCGAGATGCTCATCAGGACAGGGAAGCTCACGCAGACTCAGGTCTTTGACACTTTCTACGTGCCAGTCCCCAATACCTATCCTCAGAAGTATCATACCCAGTACGACAAGTACTCCGATCAGGTCCTCCAGGATCTCCTGGACAATTATGTCAAGAAGAACGGCCGGATCATCTATTTCGTGGCCGTTGATAAGAACGGCTATGTGCCGACCCACAACAGCAGGTATTCACAGCCGATAACCGGGAACAAGGTGGAGGACGCCAAGGGGAACAGGACCAAGACTCTCTATAACGACCGGACCGGCCTGACGGCTGCCAGGAATACGGAGCCGTACCTCCTGCAGAAATACAACCGTGATACGGGAGAGACCGCATATGACCTCTCCGTGCCCCTCTACATCAAGGGCCAGCACTGGGGATGCGTACGGGTCGGATACAAATAGGCCGTCCATTACTTTTCAACGACGAGAATGAAAGGAGGAGTAAATGTTCAGGAAGATCGGGTTCAAGGTCGCACTGTTCGTCAATCTTATCTTGCTGGTGGTAATCATCGGCGGGACGGCCTTTCTGGTCGTGGAACAGGAGAGGACTATTGAAAGTCAGTTCAGGGAGAGGGCAAAATTCATCTCCGTGATCGGGGCGAAGGCCGTGGGCAGGGTCATGGAGGAGGCCATCGATAACGGGGTATTCACCGTTGAAGACGCATTCGATACGGACTATGTGCTCATTCCCGGGTTTGATCCGCCGAAATTCCACACCAAGTACGATTCCTATACGGACAAGGCATTCCTCACCCTGCAGGATGAATTTCTGAAAGATAAGAACGTGCTCTATGCGGGAGCCGTGGATATCAACGGTTATATACCCACCCACAACACCAGGTTCCAGAATCCCATTACCGGGGACAAGGAGAAAGACCGGGCAGGAAACCGGACCAAACGGGTCAACAACGATCCGATCGGTCTCAAGGCCGCCAAGAACCAGGAGGAAGGCTTTCTTCAGGTCTACAAGATGGATACCGGAGAGACCACCTGGGATACCGCCTCCCCCATCTACGTGAAAGGCAAGCTCTGGGGGAACTTCAGGGTGGGTATCTCGCTGGAAACCCTGGAGAAGTCAATATCATCCCTCAGGATTACCCTGGGCATCGTCATGCTCATGATCCTCCTGATCACCACGGTGATCGTATTCATCGTGGTGAACATCACCCTGAAACCGCTGACCGAGTTCACCCAGATCGCCTCGCGCATGGCAGACGGCGATGTGGAGAACAAGATCGTTTCGCGGTCCAGGGACGAGATCGGTGAACTTGCCGACGTGCTCGAACGCATGCGGATCAGTCTCAAGACGGCGATGGACCGGCTCACCAGGCAATAAGGAATATCATGACATACCCCCCTGCGGGATAGGTGCATCTATCCGCAGGGGGATTTCCTCGTCCCTCTCCGGTCATCCCTTCCCGTGCTCGTAGACATGCACGTCCCTCTGCGGGAACGGTATGGAGATGCCCTGCGCGTCGAACCGCTTCTTCACCGCCTCGATGACATCGAAGTACACGCCCCAGTAGTCGGAGCCCTTTACCCAGGACCTGGTCTGGAAGACCACGCTGCTGTCGGAGAGCTCCTTGACGAGGATCGCCGGCTCCGGGTCCTTGAGAATCCTGGATTCTCCTGAGACGACCTCCTGTATGCACTTCCTCACCTTGTCGATGTCGTCGCCGTAGCTGACCCCGAAATCCAGGTCGACCCTCCTTGTCTCCTTGGTGGAGTAGTTGGTGATGTTGTCCCCCATCATCTTGGCGTTGGGGATGATGATCACCTTGTTGTCCAGGGACTTGAGCGTGGTCGTGAATACCTCGATCTTCTCCACGATCCCCGAGGCGCCGCCCCCGTCGATGTAGTCGCCCGCCTTGAACGGCTTGAAGATGATCATGAGGAACCCGGCGGCGAAATTCGCCAGCGAGCCCTGCAGCGCAAGGCCGATGGCCAGGCCTGCTGCGCCGATGACGGCGATAAACGAGGTGGTCTGTATCCCGAGCTGGGCCAGGGCCGCTATGACCACGAAGGTGAGCAGGGCGATGTAGACCAGGTGCTCGACAAAGGACACGATGGTCGGGTCGACCTTTCTGCCGGTGAGGATCCGTCCGGTCAGGCCCCGGACCCCCCGTGCGATCCAGCGTCCAACGATGAAGATGACCAGCGCGGCGATGATCTTGATCCCATAAAAGGTAACCCACTCCTGAACCTTGAACCACAATTCTTCCATGTATGCCCTCCTCCTTTAAAAATATATCGATTTTCGTAGTCGGATGAATTTCAGGGTTTGATGCTATCGATAAGGTTTTACTGTCTATAGGACAAGATAATCGTGTATGGCCGTGAATCAATGGCAGGCCCGATGCCTTCCGGCGGGGGAAAGTCCCGGGAAGCTTTTTGAAGCCTTGTTCAGACGATTGACAGGAATTCCCCGATACACTATCAGGATATGGCCAAGGGAGAACATGTCTCCTGAAAACCGGATGAAAGGAAGAACCCAGTGAATCCGTATCAGAAGTGGTTCCTTGCAAGCCGCCCATGGTCCTTCACCATGACGGCCATATCGGTGGGGGTCGGGGGTGCGCTGGCGGCCATCGACGGCCCGTTCTCATGGACCCTGTTCATCCTCGCCGTGACGGGCGCCGTCTGTATGCATGCCGCCGCCAACCTGTTCAACGACTATTACGACGTGAAGCAGGGCGTCGACACGGTGGAGTCCGCTACGGCCCAGTACCGGCCACATCCCCTCGTCCAGGGTCTGCTTCCTGCACACCAGGTCTTCCTGGCCGCGTCCGTCCTCCTCGGTGCGGGTGCGCTCATCGGGATCTACCTGACCCTGCACTGCGGGTGGGCCGTGTTCTGGATCGGCCTGGCGGGGTCCCTGGCCGCGGTGGCCTATACGGCCCCGCCCATGAAGTACAAGTACTTCGCCATGGGCGAGATCTCGGTGTTCCTCATGTGGGGCCCGCTCATGGTGGAGGGGGCGTACTATGTCCAGCGCCATGCCCTGAGCTTCAAGGCGCTCCTGGTCTCCATCCCCTTCGGCGTCCTGGTCGCCCTGGTCCTGCTGGCCAACAACATCCGTGACATCGACCACGACCGCAGCAGGCATATCCGCACCATCGCGAACACGCTGGGACAGCGGTCGGGCATGTACCTCTACCTGCTCTTCATGGTCGCCGCCTTCGCCTGCATCCCCCTGTTCATCATCTGGGGTGTGCTCCCGGTCTGGGGACTGGCCATCTTTCTCTCCCTGCCCATCGCCGTGAAGCTTCTCCGGCAGATGATGCGCCTGGTCCCGGCTGACGCCGATGCCCAGACCGCGAAGCTCGACACCGCCTTCGGCGCGCTCCTCCTCATCGTGCTGGTGGTCCAGGGCCTGACCGGATGAACGGGGCCGGATACCGTCCCGGGGTCGTCTGGTCGGCCGTGGCCCTGGCGGCGGTGCTGTGGTTCGTCACCTTCTCTCTCGGCGGGCCGAGCTTCTGGATCAAGATAGGCGTCTCCACGGCCATTCTCGCCGCTGTGGCCGTCAGGGAGGGGACGATCCGGGCGAACGCCCTGTCCTTCGACCGGAAGGCGGTGATTCAGGGACTTCTCGCGGCCGCAGGCCTGTATCTCGTCTTCTGGGCCGGCAAGGAAGCCTCCACCCTCGTCCTGCCCTTCGCCTCCGGCCAGATCGGAGCCATCTACGACAAGGGACAGGGCTTTCCCACGGTCGCGATCTTCTTCCTGCTCCTGTTCGTCACCGGACCCTGCGAGGAGCTGTTCTGGCGGGGCTTTCTGCAGAGGAGGCTCATGGAACGCTACGGCCGGTGGGGAGGCTTCCTCCTGTGCACGCTGGTGTATGCAGGGGTGCACGTCTTCTCGTTCAATTTCATGCTCATCGGCGCCGCCGCGGTGGCGGGTGCCTTCTGGGGTCTGCTCTACATGAAGCTCGCGCGCCTGGACAGCGTGATCATCTCCCACTCCCTGTGGAGCGCCGTGATCTTCGCCGTGGCCCCCATGTCGTGAAAGGGGTCATCCCCTCTTCAGGACATCCTTCAGGGTGATCTCCGGGTGGCGGTACCGCTCGTAGGCAGGGGTCTTCCTCCCGTACTGGATCGCCTCCTGCGGGCACCACTGGAGGCAGGCGAAGCACTGGTCGCACCGGTGGTTCCAGACGGGCTTCCCCCCTGACAGGGTGATGTTGCCGGCAGGGCAGACCTTCTCGCAGATCCCGCACCGGTTGCACTTCTCGTCCGTCCGGAAGGGCCGGTCCATGGCGGGAACCTTCGGGAAGCTCATCCGGTAGATGGCCGTGAAGAGGATCCGCTGCCATAGGGGACCCTTTTCCACAGGGAGGACATCCTGTTTCCTGATGTGACCTGCGATGCGGGAGATCTTTTCCCTTGCCTGAGCGAAGCGCCTGAGCTGCTCCTCCCTGGGACCCGGACCACCCCAGGGGATGTAGTTGGACGGCATCCTGATCTGGAAGCCGGCCGAGAGGGCAATGCCACTGCCCGCCATGATCCCCTTCAGCTGGACCAGGGTGTTGGACACCTGACCGCCGTTGACCGCCGCGGCGAAGGAGTACCCTGTCCGCTTCACGTCCAGCGATTCGATGAACCGGATGACCGGGGCGGGCACGCCCCATATGTACACGGGAAAGACAAAGCCCGTGACGCATCCTTCGACGACCTTCTTCTCGTCGGGGCAGAGAGCCATGGAAATGATGTCCGCGCCGCCGATTCCCTCGCCGATCAGGCGCGCGGTCCACAGGGCATTCCCGGTGCCGGTGTAGTAGAAGATGGTCGGTCGGGAGCCCGGGAATGATGCCATGACTGCCTACTCCTCGTGGATGACGTCCTTGATGATGTAGCTCCCGGACTTCTCGTCCAGCTCCAGCTCCAGCAGGTGGCGGTCGCGGGCCTCTTCCAGGAGCCGGCTGAAGGACCGGAAGCCGTAGTAGCTCTCGTTGAACCCGGGCTTACGGCGGCGCAGGGCCTGTTTTATCATGGAACCCCAGAGCTTGTCTTCTTCGCCCCGCTCGTCGAACAGGGCCTCCACGGTCTCCACCACGAGGTCCAGGGCTTTCTGCTTCCGGTCTTCCTCGGCGCTCTCCTTGGGCTCGGGCTTCGGCTGGGTTCCGGCGGCGGGGGGCTTGGGCGCCGTTTTCTTCGCCTTGCGTCGCTTGGCCTCGCTCTCGCGCACCAGGTCGTCGTAGAAGATGAACTCGTCGCAGTTGGCGATGAGGAGCTCGGATGCGGAGTTCTTCACCCCCACCCCGATGACGAGCTTGTTGTTCTCCCTGAGCTTGCTCACCAGCGGCGAGAAGTCCGAGTCGCCGCTGATGATCACAAAGGTGTCCACATGCGATTTGGTGTAGCAGAGGTCCAGGGCGTCCACCACCATGCGGATGTCCGCAGAGTTCTTGCCCGACTGCCGCACGTGGGGTATCTCAATGAGCTCGAAGGACGCCTCGTGCATGACGGGCTTGTAGTCCTTGTAGCGCTCCCAGTCGCTGTATGCCTTCTTCACGATGATGCTGCCCTTGAGCAGCAGGCGCTCGAGGATCTTCTTCATGTCGAACTGGGCGTACTTGGCATCACGCACGCCGAGCGCGATATTCTCGAAATCGCAGAACAGGGCCATGTTCTGGGTTTTTTCCAGTACTGCCATTGTATCACTCCTTAGTATCAATCTTGTTCAATCCGATACCGGATTCATATCACCGGCAACATACCCGCATACATTCATCCTTCCTTTGGGGCCATGCTGTCAAGGCATTAAACAGCCGACCACTCTGCCTGAAGATGATGGAGGATACCCCATCACGAAGAGAACACCCTCTGGATTATTTTTGCCAGCTCCCTCATCTCCAGGGGTTTCAGGGCGAATTCCCGGATACCGATCTCTTTCGCCTTCTCCTCCGAGATATGCTCGCTGTATCCGGTGCACAGGATAATGGGGATGTCAGGGCGGATCTCCAGGAGTTTCAGGGCAAGCTTGTCCCCGGTCAGACCCGGCATGGTCATGTCGGATATGACCAGGTCGAAGTCTGCCGGATTATTCTGAAAGTGGGCAAGGGCATCTATGCTGCTTGTTCTTGTGACCACTGCATATCCCAGCCTGCCGAGCATCTTCTCTGCAAGGTTCGCCAGGGTCGGTTCGTCGTCGACGAACAGGATGCGGGCGTTCCCGGTAGGGAGAGGCTCTCTCTGTGCCAGCTCTGTGGTGTCCACGCCCAGGGTGATTTCCGGCAGATAAACGTCAAAGGCCGTCCCTGTCCCCGGGGTGCTCGTGCAGGTGACCGCGCCGTTCTGGCTCTTCACGATCCCGTGCACCACCGACAATCCCAGACCGGTTCCGCGGCCGAGCTCCTTGGTGGTGAAATAGGGCTCGAAGATCCGTTCCACGACCTCTGGAGCCATGCCGTGGCCGGTATCGCCTACCGTGAGCCTCACGTAGGACCCCGGCTTGATATCGAGCTCATGGGCCATGACGGCATCGATAGCTTCTTTCCTCAGCCTCACGGTGAGCACCCCGCCGGTTTCGTCCATGGCATGGGCGGCATTGGTGCAGAGGTTCATGATCAGCTGGTTCACCTGTGTGGGATCGGACATGACCAGGCATGACGGGACGAGATCCTGGCGGATCTCTATAGTGGTCGGTATGACCGATCGGAGCATCTTGAGCGACCCCTTGACGAGAGGGGGGAGGTCCAGCGGTGAATAGGTTGTTTCCGCCCTGCGGCTGAAGGTGAGGATCTGTTTCACCAGGTCCTTGGCCCGGTCGGCCGCCTTGATGGCCTCCTTGATCTCGCTCCTTGCCGTGTCCGGCTCGGATGCATCACCCAGGGCGAGCTCGGAGTAGCCGATGATGGCGGAGAGGATGTTGTTGAAGTCGTGGGCGATGCCGCCGGCCAGGGTCCCCAGGGACTCCATCTTCTGGGCCTGGGCGAGCTGGTCTTCGAGCCTCTTCTTATCGAGCTCGGCCAGCTTGCTCTCGGTGACGTCCCTGATGACGGCCACGATGAACTGCTCACCCCCGGCGTCCCGGTAGAGGGTCTTCTTGGTGACGATGGTATGGACATTCCCCCCTGCATCGGTGATCTTCTCCTCATTGACGTTCTCTACCCCTGAGGTGAAGACGAGCTCGTCCTTTTCCCAGAAGACATCCGCTTCCTCCCTGGGGAAGAATTCATAATCGGATCTGCCGAGCAGCTCCTCCCTCGAGTGCCCGAAGAAGATGCAGGCCGCGTCGTTGAGCAGGACCCACCGGTGCTGCCGGTCCTTGACGAAGATCGGGTCGGCCACGGCATTGATGATCTTGTCGAGATAGTTCTCCGACTCCCGGAGGGCTTTCTCCACCTGTTTCCGTTCGTCCATCTCCCTCTGCAGGGACACGGTCGTTTCCTGCAGCACTTCACGCTCAGCAGAGAGTTTCCACAGGAGGTCCCGTTCATGGAGGAACGAGGTGTTGAGCCTGTCGAGGAGCAGGCTGACCGGGAGGCTCGCAGCCAGCGAGACGATGGAAAGGTTGACCACGAACATGGTCCACTTGGAGACGGGCTCCGCATGCACGATGGCCCAGGACTGAAGGTGCTGGCCGAAGACCCAGAAAAAGGCCAGGAGCACCGCGGCATTGACGGCGGTCGTGAGCATGGCCGCCTGTGTCCCGAACAGGAGGGCGGAGATCACCGTGCACAGCACGAGCCACCCGGGGCGGGCATAGTAGGGGCCCAGCGCGATGAGGTAGGTCGCGGTCATGGCGTATATGGAGAGGAAGAAGAGGATGCTTCTGGCGGACGAATTTTTCACCCAGAAGTAGGTGTAGAACAGGACGAGGAAAGCCGCCATATCGAAGGAGATAAGGCCGAACTTGCGTTCCGAGATCAGGTAGGGGAACGTAGACACAAACCCCAGCGGCATGACGACCAGGGCCACCAGCAGCATGAGGGTGACGTAGTAGTTCCTCCAGCCCTCGAGGTCGGAATACTGGTCAAGTCCCTTCAGGATACTGAATCTTCCAGGCTGTGTGTCATGGTTCATCGTTCGCTCCCCGATGCGTGGCAGGGCATCGCTCATGGGGCGGGAAGTCTTCCTCCCCGGGTTTGTATGCCCTGATCCCTTCTTCCGTGAACAACTCCTCGATGTGTTCGATCTCGGTATCCGTATGCGTTCGAAGCGCAGGACCGTCCGGGAGTCCCAGCCACCTGCGCTTGCCGGACCCCATGGGGTGGTAGGGTACGACGGTCAGCCGGGACAGCCCCAGTCCGCGGAGAAATCCGGCCCATCCCCTGATGTTGTCCTGTCCGTCGGTCATGGCCGGCACCAGGGGGAGGCGGGGCCAGACAACGGGGCCCTCATGCCTGTGCATGGCCTCGGCAAGGGACTTGAGGTTCCGCTTGATCGCGTCATTGTCCGCTCCGCATATGTCCCGGTGCCGCCCCGGGTCATGGATCTTGATGTCGAAGAGCACGAGATGGAGCTTGTTGAGGAGGGGCTGCAGGCTTTCACGGTCGAAGAGCCCGCAGGTCTCCATGGCGACGTCGATCCCCTCGGCGCGGAGCAGGCCTGCCAGCCTTGCCGCGAAGTCAGGAAAGAGCGTCGGTTCCCCCCCGGTGAAGGTCACGCCGCCCCCCGAATCCTTGAGCAGGGGGAACTCGGGACGCAGGGTCTCCATGACCTCCTCGGGGGAGAGTTGTTTGCCGATGAGCGTCATGGCGCCCGATGGGCATCTCTCGACGCAGGTGAAGCAGAGCCTGCACCGGGAGGCATCCCTCCTGCCGACAGCGGTGACGGCATGCTCCGGGCACGCCTCTACGCACGTGCCGCAGCTGATGCACAGCCCGGGCTTGAACGCGACCTCCGGCGAAGCCTTCCAGGACTCCACGTTCTGGCACCAGGGGCAGCGCAGGGGGCATCCCTTGAAGAAGACCAGGCTTCGTATGCCGGGGCCGTCGTGGAGGCAGAAGTGCTGCAGGGAGAACACGAGGGGATCAGGCGATCCCATGGGCGGTCCTCTCGATGATCTCGTCCTGGACGTCGGGCTGCAGGTCGTTGAAGTAGGCGCAGTAGCCGGCCACGCGCACCACGATCCCGGGGTGCGATGCGGGGTCCCGCTTCGCCTCCTTGAGTGTCTCGGGGTCGAGGACATTAACCTGGACCTGCATTCCGCCCCGGGAGAAGTAATCCCTGAAGAGGCTCGCCAGGGCGTTGCGGCCGGTCCTGCCCCCGATCACCCGACTGTCGAACTTCAGGTTCAGGGCGCAGCAGTTCATCCATTTCCTGCTGTCCAGGGAGGCCGCCGACCGGAGGACCGCGGTGGGACCGAGGCGTTCGGACCCGTCGGAGGGGGCGAGGCCGTTGGAGAGGCGGTGCCCTGCAGCCCGCCCGTTGGGCAGCGCCCCGGTCACTCGGCCGAAGCCGATGTGGCAGGTCATGGAGTAGAACCCGGGCACGTACCGCCCGCCGCGCGTGTTCCTGTGGGCGAGGAGGGCATCGGCAAAGGCGTCCGCTGCGAGCTGGGTCATGCGGTCCGCCTCCGGATCCCCGTTGCCGTAGCGGGGGAGCTTGGTCACCAGCTCGACCCTGAGGGCCTCCCGGCCCCTGAAGTTGTCCTTGAGGATTCCGACGAACTCAGGGAGACTGAAGCGCCTCTCGTCGAAGACGACCTTCTTGAGGGCGTACAGCGAATCGCCCGCATCGGCGAGCCCCGCCGCCTGGATGGAGGTATAGTCATACAGGCCGCCCCCCCAGGTCACGTCCCTGCCCGACTCGAGGCATCCCTCGGTGAGGATGGAGTTCACCGGCGTCGGACGGGTGGTCCGATAGACCTCTTCCAGCCACCCGATCACCTTTACCAGGTCGTCCACGCCATTGCGGACCTGGGCTCTAAATGCTTCGAGGACGTCGTCGAAGGTCTTCATGGCGTCCACCGGCATGGTGGCCGCACCGAAGCGGCGCTTCCCCTCGATCCGGGCCTTGCCGTGGAAGCGTGCGCCCCCGTTCAGGGCGAGCTCCAGGCACAGCGGCAAATTGAAGAGCGCGGCATCCGATGAGTTGTACGTCCGCCCCTGGCTCGCCATCTCCACGCATCCGATGACCGCGTAGTCCCGGGCATGCTCCCTGGTCATGCCCGCCTCCTCCAGCGCCCGGACCACGGCCGTGTCCCCGAACATGGAGGGGCGGCTGGTCCCCAGCTGGAGGAGCTCCACGCTCTTGTGGAGAAACCATTCGGGCGTGCCGGGATGGATGCGGACGTGTACCGCGGGCTCCCGGGTCAGGATCTGGGCATAGGCGTCCAGGATGAGGCCGGAGAGCTCGTTGGTAACGTCGTTCCCTTCTCCGTCCGTGCCGCCCAGGGTGAAGGCCTGGGCCACCCCGATGCCGCTGAAGAACCGGTCGACCCGCTGGGAATAGAGAGGCATGGTCTCGCAGGCCTTCAGGCAGAAGCTTGCGGTCATCTCCGTGGCCTGGCCGGGCGTCAGCCTGGCCTGTTCAACATCTCTCCGATAGAGGTCCAGGAGGATCTGGTCCATCCTTCCGAAGGAGAGGCCCTGCTCGAAGTCCTCCAGGTTCATGGCCATATGGACGATCCAGACGGCCTGGAGTCCCTCGTGATACGTCCGGGCGGGCTCGAAGGGCACCCGGCGGCAGGCCTGGGCCGAGGCCAGGAGCTCGGCCCTGCGCTGCCCGGACACCCCGGGGGAGGCCGCCATGCGCTCCGCCTCTGCGGCGAGGTTCTCCGCCATCTTCCTGATGCCGTCGATGGTTAACCGGACGCTTCTGTAGAAGGCGATCTGGTTGGCATCGAGGGTTGATCCGTCCGCGAGCCTGCCCTCCTGCAGCCTCTTCCCGGCCTCTTCATAGGGGTGGCGCAGTCCCTCGCGGACGACCATGCGGTAGTTGCCCACCTGGTGGGCCACGCCCGCCTCCTCCGTGATGAAGTGCCGCTTGGCGCGGAAGAAGTCCAGGAAGGAGGAGATGCGGGAGGGCCTGAGGAGGGCCTTGGCACCCACGCTCCTGAAGGTGTTCCTGAGCCCGATGCCCAGGAGCTCGAAGGTCTCCGGGACGCTCAGCCGCAGCGGGACGGTCCGTTTTCCCATGCGGGCGAGGTCCTCCAGGATGTTGATGGATCCGCCCTCGATGTAGTAGTTGGCCGCGATGCGCTTGGAGGTCATGTTGCCGATGATGAGCTCGTTCTCGTATATGCGGGGTCTGCGGCGGGAGAACAGGTACTGCAGGGCCATGGCGCGGTGGACAAGGGGATGCTCCGTCCTGGAGCTGAGGCGGCCCTGATGGGATTTCCAGAATTGCTCCAGGAGCCTCGGCCTCTCCAGGCAGATGGAGTACGGCGTGGACAGCAGCTCGGCCCTGATGGCTGCGATGCGTTCGGTGGGCGGGGAAAATCCTTCATCCGGTGCTGTGGCGGTACGTTGTGGCGTTGCCATGGACAGAGCCCTCCTCTGGGGATGGTTCCCTGATGCATGGTTCCAGGCTGCGCAATCCTCGATGATTAGTTACTCTACTATCATGAGTTCAGGATGATATCCAGATGTGAGTGCTGTCCGCCTCATCCCGCCATGCGGCGGCCCTGTTCCGGCCTGGCTACGGTGACGAGCGGGCGTCCGTTCTTCCGGCCGAGCCTCTTCCGGATGATCGCTGCCTCGGCCTGGGGCACGCTGATGAAGGTGAACTCGTCGCGGATCTCGATGTTGCTCACGAGCTTCTCCTTGACCCCCGTGTGTTCCCTGATGAACCGGAGCAGGTTCTGCGGCGTCATGCCGTGTCGACGCCCCCGGGCCACGAAGAGGCGGGTTTTCGCCTTTGTCTCAATCAGGGGGGCAGCGGTGCGGATCTCCCGGTACGCCTTCGGGTCAAGCTCTTCGCCGCAGACGTGGCGCAGGCAGGCGGCCAGGACGGCGGCGGGGTCCGAGCCCTCGAGGAGCTCGGCGGCCAGCAGGGCATAGGCGCTCGTGTCTTCCTCCTCCATGGTGCGTCTGATCTCGGCCTCGATCCTGCCGCGTTTCGCTGCGATGATGTCTTTCACCCCCGGCAGGCTCCCCCTGCGCATGGCTTTGCCCGTGGTGCGGCGGATGAGGTCCAGGGCCCGCTGCTCCTTCGGGGTGACCAGGGTGACGGCGATGCCTGTCTGCCCGGCCCGGCCGGTGCGGCCGATCCTGTGTATGTAGGAATCCGGGTCCTGGGGTGGGTCGTAGTTGATGACATGGGTCAGGCAGCTGACGTCGATGCCGCGGGCCGCCACGTCGGTGGCCACCAGGATGGAGGTCTGCCTGGTGCGGAGACGTTTCATGATCCGTTCCCGGTCCGCCTGCTCGATCTCGCCGTGGAGGCACTCTGCGCCATAACCGCGTTCGATGAGCCTGTCCGCGATCTCACCTGTCTCCACGCGGGTACGGCAGAAGACCAGGCCGTAGAACTCCGGCTCCATGTCGATGATGCGGCACAGGGCCTCGAACCTGTCCTTCTCGCGCACCTCGAGATAGATCTGGTCGGTGAGCTGCCGGGCCTGTTTCTGCGTGCCTGTGGTGATGGTGTCGTACCTGCCCATGTGGCGCTTCGCAATGGCGATGACTTCCCTGGGCATGGTGGCGGAGAAGAGCATGGTGCGCCTTTCAACCGGAGCATGGCCGAGGATGGCCCTGATGTCGTCGATGAACCCCATGTCGAGCATCTCGTCCGCTTCGTCGAGGACCAGGTGGGTCAGCCCGTCCAGGCGCAGGGTGCCTTTCTCGAGGTGGTCGAGGATGCGGCCCGTGGTCCCCACCACGATGTCCGCGCCGTGCTTCAGGGCGCTCCGCTGGGGCCCGAAGGGCTGGCCGCCGTAGACCGACACGACCTCGATCTTCTTCTTTCCTCTGAGTGACCTGATCTCGTCCGCCACCTGCACGGCGAGCTCCCGGGTGGGCACCAGTACGAGGGCCTTCACGCGTCCGTCGGGTGTCTCCATGCGTTCGATGACGGGGATGCCGAAGGCCGCCGTCTTGCCGGTGCCGGTCTCGGCCTGGGCCACCACGTCGCGACCTTCGTTCAGGAGAAAGGGGATGATCGCTTTCTGTATGGGTGTGGGCTCTTTGAAGCCCTTTGCTGCAAGCGTGTTGAGCATGGCCTCCGACAGGCCGAGGATTCTGAACTGTTCCAAGCTGGATCTCCTTTGTCGTATGCAGTGAACGTCTCGTAGACACACAAAGGATCAGCAGGGATGCCTTTGAAGGTGGCGCCAAGAGTTACTTGTGCGCCTTATAGCTGAATTTTCAGGAAATGCCAGCAAAAAAATGAGGTGTTTTCACGAAGAACGGTGCATGGTTGGAGGTGAACAACGGCGGGTCGTTCCGGACGATGGCGGCAACGGCTGGGTTTCGCCGGAATTCCCTGTCCAGGAACCGGCGGACACGGTTCCGGTCCCAGCCCTTCGGATGGACGAAGCCCTGGTAGAGCGAGAGGTCGCCCTCGAAGAAATCGTAGGTGTCGAGTCCCGCCGCCTCATCGCCGCCTCGGGGGAGGTTGAAGACGGACAGGTTGAGGAAATCGATGTACCCGGCATGGTCCGCGGTGAGCTCCAGGGTCTTCCGGGCGCTTGCCTCGTCCTCGGCCGGGGTGCCGAAGAGGAGGTACACGTAGGT
>DAITOA010000035.1:0-6003 GCA_036834365.1 Thermodesulfobacteriota bacterium | reverse complement strand
TCCGGGCGCTTGCCTCGTCCTCGGCCGGGGTGCCGAAGAGGAGGTACACGTAGGTGCCGATGCCCGCCGCGTGGAGGTTCCCGAGCGCCCGGGATGCATCTTCGAGGCCGATGCCCTTGTCCAGGGAGTCCAGGACCGCCTGGTCGCCGGATTCCAGTCCGAGCTGGAGCATGACGCAGCCCGAGCGCCTCAGGGCCATGCAGAAGTCCTTGTCCGCCAGGTGCGGGGTGAACCGGGCGAACCCGTACCAGGGTGAGGAAAGGCCTGTGTTCGCGATGGCGGTGAGCAGGGCTGGGCTCATGGCATTGTCCGTGAAGTGGACCAGGGAGGGGGCGTACCGACCCGCAAGCCCGTTGACCTGTGCAGGCACGTCCCGGGCAGGGATGCACGAGTACCGGTTCCCTTCGGACTTCTCCGGGCAGAAGGAGCACCTGCTCCAGTAGCAGCCGGAAGAGGCGCTGAAGGGGAGGACAAGACCCGGGGACAGGTAGGCGTATCCTGTGAAGGGATCATAGTCGGGGAGAAAATCTCCGCCGGAGAGGTTGACCCCGGCAAGCTGTAAGATTCGCTCTTCCCCGGGGCCCGCTACCATCTCGTCCACGAGCCCGGAGAAGGGATCGTCCCATCCCGGCCGCTTTATCCACGAGGTGACCAGGCCGCCGCCCAGGACGATCTTCACGCCCGGGTCCAGCGACCTGATATGCCCGATCATGGCGAAGGCGGTCAGGGCCTGGCTCAGGAAGTTGAGGGAAAGGCCCACGATGCGGGGGGCGTTGTCCTCCAGGAGGGCCTTCAGGCGCTTCCCGAAGTAGGGGAAGAAGACATTCGCCTCGGGATGTTCGGCCGAGCGAATGAGGTCTGCGCTCCTCAGCGGGGAGAGGGCGCCGTGCTGAAGGTTGTTCAGGTTCAGCAGGGTATCATATGACTGTGCGCTGACCGCCAGGATACGGCTTATCTCGGTCACCGCCCTGGTGTATTTCCCCATATCCTGGAAGGCATGGCCATTTGCCAGCGTTTCGAGGTTATCGCCCAGGTGTTTTGCTGCACGCCGGGTAAAGGTATCCGTTGCATTCACATCGCCGTTCAGGAGGTGATGTATGCCCTCGATGTTCGCGTCGACCACCAGGCACTGCCTGCCGTGGGTCTTCAGGGCGCCGGCGAGCCTGGCCAGACCGGGGGGCGGTTCACATGGCCTCGACAGGGGTGGGTGGATGAGTACGATGTCCATGGAGGTTTTTGAAGCAGCTTGGGGATCACTTGTCAATGATGGTATCAGTACATGGGGTAAAGGAGAAATATTCCCCCTTCGTATTGAATTCCAACCAGGGACTCCTATTATGAACACCCAATGTAGGACGGATCCATTCAGGATCGATGCAAAGGAGGATATTATGAAAACAAACAGGGTCATTGTTCTTGTCCTGCTGCTCGTTCTGGCGGCAACCACCCTGGCCTTGGCCGCCGATGAAAGCAAGGAAGGGACCTCCCGGGATCAGGACCAGGGATGGACGTGCCCGTGGTGCGGCCGTGACTGGGACGACATGGGACCCGGCATGATGTACGGCCGCAGGGGCGGCGGGTACGGATGGGGTCCGGGCGGCATGATGGGGCCGGGCTATGGCTACCGCGGATGGCGCGGCACGGCCGGGCCGGTGGACAAGGACCAGGCCAAGCTCCTCATGGAGCGCTACATAGCCTCTACCGGAAATCCCAACCTCAAACTGGGCAAGATCATGGACAAGGACACCTACTACGAGGCCGAGATCGTCACCAAGAACGGCTCCCTGGTGGACAAGCTCATGGTGGACAAGCAGACGGGGTGGATCCGGTCCGTCTATTAGGGGACCGTCTGCGGCGCGTGGGCATTCAGAAACCGTATCCGTTCACTGCTGACCTCATCCGCAGAATCCGCCAAGGCCAGGATGTGGAACCCGTCCTTCACGATATGGAGCTCGGCGCCGGGTATTGACCGGGCGGCCCGGAGCGCGTGCTCCAGGGGGACGTCGTGGTCGTCCGTTCCGTGGATCACCAGGGTGGGGGCGGTCACATGTTCGAGCGGCAGGCCATCCGTCTTCGCGAGCTGCTTCAGGTCGTTGACCAGGCCCCGGGTGCGGAACCTCGCAGGGCTCATGCTCCTGAAAAGGTCCATGAGGATTTTCACCCGGCGCTCGTCCTTCATGATGTCCTTCAGCAGGAGAAAGACCTCATCCTCATCCAGGGTGCTCTCCATCCCGATGGTCGCCATGCCCACAAGGGCAGGCGCGTGTTTCGCGATGACGTCTCCCAGCCACATGGAGGGGTCGTTGAACATGAGGTGCTTAAAAAGGATGTGCTCTCCGACATTGTTCCCGTCGAGCTCATAGGGCCCGGTCACCGCGCATTCCAGGATGAGCGCCCAGGTACGGCTGGGGTGACGGGCCGCGAAATGGACGGCCGGTGGCCCGCCGGCGGAGTAGCCAAGGACGGCTGTCCGCTCCAGGCCCAGGGCATCGAGCAGTGCGGCGAACACCTCTGCCTGCTCTTCAAAGGTTCTTCCCGCATCGAGCGGGGTTCGGACGTAGCCCGGCCGGGACCAGCTCAGCACTCGGAAGCCTTTTCCCAGCAGGTCGCCGAACAGGGCGCCGGCCTGGTCATAGCCGCCCGGCCCTCCATGCATTACGGACACGAACGGACCGTCATCGCCGTGGATTACATATTCCACCGGCCCTTTAGCAGTATCCGCCATGAGGCTGCCGGCCTGGAGCTCGCGGATCAGATTCCGCTTCCAGCGGATGTACGGACCGTACTTTTCCCTCACCCTTCTGATGATGTTCACGGTTAGGATAGCCTCCTCGCATGCAATTGGAAGGGTATCAGTCTATCATAAGGCTGGATGGCAAGCAAAGAAATGGCGGGAGCGACGAGACTCGAACTCGCGACCTCCGGCGTGACAGGCCGGCGTTATAACCGTCTTAACTACGCCCCCGCCCGGGTGTTTCTCCACCCTTCTTGACGACTCCCGTGTCCGGGAAGGTTCACTGTCACCTTGGTATAATAATACCTTCACGGTGAGACACAAGAGCGCGATTCCTATACATGCACTCCTACGGGCTTGGCAAGAGGTATCTGCTCGTCGGCCAGGACTTCGCCCCTGCGGCCGATCACCACATGCCTCAGCGGGATGTCCGCCCCTGCTATGCCCATGGCCTTGAGCGCAATGTGCACGAGCCCGGTGCAGCATGGCACCTCCATGTGCACCACGGTGAGCGTCCGGGGGGTCGCCTGGGAGAGGATTCCGGCGAGGCGTTCGACGTGCCTTTCCACATCGTCGAGCTTCGGGCAGGCGATGGCCACGGTCCTGCCCCTGAGGAACCGCTCGTGGAGGTCGGGGCTCGCCACGGCGCAGCAGTCCGCCAGGAGGATCATGTCCGAGCCCCTGAGGAAGGGCGTCTGGGGACTCAGGAGCTGGAGCTTCACCGGCCAGTGGCCCAGCAGGGATGGCCTCTCCGTGCACGGATCGGATGCGTCGATTCCGGGATTCGGATTCAGGTTCATGGCCATGGACGACGGGCATCCGCACGGCAGGGTGGTGAGGCCGGTCGGTTTCGGGGCATGGAGGTGCTCTTTGACCGCCTCCTCGTCGAAGCAGTCCGCCTCCCGCTCGACGATCTTCAGCGCGCCGGTGGGGCACTCGCCGATGCAGGCTCCGAGCCCGTCGCACAGGATGTCGCCCACGAGCCTTGCCTTGCCGTCCACGAGCTTCAGCGCGCCTTCCGCACACGCCAGGATGCACTGCCCGCACCCGTTGCATCGCTCCTCGTCGATCTCGATGATCTTCCTCGTCCCTTTCATGGTCCGCTCCTTCACGTTCATGATGCACCTTGTATAGGGTTATCGCGCAGGGATTTCCTTGACCTGGGTCAAGACGATCCCCTTGTCAGGGGAAACGGAAGAACGTACAATTCCCTCATGGAGTTGCGCGACGTACTGAAACAGGCCGAGCTCTTCCGGGGCATGGGCGACGGCGCCCTTGCCATGCTCATGGCCAGGGGCAGGCAGAAGGGCTTCGGCCAGGGAGGCACCCTCTTCGTGGAGGGTACGAGGGGGACCGTGTTCTTCCTCCTCCTGGAGGGGGAGGTTCGCCTCTACAAGACCTCGCCCGAAGGCCAGGAGGTAGCACTGCGCATCATCCGTCCGGGCGAAGTCTTCGCCGAGGTGGTGCTTTTCGAGAACCCTGTCTACCCGGTGAGCGCCGTGGCCCTGAGCCCGGTCAGGGTTTTCGCCATGGACCGGTCGGCCTTTGACGAACTGCTCGACGAGAAGGACTTCCGCAACGAGTTCATCGCCATGCTCATGAAGAAGCAGCGCTACCTGGCCGGACGCATCCTCTACCTGACGAGTCTCGATGTGGAGGAGCGGTTCTTCCGGTTCATCATCGAGCACTACGGCACCGGGGGCACCTACAGCGTGGACATGGCCAAGAAGGACATGGCCTCGGCCATCGGCACGATCCCCGAGACCTTTTCCCGGCTCATCAATCGGCTCAAGGGACTGGGGATCATCTCCTGGGAGGGCGGCACCCTGACCGTGAAGAGGGACTACCTGGAGAACTTCATGGAAGAGGCGGTGACCGGCATCGGCCCGGGAAACGGATAAACCTGCTGAATCAGGCCCGGTCCGGCAGCCTCCAGAGCTGGGATACAAGCATGCCGGCGAACATCAGGCTGCACCCGGCCAGACCGCGGCGGGAAAGGACCTCGCCCAGCATGATCCACCCGCCCAGGGCCGCGAACACGGCCTCCAGGCTCAGGATGATCGCGGCATGCGACGGCTTGGCCTTCTTCTGGGCCACTACCTGGAGCGTGTAGGCCACACCTACGGACATGACCCCGCCGTAGAGGATGGGTACGGTCGCCGCCATATATCCCTGCAGGGTGTTCACTTCGACCAGGAGGGACACCGCCATGCTCAGGATCGAGCACGCCGCATACTGGAGGAAGGATATCTTCAGGGCATCGCCCCTGGGCGACAGCCACCCGATGATGTGCACGTGGCAGGCCCAGAAGAAGGCGCCGATGAGCACCAGCAGGTCGCCCCAGGAGATGGTCAAGGATGCGGTGACGCTCAGGAGGTACAGGCCGGCCGCAGCCAGCACGGCGCCGATCCAGGTTCCCCCGTGGGTGTGGTGGCCCAGGAAGATCCCGATGATGGGCACGATGATCACGTAGAGCCCGGTGATGAACCCCGCATTGCCTGCCGTGGTATAGATCAGAGCCACCTGCTGGAACGACGCCCCGGTGAACAGGACCAAGCCGGCAAGGAGGGCTCCTCCGAGACCGGAAAGGGGGGATGGGCCTGCATCCGATGGGGATCGTGCATCGCCGTTGCCGCCGTTCTTCAGCAGCAGGGGAAGGAGCACCAGGCATCCCAGGGCGAAGCGCACCCCGTTGAACCCGAACGGCCCGACATAATCCATGCCCACGCGCTGGGCCACGAAGGCAAAGCCCCAGATGGAGGCCGTAAGCAGGAGGAGCGTGTCGGATTTCAGCGTCCCTGAGCCCTTGTCAGTCCGTGTCATGGGGAGGTTTCCCGCCTCGTCGATGTGCATTCACGGGACGGAATGTGTGTTCACCTCCACGCCGTCCCGTGCTGCGCATTACCTTCGTGACACGGGCAAGTCAAGGGCTGATTGGAACCGCGGATCAGTCCTTGAGGTCGCTCTTGAGTGTCTCGTACTGTTCCTTGGTGATCTCTCCCCGGGCATAGCGTTTCCTTGCTATGTCCAACGGCGTGTCGGGGTGCACGACCGGGGTTCTGTCACGGCCCGTATAGCGGGCAATGGCATAGACGGCCACGAAGAGGAGTACGAAGAGGAGCAGCATCATGATAGGTCCTCCCAACCAGTAGCCCATGGGTCCCGAGTCCCTGTACCCGAACAGCGGGCACTGGCCGGACCACGATGATCCGTACTGGACGAGCTGCGTGTAGAGTGCCGGTGATATGGTCATGGTTCATCACCTCCTG
>DAITOA010000034.1:0-33434 GCA_036834365.1 Thermodesulfobacteriota bacterium | reverse complement strand
GGACTGCTCCCCGTCCCGCAGCGTCGTGTCAAATATGATGATCCTGTCCTGTGATCCCTTCATGTGTTTCACCCTTTACGCCTTTCTTTTCCGCTCTGGCCTGAATGACATGGACTATGCCGCTCCACACGGCCCCTCCCACGATGAACGTCATGGCGAGGAGGAAGAGCATGAGCTCGGGAGCCAGCGCCACCACCACGAGGAGCAGAACCCCGGCCACCAGCAACTGGAAGGGATGCGCCTTGATGTAGTTCACGTGTTTGAAGCTCGGGTAAGCTATGCTGCTCACCATGAGGAACGACAGGACATAGACCCCCATGAGTACCGCAACCGGGGCCATGGCCGGCAGCGGGCCGATCATCCTGGTGATTTCCTCGGTGAGCAGGTAGGTGCTCGTCACGCCTGCAGCGGCCACAGGGATGGGCAGGCCGGTGAAGTGGGTCATGGACCCCCCGGTATCGACGTTGAACCGGGCAAGACGCAGTGCACCGCAGGCCACGAACAGGAAGGTGGCGATGAATCCCAGCCTGCCGAAGGCGTTGAGCTGCCAGAGGTAGACCATCATGGCAGGGGCTACGCCGAAGGCGATGACATCGGAGAGTGAATCATACTGCTTGCCGAATTCGGAGGTGGTGCCCGTCATGCGCGCCACTCTCCCGTCGAGCCCGTCGATGAACCCGGCGATGAGGATAAGGATGGCGGCCCAGTGGAAATCCCTCTTCAGCGAGAACATGATGGAGTAGAACCCGCAGAACAGGCTCATGGTGGTGATGAAATTGGGCAGGAACGGGACCGATCGTTTCTGTTTCTCTCCACTGACTTCACGCCTCTTCTTCATGATATCCTCCTTGCGATCACGCTCTGGCCGGCCTGCACCTTCTGGCCGCGCTCGCACACGGCCGTAAACCCACGGGGAATCCAGCATTCCAGCAGCGATCCGAACCTGATGAGGCCGAACCGTTCGCCCTGTACCGCCTTGTCGCCCGGGGTAAGCCAGCAGGAGATCCTGCGGGCGACGAGCCCGGCCACCTGGTCCACCCTGAACGTGCCTGCTATCGTTTCTATATACGTGATCATCCGCTCGTTCGCCTCGGTCTTCTTGCCCAGGCTGGCGACGCGGAAGGTACCCGGTTTGTAGCGCACGTCCTTCACCGTGCCGGATACCGGCACCCGGTTGACGTGCACGCTGAACACCGACATGAAGACCGCTACCTTGGTGCAGGGCCCCACCATCTCGTCGCTTGTCTCGTAGACCTCGAGAACGGTACCGTCCGCAGGGGAGACCACGATCCCCTCGCCCTCGGGGACGCTCCGCTCGGGGTCACGGAAGAACCAGGTGACGAAGAGGGCCGGGAGCAGGGCGATGACGCCCAGCACGAGCCCGCCGGCCAGGAAGAACAGTCCGAAGACGGCCGCTGCAATTGCTATGAAGGGGTATCCCTCTTTGCGGATGTTCACGTCCCCACCCCCGTATCAGTTCAGCTTCCTGTCAACCTTCTTGTCCTTGCCGATCCAGGGCATCATGGAACGGAGCTTCTCGCCTGTGGTCTCGATGAGGTGTTCCTCGCCCATCCTCGTCAGGGCGTTGAAGCGCGGCCTGCCCGCCATGTTCTCCAGAATCCACTCCCTGGCAAAGCTGCCGTCCTGGATGTCATCGAGGATCTTCTTCATCTTCTTCTTCACGTCCTCGTCGATGAGGACCGGTCCTCGGGTGATGTCACCGTACTGGGCCGTGTTGCTGATGGAGTAGCGCATGTTCGAGATACCGCCCTCGTAGATGAGGTCCACGATGAGCTTGAGCTCGTGCAGGCACTCGAAGTAGGCCATTTCGGGAGAATATCCGGCATTCACCAGGGTCTCGAACCCGGCCTGGATGAGGGCGGTGGTCCCGCCGCAGAGCACTGCCTGCTCGCCGAAGAGGTCGGTCTCGGTCTCCTCCTTGAAGGTCGTCTCCAGTATGCCCGCCTTGCCTCCGCCCATGGCCTTGGCATAGGATAGTGCCAGCTTCCTTGTGTCACCGGAGGGGTCGGCATGCACGGCGATGAGCATGGGCACGCCTCTTCCCTGGGTATACTCGTACCTGACCATGTGGCCCGGCGACTTGGGCGCAACCATGAAGCAGTTCACTCCCTCGGGCGGGGTGATCTGTCCATAGTGGATGTTGAATCCATGGGCGAACACGAGGTACTTGCCCTTCTTCATGTGCTGGGCGATCTCGCTCCTGTAGACCCCTGCCTGGAGCTCGTCCGGGATGAGCATCATGACCACATCCGCCCATTTCGCTGCCTCGGAGGGCGTCATGACCTTGAGTCCGGCCTTCTTGGCCTTGGCCGCGGAAGGACTCCCTTCCCTCAGGCCCACCACCACATTCACGCCTGAGTCCTTGAGGTTATTGGAATGGGCGAATCCCTGGGACCCGTACCCCATGATGGCAACCTTCTTGGATTTGATCAGTTTGATGTCAGCGTCCCTGTCGTAATATACCTTCATACTTCTGTCCTCCTCTTTGCCTGCATTTCCCTTTCCATGACGATGGTGCCCGTACGGATGAAATCGATGATGCCCACCGGTGTCAGCAACTCTATGAATGCCTTGAGCTTGCCCTGGTCGCCGGTCAGCGCCAGGGTATAGGAGACCGGGGACACGTCGACCACCCGGGCCCTGAAGATGTCCGCGATGCGCAGCACCTCGGCCCGTGACTGTTCCCTCGCCTTTACCTTCACGAGGATCATCTCGCGCTCCACGAAATCCCTCTCAACGAAATCCACTACCTTGATGACGTTGATGAGCTTGTTGAGCTGCTTCTTTATCTGCTCCAGCACCTGCTCGTTGCCGGTGGTGGTGATGACCATCTTGGACTTGACGGGGTCGAGCGTCGGGGCCACGGAGAGCGACTCGATGTTGAACCCCCTTCCCGAGAACAGCCCGACAACCCGGGAAAGAACGCCGGCCTCATTGTCCACCAGTATGGATATGGCGTGCCTCATGCTCATGGGTATCCTCACACAAGAAGCATATTGTTGATGGGTGCACCGGCGGGCACCATGGGGTAGACGTCTTCCTCCTGCTCCACCCTGAAGTCCACGAAAACGGGCCCCTTGATGGCCAGTGCATTGCGGATGGCAGCCTCTACGTCCCCGGAATCCTCCACCCGGATCCCGTGGGCCCCGTAGGCCTCGGCCAGCTTCACGAAGTCGGGAGATACGGCCATGGAGGTGTGCGAGTACCTGCCCCGGTAGAAGAGCGCCTGCCACTGCCTCACCATACCGAGGTAGCCGTTGTTGATGATCATGACCTTGACCGGCAGGTTGTACTGAACCACCGTCGCAAGTTCCTGGATGTTCATCTGGATGGACCCGTCCCCGGCTATGTCGATGACGGTGCGTTCCGGGAAGGCCACCTGAGCACCGATGGCCGCAGGGAAGCCGTATCCCATGGTCCCCAGCCCACCGGAGGTGAGAAAGAGCCGCGGTCCTTTGAACTTGTAGTACTGGGCGGTCCACATCTGGTTCTGACCGACCTCGGTGGATATAATGGCATCGTCGGGGGCGATCTCGTCGATCTTCTCGATGACGTACTGCGGCTTCAGTCCCGGTCCCTTTTCATAGCGCAGCGGCTGTTCTCGCTTCCACTGATCCACGCGTTCGAGCCATGGCCTGGAGGCATTATGCAGCTCTGCCACCTCCGCTCCTTTTTCCTTGACCTCCCTGAGTATATCGCGCAGGACGTTGCTGCAGTCACCCACCACGGGAAGATCCACCCTGACGTTCTTGCTGATGGATGTGGGGTCGATATCGATATGGATGATCTTGGCCCTGGGCGCGAACTCGTCGACCTTGCCGGTGACCCGGTCGTCGAAGCGGGCCCCTATGGCGATGAGGCAGTCCGCCTCCGTAACGGCCATGTTGGCCGCGTAGGTGCCGTGCATGCCCAGCATGCCGAGCCAGAGTGGGTCGTCGGCAGGAAAGGCCCCCAGACCCATGAGCGTGGTCGTGACCGGGATGTGAAGCTGCCGCGCAAGGGTGGTGAGCTCATCGGACGCATTCGACAGCACGACCCCGCCGCCCGCATATATGACCGGGCTCCTGCTCTTGAGGATGGTGCCGAGGATGCGTTTGATCTGTCCCAGGTGACCCTTGTAGGTGGGACAGTACCCCTCGAGGCAGACCTTTTCGGGATATTTGAAGGTGATGAGCCCCCGCATGACGTCCTTGGGGATATCCACGAGCACCGGCCCCGGCCTGCCGGTGGAGGCGATGTAGAAGGCCTCCTTGACGATCTTGGGCAGTTCGTCGCAGTCCTTGACCAGGTAGTTGTGCTTGGTGCAGGGCCTGGTGATGCCCACGGTATCGGCCTCCTGAAAGGCGTCGTTTCCTATGAGGTTCGTGGACACCTGCCCTGAGAATACCACGATGGGGATGGAGTCCATGCAGGCGGTGGCGAGACCGGTCACGGTGTTCGTCGCCCCCGGCCCCGAGGTGACCAGGGCCACCCCGACGTGCCCGCTCGCACGGGCGTACCCGTCGGCCGCATGGACGGCGCCCTGTTCGTGTCGCGCAAGGATGAACTGGATGTCCGGTGCGTCCACGATGGCGTCGAAAATGTCCAGCACAGCTCCGCCGGGATAGCCGAAGACATGCTTGACGCCCTCGCACCGGAGCGCCTCTATGAATGCATATGCTCCTGTTATCTTCTTCATGCTCACCTGATCCTGGAACCTCTCGATTTCAATACAATATGCAATCCAAACGTCAGTGTCTACTGTTCCTTGCGGTAACTACGCAGGATCTCCTCGATCCTGTCCTTGCCTTGAAGCTTGAGCTTCTGGATCTCCTTGCGCCTCACCTCTTCTTCGGTGCTCAGGTATCTCCGCTTGTTGAGCTGATCAAGCTTCTCCTCGTAATCGAGGTGCTCATCCCAAAGTCTTTTCAGTTCCTTGTCCTTGGGGATGAGCTTGCGAATGAGCTGCAGATCCGACTCTTCCATGTGCTTCACCCCTTGTTCAAACGGTAAGGTACATGTAGAACACAGATGCGCCACACTGTCAACATATGGTTGCGGCTTTAACGATGTGACTTTTCAGGGATTCGCCGTTCTGATAGAATCGCGTCCGTCATGAAGATCACCGCACCTGCAACCTTGAAAGACGACCTCCGGCTCATAGGCGACCCTGGCTTCCCCTCGGCAGTGGTTTCTGCCGGAAAAACCGCCATGTTCGACACGGGGGTGAGCATCATGGCCCCCCTCTACACCGGCAGCCTGAAGCGTATCCTCGGTGCCCGCGCGTTGGATCAGGTCTTTCTCACCCACTCCCACTACGACCATGTCGGATCGTGCGGGCACGTGAGGCATGTCTTCCCTGCCCTGCAGACTGCCGGCCACGGTCTCATCAGGGATGTCATGAAAAACCCCAGGGCCGTCGCCACCATGACAGCCCTCAGCGACATCTACCGCCAGCTCACCGACGGCAACGATCCCTCCACCGTCTTCATACCCCCCGAGGTTGACCTGGTCCTCGAAGACGGCGACGAGGTGGATCTCGGAAAAGGCGTCACGGTCCGGGTCATGGCGACTCCCGGTCACACACGGGACTCGATGACCTTCTTCATCGAGCCCTGGGGCGCCGCCGTGGTGGGGGAAGCCCTCGGGGTCGTCCAGCTTGACGGCGCCATCTGCCCTGAATTCCTCACTGATTTCAAAGATTATCTGAGTTCGGCGCACAGGATCATCGAGGCGTCTCCGTCCATCATCCTCATGCCCCACGGGCCCGCCCTGACCGGTGATGATGCACGGGCATTTCTCGATGGCGTTATCCCGGCAGCCCATGACCTGCGGCATACCATCGAGGATTCGCTGCACGAAACCGGGGGAGACATCGACAGTGCCACCGGCATCCTCTTCGAGAAGCTTTATGACCCTGCCCGCATCGGCCAGGAGATGAACGCCTTCAGGACGAACCTCAGGGCCAAGACGGCCTGTATCGCGAAGGCTCTGACCCCGGCATAGGAAGCCGGGTCTACAGAGTGAAGGGCGCCCCGTAGATGATGTGCACGATCGCAGAGGCCGCAAAGAGGAATGCTGCCCCCCGGTGGACGTGGATCCATGGACCCCTGGGACTCTTCCTGATGAAGAACCCGTACGATCCGATCCCCACCGTGGCCAGGAGGAGAACACCGGCCGCTGTCCCGGTTGGGGAATATACCCCTGAAAGAATCGCCGAACCGGCGTGAGCAACGAGCAGGATCCCTGCAGCCATGCCGAAATACCGGTGATTCCGCACAATGAACTGCATGAAGGAACGGTAGGCCTTGGTGAACTCCGGATTCCTCTGGGATATTTTCTTGATGTAGTCCCTGCTTACCTGCTTGAGCAGGAAGTTCATCAACGCGGCTGCAGATACCCCGGCTACGAACAGTCCCATCAATTCCACAAGCGCCATGGCCATCCTTTCTCATGATCAGGGTCACAACAGATTAGTTACACCCTTTCCGTATGTCAAGGATGGTCCGTTCGGACTCTTCCGCAGGCTCCTCACTTCGATCCGGGATAATGATCCGACCCGCTTTTTCCGATAGAAAGGGAGACACATGGACATCTATATTGCAAGACAGCCCATATTCACGAGGAACAAGAGCATATACGCCTACGAACTGCTGTTCAGGGAGGGCATGGAGAACTGTTTTCCCGGAACGTGTGGCGACAGTGCCAGCTCCCGGGTGCTCTCGAACACCTTCTTTTCCTCGGGCATCGAGCAGATCACCGGCGGCAAACGCGCCTTCATCAATTTCACCAGGGAATTGCTCGTCAAAAAGATCCCCCTCATCTTCCCCTCGGAGATCACCACGGTGGAAGTCCTCGAGGACATCGTGCCCGATGAATCGGTAATCGATTCGTGCAGGGAAATATCCCGCCTGGGCTATCTCATCGCACTGGATGACTTCGAATATTCCCCGGCCATGGATCCTCTCATAGAGCTCTCCGACATCATCAAGGTCGATTTCTCCAAGAGCTCGCCCGGGGAGATACAGGAGTATGCAGAGAGATTCGGCGGCAACGGGAAAAAGCTCCTGGCCGAGAAGGTTGAGACCATCGAAGAGTTTGAAAAATCCCTGAAGCTCGGGTACACGTACTTCCAGGGATACTTCTTCAGCAAGCCCCAGCTCATACGGAAGACTGACATCCCCGCGCTCAAGATAAATGTCCTGGGCATCATGTCCGAGGTCGGCAAGGAAGATTACCAGGTGGGCAAACTCCAGAAGCTTATCGAGCAGGATGTGGGCATCTCCTACAAGCTCCTGAGATACCTCAACTCCCCCTACTACCGGAGGGTCCAGGAAGTCTCCTCCATACGGCAGGCCATCGTGATGCTGGGCGAGCGTGGGATCAAGCAGTTCCTGTCGGTGATCTTCCTGGCCGAACTCAGCCAGGACAAGCCGGACGAGCTGCTCAAGAGCTCGATCATACGGGCCCGCATATGCGAGGAGCTCGGCAAGTCGGCAGGAGGGGGGGCAGACCCTTCCGAGCTGTTCACCCTGGGCCTGTTCTCCCATATCGACGCCATCCTTGATAATTCAATGGATAACATCATGAAGACCCTGCCCCTGTCCTCGGAAATAAAGTCCACCCTCACCGGCGGCGTGGGTGTCCTGAAGGAATACCTCGATATCGCCATGAGTTACGAGAAGGCCAGGTGGGACAACGTCATCAGCTCGGCGGGCCGGCTCGGCATCCCGCCCAGAGTCCTCCCCAAGATCTACTGGAACGCCGTACAGTTTGCCGACTCCGTGTGCACGGCGGGAAATTGACCGCTCTCCAGGACTCCATCACGACGGTGTATCTTCCGGGGTCATCAGCCCCTCGTACGTTGCACCAGAAATCAGCTTGAGGAGTACTGCGCGACCTTGTCACCCGTCTGTGTCGTGCTCAGGCCCATCTTTCCCGCTGCCAGGGACTTGATATCGTTCTGCAGGACTTTCACGATACCGCCTTCGATACGGGCTGCGGCCCTCTCCTCCCCCAGGGTCTCCAGCATCATCTGGGCCGAGGCGATGGCAGCCAGCGGATTGATGATGTTCATGCCCGTGTACTTGGGAGCAGATCCGCCGATGGGCTCGAACATGGACACCCCGGACGGATTGATGTTGCCGCCGGCGGCGATGCCCATGCCCCCCTGGGTAATGGCGCCCAGGTCGGTGATGATGTCGCCGAACATGTTCTCCGTGACGAGCACGTCGAACCATTCCGGATTCTTCACCATCCACATGCAGGTGGCATCCACATGGTAATACTCCCGTTTGATGTCTGGATAGTCCTTCTCCCCGATCTCGCGGAAGGCCCGCTCCCACAGGTCGAACACATAGGTGAGAACGTTGGTCTTGCCGACCAGTGCCAGCGTCTTCCTTTTGTTCCTCTTGCGCGTGAACTCAAAGGCATAGCGCAGGCAGCGCTCAACCTGGTGCCGGTTGTAGATCATCTCCTGCACGGCCACCTCATGGGGTGTGCCCTTCATGGTGATGCCGCCCGACCCGGTATACACACCGCCCGAGTTCTCGCGGACCACCACGTAATCGATGTGCTCGGGCCCCTTGTCCTTCAGGGGGGTTTCCACATTGGGGTAGAGCTTTACCGGCCGCAGGTTGATGTACTGGTCCAGCTCGAAGCGGAGCCGCAGGAGAATACCCTTCTCCAGGATGCCGGGCTTGACGTCCGGATGCCCGATGGCGCCCAGGTATATTGCATGATGTTTTCTCATCTCTTCAGCGGCGCTCTCGGGAAGGATCTCCCCGGTACGCAGATACCGGTCTCCGCCGAAGTCATAGGTGGTGAAGTCGAACCGGATCCCTTCGACGGCGGCAACAGCCTCGAGAACCTTGATGCCCTCGGCCACCACTTCAGGACCCGTCCCGTCGCCGGGGATGACCGCTATGTTGTACGAACGTGCCATTCTTGCCACTCCTTTACTCGGATATTCCATTCAGAGCCCGGAATCGGGCGCAATGCATGGCGGATATACTAAACTGGCCCAGGAAGTCAAGGGGTGATGGAGGTCTTCAACAGACCATGGCATTGAAAAGTCTTTAGTTGACCTGCCAGGTCCGGCGAGTTCTCTTTTTTGGAACTCACCGGACCTGGCAGGCTAAAACCCTTGTGAATCTTTCCTCTGGATGTTCAACGTACCGCAACGGAAAAGATTTCCTGAACAAGCCCCGGGCAACGCAATCGTCCACGTTGTGTCCTCGCGATTCAGGCGACATGGCCATACTGGAAAAGACGCCATGGCCATGTCGCCTGAATCGCGAGGCTTATGAAAAACCCTTGAATCTGTTGCCTGAATCTCACTGCCCTGCATACTGGTCCAGGTAGCCCCTTATATACTTCTCCACGCGCCCCCGAGGTTTGTATATGCCGAAGTGTCCCTCGCACAGGATGTCGGCGCCGAGGTCGATGAGCTTTTCCATGGAGGTGCGCCACTGGCCGATGTCCGACCTGAACTCTCTGCTGAACGGGCCGTGGATGTCCTGTCCGAAGAGGATGCGGCTCCCGTTCCGATCGATGTAGACAACGATGGAGCCGGGGGTATGCCCGGGCGTGTGGAGGCAGTGGAGCTCGTCGCTGCCGCAGATGACGCTTTCGTTCTCTGCCTGAAGACGCCTGTCCACGGTGGTCCTCGGCAGCCTGGTATTGTACCAGCGCGCCGCGGTCAGCGACGGGTCGCCTGATTCGATGGCATCGGCATCCAGCCCGTGGGCCACCACTGAGCAGCCGAAGTTCTTTCTGAAGAACTCCACGGACCCGATATGATCGACGTGGCAGTGGGTGAGTATCAGGGTGGTGATCTTTTCAGGATCGAGCCCGGCCTCCTCCATGTTCTCCACAATAGTCCCGGGCGCGCGTCCCGCCCCGCAGTCTATCATAACGATGCCTGTCGTGCACGCAATGGCGTAGACGGCTGCATCGGACGGATCGCTCAGGTCGGAACCTCCCACCTGGAAGACGCCCTCGGCCACGGACTCGTATTCTCCCATGAAACACCTCCTTCATCAGGATACAGGCATAACCGTATTCCATATTCCATTGAAAGCATACCCGACAAGGGCGTTGGATGGCAATACGGCACGAAGGTTCAGGCTGTTTCCCGAGCCCTGAGCCTGCGATCCAGGAGAATCTTGAGGGTGAAGACCGCGCCGGGCTCGGCCTGGCGGACCACCTCGAGATCGCCGTGGATCTTCACCATGGCGATACGGGCCTCGGTGAGTCCCAGGCCGGTCTTCATGGGATCGGTGGAGTAGAACGGGGCGAGGATGGTCTGTACCTTGTCCCTGACGCCGGGCCCGAAATCCCTGACCGCCACATGGGCATAGCTCTCGTCACGGGTGATCGTCACGGTGACTTCCGGTGTCCCGGTCTCGACGGCGTTTTCAAGAATCCTGCTCAAGGCCACCCTCACATGGTCCGCATCGCAGAAGGCGTGAACCCCCCCGGGAGACTCTACCCTGACGGGTACAGCCGCATCCAGTTCCCGTACGGTCTGGCGGACAAGACTGCATAATTCCACCTTGCAGCAGGACGGCTCCATCTTCACGAGCTTCTCATAACGTTCCACATGCCCGATCATGTCTTCGATGCGGTTGATGGAGGAATAGATGCCCGAGAGTGCCTCTTCCCACTTCCGGGTCCTTTCCCCTTTTTCCCGTTCCAGCCTCCTGATGTACGCCCCGATGATGGTGAGCGGATTCCTCAGCTCGTGGGCAAGCCCGTTCATCATCTGGCTCAGGTCGTTCGCCTGGATGGTGAGCCGTTTCTGCATGGCCCTGATGTCGGTGATGTCCCTGCCGATGACCGAGAGCGCATAGATGCGTCCCTCTTCTTCCAGGGGGGTGCAGAGCAGGGAGAATATCCCATTCCTCCCCGTCAGGAGCATCAGCCTTACCTCCGCACGGACCGGGACACCCTTTTCGAAGCCCCTGCCGATCATCAGGTCCAGGTTATGCCGGTCCTCCTCAAGGACAAAATCACTGAACGGCCTCCCCAGCACGGATTCCCCCTTCTCCTGGAGGTGGTGCCTGAAGGTTTCGTTGCAGAAGGTTATCTTTCCGGATGGGCCGAGGATGAAGATGAGGTCGTTGGCATTCCTGAAAATGGCGTTGTACCTCCTGCTCTCCATAAGCATCAGCCGCTGTTTCTCCTGGATGGCGAGGTCCTTCTCCCCCAGTGACCTGATGAGCAGGTCCCCCACCTCGAAGGACTGTTTCATCTCGCGGTACAGCAGGGACATGGCATTGATCACAGAGGCCTCTCTCGGAATGACACCCATCACCGCCCCGGGGAGCTTCTTCGGAATCCGGCCGTCACTCACCAGGTAGATACGCCTCGATGCCGCCTTCTTGCCGCGGAGGTGAACCGTACTGTCCACGAAGAGCAGGCAGTCATCGCCGGTTTGCTCGAAGCTCTCAGCCTGCATCACGTTGACCCCCTCGGGGGGCGCACCGGTTCCCAGCCAGAATACGTCCATAGCTCTTCATTCGGGAATCGGGATGTATTTCTTTACTTCTCGCACATGCCTCGATTGAACACGTCCCGGCTTTGGGGTAGAATCGGTTCCATGAAGGCGGAAAGGCCGCGCATAGGCATCGCACTGGATAGCGGCGGAGCCATGGGGGGAGCACACGTGGGGGTCCTCGAGGTGCTGGGGGAACAGGGCGTTCCCCTGGATATCATCGTGGGATCCAGCGCCGGAGCCGCCGTCGGGGCCTTCTATGCCGCAGGCAGGCTCAGTGATTTCAAGGCCCTCATCACGGACATATCCTTTGTCAGGTCACTGGGCTACTATGTCGACCCCGTCTTCCCCTACTCGGGGCTGCTGGCCGGCGATAAGGCCCGCAGGTTCATCGCAGGCCTGGTGGGGGAGATGCTCATCGAAGATCTCGATGTGACCTTCGTCGCCGTGGCCACCGACCTGCTTACCGGTGAAACCGTGGCCATCGACCGGGGACCTTTGGCCGATGCGGTCATGGCAAGCATCGCCATACCCGGCATCTTCCGGCCCGTGGTCCACATGGGCCGCCTTCTCACCGACGGCGGCGTGTCCGACCCGCTGCCGCTGGACATCCTCAAGGGTTATGCCCCCGATATCTCCATAGCCTGCAACCTCCATCCACGGATGACCTCCCGTTACTCGAACACCAGGAGGCAAAGCATCGTCACGGCAGAACAGGAGGCCTGCGCATCCGAAGGGGACCTCGCCTCTGGCATGGTCGATCGTGTGGTGGGACTCCTGAGTCCCCAGACCATCCGCGACAGCCTGAAGCCTCTGGCGGAAACGGTGCTCAAAAAGATCGGCTCCCACCGGACTGATGCGGTTCTCGAGACAGACTATCTGAAGTCCCTCAGGGAATACCTCTCCCAGGGCGCGCAGAAGCTCAACGAGCTCAAACCGGGATACTTTTCCCGGTCCGGGGAGGAACATCGCATGAACATCGTGGAGATCCTGCTGAACACCACCAATATCCAGCAGTACCAGAAGAACCGGCTCATGTTGAAATACGAGCCTCCGGACGTGCTCATCGAGCCTGATGTAATAGATATCGCGTCCCTGGAATTCACCAGGAGCTCCTCGGCCATCGAGGAAGGCAGGAAGAAAACCACTGATGCCATACCGCAGATCCTGAAACTGATGGAGGGTAAAGGCCGGTCTACTTGATGATGAGCAGGTTCGCCTGCTTGAGCCTCTGGGCAAGCGTGGCGATGATCTTGTTGGCCACCTCGGGATTCTCGTTGATGAGTCGGTCGAGGCCGCCGTCCTGAACCGGTATGACCTCCACCATGCTCTTGCCGATGGATCGTATGGTGGCGCTGCGCGGTTCGTTCAGAATAAAGCTCATCTCGCCGAAATACTCGCCGGGCTTGGTGATGACGCCTATACGGACGTCCTTCTTGAGCACCTCGAGCCCTCCGTCGGTCTGATAGAGTTTGTATATCTCTGTACCGCTGGTCCCCTCTTCGATCACGACCTCGCCGTCGTTGTATTCCCTGATGTCGAGGTTGATGGTCTCGCCGTAGGGGATGTTCGCCTCGGCTATAGAGGTGGTCTGTTCGAGCTGGAGGTAGGCGGAGCGCATGATAGTCGCCGCAAGGGCCGGCTTTGCGTATGCGATCTCGTCAATGAGTTCCGCATCATAGGTCGCTATACGGGAAGTCCGCATAGCCTTTGCGGTGGTGGTGTACGGTATGCCCCGATAGTAGTTCTCAAGCCCGAATACATCCTGGTCCGACAGGATCCGGATGGGTTTTTCGAGCTGGTAAATCTGCACCTCTCCCTGGAGGATGGCATAGAAATAGCGGCCCGGGTCGCCCTCGCGGACGATGATCTCTCCCTGTTTGTACTCTCGGACCTCTACCGACTCGATGGGTCTGGCATCCAGCATATGAGCCCTTTCGGCATCGCAGGGGGCAAACTTAAGAGAGACAGGTATTACAACGGCCAGAAACGAGAATGTGTTCCGACGATTTCATCGATTTCACGAATCGGCGTCTCTTCTATGGCTAACGCCCGTCCTCCCTTCATAACATTCACCACAGCCTGTACGGATTCCCGCAAGGCATTCATATTATACCCTCCTTCCTGCGCATAGACAACAGGTGTCTGTATTTGGTGATGCAACAGAACTTGTGTCAGGGAAGAAGAAGGGGGTACCGCTCATTTTAAGCGCGACCAAAAAATAAGGAGGTACCCCGTGGAACAGCGATTTGTAATACGGAGTTTGCCACAGGCGTATGAGGTAATCAAGGGCACGGATTAAGGGGGTACTCGGGGTGGAATCCCCCGGTGTCATGATTCATGAAAAGGGGATCGGATACGACCCCTACCATGGTTCCCCTAGATGATGATGTCGAGGGAGTGGGATTGCTGCTCAGGAACGGCAGGGTATGCAGAAGTCTGCTGCCCCCCCTGATCCGCACTGATACGGCCGTAGGTCAGCTCGTGAATGACGGATGCAAAGGAAATCATGGTGTCCATGCCCAGTGTAGTGACCTCGGCCTCCTTCGTCACCATCACCCGGGTAGCGGAGGTGACGGTTCTGTTTTCGGACGGTACGGTCAGATCGACCTGTTTGGAATATTTCGGCTTGTCAGATTGTGCCTGCTCGACCTTGACATACTTGAACTTTACGAAGGGCAGTTCTACTGCTATGCCTTTCATGGAAGGATACTGGGCGGAAAGATCCTCGTACGGCATTGAGATTATCTATAAGGATGATGCATGTGTTTGGCAAGGGTAAATTTCATGAACAGGCCATGGCCGATGATTATCTGTTTCAGTTCCGAGAGATACAGCACCCGCACTGTTCCGCCATCACTTATAGGGGTTGCACTCCCAGGCGGCGCACAACGCTTCACCTCCCTGATATTTCATAGAATTCATATTGATCATGGTGCGTTATGGTGTTAGCGTAAAGCACATCTCATTGAAGGAGGATATGGTATGAGGAGATTTCTTACGCTGGTATTCTGTTTCTGTCTATTGACCGCACTGCCGCTGGCGCTCTTTGCGGAGGATTTCATGGCCCAGGGGAATGCCCTGTATGACAAGGGCAAGGCGAGCTACGAGTCATACAAGGCCTCGGGCGATGCCTTCGCCAAAGCACTGGAAGCCAATCCGAGCAGCTATGAGGCTGCCTGGAAGGCCGCCCGTTCGTACAGGGAGTTTGCCAATGAATCGAAAAAGAAGGACGCTGCAAACTGGAAGAACACCTGCAAGGAATACGGCAAGCTCGGCATGAAATACGGCGAGAAGGCCATAGCTCTCAATGCAGGCGGGGTTGAGGGCAACTTCTGGTACGGGTGCTCTGTCGGAAACTACTCCGACGGCGTCAGCATCCTCACAGCCCTCAAGGAAGGCCTCAAGGATAAGACCCAGAGCAGCTTCGAAAAAGCCTATAAGGTCGACAAGATGTACGTGGACGGCGGACCCATGAAGGCCCTGGGCCGATTCTGGTTCGTTCTTCCATGGCCCATGCAGGACAAGAAGCTCGCCCTGCAGTACCTGAGAGAATTCCAGAAGTCCTTCCCCAATGATGCCGAGGGGCAGGTATATCTGGCGGAGGTCCTCCTGAAGACCGGGGACAAGGACGAGGCCAAGACCCTGCTGCAGAAGGCATCAGCCTCCGGCGACAAGTATTATGCCGACTGGGCGAAGAGGCTCCAGGCTGACATGTAAGAGTATTTCCACCTGCATGATAAGGAAGGCGCTCTCCCTGACGGAGAGCGCCTTCCTTACTTCTGGATGGGCAGCTGCGATGCCGCCACGCGGTGCTTATTCTTCGAAGGCGGACCGGCTCAGGGCGAGCATGGACGCCTGATCGAGCTTTCGCATGGTACTGATGAGCTTCTTGATGTCCTTGTTGTTCTGATCTGCAAACTCAATGCCCATCCCCTTTTCAGGCTCATGCCGCACGACCTTGCCGTCCACGTCGATGACCTTGCCCACATCCACCGCATCGAGGCTTATACGTATTGATTCATCACGATCCAGGGGCCTGGGCGTCTCTATATAGACGCCGCCGATACTGATGTTTCGCACAATCCCCTTCAGGACTTTGCCATCCCGGTTATGGTACCGCGCCTCGATCTTTAACGGCTTCCTCGTGTAACGCCTCTTTTCCTTCACACCCACATCTCCAAGCGATAATGTTAGACCTGCAATCACCTCTTCGTCATTTGCTGACGGTTTCTTGAACGCCCTTTGCCGGGCCCCTCCTGCGCACCCCCCTTGACTAATCACGATGGAAACATACCTTTTATACTACAGAATCCTCGGCACAGGGGGGCAATGCCGTGAAGGTCAGGGACATCATGACGAAAGGGGTGATCACCCTCTCACCGGGAATGGGCATTGTTGATGCGGCGAGGATCCTCATGGAAAACCATATCAACGGAGCGCCCGTTCTCGATAGTGAAGGAAGGCTTCTCGGCATCCTCTGCCGCGACGATCTCATCTCCCAGCAGAAAAGGCTCCCCCTCCCATCCTACTTCATCGTCCTCGACGGAATCATCCCGTTAATGTCACCCAAGCACATCGAAAAGGAGGTGGACAAGATCGCCGCCACCACCGTGGAACACGCCATGACGCCCAGACCCGTCACCGTGACGCCCGAGACCAGCATCGAGGAAGTGGCGTCCCTCATGGTGGACAGGAAAATCCATACCATTCCGGTGCTTGATCCCGACGGGAAGCTGGCAGGAATCGTGGGAAAAGAGGATGTGCTGAGGACTATCCTGCCCCGGGCTCCTGCTGAATAACTCTCAGGATTGACTGAAGCAGTGCCCGGTCTTCAGGCGTACTCCTCATACGCCCCACCGGTGTATCGGTGGCGCGTATTGCAACATGCATCCTCGAGTACATCCCTTTTCATGAACCCGTATTCATACTGCCGGAAAGAGACCTCCAGTGCCCTCACCGCCTCTTCGGGCGACTCGAAGAGGGGCACCTGATACTTGTTTCGATAATCGATGGTCTTTTCGGCGGCATTGGGAGTATAGATCGCGGCCGGTTTTCCATATTCGTGGCATTTCTTGACGAGCTCCATGATGGCCTCGATCACCATGGGGTGCCACAGGCTCGGCACTGGCAGGAGCCCGTCCACCTCTTCCGAGGAGAGCAGGATATCGAAGATCTCCAGGAAGGTCTGCAAGGACATGGCAGGTCCCAGATCGATGGGATTCTTGACATTAAAGATCTGTCCTGTTCTGGCAAGCCGTTCCTGGGTCCCGGTGGAGAGTCTTGCCATCTCGAGACCCGATTGAACCAGCAGGTCGGCGGTGATGCCTCCAAAGGCTCCGGAATTTGTGAATACGGCGATTCTCTTGCCCTTCAGCGGGGGCATGTGGGTGAACATCTTGGGGAGCGAGTGCAGCTCGGATATGGAGTTCACCCTGATAATCCCCCCTTGCCTGCAGGCCGCGTCGAAGATGAGGTCGTTGTTGGCCATGCCGGCCGTATGGGAAAGGGCGGCCTTGACCCCCTCGGAGGTCCTTCCCACCTTGAAGACGAGCATGGGTTTGGTGACCGTGCGCGCCACCTCCAGGAACTTGCGCCCGTTCGTGATGTTCTCCAGGTACAGGCCGATGACCTTGGTCTTCTCATCGGAGTTGTAGTACTCGATCATGTCGGCCTCGTCGATATCGCTCTTGTTGCCGATGCTCACGATCTTGGCGGCCTTTACAACATCACTCTTGAAGGATTCCAGCAGGATGACCACGATCCCCCCGCTCTGGATGACATACGATATCTCTCCGCTCCGCTCCGAGAAGATTTCGAGGTCTTCCTTCTGGAGTCCGTAGAAGCAGCAGTACTTGTTCTCGGTATTGAGTACCCCGAGGCAGTTGGGCCCCATGATGCGCATGCCGTAGGCCTTCCTGATCTCGTCGATTTCCCTCTGGAGGGTCCTGCCCTTCTCACCGCCCTCGGAGAACCCGGCGCTCTCGATGACGATGTGCCTGATCCCTTTTTCCCCGCACTCCTTGACGAAGCCCGGTACGACCTGCGAAGGGGCGATGATGACGGCAAGGTCTACCTCGTCCTCGATATCGGTCACCCTTGTGTATCCGGGACATCCGCAAACAGCCTCGCCTTTCCTGTTCACGGCATAGACGTCGCCGGGAAAGGGTGAGAACTCCTTGAGGGATCGGCAGATGGTCGACCCGAGATTGAAAGGGGAATTGGATGCGCCGATGACCACGACGGACGAGGGATTGAAAAACTTGTTCATGGGTGCACCTCCTGGTGTCTTCACTTCTCAATACCCTTACAATATCTTCTCAGATACGGAACCTCTACGAGGCCTCCTGTCTCCTTGCAAGCTCCTTGGTATACCTGTTCTTGAGCATCTGGATCATTTCCACGATGGTGGAAAAAATGAAGTGCCCGTCCTCGTCGCCTCGGTCATTCACCACCGACCGGATCTGCGCAAGGTCTTCAAGCTGCTCGTCCAGCGAGCTGATCTCCTGTTCAAACTGGCGGACCACCTCATCTTTCGGGAGAAACCGGAAGAAGAACGCCCGGGTCAGGAAGTCGAGCTGGTAGTCGATGGGCACCGGAGGGGCGGTAAGGGATTTATAGAAGCTCTCTCTGCCGGAATCGGTCAGGGCATAGACGTGCATGTTGGGTTTGCCGGTCTGGATGACCACGTCTTTCTTCACGAGGTTCGAGGCCTCGAGCTTTCTCAGGGCCGGGTAGATCTGGTTCAGGCTGAGATTATACGCCATCATGAGCTTGCCTGTGATGTTCTTGATCTTGTACCCGCTCTTCGGACCAGACATGAGCAGCCCCAGGATCACCTGATCGGTATCCATACCGCCCCCCTGCTTTTACTTTTCGGCAAGATACTTTTTATCACCATATTGTATAATAAAATATCTAAGTATCTATGAGTTGTCAATACCTGTCTGGTGATATGAGGTCAGATTGTCTTACTTCAATGATTCCATGCTGAATGGCTTGACTGGCCATTATCGACAGAGACAACTCTCGCCGATCGTAAAAAACTTCAGTTGCCTCTCATGTGTCAATGAGTTGTGACGATAAGGAATATAACAACGAAGACTCCGCATCGGTGAGACTTCTCCATAGGAGACCGGGCAGCATCACGCTGCCCGGTTTGTTATTTGTCCTCAGCTCTTTTACCGCATGTCATCTTTGCCGGGCATCTTGGAAAGTTTCTTCACATCCCCGATGAAGTACTCCACATCCTGATCCGTGGTGTCCCATGAACACATGAGTCGCACGCCACCCTCTCCGATGAAGGTGTAAAAGCGCCACCCCATGTCGTGCAGTCCTGAAATCATTGCATGCGTCATCTCCACAAAGACGGAGTTCGCTTCCACCGGGAACATGACCCTGATCCCTTCTACGGCGGAGAGCCCTTCGTGAAGCACCCGCGCACAGCGGTTTGCGTGGAGGGCGTTCTTCTTCCATGTATCATTGCTCAGCAGGCCGATCCACGGCGCGGAAAGGAACCGCATCTTGCTGGCAAGCTGTCCTGCCTGTTTGCACCGGTAGTCGAATTCATGGGCAAGCTGCCTGTTGAAGAAAACCACGGCCTCTCCCGCGGAGATACCGTTCTTGACGCCGCCCAAGCAGAGAACGTCGAGACCCGCCTTCCAGGTGAGCTCTTCGGGTGCAACGTCCAGAGCGGCAAGGGCATTTGCCAGCCGGGCGCCGTCCATGTGAAAGCGAAGGTCCAGCCGCTTCGCCAGAGCACCGAGTTCTCGAACTTCTTCAACGGAATAGACTGTCCCGACCTCGGTGGCCTGGGTTATGCTGATGACCCGGGGCTTGGGGTAATGAATATCGGTCCTCTTCCCGGCCACCTCCTCCACCTCCCTGGGCGAGAGCTTCCCGTTAATCCCTCCCGCAATAAGGATCTTGGTACCGTTGGAGAAGAATTCCGGCGCCCCGCATTCATCGGTCTCGATGTGAGCATACTGGTGGCAGATGATGCTGTGATACGACTGGCATAGAGATGCAAGTGCAAGGGAATTCGCTGCTGTGCCGTTGAACACGAAGAAGACCTCGCAGTCTGCGGCGAAGAACTCTCGCAGCATGTTGCAGGCCCGAGCGGTATACTCGTCTTCACCGTAGGGGATGCAGTGCCCGCTGTTGGCTCGAATGAGGGCATCGAGGACCTCGGGGCACATGCCCGCATAGTTGTCGCTGGCAAACTGCCTTCTCGTCATATCCATCAGCCGCACCTCCCGATGGAACGTCTCGCTTCAGGACTCCATCCTGGATTTCATTCGTGATGCATAGGTCGTCACATGGTGTATAGCGCGCAGAGCGTCTCCCAGGTCGGAAAAGACGGGGATGTCTTTTTCCAGGAAGGCCTGCCTGGCATCCCGGATCAGCGCCTCTATATCCAGCGACTCCCTGCCCTGCTTGAAATCGGGCATGACCAGGATCGCAGGCTTCCCGGTGGCGTCCCGGGCGTCGTGCATGGCCTGGGCAAGCTGGGTATAAGGCGCTATCTGATGAATCGAGTCGAGCCCGAGCGACATGGCGACGGGCTTGTAGTGGTGAAGGAGTTGAATGAGCACCTGAATATCGATCCTCGGGTCGATGCCCGCATGGCTGAACACATGCCTGAAAGCGTCCGGTCCCACAAAAGGGTTCGCCGCATCGATGGGATTTTTGGCGCTGGACCCTGGTCTCGGGAGCACTTCAAGCAGTTTTTCGCTCATGTCCCCGTCGAATGCCGGCAGCACCAGCCCGTAGCGCTCTGCAAGATCGCCCGCGCTCACCCCGAGGGCGCCTCCGCCCCCGGCAACGCTCACCCCGCCATATTCACGTATGGGCAGCAGGGAGAATGCCAGGCACGCCTGCGCCAGCTCCCAGAGGTCGGCCACCTGAATGGCACCGGCTTGCCGTAATGCGGATTCCCAAATGATCCTGCTGCCTCCCATGGACCCTGTGTGGCTGGCAACCATCCTGCTGCCTGCTTCCGAGAGCCCCCCCTTGTTGATGATCACGGGCTTTGTCGAGGCAACCTTCCTGAGGATCCGCAGGAACTCCCTGCCGTCTTCCACCCCTTCCATATACATGGCAATGACCCTGGTCTCAGGATCCCTGCCGAGATATTCCAGGAGCTCGGTCTCCCTGAGATCCGCTCCGTTGCCGAAACTGACGACCTTGGAGAACTTCACGCCCATCCAGTTGCCGATGTGGGCGAAGTCGATGGACATGCCCCCGCTCTGGGAAAGAAAGGCCACCGGGCCACTGACCCGGGAGAGGTCCGGCCCGGGCAGCAGCGTGAGCCCGCTCTCGGGACAGTAGATGCCGAAGCAGTTGGGTCCCACCACCCTGATGCCCCGGGCTGCTATCCGTCTGATCTCCTGCTCGAGCTCCCTGCCCTCGAAGGTGTCAGCCTCGGAAAATCCCGACGAAAGGATCTCGACGCCCGCGACACCTTTGCCCCTGCATTGCTCGAGAATCTCGGGCACTTGGGGAGCCGTGACCGCTATGATGGCGAAATCGATGGCATTCGGGATTTCGGCGATGCTCCTGTACAGCTTCCTGCCCTTGTACTCTCCCCCTTTGGGATTCACACCGTAGAGATCACCAGAAAAACCGATGGCGCTCAGGGAATCGAGTATGCCGCTGCCGAATCCGCCGCCCTGTGACGATACCCCGATGACGGCCACTGCGCCGGGGTAAAAGATCCTGTCAAAGACCTGGTCCGTTTCCTGATGCGCCTGCGCAGTCTCCATAGATCCCCTTTCCTTGGTCAGGTGGCATGACGGATTCACATATAACATTTGTTATATATTGTAGCCCCATGAAGATCAAGCGTCTTCAAACAGGAGATTCATCCACGGCTCACTGGCTGTGCGGAGATTCACACGATCTCTTCCTATAGACAATTCCATGATGGATCTCTTCGTATTACCCTCCCGTGGCTCCATGGATGCCGTTCTTTACAGAATACCTCATGTCCCGTATACTCCGTGCACATTGTTGCCGCCTATGGGGAGGATGGAGGAGCGATGGCCAAGGAAAATACCCACCTCTGGTTCGCATATGACCTTCTTAAGGACTACCCGGGCACGGACATGATCAAGGATATCTCGAACCACCTGTGGCAATACCTCCTCGGAGCCGTGATACCTGACACGTTCTACTATGGCGCCGGCGATCATCTGGTCCGGATCTCGGAGCATTTCCACGGCAAGGAAGGCAACCCCACGAACACCTCCATCTTCAGGGTCCTTGATGCAGCCAGGGACGCACGTGATGTGGCCTTTATCCTCGGGTACATTACCCACTGCGCCCTGGATATCACCCTTCATCCGGTCATCTACTACCTCTCGGGCAATTACTACGATGCCGATCCCGAAAAAAAATCGCAGGCCGTCTACCGGCATCGACACCTGGAAACCTGTCTCGATCGAGATCTGAATAATCCCATGCGGCTCCACAGGCTCCTGCGGGCATCTCATCTCAGGGGTCTTGTGTTCGAAGACATCGTCTCCCGGGACTTTCGGGTGTCCATCGGGGACATCAGGCGTTCCCTGAGGAGGCAGATCCTCTTCAACAGGCTGTTTACCAGCAGGGCCGCCTATCTCCTCGCCAGGCCAGCGGTCTCGGCAGGGCTGATGGGCGACCCGGCCTACCTCGGCCTCTTCTATGCCGATATCGCCCCCGGCGAGTGTCTACCGGAACAAATCTCAGTGGCTGACCTCATGGACGGGCATGAGCGAAAGACATCCCGGAAAGATATCTTCTTGCAGGCACGTTCCCTGGCGAAATCCATGGTGGAGGCTGCTTACGCCTACTGGCTCCGAGAACTGGACCGGACCGGTCTCGTCAGGGCCATTCCCGGCTTGAGCCTCGATACAGGCATGCTCGGAATAAGCGCTTCCGCCATCCGCCATACCCTGGACAATGACCGTCCCTGACCTGTCGTTTCCCCAGGCATTTCGCCTTATCATTCTTCACCGGCCAGATGGTTTTCCCGATCCAGCACCTTCCGGACAGTCCTGGCAAGGCCCCGCAGCTCGAAGGGCTTCATGATGCATTCCCGTACTCCCTGTCCCTTCATGTCTCCATGGGGCACGGCCTTCCCCTTCATGCCGCATACGATGATGGGGATGTCCTGCCTGATTTCCGAGAGCTTCCGCGCCAGCATGTCCCCCTGAATGTCCGGCATGTCCAGATCGGCGATCACGAGGTCGTACCGCGCGGGGTTTCTTCGGAAGTCTTCCAGGGCATCGATGCCCCTGCGCTTCGTCACTACTGTATAGCCCAGGTTCTCGAGGGTCCTGTTCACCGGTTCCATCACGGTGACCTCGTCGTCGATGATGAGGATCGTCTCGTTTCCTCTGGCATTCACCATGTCCACAAGGGCATCTACCTCGCCGGACTCACACACGATTTCGGGAAGGTAGACCTCGAAAACCGTTCCGCCCCCGGGCCTGCTCGAGCATACGACCGCACCCCCATGGTCCCTGGCTATCCCATGCAGTACCGACAGCCCAAGCCCTGTACCCCTGCCTCTCCATCTCGTGGTAAAATACGGTTCGAAGATCTTCTTCTGTATCCCGGGGGCCATGCCGGCCCCGGTGTCATGAATAGTCAGCCTGACATAGCGCCCCGGCGGCAGGCACGGATCATTGTCTGCAGAACCATCCTCTATGCACGTCGTTTCGACGCCGACCCCCAGAACACCTCCGCGTCCTTCCATGGCATTGATGGCATTGGTGCACAGGTTCATGACCGCCTGATGGATCAGGATCGTGTTCCCCAGCACCAGGCCCTGTTCACTGATGTTCTCCTGGATCTCAATGTTCGAAGGAAGGATCGTCTGCAACATCCTGAGGGTCTCCCTGACCGCATCACCCAGCACTATCGGTGCGTATTTCCCGTGGGAGTGCCTGCTGAAGACCAGCAGCTGATTCACGAGGTCCTTAGCCCGGAGGGCTGATCTTCGTACTTCATTCAGCTCATCCCTGACGACACTGATGTCGCCCCCGTCCTTCGCGATTCCGGATACATCCCTGACGGCCATCCGGGTGTACCCGAGGATCGTGGTCAGGAGATTGTTGAAGTCATGGGCGATCCCTCCGGCCAGCGTCCGGACGGCGTCGATCCTCTGCTCCCGGATGGCCTGGCCGTTCATGACCTCACTGTCTTCCCTGCTCCTTCCAAGAGAGGAGATGTCCGTCATGGATATGACCACGCAGTCGTTCCCCTCGTACTGCAGCAGCTTCCATGAAAGAAGCACATCGACGAAGGTGTCGTCCTTTCGCCGACAACGATACTCACGCAGAGATACCTCTCTCTTTTCTCCACAGGCCTTCCTGAAGGCATCATTGTCGGTACCGTTCGATGCCAGCTTCAGGTCGAAGAGGTTCCTCCCCGTCGCCTCTTCCGAAAGATATCCGGTCAGCCGGCTGAATCCGTCGTTGACATAGAGGATGCAGAAATCGCTGATCCTGATGATACCGATGGCTTCAGGCAGTTTCTGAAGCGTTTTCCGGTAGCTTTCCTCGTTTTCCCGCAGTGTCCGCTCCATCTCCACATGCCTGGTGATATCGCTGGCCCGGGAGACCATGGCCGCCACCTTGCCGTCCTTGATGACGGATATACCGTTGACTTCGGCGAACCGTTTCTGGCCGTCTTTGGTGAAGAACCGGTAGATGTTGGGGTATATCGTCTTGCCCGAGAGCACATGCTGGGCGCTGTCCATGGCCTCGTCGACATCATCGGGGTGCACGATGATCTGGAGATCGTTGAAGTTTTTCCCAACCAGCTCATCCGGCTCATAACCCACTATCCGCTTGACATTCGGGGTCACGCTTAAGACCTTGAGGGACGTGTCATAGGAAAAGAAAATGTCGTTGCTGAGCTGTGAGTGAATGCGTATCCTTTCCTCGCATTCACTGAGGGATTCCCGGGCATCTGCAAGTGAGCTCTCCAGTTCGGCAATGATCCTGCGGGCCTGGTTCAGTTCATCGATGAGCTGCTCCCTTGTCTTTGCTTCACTGCTCATGCCGGTGGCCCCACGTCCTCGGAGAAGGAGAGCTATGCTCTCTTTGCTTATTGTATTATTATAATGCATATTCTATTACGTGCAATAGAATTTACTGAGCATGATTTTTTAAAGAATCAGGGATGGACCTTCCGGTTCTTCCCCTGTACACAGGAACTATCGAGGCATAACGAAGGACATCCCGCTTGCCGAAAGGATCTCCATGGGATTCATCAGAATGAACGGCGTCGAGGGGCTTATATATGTGCCGGAAGACACCGGCGGTGCCAAGAAATATCCGTGCCCGGACTGTTACTGCTGTCAGTGGTGCAGCGACAACCGCTGCGATCTGTGCCTGAGATCAGGGGCAGGTGATCACGATCCGGCTCTTCCGGCAATCATCCCTCTGACATCCATCGTTAAAAAATGATCAGGATGGCCTGCGCCGTACAGGTTGATTCCGACCGGAAATGCCTTATCATGTAAAAAGTGCTGTTTTTTCCAACATGAAGAAGGAGAGCCCGTGATTGATCGTTCAGACCTGGATCGTTATCGGAAACTTGGGAGAAAGATAGACGGCCTCACGGCAAGGACACCATGGAATGAAACCTTTCACGGGATCGTCCGGGAGCTCTACAGCCCTGACGAGGCCGAGGTCGTTGTCGGAATGCCTTACACCCTTTCCCCCCTGGACAGGATCTCCCGCCTGACGGGCATCGATGAGACACGCCTTCAGACCATTCTGGAGGGGTTGTGCCGCAAGGGGCTCGTCATGGACATCTTCAACGAGAAGGAATCCCGATACTATTACATGCCCTCTCCCCTGGCGGTCGGGATCTTCGAATTCACCATGATGAGGACCGACGGGGGTCTGAACAGGAAAGAAGCGGCCCGGCTGTTCCACGAATACTTCGAGTCCGTGTTCCCGGCCAATTTTTCCCATGACGAAAAGATTTCCGTCATGCGGGTCATACCCATTGAGGAGACCGTCAAACCGGAGGAGTACATCGAGTTCTACGACTACGAGAAGGTATCTTCCCTCATAGATGGTTCTTACACCTTTGCCATCGGACCGTGTTCGTGCAGAAACGAAAAGCACATCCTGGGCAGCAAAAGATGCGACGCCCCCCTGGACGGGTGCAGCATGTTCGGCATAGGCGCGGACTACATGATCAGGAACGACTTGGCACGTAAGGTGTCGAAATCGGAGATGATCGAAAACTTTGCGCGTTCCCGGGAGCACGGCCTGGTGTTCTGTGCCTGGAACGTCCGAAAGAGCCCCCTGTCCATCTGCCATTGCTGCAAGTGCTGCTGCAACTACCTGTCCGGCATGAACACCTTCGGCTATCCCAATTCCGTCGTTACGTCCAGCTTCCTTTCTTCCGTGGATGTCGGTCTGTGTTCGGGGTGCGGCGCTTGCGTAGAGGTGTGCCCGGTGAATGCAGCAGCCCTGATCTCGGCGAACGACCCTGTCCACCCGAAAAGGAAGGTCGCCATGGTCGACCCCGAGATCTGCATCGGTTGCGGGGTATGCGTGTCGAGGTGTGCGCGAAGCGCAGTGGTGATGGCCAAACGCGGCCAGCGGGTCATACACCCGGAGACCCTGTTCGAGACGACCATCCTCGGCACCCTTGAACGAGGCACCCTCCAGAACCAGATCTTCGATAATCCTCAGAGCATTACCCATGAATTCATGCGAAGATTGCTGGGGGCATTTCTGCGTCTATCGCCCGTCAGGAAAGCCCTCATGAGTGATACGCTGAGATCTTCGTTCCTGAGCTTCATGAAATTCGGCGCAGGTCTTCAGGGCAAGGGATGGATCACCGAACTCTGATGTCATTCACCGGATGACCAGCGCATTATCGAGGAGGCTAATGGAAATGGCATATACTCATCTTGTGGAAAACACTATTTATTTTCTCGCACTGATCAATCCTGCCAGCAAGATATTCCTCCTGTCCACCATGGAGCCACCGTATACCTGGAAGGAACTGTGGGATGTGTCCCTGCGGTCGAGCATGGTTGCCTTCCTCATCCTGCTCATACTGGCCGCATCGGGGAAATACCTTCTCAGCAGTGTGTTTCACGTGGAGATATACTCCCTGAACGTGGCCGGCGGCATCATCCTCTTTCTCATCGGGCTCTCCGCCGTCACAAGGGGCAGGTTCTTCGAAGAGACGGCTCTCAGAAAGGTGTCGGAGATATCCATTGTGCCCCTGGCTTCCCCCCTTATCGCTGGACCGGGCACCATCACGGCCTCCATCTACTTTGCCTCGATCCATGGCTTCCCTGTCACCATGGCATGCGTCTCCCTGGCACTGCTCATTAATTTCACCATTATGCTGTCCTCATTGCACATAGGCCACTGGCTCGAACGGGTGAACGCCACCGGCCCCCTGGTCAGGATCACGGGCCTCATCGTATGCGCCGTGGCGACGCAGATGGTTTTCTCTGGCATAGCGGCATGGGTCAGCCTGTCAGGCATGACGGGCTGAGTGCGCCTGATACTCCTGCCGATCGACCCTTCTTCCTGCGTCATGCCCCCTGTGCGTCCAGGCATATCACCCCGGCCATGTTGACTCTTTGCAGGATTGGATTAATTTAAAGAAACAGCTCCTTGCATTGTTTTCCCCTGGAATGCATCTTGCCGTGCCATGTCCATCTTGAAAAGGCCTTCTTGATCATTTTTTTATCGGTATCCGGGGTATCACAAACCCGTACAGGCTGAGGCGATCGATCGGGAATGAAAAGATAAAGAGCGAAAACAGGAGGTGACACAATGATGTTCATGATGATCTGCTCCTGGGAACCGGTTGACGAGCGGGAGGTCAGGACACGCAGCGTAACCTGGAAGTGGCCTGAAGACGTGAAGGTGATCTCGGAGTTCTATGACCTGCAGGGCAGGCGCACGTTCTATGTGGTGGATACCGATGCCAAAGGGTTGATAGCAGCTCGAGCCCCGTGGCGGGACATCATGAAATTCGAGATCTTCCCAGTCTATCCCACCGGACTCACCAGAGAATCCCTGAAGCTGTGACCCTGGTTTCCCATTCTTTGGATCGGTCAAGGGGACGTGGTTTCCGGACCGGAAAGGAGAATCGCCATGCCAAGGCTGAATCTGACCGCTGAGGAGGAATCGAAGCTTCTGGAAATCCTCGAGAGGTACTACCCCATGCTCCGCATCGAGATAGTCAACACGGATGACCGGGAGTTCCGCAGGTCCCTCAAAGAGAGGGAAGCGTTCATGAAAGAGCTGATCGACCGGTTGAAGACCTGATCAAGAGATACGACCGAAACATGCCTGATCTTTTGTGACCGCACGACTTCCTGATCCCCTTGTTTAAGGACATCAGGACCATCAGAGTGTCTGCCGCCGACCTCGAACCTTATGCATCCCGCCGGACCGTAACGTGATTCCCTGCAAGTCATCTTATGAACAATTTATATTATCATGACACTAGGCCGATAAAACCTCTAGCAAATTGCTTATGCCATGAAAGGAACCTCGGCAGTTCCGGAGCATTCAGTACGTGACGCCTGTGGGTTTCCATGAATCAGTGCTTGACTAAGGGTTTCATCTCACCATCAGCCGTGAATGATGTGATGAGAGGAGCATGTGCCCAGACTGATCGACAGGGTATTGAGGAACTATCCAGAATCCGACTTCTCCGTCAGGATGAAGGCAGAACTGCTGTTCTACGTGTGTATCATCTCCTTTCTCTGCCTCCCGCTCATCATGGTCTATACCGGATACAACCAGGTACTGAACACGGCACCGGGCAGTGATCCGAATTTCTACGTTCTTATCCCCCACACGGTCGCCATGCTGCTTATCCTTGTCATCCTCCATGCCCTCTTAAGGGGCTATTATGCCTTGTCCGCCCACATGCTCCTCCTACTCCTACTCTTCGTTGCCTGGATGATCATGATCCTCGAACGGACTTCACTGTTGACCAGATTCGATACCGTGGTATATCCCGTGGCCTTCCTTTCCGCAGTGCCGCTTGTCGTGACCCGGAACAGAAAGGCCATCCCGGCCTACGGCATACTGTGCTTCGTCCTGCTGACCTGCTTCATGTGGTACAGCTCCGGGCAACTGGCCCTGCCCCGCAATGAGATCATCGAGTACATGTCCGACAGCACCTTTGCCATCATCTTTACCTGCATGGTCGCCTACAGTCTTTTCACCATCAATACCAAGGCCCTGAACCGCGCCGAGCACGATATCAGCCAGCGTTCAAAGGCAGAAGACGACCTCAGGGAATCCCAGAAGCAGCTCATGAATGTCATCGATTTTCTCCCCGATGCAACCCTGGTCATAGACAATGCCAAGCGGGTGGTCGTCTGGAACCGTGCCATGGAAAGACTCACCGGTGTTCCTTCGGAGGAGGTCCTGGGAAAGGGCGATCACTGTTACTCCCTGCCGTTTTACGGGCAGCGGCGGCACATGCTCATCGACTTCGTGCATGAGGGTGATGATGCCATATCGGCCATGTACCCCGATTTCCAGAGAGATGGCGACAGCATCTCCGCCGAGGTGCATGTGCCGTCGCTGCACAATGGCGGCGCCCATATCTGGACCATCGTGAAACCTCTGTACAATGCCGACGGACAAGTGGCGGGGGCCATAGGATCATTGCGCGACATCACCGAACGCAAGATGGCGGAAGAAGAACGATCCAGTTTGGAGGACCAGCTCCGCCAGGCACAGAAGATGGAGTCCATCGGGAGGATGGCAGGCGGTATCGCCCACGATTTCAACAACCTGCTCACTGCTATCCTGGGCAGCAGCGACCTTTCATTGAGCATTCTGGACAAGGACAATCCAGTGTATCAGAAGCTAAAGGTCATACGGAAGGCCGCCGAGAGCGCGGCGGACATCACCCGTCAACTCCTCGCCTTTTCCAGGAAACAGCTCATCGAGCCAAAGGTCATCGATCTGAACGAGCTCATCGATCGTGTACATATCATGCTCACCAGGCTGATAGGAGAAGATATCGAGCTGCGGACAAGCACGCTGACTCCGGACTGCCTGATAAAGGCGGATACGGGGCAGATAGAGCAGATCATCATGAACCTCGCTGTCAATGCCCGCGACGCCATGCCTGCTGGAGGAACGCTCTCCATCGCAACGGCAAGAGGACACCTCGACCACGAATACTGCCAGCATCATGCCGATCTCACACCTGGAGATTATGCCATGCTGATCATGAGCGACACCGGTTCGGGCATGACGGACGAGGTGAAGGAGCATCTTTTCGAGCCGTTCTTTACCACAAAGCCCAAGGAGAAGGGCACCGGCCTCGGGCTCGCAACCATTTACGGGGCGGTCAAACAGCACAGAGGGCATATCGAGGTCGATTCCGAACAGGGAAAAGGCGCCTGCTTCAGGATATTCTTTCCCCTCGTCCATGCAGACCGGAAGGCACGCACGAGGAGAAAACCCGACATGCTTGTCCCTTCGGGATCTGAGACGATTCTCCTCGTCGAGGATAATGTCACCGTGCTTGAGTTTGCAACAAATGCCCTCCAGGAACTGGGCTACACGGTGATCCCTGCCTGCAACAGTGATGAGGCCATTGCCCTGAACGAGGTGTATGTTGGTGAGATCCATATCCTCGTATCCGATGTGATCCTGCCGGGCATGAACGGCAAGGCACTGGCTGACAGACTTGTTCAATGCCGTCCGAGCATGGAGGTGCTCTTCACCTCGGGCTATACGGAAGACCTCATCGGTCATCACGGTGTGCTCGATGAGGGCATCCACTTCATCGGCAAGCCTTACACCATTGATGTACTTGCCAGAAAGATACGGGAAGTCATCGAAAAGATTGAACCGTAACCCCCTGTCTTTACCACAGGTGCTCAGTGTCCTGAGGGCCCCGTCTACGCAAACACCCCCGCCATCCTCTTCTCGATCATGCCGGCCTCGCCGACCATCCGCTCGAACAGCTCCTTTACCGTTGGTTCATCGTGGAGCAGGCCGGTGCACTGCCCCACGGGCAGGACGCCCCTGACCATGTCGCCCTCCTCCGTAGCGGATTGGAAGGCCTTGGATGCATTGGCCAGATAGGCAAACTGGACGGCGGTCTTCCTCCCGGACAGGAGAACGCCGATGAAGAGCTTGATGAAGGGCAGGCTGAGCGATTTCGCGATGTCCCGGGCATTGAAGAATGCAGCTGGCAGATCCAGACCCTTACGTTTCATACGCTCGGCCGCGTCCGTCTTGAGCACCCGGCACCACAGCCCGTCGAACCGCTTGGAGTAGATGGTGTCCGTAATGTCCTTCGCAAGGGAGAGGTCCTTGAAATTCCTGTGCAGCGGGCTCTCCTTCGTCGTCATGAGACGGGTCCCCATGGCCACGCCCTCGGCACCCAATGCCAGGGCGGCAGCCAGTCCCCGCCCGTCGGCAACGCCTCCGGCCGCCACTACCGGTATGGTCAGGGCATCCACCAGGCTCGGGATGAGACAGAACGTGGTGACGAACTCGCCGTGGGCGGCAGCCTCGTTGCCCGTGGCGATCACGGCATCGCATCCGTAGTCCTGCGCCCGTTTCGCATGCCGGGCGCTCACCACGGTCGCCATGACCTTGCCGCCGTAGCCGTGGGCCTCCCGTACAATCCAGTCCCCCTTACCCAGGGCGAAGTTGATGACAGGGACCTTCTCCTCCAGGAGGACCCTGGCATTCTCCGTAGCGCCAGGGAAGAGCAGCGACGCATTGGCGCCGAAGGGCTTGTCCGTGAGTTCCCGGATCCTCCGGATGGCCTTCCTCGTCAGGTCCGCATTGAGGGGTCCCGTGGCGAGGATCCCCAGGCCGCCGGCATTGGAGACGGCGGCCACCATCTCGGGTACGCTGATCCAGCTCATGCCGGAAAGGAGGATAGGGTAGTCGATGCCCAACAATTCGGTGATCCTTGTTTTCATCAAGCCCTCCATTGAGGCGGCAGAGGAGTCTGCCGCCGGATTGTCAGAATCCCTCGGTTCGTGCGATGACCTCGCACATGACCTCGTCCGCGCCGGCCCCGATGGACATGACGCGGGCGTCCCTGAAATACCGGGAGATGAGGGTCTCATTCATGAAGCCCATGCCCCCGAACATCTGCAGGCACCCGCCTGCCACATCCGAGAAGAGCTGCCCGGCGAGGAGCTTGCCCATGGATATCTCCCGGGTGACGTCGAGGCCCTGCATCTTCATGCGCACGATGTGGTAGGTGAGCTGCTTCAGGCTCTCGTTCCTCGCGAGCCATCCGGCCAGCCGGTGCCGCAGCACCTGCCTGGTGATGAGGGGCTTGCTGAATACGACGCGCTGCCTGAGGTACTCCACGGTCATGTCGATCATGTCCTTCACGCTCACATAGGTCCCGGTCAGGACGGCGAACCGCTCGTGCTGGAACTGCCTCATCTGGTAGATGAACCCCTCCCCCTCGTTGCCGATAAGATTCTCGGCGGGCACGCGCACGTTGTCGAAGAAGAGCTCCGCCGTGTCGCTGCTCCGCAGGCCCACCTTGTCGAGCTTCCTGCTCACTGAAAACCCCGGGAGGTTTGTCGGCACCACGAAGAGGCCGAAGGAATGGTGCCCGGTGCCATCCCCGGTCCTTGCCAGGAGCGTGAGAAAGTCCGCCTGGGTCCCGTTGGTGATATAGGTCTTGGACCCGTTGATGACATAGGAATCCCCGTCCCTTACCGCCCGGGTCCTGATGGCGGAGACGTCGGACCCCGCATCGGGCTCGGTGACCGCGATGGCGCAGACCATGTCCCCCGCGATGGCGCCCTTCAGGTATGTCTCCTTCAGGTACTCGCTCCCGAAGGCCGCAATGGCCGGGGTTGCCATGTTGGTCTGCACCGCGATGGCGGTGTACACTCCCATGCCGCGGATGTGGGCGGTCTCCTCGAGCATGACGGTTTCGAACCAGTAGTCCAGCCCCTGCCCCCCGTATTTCGGGTCATACCTGATCCCCAGAAAGCCGAGGCCGCCCATCTTCCTGAAGAGGTCGTGGAGCGGGACGGTCTTCTCCTCCCACTCATCGATGTGGGGGTTGATCTCCTTGTCCACGAATCTCCTGACCGACTGCCGGAACGTCTCGTGCGTCTCGTTGAAGTACATGGCGTTTTCCTTCATGCCGGGACGATGGACGCGGGCAGCTCAACCACCCGGGCCCGGAGGTATTCCCCCAGGGTCTTAGCCTGGGCGTCGAGCCTAAGCGATGCCGCCGCGCCCTCGCCCAGAATGCCCTTGATGTAGAAGTTCAGGGCGAGCAGATTGGGCAGCTCGTAGCGCTCGATCTCGAAGGGCTCCAGATCATGGAGCATGCCCTTGAGCCTTTCGGTGCTCAGGAATTCCCTGAGGAACGCATAGGCACCCGGCGTCCTGGCCCATACCCCGAGGTTGGCGTTGCCTCCCTTGTCGCCCGACCGGGTGGCAAAGACCCTTCCGAAGGGCACCTTCACCATGTTTCCCCCGGGCACCGGGGGGACCTCCGTCTTCAGCGGCTCCGGGGCACTGAACCCCTCGGGCGGCAGCGTCGCCTCCACGAAGAACTCCTGCTCTTCGACCACCACCTTCTGGCTGATCTGGGTGCTGGAAACCAGGGCCGGCCAGTACACAATGGCGGGCGTGCCCTTGGCAGGCGGTGCGGTCCCTGCGAAGCCCGGGATGTTTGCCAGGGCGAGTTCCACGACCTTGGACGAGATCTTGTCCACCTTCTTCTGGTCCGGGTCGAGGACCGTGATGCGCAGGTAGGCGAAGGCCTCCTCGTTGGTGGCGGGGTCCTCCTTGTCCGACCGTATGAGCTGGACGCTGCACACCTTGAACTGCTCCCTGCCTCCGATGGAATCGAACAGCGCCTCCTCGAGGATGCGGGCCTTCTTGTCTATGTCCAGGCCGGTGAGGATCACGGTCATGGAGTTGCGGTA
>DAITOA010000033.1:0-34912 GCA_036834365.1 Thermodesulfobacteriota bacterium | reverse complement strand
TCCCGCATCCCGTGCTTCTTTCTCCATGTTCTCCCCGAAGTAACCCGAGGTGAGGATCACGGGTATACCCAGCCCCTTGATCCTCTTTGCAATCTCCAGCCCCGTGATCCTCGGCATGGAATGGTCCGTAACGACCACGTCGAAGACCTGCTCGCGCGATGTTATGGCCTCCAGCGCCTCCATCCCGTCCGTAAAGGCCGTCACCTTGTAACCCAGGTTCGTCAGGATGGAGTGCATCGTTGTGGTTATGGCCTTCTCGTCGTCTATGATGGCGATCCTCTCCGTCCCTCCCTCGATCGATCGTTCCCCCTCATCCAGGGCAGGCCCCTCCGGCTCCGTGCAGGGGATGATGACGTTGAAGACCGTGCCCTTCCCGACCTCGCTGTACGCCGTGATGATCCCGTTCAGCCTCTTCACGATGCCGTGCACCACGGAGAGGCCGAGCCCGGTTCCCTTGCCTGTGGTTTTCGTGGTGAAGAACGGATCGAAGATATGGTCCAGCACCTCCGGCTCCATGCCGCACCCCGTGTCCGAGATGCGGAGCATGACGTGCCTGCCCTGCCTTATGTCGGGATGCGTCCGGGTGAACTCCTCATCCACAAGGAAATCCTCGAGCTCCAGGGAGATGGTCCCTGCATTTTCTCCCATGGCATGGACCGCGTTGGTGAACAGGTTCATCACGATCTGGTGTATCTGGGTCGGTTCCGCCATGATGGCCGAGCTGCTTTCTATCCTCGACTGGATGGTGATGGTGACGGGGATAGATGCGCGGAGGAGCTTCAGGGCCTCCTTCACCACGGGCCCGGGAAGCAGCGGCTTGAGCTCGAAATCCGCCTGCCTGCTGAAGGTGAGGATCTGCTTGACGAGATCGCGCGCCCTTTCCGCGGCCCTCCTGATCTCCTTAATGTACGACTCGACCGCGCTGCCGCGCTCGCAGTCCATGAGAGACAGCTCCGCATAGCCGAAGATCCCGCTGAGGATGTTGTTGAAGTCGTGTGCTATGCCGCCGGCCAGCGTGCCGATGGCCTCGAGCTTCTGTGACTGCTGCAGCCTCCTTTCATACATCACCTCCGCGCTTATGTCCCGTCCGATCTCGAGGTAGCCCCGGATGGTCCCCCGGTCGTCCCTGACGGGCACGAGCATCACGTCCAGGCTGACGGGGTCCGGCTTGTTCCCCTTCAGGGTGACGCGGCCCGACCAGGGAATCCCTGCCTCCAGGGAGTTCCAGATGACATGGGGCGGGATGTCCCTGGGGTTGCCGAGGTCGGGTTCGGTCCCGATCATCGCATCGGGCGGTATTCCGGTGATCTCTCCGGCTGCCTGGTTCGCGAAGACGATCTTCCTGTCCGGTCCTATCTGCAGGATCATCTCGGTGGAGTGCCGTGTGACCTGCTTCATCATTTCCAGGGTCTTCTGGATGGGCGAGCTGATCCTGCTGGAAACCACGGTAATGATGGCGATCGTGATGATCAGGAATACTGCTGCGCTGATAAGGACTGCGGACAGCAGCCTGTCAACCGGGGACATCACCTCGTCTCTGTTCTGGGAAAAGACCACGGTCCATCCGGTGTGGGCCACACCGGCCAGCCCGGCCACCTTGTCCGATCCCTCGAACGAATAGAATGCGGCCCCCGGGTTCCCGCTCCGTACGACCTTTTCCAGCTCTGTTGTGCCGGGCTGGTCGAGGAGATTCAATCTGAGGATGTATTCCTTCCTCGGGTGGATCAGCATGAGCCCTTCCGAGTTGATCAGGTAGGCATATCCCGTCCGGCCGAGTCTCTTCCTGAGGATGATGTTCATCAGGAAGTCCGTGTCGATAGCTATGGTCACCGTTCCGTAGAACGTGTTTCCTTCCCGGATGGGGGCGCACACCACGACGATGGGTACTCCCGGCGTTGCCGTGCCCCTGGGGAACAGGGGGCCCGACACGCTCGTCCTGCCCTCCTTCGCATTGCGGAAGTAGTCGCGGTCGGACAGGTCCAACCCTATCTGCTGCGCGAAGACGGCATCGGCCCTGTCAATGCCGTATCTGTCCGTCAGGAACAGGGTGAACAGCTTATCGCCGATGCGCTGGTGGATCGACTCCAGCTCCTCCTGGGCAATGCGGTAATCTCCTGTCCTGGAGGCCTCGATGATGTCCGGGTCCGCTGCAATCGATGAAGCCAGGTCGATCTTATGGTCGAGGGTCGCTTCGATGACCGAGGAGATGTCCTGTGCCAGGAGAACGGACTTTTCTTTTGTCATCTCCAGGAGGGAATGGGACAGCTGGAAATAGATGACCATGCCCGTAATGGAGAACGGTATGACCACCGCGGCGATGCCGCCGAGGATCATCCTGTATTTTAGAGGTGTGCCTTTAATCGCCCTCATCGTTGTCCCGGTGCGGTTCTTATTGACAGGTCCTCATCCCGACGCGTGCGTCTCACGGCAACCTCCCGTCCATCCCGAACGAAACAAACAAAGTGAAGATGATTACTTAAGAATAGTAACGAAATCAATCGCAAGGGCAAGCAGATTCTTTATCTGCCGACGACCCTCTCACGGCCTCCCCTCAGAGCACGGCAGTCCGCACACGCACTTGCCGCAGGCATCTGCCTTGCCCAGGGAGAGGAACCGCTCCTGGTTCTCCAGCAGGATGTCGTAGCAGGCGTGGCGGTCGAACCCGGTGGCGGTCAGCGCACCGGTGGGGCACTTCTTCACGCAGGCGCCGCACGAGCCGTCGCGCCTGTAGGGGCAGTACTCTTCCTTCGGCCTCTTGTCCGCGGCCATCACGGCGTCGGTCACCAGGCTGGCGAGCCTCCCGCCGCAGCCCTTGTCCGTGATGAGCATGCGGTTGAGCCCGAAGGTCCCCAGACCGGCTATGTAGGCCACATGCCGGTGCGACCACGCGCTCACCAGGGTTTTCTCGTCGAAGTTGTGGGTGGGAGCCACCACGGCCGCCCTGAAGCCGTGGGATCCCAGCAGCGCAGCGAGTCTTTTGTTGATCACCGCGATGAGCGCGTTGGTCTTCACATAGGCCTCGGCCCACCTCACGCTCGCCTCCCTGCCCTTCCGGTTGCTCGCCATGACCTGGCGGGCAAAGGGGAGGAAGTACGCGATCACGGTCCCCGCATCCGGCAGGAGGTCCGCAGGCAGGAGGTGGCCCGGGTGCGCGGTTTTTTTGAGGTTCTTGAACAGCGGGTCACCGGCACCCGCGCACGCCATGAGGGGCGAGCGCCAAATGCCGCGCTCCGGGTGCGCCGCAACGGTCCGCTCGATCTCTGCAAGGAGCAGGTCTTTCATCCGTCTCCATGGCACCGGAAAACCTAGGGAACGATCTTCCGGCACTCCACGTAGTAGCGCTTCTCGTCCGCATGCCCCATGGAAAAGGCCTTCCTGGGCAGCACGCCTTCGAGGATGATGGTCTTGAAGAGGTCGTGCTTGGAGAGCACGGGCAGCAGGAAGCCCATGGCTGACCCGCGGGAGGACAGGTCGGCCACCACGTCGTCGCCGTGGATGTAGTCGATCTCCGCGCCGGGGTTGTCCGTGCAGAACACGTCGAGGAAGGCCTGGAGGCTCCCCACCTCGAGGTTCCACCTCGGGTTCCTGATGAGGATGCGGCCGCGGCCTTCCGGGGTCAGGTACTCGATGGACTGGACCGGCTTGTCCTCCACCGGGACGGGCTCGCCTGCGGGCACCACGATCACCTCGGAGTCCTTGGGTGCGAAGAAGTCCTCCATGGCGGAGAACACCTTTTCAGGGGTCACATTGAACAGGACCCGGTGGATGGGCTCGAACTCGAGGCCCTTGTCGTGGACATTGACGAGCTCCACCAGGGCGTACCGGGCGGGGTGGCTCATGACGGCCGCCTTGTCGGAGGCCTGCTCCTTGACCTGCTCCCAGAAGAGCTTGGCCGAGGCCAGGGAGTGGTTGCCGTCGCCCACCGCGTAGAGGAGCACATCGGTGTTTCTCACCCCGTAGCGGTCGCTGAACCGGGCGGGTTCGGCGAGCCTGGTCAGGCCCCTGACCACCGAGTCGATGGCCCTGGGATGGTCCACATGGTAGCCCCGGATCTTCCCGCCGTTCATCATGAGCTCGAAGTCGTAGAGCTTGGTGAGCCTCTGGCCGAACAGCGGCTCGATCACGGTCAGCTCGGGGTCATCGATGAGCACCATGATGTGCGGCAGCTCGATGGACGCCCTGGAGCGGATCTTGACGCGGACCGGGAGCCTCTCCACCACGGTGCCTTCGGTGGCACGGATGAGGCAGGTGCTGCCCGGACGGAAGTCGTAGTGCTCCAGGTCGAGGCAGACGAGCAGGCCCCTGCGCAGCACGCCGCGGGCGTTCACGCGCTCGATGAGCACGAACCCGTCCCTGATGGGTTCGAGGATGCCTTCGCTCAGGTAGCCGTCCATGGCCTTGCGGATGCCGGCGAGGTATGCGTTCTCGTCCGTGGTGTTCAGGTACGCCTCGGGGTAGATGAGGCGCAGCGTCGAGGGGGACTCGCCCACGGTCTCGTCCACCTTCCGCCAGTACTCGGGCTGGGAGGTGAACTGGTCGCAGGCCACCACCGACCACCTGGTGAGGTCTGTCCCCGCTCGGGGAAGGAGGATCCGGGGTACGTGCAGGGCGACGTTCTCAAGGCTCATGGCGTATTCTCCTCGTCGATGGAAAGCAGTGTGCGTATGTCATACCAGAACCCATGCCCGGCTTTCAACCTCCTTCGAGCCCGAGGGCTCTCACGGCCTCAGGTGCAGGACGTCCGTGTACCGCTCCCTGATGGCCTCCTCGCCGAAGGGGAAGGGGATGTACGAACCGCTGCGCCACGCGGCGATGCCGTCATCGTAGTGCGGGCTCGACGGGTTGTCCGACTGGCCCGAGCTGTTCACGGCGAACATGGGCTCCTCTTGGCTGAAGTCCACCACGATGCGCATGGCCGGGATGAGCCAGGTGTCGAAGTCACGGCCCATCATGTAGCCGGAGACGTTCAGGGTGAAGTAGTCGCCGGAGGCCGGGTACGGACCCCGGTTGAAGTACGGCTCGAGCAGGCCCATGGCCGTCCTCTCGATGAAGCCCATGCGTGGGGCCATCTTGGACGCCTCGGTCTGCCAGTGATAGGTGTGCAGCGACCCCCAGGTCCAGGCCTTCGCATCGCTGCCCAGCCTCGACTCCAGGAACGATACCGCGTCGGCCAGGGCAAGGGCCAGGATCTGCGCCTTGGTCTCCTTTTCCGGGGTCCTCACGTCGTCCCAGAAGGGGCTCTCGTCACCCCGGACCGCGAGGTGGTCGCAGGTGGCGTTGTAGCTCTCGTTGTTGATCACGAGGAATGACTTCCAGGCCTTCGAGCCCTCCGGCCCGAGCTCGTCCAGGAAGATGTCCCGTGTGGCGCAGTGGAGCAGGGCACCCACGAACGCCGCGCTGCCGGACCCGGGCGCCATGTCGCCGTCGAAGCCCGCCAGCAGGGAGAGCCCCAGCCGGGCCCTGGCCTGCATCTTCGCATCCCTCCACGAGGCGATCTCACGCCCGATGGCTTCAGAAACCGCCCCTGTGCAGAAAACCGCCTGCATCTTCGGCACGAAGGCGGAGCGGGTGTCGAGCTGCATGTCCATGCAGGTCCTGGCGGTGTGCCTGTCCGTTGCTAGCGCCATGGCGGCTATGCGCTCCGCCCGCTCGGGCCAGTACCACGACGACGACAGGATGTAAGGGTAGTCCGTACCCACGGTGCGGTTGTTGGCCGTGCCGATGAAGCCTTCGGGAGGGTTCTTCGACCAGGGCAGGACCCCGGGGTCCAGGAGGCCTGTCCAGTCGTACTCGCCGGTCCAGCCCGGCGAGGGGACCAGCCCCCGGCCCCTGGCCCTCACCGGGTAGGTGCCCGTCACCTGCCAGCCGATGTTGTCCCTGTCCGCGAACACCATGTTCAGGGCGATGGAGCGGATGTCCTTCATGAGGGGGAAGGCCTCGTCCAGCGACCGGGCGGAGCTCAGGGCGAAGAAGGAGTCGAAGGTCCTGTCGCCCTCACTCAGGGAGGCCCACTGTACGGCGACGCCGTAGGGAGTCTCCGTGGAGACCGGCTGGAAGATGTGCCCCGGGTCGTTCCTGACGGCATCGTTCAGCAGCGGCCCGTGGCGGGTCTCGCGGACCGTGACGGTGACAGGGTCCTTTCCCTTGATGGTGAAGGTCTCCCTGCGCTCGGCAACGGGCAGCCACCGGCCCTGGTACAGGTAGTGAACCGTGCCGTCGATGGTCTTCATCTGCTCCAGAAAGAGGTCCTGGTTGTCGGCCATGACCATGGTCATGCCCCAGGCGATATGGCCGTTGTATCCCGCGACCACGGCCGGGGCGCCGGCCACGCTGATGCCCGCCGCATCGAGGGAGCCGCACCTGATGTGCAGCATGTTCCACATGGAGGGCAGGGACAGCAGGAGGTGCGTGTCGTTGGCGAGGATGCTCGCCGAGCCTGCGGTCCTGTCCTTGTGGATGGCCCAGTTGTTGGATGCTGCGATCCCGCCGAGGCCGAGCGAGCCCAGGAGCCTCTGGGTTTCCCCCATGCCTGCAAGGGCCTGCGATGCCCTGAGGAGGTCCACGCCGTCGAGCTTGGCCGTCTCGGCGAAGGGCAGGGGCTCGTCGGGGTAGACAGGCAGCAGCCAGGCCGTCTTTTGCGGCCCCACGGCCTGCATGACGTTGAGCGTGGCGGTCTCCTCGTAGACGTTGAAGGAGAGCGCGAGGTTCACCAGGCAGAAGACCAGGGCCGTGTCAAGGGGCCGCCAGGGCTCCGGGGTGTAGCCGGCCAGGGCGAGGTCGGGCGGAAGCCTGTCCTTGTGCTGTTCGAGGTAGGCGTTCACCCCGGCGCAGTAGCGTTCGAGCAGGGCCATGTTCTGCGGCGATATCCCCTGGAGCATGGTCTTCGCGATGCGCTCGAGGCCCATGGTGCGCATGTAGATGTCCAGGTCGAGCATGGGGGCGCCGGCCATCTCGGCGAGACGGCCCTGGGCCATGAGCCTGAAGCCGGCCATCTGGGCAAGCCTGTCCGATGCGTGGACATACCCCATGACCATGGCCATGTCCTCCATGTTCTTCGTATCGATGAAGGGGATGCCGTAGGCGTCCCTCCTGACGGCGGCGTCTTCCTTCAGCCCGGGCAGTGTCACCGAGCCGCCGGCGGGGTCCACCGTGTCCCGGAAGTGGCGGGATGCCATGGACGAGCACCCGCCCATGAGCAGGGATGCGGCCAGGAGGAGGGCGCATGAGCGGAAAAAGGCCTTGTGCCGGAGATCATGGATGCAGGGCGACGGACGTTCCATACCTGAAGTTCCTCCTCATGACATGAGGTATTCATGCACGCGGGGCGCGCATGATGAAAACGGCAGGGACCTGCATCACCCGAGGGTGATGGTTCCCTGCATGTACCTGGCGGCGTGCCCCGAGATGATGACGCGCCCGCCTGAGGCACGGCAGAAGAGCTCTCCGCCGCGGGGAGAGACCTGGAGCGCATGCAGCTCCTCCCTGCCGATCCGCTCCGACCAGTACGGGGTCAGGGCGCAGTGGGCGGACCCGGTCACCGGGTCCTCGTCGATGCCCAGCCGCGGTGCGAAGAAGCGCGATACGAAGTCCGAGGCGGTCCCGGGGGCCGTCACGATGACCCCCCGCAGGTCCGCCTGCTTCAGCAGGTCCATGCGGGGCTCCAGGGCCCTGACATCGTCCTCGTCTTCATAGACCACGAAGTAATCGGCCGACTTCAGGATGGCGGCAGGCTTCCCTCCGAGCCCTTCGAGGAGTACGGCCGGGGGGTTGCAGGCCTCTGGCGGCTGCGACGGGAAGTCCATGGAGAGCATCTCCCCCGAGCGGCTCACCGCCAGGGGGCCGCTCAGCGAGTCGAACCGGACCTCCGTGCGGGCCGGTTCGAGCTCGGTGAAGATGACGAAGGCCGTCGCCAGGGTTGCGTGGCCGCAGAGCTCCACCTCTTCCACCGGTGTGAACCACCGGATGCGGAAATGGTCTCCCTCCGGGGCGAAGAAGGCGGTCTCCGAGAGGTTGTTCTCCCGGGCGACGAGCTGCATGGTGCCCTCGTCAATCCATGCCCGGAGGGGACAGACAGCCGCCGGGTTTCCCTTGAAGACCTCGGAGGTGAATGCATCGACCTGGTAGATGGGTATGTTCATGGCTCCACAACCTCCCCGTGACGTCCGCGAGTGCATGGCCGGTCTGCAGGACCGGCTTCAACGAAGGGATTGTACACTCGCTGCAGGCAGTGCTGCAACGGTAAAACGGAACAGAAATTCATAAAAAGGATAAAAAATGTCCGTTTCTCAAGTACTTCCCTGGAGAGCATCTCGTAATATATTGAAATAAATGGACAATAACGGTGGCATGTCCCTTGCTGAGAAATGAGTGCATTATGAGAGGCAGAAGACAGGAAAGGCGGCAACGAGAGACCATGATATTCGATAACGCACAACTCCAGAAGATTGAATCTCAGCGGCAGGAAAGCCCCGAGGTCGAGCGTCTCATCGCCCAGAGAACCCAGTTTCTCAAGGACCATCCCCAGCTCATGGAACTCCAGGAGGAGATCGACACGCTCCTGAGAACCACCCTGGACCCCGTGAAGAGGCTTGAGATCCTCTTCATGGTCATGACGGAAAAGCTCACGGAACTGAGATCGGTCTTCTCGGAGGTCGTCAGGCTGGCCGACACGGCGATGGCCGGCGGACGCCAGTAGACACCGGGGAGGAGACCCCCGGCCGACGGCAGCAAGGGACGTTGCCGGATCAGAAGCCCACGTCGTCCTTGACGATCTCGATATTGGTCACGAGATACTGCTTGCCGAGATCCCCGCTGAGGAAGACGGGCTTGCCCTTGAACTTGAGCTCTATCACCCTGATCTCCGTCATGGTGAGCTTGATGAGAGGGTTCGTACGCTTCCTGTTCTTGTCCGCCTTCTGCTCGACGAGCTTCTTGATCTTCTTCTGGATCGGCCCGTCGGCGGCGATCACGGTTATGCGCCTGAGGGTCTTCCGGGCCTCCCTGAACCCCGTGTTCGACCTGTCCTTGAAATCGCCGTACTGGGACTTGAACCTGTTGAAATCGTCCTCGGACATGATGACCAGCTTGCCGTCCACATAGGTGAGCGATTCCGGGTTCTTCAGGCTGCGGGCCCCGAAGAGGACAAAGGTGCCCTCCTCGACGTTTCCCTTGACCGCCTTTACCTCATGATTCTGCGTCTTCAGCTCGAAGGAGTCGCCCTTGTCCGAAACGGTGCCTCCCGACCTCGAGGTGCAGGCCACGGCCAGAAGCAGGACCAGAACCATGGAAAAACAGCGCAGTCTCATCTTCACTTCATTGTCCTCCCCTTCGGCTCGAATAGGTGAGCGGAAGCATCTCCCGGGGATCATCCACTGATCACGGACGGGGCATGCAGGCTTGTCCCGCATCCCGATCCCCCGGACCCCCGGAGATTTCCCGGAAGATATAGTCGGGGTCCGAAGAATTGTCAAGCAGGGTCCTTTCCCCCTTGATGCACCTTTCCATGCGGGTATACAACAACGTTCATGGACCAGGGGAAGGACACGGGGGATCGGGACATGAAAGACCGTGCCGGCGCAGGGAGCTCCATCGTTTCGGGCAGCCCGTGGTGGGCCATGTGGCACATGTCCTGGCCCATGCTCCTCATCATGGTCTTCAACTTCCTCGTGGGGCTGGTGGACGTCTATGTGGCGGGGCTCATCGGCCGTGACGTCCAGGCGGCCATCGGGTTCCTGTCCCAGCTCTACTTCCTGCTCATCATCGTGGCCAACGCCATCAGCATCGGTACGGTGGCGCTCGTTTCGCGGTCATTCGGGGCGGGCGACAGCGAAAGGGCCGCCCTGTATGCCCGCCAGTCCCTCGTCTTCGGCCTGACCGTGGCGGTGATCCTCTCGGCCCTCGGCCTCCTGTTCTACCGGCAGATCGTCGAGACCGCCGGCTTCCCCCCGGGCATCCGCACCATGGCGGAGCGGTTCCTGGTCATCTATGCCTGGGCCCTCGGACCGAACTATATCCTCATCATCAGCAACGCCCTCTTCAGGGCCCGGGGAGAGGTGAAGAAACCCCTGTCGACCATGTTCATCTTCTGCGCGGCGAACCTCGTCCTGGACTTCGCCCTGGTCTTCGGCCTGGCCGGCCTGCCAAGGCTCGGATACCTCGGCATCGCGTACGCCACCGCCATCGCTGCGATGCTGAGCATGGCCGCCAACGTCGTCTTCCTGTCCACAGGGACATGGAGGGGCCTGCTCGGACGCTCCTGGAGGCCGGATGTCAGGACCATCCTCCGGATCGCCGGGGTCGGATGGCCTGCCGGCCTGCTCCAGGTGGCGTGGAGCTCCGGGAGCATCGTTCTCTACTCCATCCTGGGAAAACTCGGCAGCCAGAGCATCGTGGCCCTGGCATCCATCACGAACGGGCTCAGGATAGAGGCCGTCATCTTCATGCCCGCCTTTGCCGTGAACATGGCCGCCTCCGTCCTCGTGGGGCAGAACCTCGGGGCCGGCAACACCGGCCGGGCCGCCAGCCTCGGGTGGAAGCTGGCCTTCGCCTCCGCGTCGATCCTGTCCGCGCTGTCGGCCGTGGTCTTCTTCGGCGCCGAGTTCTTCGCCTCGCTGCTCACCGGGGATCCGGCGGTGCTGGCGGAGACCGCCCGCTACCTGCGGGTGAACATGCTCGCCGAGCCCTTCATGGCCCTCGCCATGGCACTGAGCGGGGCGCTCCAGGGGGCGGGAGACACCCGGGGCACCATGTGGATCATCGTGGTCTGCATGTGGCTCATCCGCCTCCCCCTGGCCTTTGCGCTCTCCCTGGTGGCCGGGCTCGGGGCGCTGGGCGTGTGGATTGCCATGGTCGTCTCCATGACGGTCCAGGGCCTGCTCATGGCATACCGGTTCCGGCAGGGCAAGTGGAGGACCATGAAGGTGGAGTGAGGAGAGGGGAAGCCCATCGAATTGTTTTCCTTAAGCGAATCGGATAGAATAGCAGGCAGGAGTCGAGGTTCGATCTCTTCCATGACTGAATGGCGCAACCTACCGCTTCTGTTCAGTGACTTGGTATTTATACAGCCTTCGGGCGCTTGGATGGAACATGCTTCCGGATGAAAAAAGCTCCACGAATGATCTGCAGGGCAGGCTTCGATTCGAGGCCCTGATATCTGATCTTTCGGCCCGGTTCGTGAAGCTCCCCTCCGACAAGGTGGACCGTGAAGTCGAGCAGGCGCTGCAGAAGGTCATGGATTTCTTCCAGGGCGACCGTTGCGGGTTGATACAGTTCAATGCGGAGACCGAGTTCTCCCAGGTAACTCATGCGGCCTATCTGGAGGGTATATCGAGGGTATCGAGTGATCTTAACCTTGCACGCTTGTTCCCCTGGATAACAAGACGCCTCGTCGAGCACGAAGAGAATGTCGTTGTGGAAAGCCTGGACGATATGCCCCCCGAGGCCGAAAAGGACAGGGAATCAGCCCGGGCCATGGATATCAGATCCATGCTGACCGTGCCGATCCTGATCGGGAAGAACCTCTCCTATCACATGACCCTCCATACGGTGAGCAGGCAGCGTTCCTGGCCCGAGGAATATGTGCCGAGATTCCGCCTCCTGGCCGAGATCTTCGTGAACGCCCTTGCGAGGAAGGACGCCGACGAGACCTTGCGAGCCCAGCTGGGCTTCGAGACGCTCCTTTCCGACCTGTCTGCGCGATTCATCTCCCTGCCGGCCGGCCGGGTCGACGACGTGATAGAGGACGCCCAGCGGTCCATCGTGGAGACGCTCGGGCTCGATCGGAGCGTCGTATACCAGCTGAACCCGGATACAAACGAGTTCTTCCTCAGCCACGTATGGGGCCGTCCTGATCTTACTCCTCTTCCCGATATCTATCCGAAAGGGAAATATCCCTGGGCCTACGAGAAGCTCATGAGCGGCGAGGCCTTCTGGTTCTCCCGCTTGGAGGACCTCCCTGGAGAGGCTTCCAGGGATATCGAATCCCACCTCCAGTACCATGCGAAATCGAGTGTCGGGTTCCCCCTCTTTGTCAGTGAAAAGATCTTCGGGGCGGTGACGTTCACGGCGATCAAGCATGAATGCGTATGGACGGATATCCTGCTGGGCCGGCTGCGCCTCGTTGCCGAGATATTTTCCAATGCACTGGCCCGGAAGCTCGCAGAAGAGCATCTCCGGAACTACCTCAAGGAGATCGAGCGACTCAAGGAACAGCTGGAAAAGGACAACGTCTACCTGCGGGAAGAGGTCAAGCTTCTCTATGAGCACGGAGAGATCGTGGGTGAGAGCGAGGCCATGAAAAAGGTCCTCGTCAAGGCCGAACAGGTCGCGCCGACGGAATCCACGGTGCTCATCCTCGGCGAAACCGGGACAGGGAAGGATCTGCTCGCCAGGGCGATCCATACCATGAGCAGGAGGAGCGACCGCCCCCTTGTGACGGTGAACTGCGCCTCGCTCCCCCCCTCGCTCATCGAGAGCGAGCTCTTCGGCAGGGAGAAGGGCGCCTATACCGGGGCACTGACCAGGATGATCGGCAGGTTCGAGATGGCGGAAGGCTCGACCCTGTTCCTGGATGAGATCGGCGAGCTGCCCTACGAGGTCCAGAGCAAACTGCTCCGGGTCCTGGAGACCGGGACGTTCGAACGGCTGGGCTCGTCCAGGACGATCCGGCTGGATGTCCGGATCATAGCGGCGACCAACCGCAACCTCGTGCATGAGGTGACTGAGGGCAGATTCAGAAAAGACCTCTATTACCGTCTGAACGTTTTCCCCGTCACCATCCCGGCGCTCCGCGAACGGCCCGAAGACATCCCGGCCCTGGTCTGGGCCTTTGTCCAGCATTTCGAGAAGAAGATGGGCAAGCGCATCGAGACCATCCCCCAGAAAAACATGGACGCGCTCCGGCGCTACCCCTGGCCCGGGAATGTCCGTGAGCTGAAGAACGTCATCGAGCATGCCATGATCATCAGCAGGAAGACCCTCGAGGTATTGCCCCCGCCTGCGGGCTTCCGCGAGGAAACCGGTGTGGATGCCCTCGAGGATGTCGAACGGAGGCACATCCTGGAGGTGCTGGAGAGGACCGGCTGGCGCATCGCAGGGAAAGACGGCGCTGCGGAAATCCTCTGCATGAAGAGAACCACGTTGAATGCCAAGCTCAAGGCCTTGGGAATCAGTCGGCCAAGGCAATAATGACCATATTTCGCCACGGTGACCATATGTGGTCATCATGGCTCAGGGCCGCAGCCTGAATTCTCTGTTCGTCTTACATTAATACTCTCTGGTTACGAACAGTTATCAGATAGCCTCTCGTATTGTCCATCCTGGTACGAACCCCGCATAAGGGTGAACATCCGGATCAGGAGGCAGGGTATCACATCGGTTTTCCACGCAGGCCCCGTCCTGATCAAGGAGCAGATATCGACCACTTTCAGGGGTGTCATGGATGATCCAGGCTGTAGTGAAGATGGTTCTCGATCCGGAAAAGCAGCGGGAAGCGCTGAACATCCTGGTATCCGTCGCCCAGCGGACAAGGGCTGAAACCGGGTGCTTGGGGTGCTCCGTATTACGGGACGCCGAGAACGATCATGCCATCGTCTTTGAAGAGATCTGGCGGGGAGAGGATGAGCTGAAGCAACATCTCATCAGGGATGCATACCGGAAGGTGCTCCTTGTCATGGAGATGGCCAGTCTCCCCCCGGAGATCAGGTTCAACACGATCACCTCAACGGCGGGCGTGGAGCTGATTGAACGGGCCCGGGCCGCCGGTTCGCATCCGGGAGCTGCAAGAGAGACATGAATGAGCAGGGGGGAGGTGTCTGACTACGTCCAAGGACTCTTTCAGACGAGATCATGATGAAGTGCGAGAAGACACCCCGAGTTCCTCTATACCCCTGGTGGCGGTGTACAAAAGCCACGCCTCCGGACAAATCTGTGCCCGGGGAATGCCCAGGGTCGCATGGATCGGGCCGGGAAAATGAAACACGATCGTTCATTACAATAAAAAAGATTCAAAGGAGGTTTTCATGGACCGGCTGACAAAGGAAAACTATTCGAAGCTATTTCTCATCGGAGCCCTCTGGAACATGCTCTTTGCATCGTGCGGTCTGTTTGTACCCAGACTCGCCGATAAGCTCCTCTTCGGGTTCAAGAGTGCGATCACCTCCGGGACCACTGCTTTCGGGCTCAAGCTCACCTGGGCGCTCGTCTTCGTCTTCGGGATCGGCTACTACATCGTTTCCCTGGACCCTGAGAAGAACCGGGGAATCGTGTGGATGGGCATCCTCGGCAAGCTGGCGTTCTTCTTCACGACAGTTCAGTTCTATTTCAAGAAAGCCATCATCCTCCTGACTCCGATCCTGGCGTTCGGCGATTTCGTGTTCTCCGTGCTGTTCGCCATGTTCCTTTTCAAGACCAAAGACGATGCGAAGGGTGCCGTGCCCAAAGCGGCATAGCAGGTTGCCCTGTCCGGCCCAAGACCGGGATGAGGAGAAGACAGATGATCAGCTACAAAGGGAAGAAAGTGTTCATAACCGGGTCCTCCAGGGGCATCGGCAAGGGATTGTCCCTGTGCTTTGCCCGTGAAGGGGCCTATCTGGCCCTGGCAGACCTGCCTTCCGAGAAGGAAGCCCTGGAGACCTGGGCCGCAGAGCTGAGGAGCACGTACGGCATCACGGTCCGGACGTTCTACGGTGACCTCACGGCCTTTGACGGTCCGGAGAAGATCCATGCGGAGGTCATATCGGCCTTGGGTGACATCCATACCCTGGTGAACAATGCCGGGATATGCTGGTGGGGCAGGACCGAGGACATGCCGGAGGAGAGGCTCCAAAGGATGATCCTGCTCAACGTGCTGGCGTATACGAAGCTCTCCAGGCTCTTCCTGCCCGCCATGGTCGAACGGAACGAGGGGGCCATCCTGAACGTCTCCTCCGGGTCGTGCTTCCAGCCTGTCCGCATGATGTCCGTCTACGCGGCGACCAAGGCGTACACGCAGAGCTTCACGGAGGGCATGCGCATGGAGCTCCCCCGCGGAAGCCGGATCGTCATCGCGGCCATCAACCCGCTCTTCACCAGGACGGCCCTCATGGAGGACGCCGGGGTACCGCTGGATTTCATCCCGGTCCTGACCAGCTACCTGAGCGTGGATGAGCTGATGAAGGGGGCCTTCCCCTCCCTCCTGAATGGGAGGCCGCGGTATGTCCCGGGACTGCTGAACAAGATCTGCCACCTGGGCCTCGTCAGGTATCTGCCCCATGATATCTCGAACAGGCTGGTCTGGGTACTCTGCCACAGGCTCTCTGACTTCATTCCGGAGGCAATAGTGAAGCCCATCATGAAGATGCGGACCAGCTGACCGGGAGGCAGGGATCTCATGTGCGAGCACAGGGTAGAAAAGAAGAACGTATTCATAACGGGCGCATCGGGCTACATCGGCCAGAGGATCGTGGAGCGCTTCAGCCGCCGGGAGGACGTGGGGGAGATCATCGGCATCGATATCTTCGACCCGCCCTGTTACCGGGACAGGATGACCTTTATCAGGCATGACGTGCGGGACGACCTGACCGGCGTCATGTCCCGCTTCCACATCGATTGGGCCGTCCACGCGGCCTACGTCATATCCGTGATCCATGACGCGGCTCTCATCGACGACATCGACCTGAAGGGCACCGTCAATTTCCATGATGCATGCGGCAAGCTCGGGATCGGGAACGTGATGCAGGTCTCGTCCACCACGGCCTACGGCGGCCACAGGGACAATCCCGCGTGGCTGACCGAAGACATGCCCCTTAAGGGGAACGACGACTTTCTCTACGGGAAGAACAAGGCGGCCCTGGAGAACACCGTGGTGGAGGAGTTCAGGGAAAGGCATCCTGATACGCATCACACGGTGGTGAGGCCCTGCTTCGTCTGCGGACCGCACTTCTACAAGAATCCCCTCGGCAGACACCTCATGAAGAGGGTCGTCATGCTCCCCTGGGACATGAAGCCCTTCCAGTTCGTCCATGAAGACGACGTGGCGGACAGCATGCATTTCCTCCTGAGCAGCAACCTGAGCGGCGCGTTCAACCTTGCCGCGGACGGCACCATGACGTTTAGGAAGATGGTCGCCATGACCGGGGGCACGGTCCTGCCCCTGCCTCCGTTCCTCATGGCCCCGGCCATGGACCTGGCCTGGAAGATGAACCTGTCCTTCCTCACCGAGTTTCCGAGCGCACCGCTGGCCCTCATCAGGTTCCCCTGGCTCGCGAGCAACCGGAAGATCAGGGACGCGGGATACACGTTCAGATACACCACGACAGAGACCTATGAGACCTTCGCCGAGCAGGTGCGGAACTTCTACGGCAGGGGGAGGAACAGGGCGTTTTAGAGGCTCCTGCATAACAAGACGGCAGGCAGAGGGAAGGTACCATGGCCACAAAGATCATAGCCGTGTGCGGAAAGGGCGGGGTGGGAAAGACATCGGTATCCGCCCTCATCGTCAAGGTGCTGCTCGAGAGGAAGAACGCGAGGATCCTCGCCATCGACGCGGACCCGGCCATAGGCTTCTCCTCGGCCCTGGGCGTGGAGGTCGGAAGGACCGTGGACGACATCAGGAACTCTCTCATCGCCGCGGCGAAAGGCGGCATGAGGGAGGACAGGATCTCCATCCTGTCGGGCCTCGACTACCAGGTGTTCGAGGCCATGGAGGAAAAGGACGGCTTTGCCTTCCTGGCCATCGGCAGGCCCGAGACCGAGGGGTGCTACTGCAAGGTGAACGGCTACCTCAAGGAGATCATCGAGAACCTGGCGGCCCAGTTCGACTACGTGATCATCGACGGCGAGGCAGGGATCGAGCAGGTCAACCGCAGGGTCATGGAGACGGTGACGCACCTCCTTCTCGTCTCGGATGCGAGCGCCAAGGGGATCAATGTCATAAAGACCATCCACGAGGTGTCGGGCAGGGTCATGAGGTACGACAGGGCCGGGGTGATCCTCAACCGGCTGAGGAATGGGGAGGAAGCGGTCGCGGCGGACCTGGGTGGCCTGGAACTGCTCGGCTTCCTGGTCGAGGACGACGGGATCAGGGGCTTCGACATTGCAGGCAGGCCCCTTCTGGACCTGCCGGGGGGTAGGAGCGTCGATGCGGTGAGGGAGATTCTCGGCGTGTTCGGGGTATGACCCGGCCATGCCATTTCATGAAAGAACGAGGCGGGTGATGGTAATGAAGAAACTGAAGGAAATGGAGTTTTTCGAGGGGCTGCTGGACAGCCCGAGGAACCCTCTGGTCGACGAGGCGCTCTCGCAGGGGAGGACTGCCGTCGGGTGCAACTGCTACCTGGTGCCCGAGCCGCTTCTCTCCATGGGAGGCGCCTTTCCGGTGAGGCTCAGGGCGCCGGGTGCGGGCAGCACGGAGCTCGCCACCCACTACCTTTCGCCCTTCATCTGCTCGTATGCGCGGAGCATCCTGGAGAACGCCCTGGACGGGGCGTACGACTTCCTCGGCGGCCTGGTCTTCGCGTCGAGCTGCACGCACATCACCAGGTGCGGGCAGCATTTCGATCAGCTCGATATCCATGCCGGCAGGGAAGGCTTCTTCACGCACTTCCTCGACACGCCGCGCAAGCTCTATGAGCCGGGCTTCGCTTTCATGGCCAAGGACCTGAGGAGGGCGGCGCAGAAGATGGCCCAGTCCTGCGGCATGGATGCGGGCGACGAGGCGCTGTCTGAGGCGATCCGCAGGCACAACGCCTTCAATGCCCTGCTCAGGAGGCTATCCGACCTTCGGAAGGAGGAGCACCCGAGGATCACGGGCACCGAGTTCCACACCGTGATGGTGGCCTCGAAGACGGCGCCGAAGGATATGCTGCTGGGGCCGCTGAAGAAGCTCATCGCCGCGGTGGAGAAGAGGGAAGGGATAAAGGACTTCCGCGCACGGGTCATGGTGGTGGGGTCCATCTTCGACAACCCGAGGTTCACGGAGCTCATCGAGGAGCAGGGTGGGCTCGTGGTGGCGGACCGCTACTGCTTCGGTTCCCTGCCCGGGCTTGAGGAGATCGGCGAGGAGGGCGACCCCTACGAGAGCCTGGCGCGGCACTACCTCACGACCTGCGAATGCCCGCGTATGATGGAGAAGCTCAAGGATAGGGAGGGATCCCTGAAGAGGTGGGCCGGGGAGTTCCGGGCCGACGGGATCATCTTCGAGACCATGAAGTTCTGCGACCTGTGGGGATACGAGGCGGTATCCGGCGTGCCCAAGCTCAGGGACTCCGGCATGCCCGTGGTGAGGATCGAGCGGGAGTACGCGTTTGTGGGCGAGGGACAGCTGAGGACCAGGGTGCAGGCGTTCATCGAGCTCATAGAGGGCAAGCGGCTGGCAAAAGCATTGGCAGGATAGGGGGAGGAAGCGCATGTTGAAATACCGGGGCAACATAAGGGATCAGTGGGTCGACTTCAAGTACTGGGGCCTGAACTGGCTCGCCATCCTGGGTCTTGTGGCGACCAACCCCTACAGGGTGGTCGTGTCCTTGTTCAAATACCCGTGGATATACGATCTCCTCAAGACGAACAACCTGGTCAAGCGCTACAACGAGGGCCGCAGCGGCACGGCCCTGCTCCTGTCGAACCTCAACGTGCACCGGGTCGTCCAGGGGGTCGTACGTTCGCTGAAAAACATCGTCCACGGCACCAAGGACACGGTGCTGGCGAACTGCATGGTGCCCACCGAGATCTATCAGGCCATGGACCTCAAGTACTTCATGACCGAGCTGCCTGCCGCGCTTCTTCCCATGGAGGACCAGCACACCTGCGACAAGTACATGGACCTCATCGAGAACAACGGCCTGCCCGGTGACACCTGCAGCTATCCCCGCATCACCGCAGGCGTGTTCGCAGCCGGCGAGATCCCCAGGGATGTCAAGGTCCTCATCTCCAACAACCTGCCCTGCGAGGCCGGGATGGCATCGTACGGCTATTACGAGGACAACCTGAACGTGCCTGCATACCGACTCGACATCCCGTACAACTTCAAGGATGAAGACGCCCTGGACCTGTTCGTGGAGGATATGCGGGGCATGATCGCCTTTCTGGAAAAGCACACGGGACACCGCATGGACTGGGACAGGCTGCGGGAGATACTCACCCGGTACAACCGGATGAACGAGCTGGAGCTGGAGCGCTGGGAGATGGCCGCATCCGGTACGCCGCCGCTGGCCAATGAGAATATCTGGATCACCCACTTCTGGAATTACAACATAGACCCGGGCAACAGCGAGAGCTCAGCCTGGTACGAGGAGACGCACAAGATCATCAGGAAGGCCTATGAGCGCAAGGAGCCCGCGCTGAAGGACCTGCGCTTCAGGGCCGTGCTCTGGAACCCGCCCACGTTCGCCTATGCCCATTTCTGGAACTGGCTCGAGCGGTGCTGGGGCATCGCCTGCCTCAACGACATGGAGTCGTTCGGTCACTTCGAGGACATGTTCATCGACACGAGCACGAACGGCACCATGCTCAAGGGCCTGGCGAGGAAGTGGTGCAACGCGACCATGGCCCGGCACACCCGGGGGCCCATGGAGAACTACCTGCCCGACCTCTGGCACATGTACGAGAAGTTCAACGCCGACTTCATCCTCGTTGCCGGACATATCGGCTGCAGGAGCAGCTCGGCCATGACCGGCGTCATGAAGGAGCAGGCGCAGAAGAAGGGCATACCCTTCTGCATCTTCGACTACGAGCTCATGGACTCGCGGGTGTGCTCGCACCAGGGCATCAGGGACCAGATCAGCAACTTCATGTTCAACGTCATGAAGGCGAAGCCCCTGGACGAGAGCCTGCTCGTGATCGACGACGACAGCGAGTGGTGAGAACAGGAGAAAGGGAGACTGCGATGAACAAGAACTTTGTCTGCGGCTGCGACGTGGGATCGACCTACGGCAAGGCGGCCATCATGGATATGGAGGGTGTGGTTCTGGGCACCTCCATCGTGAGGAGCAAGCTCGACCCGGAGAAGACCTCCATGCTCTCCATCGAGGAGGCCCTCCGGAGCTGCGACGCCCGGCACGGCGTCAGGGGTCTCGACGATTTCGCCTACCTCATCGGGACCGGCTACGGCCGCAACCGGGTGCCCTTTGCGGACGAGAACATCTCGGAGATCACCTGCCACGCCATGGGGGTCCACATAACGAACCCCGGGGTGAGGACCATCGTGGACATCGGCGGCCAGGACATGAAGGGCATCAGCATCGATGCGGACGGATCGGTGAGGCACTTCGCCATGAACGACAAGTGCGCCGCCGGTACGGGAAGGTTTTTCGAGAGCATGATCCGGGCCTTCGAGGTCGACTTCGAGGAGTTCTCGGCAATGTCGCTGAAGGCAAGGCAGATCGTCCCCATCACCTCGCAGTGCAGCGTGTTCGCCGAGTCCGAGGTGGTGAGCCTGGTGGCCCAGAAGAAGGACCCTGCGGACATTGCGGCGGGCATCCAGGCAGCGGTGGCCAAGAGGTGCTTCACCATGCTCAAGAGCGCCGGGGTCGAGCGGGAGGTCACCATGACCGGCGGGTGCGCCAAGAACCTGGGGCTGAAGAAGGCCCTGGAGAAGATCCTCCGGTTCGATGTCGTACAGCTCTCCACGGACCCGCAGCTCATGGGCTCCCTGGGGGCGGCCGAGTTCGCGCGCAGGAAGGTTCTGGCCAGGAGGTCGGGAAACTGAGGCATTCAGCTCACAGAACAGGAGACGGACATGGTAAGGATATTTTCGTTTGCACGGAGACTGGGGCTTGCCGCAACGGCCTCGATGCTGATCGTTTTCGCGATCTACTGGTTCGAGCTGGATGACAAATTCCTCAAGGCCTTCGAGCCGACCTTCAGGAAGATCTGCACCTGGATGAAGGGGTAGAGCCCCGGCTGATGAACGTGTTCGACCAGCACCTCGACGAGGTGAGGCAGGCCCTTGCATCGGGTGATCTCCGGATCAAGGCAGGCACCTGTCTCTTCGACCCGGAAAGGACCTGGCCGAGGGGCCGGCCCGGCGACATCATCCTGAGCACCGATACGGCCATCGAGCTGGGGCATCCCCAGACGGAGTCCCTCGCCTTTCTGATGTGGACGGATTCATCGGACATGGTCGTAGACGGCCGGATAACCGTCGTCGGACCGGATCTCGACGGGCTCGCCCCGGGCAAGGCCCCCTTCGGAAAGATCGTCCTCGCGGGCGTCCACGGCTTCACCGGGGACAATGCCTATGACCGGTTCCAGGAGCTGGACATGATCCGCTTCAGGCTCTGCCTCGAGGGATACATGCTCAGGGCGGTGCCCCAGCAGAACAGGGAATGGGGCAGGGTGAGCAGGCAGGCCCGGATGAACGGGCTTTCCCTGAGGATGATCGGCAACGAGCTCATCCGCGAGTACCGGAAGCTGGACTATGTGGATGCCGCGGAGGTGATCTTCATCACCTCATCCCCGCAGGACATACGGCTTTTCAGGCCCACGGGCGAGAAGGCCGCCCGGATAATCGGGGCCATGAACAGGATCTTCGACGACCTGGAGCAGGACTGTGACGCCTGCGGCTTCAGGGACGTCTGCGACGAGGTGGAAGGTCTGCGGGACATGCACCGGAAGGCACGAGGGAAGCGCTAGAACCTTTCATGCCACGGATGGAGAACGGCTCCCTCCGGTGCTCATTGCCGCGGCAGGTGAACGACCCGGCCTGCACGGAGGGGCATGAGATCATCTCGACATCATGCCCCCCGCTCTCAGCGCTGGTTTCTGAAGCACACGAAGGCGAGCAGGTCGCTGCCGGTGTTGATGAGCTGGTGATCCCCGGCGTCGATCTCGATGAAATCGTTGGGTCCGATCTCTTTGCGCAGGCCTCCCAGCCTGATGACGCCCCTTCCCGACACGACCACGATCCGTTCCTTGTCGTCGTGTCTATGGTCGGGCGTATGACCGCCCGGCTCGAGCTCGATCCACGTGGAGTCCTCGGACAGGAGCCTGAGCCTCATCTTTGCAGTGCCTTCCAGTCCCAGGGCCGGGGCATCGAATCCTTGCACATCGGTGCAGCGTACATGCTTCATGGGTTCACCTTCACGTCAGATGACAGTGACAGCACCTTTGACCAATCGGCTCTTCCCTGTCAAGGCATGTATATGACCGCCCCACGATCATTGATCCTCGATGCCCGGCCGGCATCTTAAAAACCTCTACCCCCTGGGGTACGGTATGTCCGGCCCGACCCAGGGATTGACCGGTCCCACGAGCATGAACGGCATGGGGTTGTATTTGCCGAAGGTTATGGTGAGCCTTCCTATGCCGAGATACAGCGTGTCGTTCACCCTGCGGACCTCGTCCGTCATGGTGTTGGTGTAGAACGTGTTGTAGTCCCTGTAGCTGAGCTGAAACGAGGGCCTGCCGTCGAACACCGACGAGACCATGGAGGTCTTGTTCAGCATGATGCGGGCCAGCCTCTGGGGCGAGTTCAGTCTGAAGAGCGACCGTACGAGGGAAACGATCTTCATGAGGGTCGCCGCAAAGTAGTTCTCAACCAGGTGCGACTGTGTCGTGATGAAGGTGTTGTACCCATGGCCGTTCCGGTCGCCGAGGGGCTCGAAGGCCTTGTGCTGCCAGTCTCCCCAGGTGAAATGGAGATAGAGCTTGGCCAGGAACATGTTGATGACATACCCGCTGTCAAGGAGGTATGCCCGGTACTCGCCGCGCATCTCGGACATGGCCGGGGCGTCGAGCTGGTGGAACAGATCCATGAGCTGCGTCCTCTTCAGCTTCATGAGATCCTCATAGGTATAATCCTCCAAAGGTTTCCCCATAAAATTCCCCATCGCCATAGGCTTCCTCCTTTGTGTCTTTCCGGCGTTTATCTTAAAAGATGATGTAGCTCAAGCCTCCTGCCCAAACCGACCTGCCATCCAACATACAGCAGAGAACCTCAGTATCCTGCTATCTTCTTGTAGATATAGCGGGTGATGAACTGGGGCTGCTTGACCCCCGCCGCCATCAGGAATCTCCAGAAGAGGGTGTCCACATGCCAGTGCACGAGGAACTTCATGTTCAACCCGACGGCAATCGAGATCATCTTCACCACATCCCGGGTCGTCAGGTTGATGCCGACGCGCCTGGAGACGATGCTGCTGCATTTCTCCATCATGGGGGTATCCACAAAGTTCGGCCAGATCGCGCATACATAGATGCCGTATTTCTGCCATTCGATGCTCAAAGCCTCGGTGAATCCCCGGACAAAGAACTTTGATGCGGAATAGGTCGTCTCTGTGGGCACGCCATAGTTGGCTGCCTGCGAGCACAGATTGACCAGGGTGCCCCGGGCGTCCTTCAGGTAAGGAAACGCATGGTAGGCACAGTTCAGCATGCCCCTGTTGTTCACATCGAGAATGGCATGGTGGTTGGATAAGGGCTGGGCCTCGAAGGGCTCCATCCAGGCGACGCCTGCATTGTTGATGAAAAGGTCGATCTTCCCGCCCGCCGCTTGTGCGAAGTCGGCGATAACCTCTGCCGTCCTTTTCTCGTCCCTCACATCCATGACGGCGGAATAGGCTATTTTGCCGCCGTACTCCTTTCTGAAAGATTCCAGTGCAGGTTCATCGACGTCGGTGATGCCGACATGCCATCCCTTGTCTGCATAATGGGCTGCAACGGCCTTTCCGATGCCCATGGCCGCTCCGGTGACGAAGACGCTCTTTCTCATACATCCTCCTCTGTCATCAATCTCGGCCGAGCCGGATCGCTCTCAGCCGGGCCTGGGTGTCACTCGTTCATATGCCGCCTAGTTTCAATACAATATGATTTGATTGGCAGTGGATTGACAATGGGCACAAAAGACAATTCCATTGTGATTTGCCGCCAAGGGCGATGCGCATGAAGAATCCCATCTTTGACACCCCAGTCCTGAGACGAGTCCGGGTATCCTGTTTTGAAATGACAGGACCGGCTCCTCCATGACCGGGGAGAGTGATTACCTAGATGCAGTGGCGGCAAAGCACATGGAACGGCACATACCATGCGGTTTCACTGAAGAAACCTATGCTCCAGAAGAAGCCCATGCCTCAAACGAGTCTTGCCAAAACGTCCGAGAACGGCAATCAAACTGCGGTTGACATCCATGTGAAAGTGGTATTTTCTAAAAGGTGGAGATCAAAGCTTCTGTCTGGTTAAGCATCCGTATGGCGCATGCCGTCTTGGTGATTGATTCCATGGCTTTCTTGAGTCTGCTTGAACGGGAGGATTTAAAATGGTCATATCGAAACATACCCAATCCATGTTTCTGGCTTTTTGCCTGTTCATCTTTTTCGCTTCCTGCGGTGGTGGCGGCGGAGGAGGAGGCGGCTTGGCCGCACCGACAGGTGTTACCGCCACACCGGAAAACGGCCAGGTAATCATCGCCTGGACTGCAGTAACAGGCGCAACCTCTTACAACATTTACTGGTCAACCACGCCGGACGTGACGTTGAGCAACGGCACAAAGATTGCTGATGCTGCCAATCCTTACACCCAGACAGGGCTGACCAACGGAACGACATACTACTATGTGGTGACTGCGGTAAATTCCAATAGTGAGTCAGGGACATCCACCGAGGTGAGTGGAATGCCGGAGGACACGAGCCATGCCGTGGCCCTCGATGATACCTTCGGGACTGATGGGATAGCAATAACACCGATAGGGGCTCTTTGGGACAGGGCCTATGGGATTGCCATCCAGGGAGACGGGAAGATCGTGGCGGCAGGATACTCGGATAATGGGTCCGATACGGATGTTGCTGTGGTTCGCTACAACACCGACGGCAGCCTGGATACTGACTTTGATTCAGACGGGATGGTGACGACACCGGTAGGGACTTCTTATGATGGAGCCCGTGCAATTGCCATCCAGGGAGACGGGAAGATCGTGGTGGCAGGATACTCGGGTAAGGGATCCGGTACGGATTTTACCGTGGTTCGCTACAACACCGACGGCAGCCTGGATACCGCCTTTGATGCGGATGGGATAGTGACCACACCGGTGGGGACTTCCGATGATGAAGCCCATGCAATTGCCATTCAGGGAGACGGGAAGATCGTGGTGGCGGGATACTCGGATAATGGATCCGATACGGATATTGCCGTGGTTCGCTACAACACCGACGGCAGCCTGGATACCGCCTTTGATACGGACGGGATAGTGACCACACCGGTAGGGTCTTCCGATGATGAAGCCCATGGGATTGCCATCCAGGGAGACGGGAAGATCGTGGTGGTTGGATATGCAGGATCCGATAGATTCTTGACCATGGTTCGCTACAATGCCGACGGCAGTTTGGATACCACCTTTGATGCGGATGGGGTAGTTGAGACGACGATAGCCTCCCCGGACCCTTCGATAGCCATTCAGGCAGACGGAAAGATTATAGTCGCAGGAAGTGCTCCGGGTGTGACCAGTGTGAATATCTTTCTTGTCTGCTTCAATACCGATGGCACCCTGGACACTACCTTTGGTTCGGGTGGGATAGCACTGACACCGACAGGAGGGATTGAAGGAGAAGCCGGAGGGATTGTCATCCAGGAAGACGGGATGATCGTGGTGGGAGGAACGTATGCTGTCAGCAAAGATGAAGCTTATATCGTCCTCGCACGCTACACTTCTGATGGCAGCCTTGATACTTCTTTTGATTCGGACGGGATGGTCATAGGGCCTGACGGTTATTTTACAAGTGATATCGCCCTCCAGTCGGATGGGAAAATCGTGCTGGGAGGTTACACGAATTCTCCCATTGATTTTTTCCTTATGCGTTACGAGTAATTATTACGGTTCATAAAGGAGGGACTTCATCAGGGTCTGGGTCGTATGGCTGAAGTCCCCCTTGAGCCGGATATTCTCTCTGTACTCACCCCAACCCATGGATAGGTTAGGTACAGCCTGACCATGGAGAATCGGACCTCTGCAAGATCAGACAACGGATCGATGCCGTAATAATCTACCCTGTCCAGGAATCGAGACCTCTCAGCATGGCATCCATGGCGTCGTAGGCCTCAGCGGCCGGGTGGGTGTACCTCCCCGGGACCACGGGCAGCCTGCCTTCGGCCATGAGCCGCTCCAGAGCGAAGCCGGTGACGAGCTTGTTGTGGCGCCAGGGCCTCAGGCTCTCAGGGTACCGCTGCCGGAGGAGTAATGCGAGCTCCCTGACAGGTCCCGTATCGTCCGGCAGCTTCGCCTCGATCTCGATCTCGTGGTGGAGGACGCCCAGGGCGGCCACGGTGTAGCGGACCCGGTCCAGCGCCATCTCCGCCACGGTTCCCGGAAAGGGGCCGTCCGCGTACGAGGCGTCCAGGACGAGCCTGTCCGTTAGGCGCTCCTGGATGGGGACGAGGCCGAGGCAGGCGAGGCATTCCCGGGGTGATCCGGCCTCCGGCAGGACCTCGTTGATGCCCGAGGCGAGCTTGTGCAGGATGTGGGAGGCGTGGTCGATGCACTGCCTCGACCAGGGCAGCTCGATCTCGTCCCTGACGGCCGTACCCGTCTCGTCGAGGCGCTCGTCCTGCTTGATGCAGAAGAGCACCTCTTCCCCGAGCTCCCTGGTCCTCAGCGCGATGCCCCGGGCGGACAGGAGCCGGGAAGGGGTGTCATAGTAGGTGTCACCCAGGGCGCACGCCGGACCCGGGACGAGCCGGTAGGGGCCCAGGGACCTCAGTGCGGCGATCTCCTCCATGAGCCCGGCCGGATCGCTGCAGGCGACGGCGAGCGTGGTTTCGATCTCCTGTGCCATGGAGTGGATCTTCGCACGGAAACACCCCGGGTGCAACAGGGACGGGCGGCATCGACTGGACAGGGCAGGGCTATCCCGTTACAATATCCCTGAGTTCCCGCAAGATCGTCACAGGGGAGGGACGGATGCGTAGGGGGGAGGCCATGGTCGAGAAGGTCATCGTCATGGGGGCCGCGGGGAGGGACTTCCACAACTTCAACGTCTACTTCAAGGACAACCCGCGCTATAAGGTGGTGGCGTTCACCGCCGCCCAGATACCGGACATCAGCCAGCGGTCGTACCCGGCCGCCCTGGCCGGGGGACTCTACCCGGCAGGGGTGCCCATCTTCCCCGAGGCGGACCTGGCCCGGCTCATCACGGAGCACCGGGCCGACCTGGTGGCCTTCTCCTACAGCGACGTCCCGTACGTGGAGCTGATGCACAAGGCCTCCGTCGCCATGGCGCACGGGGCGGACTTCATCATGATCGCCGCCTCCTACACCATGCTCAGGGCCGCCAAGCCGGTGGTGGCGGTCTGCGCGGTGAGGACCGGGTGCGGGAAGTCGCAGACCACCCGGAAGGTGTGCACCATCCTGCGGAGGCTCGGCCGGAAGGTCGTGGTGGTGAGGCACCCCATGCCCTACGGAGACCTCCTCGCCCAGGAGGTCCAGCGCTTCTCGTCGTACGAGGACTTCGACCTCCACAAGTGCACCATCGAGGAACGGGAGGAGTACGAGCCCCTGGTGGACCAGGGGATCACGGTCTATGCCGGGGTGGACTACGGCAAGATCCTCGAGCGGGCCCAGGATGAGGCCGACATCATCGTCTGGGACGGGGGCAACAACGACACGCCCTTCTACCGGCCCGACGTCCACATCGTGCTCTTCGATCCGCACCGGCCGGGCCACGAGCTGCTGTACTACCCGGGAGAGACGAACATGCGCATGGCCGCCATCGCCGTCATCAACAAGGTCGACAGCGCCCACCAGTCGCAGGTGGATCAGGTCCGGGCCAACATCGCCGCCTACAACCCGCGGGCGCGGATCGTCCTGGCCACCTCGCCCGTGCTCGTCAGCGAGCCGGAGCGCATCCACGGGCGGCGCGTCCTGGTGGTGGAGGACGGGCCCACCCTCACCCACGGCGAGATGCCCTTCGGCGCAGGGTCCATCGCGGCCAGGGCCTTCGGCGCCTCGGAGATCGTCGACCCGCGGCCCTTCGCCGTCGGGTCTATCCGGTCGACCTACCGTGCCTATCCCCACATCGGCTTCGTCCTGCCCGCCATGGGGTACAGCCCGGCCCAGATAGCCGATCTGGAAGAGACCATCAACGCCTCGGATTGCGACCTCGTGCTGTTCGCCACGCCCATCCAGCTCACGAGGATCCTGTCCGTCAACAAGCCTGCCATCAGGGTGCGGTACGAGTACGAGGACCACGGCAGCCCGACCCTGGAGGAGGTCCTGCTGGACGAGCTGAAGACGCTGGGGCTCGCATGACCCGGGGGGCGGACATGGAGACCCTGCACAAGCCCATCCTGCTCGTGGCCCTGGGAGGGAACGCCCTCATCAGGAAGGGACAGGAGGGGACCATCGACGAGCAGTTCGCCAACCTCAGGGTGCCCATAGCCCAGATCGCCCGCCTCACCAGGGACTACCGCATCATCATCACCCACGGCAACGGACCCCAGGTGGGCAACCTCCTCCTCCAGCAGGAGTGCACCGAGGAGGTGCCCAGGATGCCGCTGGAGATCCTCGTGGCCCAGACCCAGGGGCAGATCGGCTACATGATCGAGTCCACCCTCGACAGCGAGCTCATGCGCCAGGGCATCGCTGCGAGCAAGCCCCTGGTGAGCCTCATCAGCTATGTGGTGGTGGACGAGAAGAGCCCGGCCTTCACCAATCCCACCAAGCCCATCGGCCCGGTGTTCGACGCGGAGCGGGCCGGGAACCTCCCATACCCGGTGAGGAGGACCGAGAAGGGCTACCGGCGGGTGGTGGCCTCGCCCGAACCGCTGACCATCGTGGAGAAGAACGAGATCATGAGGCTCATCGAGATGGACTTCGTGGTGGTCTGCTGCGGCGGGGGCGGGATACCGGTGGTGCGCGAGGGCAGGTCCTTCGCCGGGGTGGACGCGGTCATCGACAAGGACCTGGCCAGCGCCAGGCTGGCCTCGGAGGTGGGGGTGGACACCTTCGTCGTCGCCACCGACGTGCCCGGCGTGGCGGTGGGCTTCGGGACCCCCGCCCAGCGGTTCCTGGACACCCTCACCGTGGACCGGGCGAGACGGTATGCCGAGAGGGGAGAGTTCCCCGAAGGATCCATGCTGCCGAAGGTTCAGGCCGCGGTGAACTTCCTCGATGCGGGCGGGGCGAGGGCGGTCATCACCTCCATCGAGGCCATCGAGGACGCCGTGGCCGGCCGGGCGGGTACGGAGATCCTCCGGACCTGAACCCTCTCTCAGTCCAGCAGGGACTCCCGTCCGTTGGCGACGAATCGGGCCTTGAGGTCTTTGTACCGCTCCGGCGTGAGGAGGGTGTAGGTCTCGTCCCCCTTGGTCCGGTAGTACACCACCATGCCGGGGTCGCGCTCCATGTTGTAGTGCTCCCGCTTGTAGGGCCTCACCACTATCTTGTGAGTGTCGGTGACCGGGAAGCCCTCGATGATGCGGATGAAGTCGGGCATCCACTTGGGGTCCATGCCGCCCTCCTTCTGCCGGGTCAGGAGCCATGCATGGACCGCGTCCGGGTCGAAGGCGGCGTCCTTTTTCATCTGGACCGTGACCATGACCTTCTCGTCGGACACATCGCACGGCGCGCCGTAGGCGATGGCGATGTCCACGCCGGGCATCTCCTGGGCATACTGCAGGACGTTCTCGGCGGAGAAGTTCTCCCCGTCCTTGCGGATCCAGTCGTCGGTACGGCCGTTGAAGTAGAGGTAGCGCCTGCCGCCTACCATGCGGATGTGGCCCAGGTCGCCCGAGTGGTAGATGCCGTTCCTGAACTTCTGCGTGGTGGCCTTGGCGTCGCCGAGGTAGCCCTCGAACCTGAGGTTGTCGCTGCCCACGGCGCTGCAGATCTCGCCCACGGCCTGGTCGTAGTTCATAAGCTGTCCGTTGGCGTCCGCCACCCCGGGGGGGCACTCCCGGTCCTGCTCGTTGAGGATGACCACCGACTTCGGCGCCCTGCCCACGGACTCGATGGGGTCGCCACGGCGGTTGGCCGTGGTGATGACCGCCTCCGTGGACCCGTAAATCTCGAAGATGTGCTCCATGCCGAGGTAGCGCATGAGCTTCCGGCGGTCCACCACCGAAGCGCCGTTGCCGTAGGCGAGGCGGAAGCGGTTCTTCGGGTGCCCGGCCAGGGCCTGCTCGACGGCCTCGGGACTGCCGTACTTCTTCTCCAGGGCGTCGATGATGTAGTGGAGCGGCTGGCCGACGTAGTTCAGGAAGGTCACGCCCCAGGCCAGCATGTCCTCCTCGAAGGCCCGCGCGCTGAAGCGCCGCTTGAGCAGGAAGCTGCTCCCCGCGATCATCTGCGGCAGGATGCCGATGTACCAGGCGTTGGAATGAAAGAGCGGCATGGAGATATAGCCCCGGTCCTTCTTGGTGAGGCGGACGTCGAACTCCACCACGAAGCCCGCGCCCACGAGCTTGATGTGCGTGCAGGGTACCGCCTTGGGGAGGCTGGTGGTGCCGGAGGTGTAGATGATGATGACCGGGCTGAAGTTGTCGACCCTCACCATGCTCCTGCGCAGGCCGGGGGATACGGGCCCTGCTACGGCCTGGTCCAGCAGCCGGTAGCCCCTGCCCGCGAGCTCCTCCTCGCTGCCGGCGAAGAGGACGTCCGATCGGCCGAGCACGGTCACATCGGCCAGGGCGCTTTCCACCTCGGCGGCAGAGCCCGCGTTCGTGATGAGCCGGGTAATCCTGGCCTGGTCGATGACCCTGGCCAGCGTCTCCCCGCGGAAGCCGGTGTTGATGGCGAAGAGGATCGAGTTGCTCAGGCCCGCACCCAGGGCGGCGAAGACGAACTCCGGGGCGTTCTCCATGTAGATCCCCAGGGCGAAGCGCTCGTCCGGGCCGAGCCTGCCGCTCTCCACGAGTCGCATGCGCTCGGCGAGAAAGAAGTCGGCATAGCGCTGCGCCTGGAGGTAGACCTCGCGGTAGGTGTACTGTCTGTCCTCGAAGATGAAGAAGGTCCGGTCACGCCGCGGCCACAGCCACCACATGGTGATCTTGATCATGGTCCTGAAGTTGACGAACCACAGGAAGGCGCGGATGACGGTCTTCAAGCTGATGCGCCTCATAACAACCCCCTCGGATGAGTGGAATGCACTCGACCCTCTCGATAGTTCATGGATATGTAAATTACGGCGCAGGTTTAGTAAACGGAAAAGTGGCGGTCCGTCACCCCTGCCGCATCCGCAGACCCCGCTCCACGGTCACCACGAAGTCCTGGACGTTGGTCAGGATCGACCGGGCGGTGAGCGAGCCCCGGTTGGCCAGCTTGTTCACCGCGAACTCCGACATGTCCACGGTGTAGAAGTACACGGGCCTCACCGTCCCGTCGGACTCCACCCGGTAGGAGGGGGCCATGTTCCCCGTGGCTATGGCATGGAGCTGGGTGGCCATGGCGATCACCGTGGTGGACTTCCTCGTGAGCGCGCGCATCCGGTCCTGGGCCTCATAGGCATTGCCCGTGACCTCGGGCAGCGGGCCGTCGTCGCGGATGGAGCCGGCCAGCACGAAGGGGACGCCCCTGTCGATCACCGCCTTCATGACCCCGCTCGACACCGAGCCGCCGTCGATGGCGGCTTTCAGCGACCCGATCCTGCGCACGGCATTGATGGCGTCCAGGTGGTGGTAGTGGCCCAGCGGTACGGTGCGCTTGGAATAGATGTCCTGTCCCAGGCCGGTGGAGAAGATGGCCGCCTCAACGTCATGGGTGGCCAGCGCGTTGCCTGCGAGCAGCCCGTGGACGTAGCCGCGGTGGACGAGCTCCGCAAAGGCGTTCCTCGCGTCGCGGTCGAAGACCACCGCCGGTCCCAGGACCCACAGGATGAAGCCGTACTCGCGCTCGAACTCCAGCAGGTCGTAGAGCTCGTCGTAGTCTATGGAGAACGAGGTCTCGCGGGTGATGCGGCTCCGGAAGGCGAACTTCTCGCTGGAGCTGTCCATGAAGTCGAAGGCCCCGGTGTGCACGAAGATGCCGTCCTCGCCGTTCTCGTGCCTGCCGCACGCCACCTGCTCCCCGGCCCTGATGTTCCGGAACTCCTTCACAACCAGCGCCCCGTCCGCTTGGAGGACCGCCACGCAGTCCATCCGGGACTCCCGGGGCAGCACCCACCTGCCCGAGCCGAGGTGGAAGTATTCCGGGTAGATGGAGGTGGCATGGTAGGAGTCGGGGGCGACCCCGTCCCTGGGCGAGCGGACGAAGCTCACTGCGGGCGCGTGGGAGAGTTCTCCGGTGCTGAAGTCAGGATGACGGTATGTTGGCAGGATGAACGGCACACCACACCTCCTGAAAGAGCATGCATGATAACCTGCAGTCTAAATGAAACCCTGTCCGCCTGTCAAAGGCATTCGGATGGAAGGGAGGCCCTGCCTCTCCTCAATCGAAGGTCGCCATCTTCCTGATGAAGAACGACAGCCCTATGAAAACGCAGCCAGCAATAAATATGTCCATCGTGTTCCAACCTCTCATCGGAAGCCCGGGTCCGCCCGGGTCAGTTCATGAAAACCGTGTGTCTCATAGACAAGATTCTCGGGAGATGCAAGGGAAAAAGTGCGTGATTCCGACAGGCCGCGGGCTGCATGGGGTAGCCGCATCAGGTCAGATATGGATCTCCACGATGTCGCCGTCCTGCATGACGTGGTCGCGCTGCACCATCATGCCGTCGTGGATGTTCTTCCCCCAGATGCGGGCATACTTGAGCTTGGTGAGGAAATCCTTGTGGATCCTCCCTGCAAGCTCTTCGAGGGTGGAGTCCCGGGGGATGATGAAGGGTTCGTCCAGGTCCGGCTCCTTGCCCGGGTTCTTGGAGTAGACCCGGATGATGCCCGACAGGTCGAAGATCGTCCGCATGAAGAGGTCCAGGTTCCTCCCGTTGAGGATGGACACCGGCAGCGACGGGATTTCCGTACCGATGAGTTCCAGGAAGGTCTGGTAGTCCTCCTGACTGCCGGGGTCGTCCACCTTGTTCATCACGAGGAGGACCTTCTTGAAGAAGACCGGCCTCCTGGTGCCTTCGGGCACGTCGGCACCCTCGGGGAAGATCCGGTACCCCCCGAGCACACCGAGCATGTCCTCGTATTGGCCGATGGGGTCCGCCGTTATGTCCAGGAGGATCACCACGATGTCCACCCGGCGCACCAGGTCCATCATGAGGGGGTCGACATACTCCGCAGTTAAGGGTGGGGTGTCGATGAGCTGGAACTGGACGTTCTCGAAGGGCGCCATGCCGGGCGTGGGCTTGTGGGTGGTGTGGGGAAACGGTGCGATCTCCGGCTCCGCATTGGTGAGAGCGGTGATGAGCGACGACTTCCCCGTGTTGGGCGGGCCGATGACCATGACCTGGGCGGCGCCCTCCTTGTCGATGGAGAACATGCTTTTCTGCTTTGCCGCGCCCTTCTTCTTCTGGGACTCCTCCCGGTGCCTGCTGAGGCGGCGCTTGAGGTCCGCCTGCATCTTGTCCGTGCCCTTGTGCTTGGGGATCAGCGCGAGCATCTCCTCCAGCGCCTCGATCTTCTCCTCGGCGGTCCTGGCCTCCCGGTAGCGCCTCTCGGCCTCGAGGTATGTCGGCGGCAGATTCGCAGGCATGGCCTTTCCCCCAACCCGTTATTCCGGAACGGTCCTCTGGAGAATGCACTATACATAAATCACGGACTTTTTTCAATCCGTAGCCGCCCCATCCTTATGCAGAAAGATCATCGACCTGCCGTTCCTGTCACCCCGCCGTCTTTTTTTAGCGGAGTGACGGGAACGGGCAGGCCAGTGCCGGAGGAGCTGCAGTGCTGGATCTTCAAGATTCAAGGCCGAAGGCGATGGGGTGTTCCGTTGGTACGCAGAGAATGGAGTGTCCCCTCAGCTGGGCTTTCTCCCGTACACGATGCTGATGGTACCGAACATGTGGCGTTCGAACTTCACCCCGGTGATGCCGACCGATTCCATAATGCTGGCTATCTCCCGGGCGGTCTTGAATGCCTGGGTGGAGGCCGGGAGGTACCGGTATGCGGAGCGGTCGCCGGAGATGAGCGCCCCGAGGCGGGGGATGACCGTATTGAGGTGGATCTTCATGAGGGGTTTCAGGAGGTTCTCCGGCGGCGGGCCGGCATCGAGGCAGATGACCCTGCCGCCGGGAGCGACGACCCGGAGCTGCTCAGAGAAGGCCCTGCGGATGTCGGGGACGTTGCGGACCAGGAAGCCCGAGCTGACCGCATGGAAGGTGGAATCGGGAAAGGGCAGCCACAACGCGTCTGCGCAGGTCCACTTCACCTGCGAGGGACAGTCTTTCATGCCGATCCTCATCATCTCGGCCGTCAGGTCCGCTGCCACGATGCGCGCGTCGTCGAAGCGGCGGGACGCTTCCAGGGAGATCCTGCCGGTGCCGGCCCCGACGTCGAGCATGACGCCGCGGGGGGGGAGGTCGGCCAGCTCGACCACGCGCCTCCTCCAGGACCTGTCCCGGCCGAAGCTCATGAGGGTGTTCATGAAGTCGTACCGGTGGGCGATACTCCCGAACATCGCCCGCATCTGATCGTTCCAGCCTGAAGCTCCCATGAAAACCTCGATCGGATATGAGTCTTCTAACCCGTACCTCCATTACCGGACGCTCAAGGCCGTGTAAAGCATGTTGCGAAAATGCAGCTTGGACTCAGTTAAGCGTGTTGATTGTTGCGAGATGACATGTGGAGTGTCTCTGTAACTCAAAATTATAGTTATGAAAAATCAGTATGGATGAATCGTATGGAATGGTACGAAATCAGCGGTTTTCAAGAAGGCACATCACCCCGCTGCTTCTGGTGCATAATCTCTGCTTTCACTGAGCTATTAGAATTGATGGTTCTTTTGCTTAATCAACAGTTACCCGGCTGAAATGGGGAGTACACATCTATCGAAGAAATCTTCAATCTGGGAAAAGTGAAGATAATGTACATTAAAGATAAAACTTCAGCCTCCAAATCGACGAGTTGTCGGTTTTCT
>DAITOA010000032.1:0-35318 GCA_036834365.1 Thermodesulfobacteriota bacterium | reverse complement strand
TCCTGGCCATGCTCGGGCTTGTCAGCGCCCGGGCCTTCGAGTTCCAGGTCATCCATCCCGGCCTGATCATCGAGAAGGCCAACAAGCGGTTCGATCACGCCGTGGAGCTGAGCCCCCACCGGGGAACCATCTTCGACCGGAGCGGACAGCCCCTTGCGGTCAGCCTCGACGTGAAATCCATCGCAGCCAACCCGCGGATCATGGAAAATCGTTCGTCCGCCGCCCGGCAGCTCTCGAAGGCCCTGGGCCTCAATCGCCGGACGCTGGAGAAGAGGCTTGCGGGGAAAAAGTATTTCGTCTGGGTCAAGCGGCAGGTGACCCCGGACGAGGTTAAGGCCGTCAAGGCTCTCAAGATCAAGGGCATCGGCTTCTACGACGAGGCGAAGCGGTTCTACCCGGAGAGCGAATCGCTGGCCAACCTCATCGGGTTCGTGGGTCTCGACAGCAAGGGACTCGAAGGGATCGAGCTCTACTACGACGGCATCCTCAGGGGCAAGGAGCGCAAGATAGGCGTACACCGTGACGGCATGGGCAGGATCATCTATGCCAGGGGCCTGCAGCCCGAAAACGTCAATGACGGCAGCACGCTCTGGCTCACCATCGACCGGAGGATCCAGTACATCGCCTTCCAGGAGCTGAAGAGGACCGTGTCCGACAACAAGGCCCAATCCGGCTTCGTCATCATCACGAATCCCTCCACGGGTGAGATCCTGGCCCTGGCTTCCTATCCCAGCTTCGATCCCAACAGGGGCAGCTACCGCCACCTGGAGGGGCATACCAACATGGCCGTCACCCATGCGTTCGAGCCGGGCTCCGTGATCAAGCCCCTGTGGGTAGCCTGGGGCCTGGAGAAGAAGGCCTTCAACATGTCCCAGAGCGTCTTCTGCGAGAACGGCTCCTACACCTTCCACAGGGTGACCATTCATGACCACGAAAAATACGGCTGGCTCCCGGTGAGCGACATCATCAAATACAGCAGCAACATCGGCATCGCCAAGCTCATGGACCCCATCCGCTCCAGCGATATGTACACCTGCCTCCAGGCCTTCGGCATGCTGGAGCCCACGGGCATCGACTTCCCCGGAGAGCCTGCGGGCATCACGAGATCTCCGGGTTCCTGGACCAGCGTGGACAAGGCAACCATCGCCTTCGGCCAGGGCCTCGCCGTCACGGGCATCCAGCTCGTCACGGCATTCAACGCCATGATCAACGGCGGCATGGTGATGAAGCCCCATCTCGTCAGTCGCATCAGCGATGCCAAGAACGGCGCCGTCGAGGAAATCAACCCCACGATCATGCGCAAGGTCCTCTCCCGGGAGGCCAGCGACAAGATCGTCGCCGTCATGAAGACCGTCACGGTCAAGGGCGGAACGGGTGAATCCGCAGCCATGCCCTCCTTCCAGATCTTCGGGAAGACCGGCACCGCCCAGAAGATCGACCAGCTCACCGGTTCCTATGCAGACGGCGATTACATCTCGTCATTCATCGGCGGCGTCATCGATGCAACGGGCAAGACCAGGCTGACCATGCTCGTCTGCATCAACGAACCCCGTCCCTTTTACTATGCCAGTATCGTCGCTTGCCCTTTGTTCAAGGAAATTGTATCACAGTGCGCCACCATCATGGACCTGAACCCGAACATCACCATCGCAACCAGGGGGGGCAGCGGATGAGGGCTTCGGACCTCCTGCCCATACTCCCCGGCGCCTCCGTGTCAGGTCCTGACAGGGCGTTCAAAACCCTCAGGGCCGACTCCACCCGCGTTCAGAAAGACGATGCCTTCATCGCTCTCAAGGGCAGCGTGACGGATGGTCACAGGTTCATCGCGGATGCACTGCGCAGGGGAGCGGCCATCATCATCAGCAATGCAGGACAGGCGATAGATGCTCCTGATACCGCCATCCTGAGGGTCCCCGACACCAAGGCCGCGCTCCCGGCGATCCTGAACATGCTCTACCCCGGGGCCGCCGGGGTGGAAATGGTGGGAATCACGGGCACCAACGGGAAGACCACCACCACCTATCTCATCGAGTCGGTCCTTCAGCGTGCAGGGAAGTCCTGCGGCGTCATAGGGACCATCAACACGCGCTACTCCGGTTCTCAGGTCGGCTCATCGCTCACCACGCCGGGCCCGGTAGACCTCTTCGAGCTGCTCCACTCCATGCATGGGCACGGCGTCGAGGCCTGCATCATGGAGGTGAGTTCCCACGCCCTGGACCAGGACCGCATCGCCGGCCTTTCCTTCAGTCACGCACTGTTCACGAACCTCAGCCAGGACCACCTCGACTACCACAGGGACATGGAGGCCTACTTCCAGGCCAAGAGGAGACTGTTCACGCACTACCTGAAGGGAACGGCCGTTCTGAACACGGACGACCTCTACGGCGGACGTCTCCTGAAGGAACTGCCCGGTGCGCTGAGCTTCGGGCTTGGCCCCGAGGCCCTCATCCATCCCCTCTCCCTGGACAACACCTCCCAGGGCCTCTCCCTGCACCTGGTGAGCCCCGGGGGGGATATCTCCATGAAGAGCAGCCTCAGGGGCGAGATGAACGCCTACAACATCATGGCCGCCGTCGGTGTCTGCCAGGCCATGGGTATCTCGAACGCCACGATACGGGAGGGCATCGAGGATTTGCAGGGGGTTCCGGGCAGGATGGAGTCGGTGCCCAACGGGCAGGGGCTGAACATCATCGTGGATTATGCGCATACCCCGGATGCGCTGGATACCGTCCTGAGAAACGCCCGGGCCTTCACCCGGGGCAGACTCCTGACCGTATTCGGCTGCGGCGGAGACCGGGATCGCACCAAGCGCCCCATCATGGGGGCCATAGCGGCATCCCATGCGGACCTGACCGTCGTCACCTCGGACAATCCCCGGAGCGAAGATCCGCTGGCCATCATCGACGATATACTCAGGGGGATCCCCGACAGGGACAGAATCACCGTGGAGTCCGACCGCAGACAGGCCATCTGCAGGGCCATCCGTGAGATGAAACCAGGAGACTGTCTGGTCATTGCGGGCAAGGGCCACGAAGACTACCAGATCATAGGCGCAACCAAGGTAGCCTTCGACGATCGTGTGTGCGTCCGGGAGTGCCTGGAGGAGGGAACAAGGCAATGAGGATCAGCGCGAGGGAAGTGGCTGCCTATACCGATGGATACATCCTCTCCGGGGATGTGGACACGGTATTTTCCGGGGTGTCCACGGACTCCCGGAACATCGCTCCTGGAGAACTCTTCGTGGCCCTGCGCGGGGAGCGCTTCGACGGCCATGCCTTCGTCGAGAAGGCCATCAGCCAGGGAGCATCCGGGGTCGTCGTCATGGAGGATGTCCCCAGGAACGGTGCAGTCATCATCACCGTGGAGGACACGACGCAGGCGCTGGGGGACATCGCCGCAGGCGTAAGGAACCGGTACGGCACCGCCATCGTGGGCGTCACCGGCTCGACGGGGAAGACCACGGTCAAGGAATTCTGCGCATCCATCCTGTCGCTCCAGGGATCCTGCCTCAAGACGGAGAAGAACTACAACAACCTCATCGGTGTGCCCCTGGCCCTGATGGAACTGGGGCCCGAATACGAATTCGCAGTCATCGAAATGGGCACGAACCGGTTCGGCGAGATTGACCGGCTCTCCTCCATCACCCGGCCCCAGGTATCCATCATCACCAACATCAATCCCGTCCACCTCAACGGCCTGCGGAGCATCTCCGGCATCATCAGGGAGAAGCAGGCGATCTTCCGGAATACGACCAAATGCGGCATGGCGGTGATCAACCCGAGCCTGGAGCACATGGACAAGATCGAGATTCCCGGCCACCTCCAGCTGATCACCTACTCCCACAAGGAACGGGCGGACATAACGCTCACCCACATCGAGCATCGGGGCCTCGACGGGAGCGATATCGAGGTGGACCTGGCCGGGAAGGTCATCCACACCCATGTACCCCTGCCCGGCATGCACAACGTCGTAAACGCCCTGGGTTCCTGCGCCTGTGCGGTAGCGCTGAACATCGATCCGGAGCTCATCGCCGAGGGTGTACGGCAGGCGAAATTCCCGGGCATGCGCTCCGAGATCATCGTCTCGGATCACCTCACCATCATCAACGACTGCTACAACGCCAACCCGGCATCCATGAAGGCGGCGCTGTCCATGCTGGTGGACTCTCCCCACGCCCTGAAGGTGGCGGTACTCGGCGACATGCTGGAGCTCGGCAAGGACGCCCGGTTCTGGCACGAGGAGCTGGGCAGGTGGGTGGCCAGGGCGGGAATCGACCGTCTCATCTGCATCGGTGAGCTGGCACGGGCGGTCTGCGATACGGCTTCGGCCGAGGGCATGAGTCCCGAGGCCATCTATCCGGTGGAGAAGATGGACGAGATCCTCTACAACCTGCAGGACTTCCTGGACAAGGACACCATGGTGCTGGTGAAGGCATCCCGGGCACTGAAGCTCGACCAGGTGGTCAATATGCTCAAGGCGGTGGCATAGGATGCTCTACTACCTCCTCTATCCCCTCCACACCACGCTGAGCATCTTCAATGTCTTCAAGTACCTCACCTTCCGGACCATCTACGCCACCATCACGGCCCTGCTCATCACCCTGCTGCTCGGCCCGTGGTTCATCGAGAAGATGAGCAACCTGCGCCTGAAGGAACGCATCAACGGCCATACGCCGGACACCCACAAGGGCAAATCCGGGACACCCACCATGGGCGGGCTCCTCATCACGTGCGCCATCGTCTTTTCCACCCTCATGTGGGTCGACCCGTTCAACCTCTACGTCTGGCTCGGCATGGCCATCCTGGTCACCTATGCCGCCCTGGGATTCATCGACGACTACATCAAGACCGTCAAAGGCAACATGCGGGGCCTTCCCGGGAGGCTGCGGCTCCTCGTGGAATTCGCCGTGGCCGCGGCCGTGGGTCTGGCGCTCATGACCACCCCCGGGTTCGACGACACCATCACGATCCCGTTCTTCAAGCGCATCCACCTCGATCTCGGGCCGCTGTACATCCCCTTCGTCATGGTCGTCATCGTGGGAACGGCCAACGCCGTCAACCTCACCGACGGCCTCGACGGGCTCGCCATCGGCCCCTGCACCATCGCGGCCGCCACCTACATCCTCTTCGCCTACGTCACGGGCAACTTCAAGGCCGCCGCATACCTCCAGATACCGTTCATACCGGGAATCGGCGAGCTGAGCGTCTTCCTCGGGGCCCTGGTGGGCGCCGGGATGGGTTTCCTCTGGTACAACTCGTACCCGGCCCAGATGTTCATGGGGGATGTGGGATCGCTGAGCCTGGGCGGGATCCTGGGTGCCGTGGCGGTCATGACCAAGCAGGAGATGCTCCTGCTCATCGTGGGAGGCATCTTCTTCATGGAGGTGTTGTCCGTTATCCTCCAGGTGGGCTTCTTCAAATTCACCAACGGCAAGCGGATCTTCCGCATGGCCCCGATCCACCACCATTTTGAGCTCAAGGGGTGGCCGGAACCCAAGATCATCGTGCGGTTCTGGATCATATCCATATTCCTTGCAATGGTCGCGGTATCGACCTTAAAGCTGAGGTAAGGCCCATGCAGAGCGCTGTTGAAGCGATCGATTATCTCCAGGCGCTCCTGGCAGTCTACCAGGAGCAGGAGGATCAGGTGGTGGCGTCGCTCATCGTGCAGATACAACAGAGACTGGAGGGACTGAAGGCGTGCGCATAGTGGTGTGGGGAACAGGGATCACGGGCATCATGACCGCCCGCGTGATGACGGGCAGGGGCCACGAGGTCAGGCTCGTGGACGAGAAGATGCCGTCGGTCATGCCGGACATCCCGGTCAAGATCCTGGAGGAAGAAGACCTGGCCTGGGCCGATCTCGTCATCCCGAGCCCCGGGGTGCCCCGGCACCACCCCCTGCTCAGCCGGGCGAAGAAGGTCCTCTCCGAGATCGAAGTGGCGGCAGGCCTGCTTTCGGGCAGGCTCATCGCCATCACGGGCACCAACGGAAAGACCACGACCACGACCCTGATCCACAAGATTCTGACCGCCCAGGGATTCGACGCGGGCATCGGGGGCAACATCTCGCCGCCGCTCATATCCCTGGTGGATGCGAACCCTGCCTATGTGGTGGCCGAGATCAGCTCGTTCCAGATGGAGTGGGTCGAGCGGTTCAGGCCGTACATCAGCATCTGCATGAACATCACCCCGGATCACCTGGACCGCTACCGGAGCATGGAGGAGTATGTCCTCTACAAGCTCAAGATCTTCGAGAACCAGGATGAGGGAGACATCGCCGTCGTCAATGACGATGACCCCTATCTGAAGGATATCCACCTCAAGGCCCGGAGGGTGGTCTTTTCCATGCTGCACCCCACCGCAGGCGACGGGGCCTACATCGAGGATGCGAGGATCGTCTTCACGGGCTCCATCGCCGGCGGAGGCCCCCGGGTCCCGCCGCCGGAGAAGGTCGGCGGAGGGGTCATCGAGGACATGCTCGCAACGGCCATTGCCGGAAGATTCCTCGGGGTGACCAGTGAGGTGATGGAAGAGGTCTTCCTGAGCTTCAAGGTGATCCACCACCGGTTCGAGCACGTTCAGACCATCGACGGCATCACCTTCATCGACGACTCCAAGGCCACCAACGTGGGGGCCCTGGACAAGGCCCTGTCCACCCTGACCTCCAGGGTCATTCTCATCCTGGGCGGCAAGGACAAGGGCGGCGATTTCTCCGACATCGCCCGGAGGTACCAACAGAACATCAGGAAGGCCTACGTCATCGGAGAGGCCGCAGGACGCATCTCCGGAGAGATCTCCGGGATCGTGGACTGCGAGGCTGCCCGGGACATGGATGAGGCGGTTCGCCGGGCATACGGGATCGCCGCACCGGGGGAGGTTGTCCTCCTGAGCCCGGGGTGCGCGAGCTTCGACATGTACAACAGTTACGCCCACAGGGGAGAGGTGTTTCAGGAATGCGTCCGTGGCATCTTGAAGAACAGACCCGCGAGATAGACTTCGACGTCGTCTTCTTTCTCGCCACCATGGCCCTGCTCGTGCTGGGCACGGTGATGATCTTCTCCTCGAGCTACTTCGTCTCCAAGGAACTCTACGGCAACGGTATCACCATGACCAAGAAGCACCTGCTCCATGTGGTGCTGGGCACCGTGGCCATGCTGGGCATCATGGCCGTCGACTACCGGAAGCTCGGCAACCGCAACCTGGTGCTGCTCACCCTCGTGGGAAGCGCCCTTGCCCTGGTGCTCTGCTTCGTCCCTGTCATCGGCCATTCAGGGGGGCACTCCCGGAGGTGGATCGGCCTCGGCCCGGCGGTCTTCCAGGCCTCCGAGTTCGCCAAAATGGCGCTCATCCTCTTCGTCGCCAACTTTCTCTCGCGGAAGTCGCGCTACATGGATGACTTTGCCCGGGGACCCCTGCCGGTACTCGCCGTGGTGGCGGCCATGTGCCTGCTCATCTTCATCGAACCGGATTTCGGTACCGCCGCTGCCATAGCCATCTGGTCGATCATGATGCTGTTCATGGCCGGTATGCGTCTCAAGCACCTGGCCATCATGATGGGCGGCGTCATACCCTTGGGCATCGCGGCCATGGTCCTGGAACCGTATCGCTTCACCCGGCTCAAGGCTTTCATCGATCCGTGGGGCGACATGCTGGGCATCGGCTACCAGATCATCCAGGCCATGGTGGGCTTCGCCAACGGCCGCTTCTTCGGGTCCGGTCTCGGGGAGGGAACCCAGAAGCTCTTCTTTCTTCCCGCACCGCACACGGACTTCATCCTTGCCGTCGTGGGGGAGGAGCTCGGCTTCATCGGCGTACTTCTCGTGGCGGTGCTCTTCGGGGTCTGGATCTGGCGGGGTTTCTCCATCGCCCTGGCGACCAACGACTCCTTCGGGTACCACCTGGTCGTCGCATCGGTGTGTCTCATCGGGCTCCAGGCGGTCCTCAACATGGGCGTCGCCCTGTCCGTGCTGCCCACCACCGGCATCGCCCTGCCTTTCTTCAGCTACGGCGGCTCTCCCCTGCTCAGCACCATGTGCATCTGCGGGGTGATCCTCTCGGTATCCAGGAGGGCCCGCATATGAAGGTGCTCGTCACGGCGGGGGGGACGGGGGGCCACATCATGCCGGCAGTGGCCATCGCAGAGGCCATCCGCGCGGCCGGGCCTGACACCGGCATCCTCTTCGTGGGCACGGACCGGGGTATGGAGGAGCGCATCGCGGAGCTTAACCACCTCGATTTCGTCGGCATCCCCGCCCTGGGCATCAAGGGCAAGTCCGTGGCGAACCTGGCCAGGGCGGTCCTCGTCAACACCAGGGCTTTCCTGAAGGCGCTGAACATCGTCAGGGGCTTCAGGCCCGACTGGGTTATCGGCACGGGGGGATACGTCACGGGCATGGTGGTGCTGGCAGGAAGGCTCCTGGGATGCACCTGCGCCGTCCAGGAGCAGAACACCATCCCCGGCCTCACCAACCGCCTCCTCTCCCGCATCGCGCACCGGGTCTTCCTGTCCTTCCCGGATACCAGGGGCAGATTCCCTGCAACCAAGACGAGACTCGTGGGCAATCCCCTGCGGAAAGAGCTCACGGACACGAGATCCGGAAGCGGAGACCACCTGCTCATCCTGGGGGGAAGCCTGGGGGCGACCAGTATCAACAGGGCCGCAGTCGGTGCCGTGAGGCTCCTGAAGGGTGAAGGCATGGAGCTCAGCGTGATCCACCAGTGCGGCACACGGGATCATGCATGGGTGAGCGATGCCTATCGGGAGATGGGCCTGGATGCGGACGTGCGCGCGTTCATCGACGACATGGCTGGAGCCTACCGATCGGCCCGGCTTGCGGTCAGCCGGTGCGGCGGCATCACCCTGGCCGAGCTGTCCTGTACGGGGCTGCCGGCCATCATGATCCCCTTCCCCCATGCGACCGACGACCACCAGACGGAAAACGGCAGGTATGTGGCGAACAACGGGGGAGGCTGGCTGATCCCCGACGCTCAGCTGACCCCAGAACGCCTGGCCCGGGAAATCAGGACGCGGCTCGGTGGCCCGGAGGGACTCGCCCGGGCATCCGGGAACATGACGGCCATGGGCCTCGGCGCCGGGGGCCATCTCATCGCACAGGAGATCATGCGTGTTTAGAGGAATCACCAGAATCCATTTCGTAGGCATCGGCGGCATCGGCATGAGCGGCATCGCCGAGCTCCTCCTCAACCTCGGGTTCACCATCAGCGGTTCGGATGTGGCGGACTCCGATACCGTGCAGCGCCTGAGGTCTCTGGGTGCGGTGATCCACATCGGGCACCGCACCGAGAACATCGGAGACGCCCAGGTGGTGGTCTACTCCTCGGCCGTGGGACTCGACAACCCCGAATGCGTCGCGGCCAGGAACAGGACCCTTCCCGTGATACCCCGCGCCGAGATGCTCGCCGAGCTCATGCGCATGAAGTTTTCCATCGCCATCGCAGGCACCCACGGCAAGACCACCACCACCTCCATGCTGGCCACGATCCTGGCCCTGGCCGGGAAGGACCCCACGGCGGTGATCGGCGGACGGCTCGACATGTTCGGGTCCAACGCCCGGCTGGGCGAGGGGGAGCTTCTCGTGGCCGAGGCCGACGAGAGCGACCGTTCCTTCCTCAAGCTCGCACCCATCGTGGCGGTGGTGACCAACATCGAGGAAGAGCACATGGACTGCTACAGGGACATCGACGATATCCGGGACACCTATGTGCAGTTCCTCAACAAGGTCCCCTTCTTCGGCTTCGACATGGTCTGCCTTGACGATGCCAACATCCAGCACGTGCTGCCCCTGCTGGAGCGCAAGGTCATCACGTACGGCTCCCACACCCAGGCCATCTACCGGTACACGGAGCCGCGGTTCAACGGTCTGCAGACCAGCTTCACCGCCCACCGCAAGGGCGCCGTACTGGGAGAGGTCACCCTCGGCGTCCCGGGCAAGCACAACTGTCTCAACGCCCTGGCCACCGTCGGCACGGCCCTGGAGCTCGGCATCGACTTCGAGGTCATCCGCAAGGGCCTGTGCGAGTTCAAGGGGGTGCAGAGGCGGTGCCACGTGCGCGGCGAGAAGAAGGGCATCACCGTGATGGACGACTACGGCCACCACCCCACCGAGATCAGGATGACGCTGGCCGCCATCAAGAACGGCTTCCCGAAGAGAAGGGTTATAGCGGTCTTCCAGCCGCACCGCTATACGCGGACCCGCGACCTCTTCAATGACTTCGTGAATTCGTTCTACGATGCCGGAAGGCTCTACATCACCGAGATCTATCCGGCATCCGAGCAGCCCATCGAAGGGGTGAGCGGGAAGAACCTCTTCGAGGAGATCAAGAATCACGGCTACCGTGACGCCTTCTATGTGGAGAACAAGGAGGACATCCCGGACGCCCTCCTGAAGACCGTCAGGAAGGGTGACCTCGTCATCTTCCTGGGCGCCGGGGACGTCTGGCGCCAGGGGCTCAAGGTCCTGGAGAGGCTTGGATGAGAACGATGGAAATGGTCCATGCTGCAGAGGTCACCTCCATGCACTGCGGGGGGACCATTGCGAGGATCTATGAGCCCGCAGGCACCGGCGAGCTCCATGAGCTCATCGTGGAGCTCGGCGATTTCCACATCCTGGGAGGGGGGACCAACACTATCTTCGAGGACACCACCATCACCAGGCCCGTCATCCGTCTGGGCAGGGAGTTCGCCTTCATCGAACCCGTACCCGGTGGTGTCCGCGCCGGCGCGGCGGTGCCCATGAAGCGTCTGCTCTCCTTCTGCATCCGGAACGGCCAGGCCGGCATCGAGTTCATGGCGGGGATCCCGGGCCTGCTGGGAGGGGCACTGTTCATGAATGCCGGTACACCGGAAAGGGGGATCATGGATGCGGCAACGGAGGTGGAGGTGGTTGACCGTACCGGCATCCGCACCATACCGAAGGCGGATATCCGTTATGGGTACCGCACCGGCGGTTTCGGGGAGAAAACGGTCATCACCGCCGCCTTCCTGAGGCTCGAACCGTCCACCCGGGAGGAGGTGCGCCGCTCGGTGCTCCCCCACCTCGACAGGAGACGCGGTCAGCCTCACGGATACAGCTCGGGATCCATCTTCCGCAATCCTCCCCGGCAGGCCGCAGGGCAGCTCATCGACCGGGCGGGCCTCAAGGGCCTGAGGGCGGGCGGGGCGAAGGTCTCGGAGATCCATGCCAACTTCATCATCAATGACCGCGGCGCAACGACCGGCGACATCAAAGGGCTGATCAGCCTGATCAAGACAAGAGTGAAGGATCGGTTCGGGATAGAACTGAGAGAGGAGGTGAAGATCATTGGTCAATGATTTCAGTGATCTCAGGCAACGATTCAGGACGCCGTCCAAGAAGAAGGCCATCTCCCAGATCAACACCGTGCTGAGGCTCTTCATGTGGCTGTGCATCGGGATATCCGGTGTGCTCATCACCATCTGCGCTGCCGCATATATAGCCAACTCGGCGGTGTTCAACGTCAAGCATATCGAGATCAGGGGCATATCGCAGGTGAAAGCGGATGAGGTCCTCACCCTCCTTGACATCGAGAAGGGGGACAACATCCTGTCCTGGGACATGAACGAGGCACGGAAGAGGCTGCAGAAACACCCGTGGATCAAGGAACTGAGTATTTCCAGAAACTTCGTCCCCGCGTCGATCGAGGTGGTGGTTCAAGAGCACAAGGCTGCGGCGACCCTCTTCCTCAAGGACAGGCCGTACCTCATATCGGAAGAAGGGCTGGTCTTCATCTCATCCCCGTCCACCTATTACGGGCTCATGATACAGGCGGAGGACTATACCCGCCAGGATATGAAGGAAGGTCTCGACCAGATCCTGAATAAGGCCATCGCAGCGGCGAAACTGGTGCAGTCCAAGGGTCTGGAGGTGAACGATCTCGTGATCGAGCCGGGTGGGCTCGTGGACATCAGGTTGAAAAACGGGATCTCGCTGACCATCTTCGGCGAGATGACGCCCGCCAAGGTAGACCGGGCCATGAAGACCATGGCAAAAATGAAACCGCCGGAAGGAACCGTTATGGATCTGAGGTGTGATGACAAGATAGTACTGAGGTACAGAGGTTCACATGGCAACGAGGGATAGAATCATCGTCGGTCTGGATATCGGGACCACCAAGATCTGCTGCCTCATCACCGAGATGAACGAGGCAGGAGAGCTGGAGGTCATCGGATTCGGGGTCTCAGAGTCCAAGGGGCTCAGGCGTGGCCTCGTGGTGAACATGGAGCAGACCGTGGAGGCGATCAGGGGCTGCGTCGAGGACGCCGAACGCATGGCCGGGATCAGGGTGGACGAGGTGTATACCGGCATCGCCGGAGGCCACATCCAGGGCATCAGCACCAGCGCGGTGATCGCTATCAAGGGTGAGGAGATCACCGAGATAGACCGCCGCAGGGTGGTGGAGCAGGCCAAGGACTTCGCCAAGCCCGTGGGCGTGGAGATCATCCACGTGCTGCCCCAGGAGTTCACGGTGGACGACGTATCGGGCATCTCGAACCCCGTGGGCATGGCGGGCTCGCGCCTGGAGGCCAGGGTCCATATCGTCACCGGTTCGGTCTCGGCGGTGAGCAACATCACCAAATGCGCCCAGAAGGCCGGCCTCGGCCTCCAGGACATCGTGCTGCAGCAGATCGCATCCGCCGCCTCCATCCTCACCCCCGACGAGATGCAGCTCGGCGTGATCATCATGGACATCGGCGGAGGCACCACGGACATCGCGGTCTTCAACGAGGGGGCCATCCGGCATACCTCGGTCCTCTCCCTGGGCGGCGACAACATCACCAACGACATCGCCGTGGGGCTGCGCTGTCCCATCGCCGAGGCGGAACGGCTCAAGGTCAAGTACGGCCATGCGACCGCCTCCAGGGTCTCGCCGGACGAGCAGATCGAGGTGCCTTCCATCGGCGGCGACACGGTGAACATGGTGCCCCGGAGAATATTGGCCGAAATCATCGAATCAAGAGTGGAAGAACTCTTCAAACTTGCATATAATGAAATCAGGAACACCGGGTATTCGGAGATGATGTCGGCCGGGCTTGTGCTCACCGGAGGCGCAAGCTCGTTGGAGGGGGTTGCCGAACTGGCCGAGGGCATCATGCACATGCCTGTGCGGGTGGGGCTTCCCAGGGGCGTCAAAGGTCTGGTGGAACTGGTCAACAGCCCTGCATACGCCACAGCCGTGGGCCTGTGCGTGTACGAGGCTGGCAAACCGTCGTACGGCTTCAAACCAAAGGGCACCGGCGTCTTTGAGAGGATACTGGAAAGAATGATCAGTTGGTTTAAGGAAGTTTTTTAACTGCAAGGGGGTGCTACGATGTTTGAATTGGAGAAAGTAGAGAGCGCAGGCGCTCAGATAAAGGTCATCGGCGTGGGGGGATGCGGATGCAATGCCGTGAACAACATGATCAACGCCAAGCTCAAGGGCGTTGAGTTCCTCGCGTGCAACACCGACATCCAGACACTGAAGTCCTCCTTGTCAACCGGTCGCATCCAGATCGGGACCAAGCTAACCAGGGGCCTCGGGGCGGGCGGCAGCCCGGACATCGGCAGGAGCGCGGCCCTTGAGAGCGAGAAGGACCTCCGGGCCGTCCTGGAAGACACCGACATGGTCTTCATCACCGCTGGCATGGGCGGCGGCACCGGTACCGGGGCATCCCCGGTGGTGGCCCAGGTCGCTAAGGAGATGGGCATCCTCACTGTGGCGGTGGTCACCAAACCCTTCCCCTTCGAGGGAAAGCGCAAGATGAACCAGGCCGAGACCGGCGAGAAGGAACTGGCCGAGAACGTGGACGCCATCATCGTCATCCCCAACAACCGCCTCCTGAGCATGGCGGGAAAGAACGTTCCGCTGCTGGAGGCCTTCAAGATGGCCGACGACATCCTCATCAATGCGGTCAAGGGCATATCGGATCTCATCAACAACACCGGGCTCGTCAACGTCGACTTCAACGACGTGAAGGCGGTGATGATCGAGAAGGGCAAGGCACTCATGGGGATCGGGTACGGCTCCGGGGAGAACCGGGCGGCCGATGCCGCCCAGGCGGCAATCAGCTCTCCGCTGCTGGAGGACATGGACATCCACGGCGCCAAGGGACTGCTCATCAACATCACGAGCGGACCGTCCATCACCATGAACGAGATCCACGAGGCATCCTCCCTGATCCAGGCCGCAGCGCACGACGACGCCAACATCATCTGGGGCGTCGTCATCGACGAGGCGATGGAGGACAGGATCGCCATCACCGTGGTGGCCACCGGTTTTGCGAGCAAACCCATCGTGCTGTCCTCGGGTGTTGACAAGGGAAGGATCCACCAGACCGTGCGGGATGCGCAGAACGCCACGGTCATCGACTACACCCGGCCCGCCTTCATGCGAAAGAAGGAGCAGAAGGAAGAGAAGGAGAAGGAGAAAGAGGTCATCAAGCTGGGCATGGTGGTGGATGAAAGCGTGCTCGACCAGGAGCTGTACAACGTTCCCACCTTCCTGCGGAAGAAGGCTGACTAAGGAGGCTCATGCGGCCCACACGGGTTGAAATCGACCTCTCGGCCATCAAGCACAACATCAGTCTCATCAGGGGGCGCACGAAAGGCCGGATCATGATGGCCATCAAGGCGGACGCCTACGGCCACGGCGCCGAGACCGTAGGCCGGTTCGTCCAGGATAATTCCCTTGTGGACATGCTGGGCGTGAGTTGCATCGAGGAGGGGCTGCAGCTCAGGAAGGCGGGCGTGAGGCTTCCCATCCTCATCTTCGGCCTCATCTCCGGCACCCAGGACGATATCGACGCGGTCTTCTCCCAGAACCTGACACCCACCGTGGTGGACGTGGCGCCGGTGGAGGCCCTGATCCAGGGGGCCAGAAAGTGGAACCGTTCCATTGCCGTGCACGTCAAGACCGATACGGGCATGGGGAGGCTCGGCCTGCACCCGGAAAAAACCCTGGTGGTCATCGAGCACCTGGCTTCCCTGCGGGAAATCAAGGTGGCCGGTCTCTACACTCATTTCCCGGTCTCCGACGAACCGGGGAACCCGTTCACCGAGGCCCAGATCAGGCAGTTCATCGAACTCTCCAACAGGCTCGCCTCCATGCACATCGATGTCGGGCTGCGTCACCTGGCCAATTCCGGGGCCGTCATCAACCACCCCGAGTCTTTCATGGACCTGGTTCGTCCGGGCATCCTGTGCTACGGACTCTATCCCGCCGAAGGCATACCGAGGTTGCTGGATGTGAGACCCGCCATGACCCTGAAGACCGCCGTCATGTTCGTCAAACGGGTGAGGAAGGGAACCGGTCTGTCCTATGGTCTCACGTACCGGCCCGAACGGGACACCACCATCGCCACCATCCCCATCGGCTATGCGGACGGCTACTCACGATCCCTCTCCAACACCGGCCGGGTCCTCATCGCCGGGAGGCACTACCCCGTCGTGGGAAGGATCTGCATGGATCAGACGCTTATCGACCTGGGTGACGACACATATCCGGTGGGGCAGGAGGTTGTCCTGTTCGGCCCGGACTCCATAACCGCCGCCACGGTTGCCGCATGGTGCGGCACCATCCCGTACGAGGTCACCTGCGACATGAGCCGGCGGGTACCCAGGATGTACTCCGGGAACACGCAGGACGCCGCGTAAGAAGCTCGGGCATACTATACTATCCCCCTGGCAGGGGTTTTCCCATGGACAATTCAGGAAGCCTGGATCGATTCTTTCATCCCCGCGGCATAGCCGTATTCGGGAGCATGATGGAAGGATGGTTCTTCGGCGGTGCCGTCGTGGTCAAGGAACTGCAGGAACTTGGATACCAAGGCGCCATCTACCCCGTCCATCCCCGTGCGGTCACCGTGCACGGATTGAAGGTTTATCCCGACATCTCCTTCGTACCCGGCGATGTGGACCTGGCGGTGATCGCCACCTCGTACCGTGCGGTCCCCGAAATCCTGCATGCTTGCGGGGACAAAGGGGTCAGCTCGGCCGTCGTCATTGCGGACGGGTTTGCCGAGGCCGGTCCCGAAGGCATCAGACGCCAGGAAGAGGTGCTCTCGATCGCCAGGACCAAGGGGATGCGCATCATCGGCCCCAATACCCTGGGGATTTACCGGCCGCACTCGGGCATCAGCACGATACCCTACGAGAAGGGCTACCGCCTGCCGCCCCCGGGCGGCCTTTCCATCGTCACCCAGACGGGCATGTACGGACCACAGGCTGCGGCCATGAACGAATACCGCTTCGGGATCAGCACCGTCATCGATCTGGGCAACATGTGCGACCTTGACGAGGTGGACGGCCTCGAGTATCTCGGGAACGATCCCGGCACGACGGTGATCGCCCTGTACATCGAGCATACCCGCAGACCCCGGGAGCTCCTGGAGACCGCCCGGAGGGTCTCCGACAGCAAGCCCATCCTCTGTCTGAAAGGGGGAAGGAGCAGCGAGGCCGCCCAGGCCATGGCGTCCCATACCGGCAGCATCGCAGGCCAGGACAGCCTGTATGACGCCCTGTTCCACCAGGCCGGCATCATCCGCGTGGACGAGTATGAAGACCTGCTCCTGGCCTCCAAGGCCTTCCTCAGTCAGCCACTGCCCAAGGGAAACCGCCTCGGGGTCATCAGCCTGACCGGCGCCATGGGGATTCAGTGCATCGACGCGGCCGGGGAGAACGGCCTCGTACTCGGGGAACTCTCCAGGAACAGTGCACAGAATCTCCTTGCCGTCAGCCCTACCCTCGCCGGACACCCCATCGACCTGGGGCCCGCTTCGGCTGCAAACGGGATCGACCTCTTCACCTACTACCGGCAGTGTTTCGACATCCTCATGGCCGACGACAATATCGACTGCATCTACCTCAATACGTATATCAGCAGCTACCTTACACCCGATGTCTACGAGGAAGTACTCCGACACATGGCCGGCAACCTGCTCAAGCCGGTGGTGGCTTGGTCTTACGGGCCTTCCACGGGGGCGGTTACGAAGCTCGGGGTATTAACCGAGAAGTGCGGCATCCCCTTCTATCCGACCACCCGCAAGGCGATTCAGGCACTGGGATGTCTGGCACGGTATGCCCGGTGGAGGGGCAGGAACATCCACGCTGCCCCCGATGCAAAATAAAAAAAGGGGATGGGCATCCGCCCACCCCCCATCCATGTGGGGTCAGCCACAGGCATCCTCATTTCTTTATTTCTTCTTGAACGTACTGGTCGAGCTCTTCACGGAGGCGCCGCTGACGGTTGTACCCTGCACATACCAGGTCACCGTGGTGCCGGAAGCGATGAACCACCGCCACAGGACCGTGTGCAGGATGGTGGAGGTACCGGAGCCGCTGTAGATGGTGCTGTACTTGCTGCCTCCGTTGATGGACATGTAGACCTTGTAACTCTTGAACCCGGTGCCAGCCCATGAGAGGGTGGGGCTCGAGTAACACACGGCTCCGTTGGTCGGGGTTACGAGGGTGACCTGGGAAGTGGCGGACTGAACCGTCACGGTCACCGTGGAGGCGCTGCTGGTGTCATTACCGTCGTAGACCACCAGCTGGAACACGTACACGCCGGCCTGAGTGGCGGTAAAATACGGCCTTGCTGTGTTGGATCCGCTCAGGGATACCGTCGTCCCGCTGGTCTGAGACCAGACATAGGAGATGGAGTCCCCATCCGGGTCATAGCTGGCACTTCCGTCCAGGGTGACCGTGGAGCCCACAGTGGCTGTAACAGCGCTGCCGGCATCGGCGACAGGCACCTGGTTTGCGTTGTCCACAGTGACAACCACATTGTCCGTCGATGTAATCTGACCGTCCGAGACCGTCACCATGAACTCGAAGGTACCGGAGGTGGTAGGTGTGAAGAAGGCCGAGATAGTGTTGGCGTTGAATATCTGCACCGTGGCGCCTGAGACCTGGGACCAGGTAAAGGTGAGGCCGTCAAGATCTGAGTCATACGATCCAGAGGCATCGAGCACCACATCGTCACCTACATAGGCCTGGATGTCGGAGCCGGCATCGGCAACGGGCGGGGTGTTCTGGGAGACCACCCTGATGGTTACGGTATCGGCCGTTGAGGACACGGTCCCGTCATTCACTACGAGCTGGAATACCAGGGTTCCCACCGTGGATGCGGTGAAGGTCGGGTTGGCGACGGTCGTACTGCTCAGGGACACCGCCGTACCGGAGGTCTGGGTCCAGGCATAGCTCAGGGTATCGCCGTCGGGGTCAGTCGAGCCCGAACCGTTCAGCTGTACCACGCTGCCCTTGTTCACGTCCTGGTCCACGCCGGCATTCGCCGTTGGTGCGGTGTTGACGGCATTGACCGTCACGTTGACCTGATCCGCGGTGCTCGTGTTGACACCGTCGGAGCACCTCACCGAGAATACGTAGACCCCGGCTATGGTGGGCGTAAAGGTGATGTTCTGCTGGGTCAGGCTCGGCAGGCTTACGCTCGGACCCGACGTCTTGGACCACGTATACGTGAGGGTGTCCTCGTTGGAGTCGGACCCGGTGGCGTGCAGCGTTACCGAGGTGCCGGCGGTGATGGTCATGTCGCTGCCCGCACTGACGACCGGTGCGACGTTGGTGATGGTGACGCTCACGCTGTCCGTGGAGGTCGTGTAGCCATCGGAGCAGCTCAACCGGAAGGTGTACGTGCCTGCGGTGATACCCACGAAATACGCCACGCTCTTGGTGGAATCCTCAAGGATCACGGTGGCCGGACCACTCGTCTGGGTCCAGGCGTAACTCAGGGTATCGCCGGTGGGGTCATAGGAGGAGGATCCGTCGAGCATAACCCTCTGGGGGATCACGCTCTGGTCGGAACCGGCATTGGCCACCGGAGCATTGTCTGCGGCGCTGGTTGGGTTGGTGCCGGCGAGGTATTCGTTCAGGTTCGATACGCCGTCATTGTCGGAATCGAGCGAAGCATCGCTCGAGCTGCCGGTATTCAGGCCATAGGTGGTTTCCCACGCATCGGGCATGCCGTCGCCGTCGCTGTCGAGACTAAGCTGGATGGAATCGGTGGCGGGTGAGCTCATCCAGTTGCCTTCGGAGTCCTTGAAGAGAACATAGACGGTCTTGATGCCATCGCCGCTGGCAAGCGTCCAGGAATAGCTCGTGGTGTAGGAAACCTCAGAGGAATAGGTTGTCCCGTCGTTGCTTATCTTCATCCCGGAAACCGAACTTGCGACATCGCTTGCATTCAGGGATAGCGTGACCGTTCGCGATGTGGTCACCGACGCCCCTGCATTGATGGAGACACTGCCCGTAGGTGGCGTAGTGTCGGCGACCGGGATATACGCGCTCTGTTCAGTGGACAGGTCGGACTCGTTCCCGGACGAATCATAGGCGGAAACCGCCACATAGTACGTCGACCCGGTCTGTACGCTGCCTATGGTATACGTGGTCGCATTCCCGACATCGACGGTCTGACCATAGGTGTTGGACTGAGTGCCGTAATAGAGTTTGTAACCGGCGAGGTCGTCCTCGCTGTTTGCGCTCCAGCTCACTTGTAACGATGCTGCAAACCCCTCGAGAGGGAAAAAGGCAATGATTGCCAGAATCATGAAGAGGATGCTTCGGATGTGTCTCATGGGGTTACCTCCAGTAGTTCCATTGCTGACACCAAGAAAGGCAATATAGAGACCAAAATAGATTGTGATCTCAAATCAATCAGTTATGGGGTTTACCAGAGAATGATGGTGTACGGATTCGTACGTGAGATTACTCAATCGTAATTATATCAGAAGCCGGATGACCTTCTTGGAAGACAATACGTCATGCTGTCCCACAGGGGGATTTCCGGCCGGAGATACGACCCCCGCTCTCCCAAAGGTCATTGAGAATCATCAAGATCCATCGGTCAACTCATGATCCATTCCTCTTGAAATACCATGATCAACGTTTCCCTTTCGTGAAGAGGCAGGAAAGGGTCGTTGCAATTTGGTAACAGGCAGTACCAATGCCCGCTCCTCCTCGCCTACGAACCGCTCCGCCGCCCGATGCCCCCCGGAACACAAGGCTCAAACCCGCATGACTGTCCGCAGAACAAAAAACTCATTGAAACTTGACATGTTTTTCTCCAGCGTATACACTAACCGGATAATCATGATGATGCCCTGATATTCTTTCCCGAGCGAACGCAATTCTGGACAGGCACGACACACGGGCGACTGAATTGCCGGTAGCATGAATGACATGAAACCAAACAAGTGAGGAGATGCACCCATGTCCGATCCATTCGCGGTGAAAGACTGCGCCCTCATTGCAGTAGCCACAGGAGAGCATGCACAGACCCTCCGGGAGCTCAAGGACAAGCTGGTATCCATACCCACGAGCTGCATCTATTACCATTTCTGGGGGGGACTGCTCAGGCCCCGGTTTGACGACCCTGAATACCTGAACGATTTCGCCATATGGTCCTGGCGAAGCCTTCACGACAAGACACTGGCTGAGAGGCTGGCCCTCATAGACCCAACGGACTTCGGAGACCTCGATGGGCTCCGGAGGGAACTCGTCGAGGTCATTGAAGAACGACTTGAGGAAAGCGAACTGCTTGCATGGATGATTCCATCCCGCAGGTTTTATTTCGTCAGGTCCCAGATCGTGGTTTTCGACACTGGCAAGAGGATCGATACCATCGAAGACCTGACCTCTCTCATCCCCCACATGTCTTCAGGCACCATCTTCTACCACTTCATCGATGCACGCAGGAGGACACCCCAGGGGAAAAACGACTTCACCGAGTGGCTTGCGGGTTCGGGGGACCTCCATCAGGAACTCGCCGATCGTATCGCCGGCATCGACCCCTATTTCACGACACTCGGCGAGCTCAGAGAGGAAGTGCATCGCACCTTCACCGTCTACCTGAAAGAAAGGCGGGGCTGATCATGGGTCTGCTTGAACAGTACTCCCAGATCGTCGGCCAGGACGTCATCCTCCACATCAGGCAGCTCGGGGCTCATCTGAAGGGCATGAAGGTGGTGCATGTCAATTCCACCAGGGAGGGCGGGGGCGTCGCCGAGATCCTGCACTGGCTCATACCGCTGAAACAGGAGCTGGGCATAGATGCCAGATGGGAGGTCATTTCCGGCACCGAGCCGTTCTTCCAGTGCACCAAGCTCATGCACAACGCCCTGCAGGGAAACAGCGTCGAGCTGCGAAACGACCTTCTGAAAGAATATGAGCGGGTCAATGAGATGAATGCCGAGGCACTCAGGAAGACCCTCGAAGAGGCGGACATCGTCTTCATACACGACCCTCAGCCTGCAGCGCTCATGCACTTCATCCCATCACGGCAGGGGAGATGGATATGGCGCTGTCACATAGATGCAAGCCGCCCCTTCCGGCCCGTCTGGAAATTCCTGCGGAATTACGTCGAGAAGTACCACGCGAGCGTCTGGTCTCTCTCCGAGTTTGCCCAGCCGTTGCCCCACCCCCTCTACCTGGTCGCGCCGAGCATCGACCCGCTGAGCGAGAAGAACATGGAACTGGGTGAGGATGAGCTGGCGGACACGTATCATAAATGGGGGCTGGACCCGGAACGGCCCATCATTACCCAGGTATCCCGGTTCGACAGGTTCAAGGACCCCCTCGGCGTGATCAGGGCCTACCGGCTGGTCAGGGAGTTCGCCCCGATCCAGCTCGTCCTCGCCGGAGGAGGAGCCACCGACGATCCCGAGGGGGAGGAGGTGATACGTCAGGTCAAACAGAGCGCGGGAGAGGACGAGGATATTCACGTGCTCCTGCTGCCGAGCGACGAACATCGGACCATCAATGCGCTCCAGAGGGTCTCGGACATCGTGATGCAGAAGTCCACCAGGGAGGGCTTCGGGCTCACCGTGACCGAGGCGATGTGGAAGGGCAAACCGGTCATCGGTGGCGACACGGGGGGGATAAGGCTCCAGGTGGTGAACCACCATACCGGCTTCCTCGTCACCTCCCCGGAGGGGGCCGCCCTGCGCATCAGATATCTCCTGAAGAATAGGGCCCAACTGGAAGAGATGGGCAGAAAGGCGCACCGCTTCGTGCTGGAAAATTTCCTCGTCACCCGACATCTCCGTGAATACCTGACCCTGATGCATGCCGTGATGTTCGAGACCCAGGAAAGGATCGAGACGGGATGAGCATGGAGACAGCCTTGTTCATCGAGGTGAAAAAGGCTGCGGGCTTGTGGGAACGTCTGCGCTCGGCCCGCACCTGCTTCCTCGCCCTCGACTACGACGGCACCCTTGCCCCGTTCCACCACATACGCATGGAGGCATACCCCCTCCCCGGCATTACGGACCTCATCGGGAAGATCCGAGACAAAACCGGCGGCGCTATCGCCGTGATCTCCGGCAGACCCCTGGCTGAGGTGGAGCACCTCCTGAACGTGCCGGGAATCATGATGGTGGGGAGCCATGGGTATGAATTCAGGTATCCGGACGGGAGCATGACAGTACGCGAGCCGACCGCACGACAGCGCCAGGGACTCGGCAAGGCGCGGGAAGCCGATGCAATCGGAGGCCTCGGTACACGGGTAGAGATCAAGGTGGGAGGAATCGCCCTCCACACCCGAGGTATGTCCGTCGGTGAGGCGCTGTCCCTTGAGCAACGGGTCCATGACAGCTGGACACCCATAGCCCGGCTGCATGACCTCGAGGTGAGGAGCTTCAACGGCGGCATTGAACTCAGGTGTCCGGGCACGGACAAGGGCGGGGCACTTAAGGAACTGCTGTCCCGGCTCAGGGAAGACACTTTTTCTGTCTATGTCGGGGACGATGATACCGACGAGGATGCCTTCAGGGTGGTCAAGGATCACGGTCTCGGCATCAGGGTCGGCAATCCGAACGAGCCTACCGAGGCGTCGGGTTTCCTGCCCGACATTCAGGCCGTACAAGAGTTCCTGCAGGGATGGGTAGCCCTTGCCCCTGCAGGATCATCGGGAGGAATTACATGGAAAAACGAAGACTGGCGGTGATATCGAACCGCCTCCCCATCGTGCTGAAAAAGGAGAAACGGGGAAGGTGGCAGATAGAACCGGGATCGGGAGGCCTGGTGACGGCTCTGGGACCCGTGCTCAAGCATCGCGACGGCATATGGATCGGATGGATCGGAACGAATGCGGAGGAAACCCCGGCAGGGCCTCTTCTTGCCGACCTTCTATCCCTGGGCACGCGGGAGACGGGCTACTCGCTCAAGCCCGTGAACCTCTCCAGGGAGGAGATCGATAAATACTACTACGGGTTCTCCAACGAGATCCTCTGGCCCCTTTTCCACGACCTTTTCTCCCGCTGCAGCTTCAAACCCTCATACTGGGCGGTCTATGAGCAGGTGAACAAGAAGTTCGCCAAGGCCGTAATCCAGAACACGGACGAAAGCGATTACGTATGGGTCCAGGACTACCACCTCATCCTGGTGGGCAGGGAGCTCAAACGCCTTGGGGTGAAACGCCAGACCGGGTTCTTCCTCCACATACCGTTTCCGCCTCTCGACATATTCCTCAAGCTGCCCTGGCGGTTCGAGATCCTCGAGGCGCTCCTGGAATACGATCTGGTCGGTTTCCAGACCGTCAGGGATCTGAGGAATTTCATCGGGTGCGTACGGGCCCTTTTCGGCTACAAGCTCATGGGTTCGAAGCACCTGAACAGGATCATCCTCCATGACCGGGAAGTGCTCGTGGGCGCCTTCCCCATCAGCATCGACTACCGGGAGTTCGAGGACCTCGCCCGGACCGGGGAGGTGGCCGAGACCGCATGGATCATCCATGCAAATCTGCCGAAGCGGCAGCTGATACTCGGGGTGGACCGCCTCGATTACACCAAGGGAATCCCCGAACGGCTCCTGGCGTTCGGGCATGCACTGGAGCGCTACCCCGACATGCGCAGGAAGGTTACCCTGATCCAGGTGGTGGTCCCCAGCCGGGGGAGCGTGGAGGAGTACGCGAAGCTCAAGCAGGAGATCGAATGTATCGTCGGCGAGGTCAACGGAAAGTACACCGATGTCGGGTGGACCCCCATCCATTATATATACAGGTCGCTGCCGCGGCCGGAGCTTGTCGCCTACTACAAGACCTGCGAGATAGCTCTCATCACCCCGTTGAAGGACGGGATGAACCTCATTGCCAAGGAATACTGTGCGAGCAACACCGAGGAGAAGGGGGTCCTGATCCTGAGTGAATTCGCCGGTGCGGCCTCGCAGCTCCACCAGAACGTCCTCCTGGTCAATCCCTATGACAGGCAGCGGGTGGCCGATGCCATCCATACCGCCTTCCTGATGCCCCATGACGAGCGTCAGGCCAGGATGAGGAGGCTCAGGCGGTCCATCCAGAAGAACGACATCATCAACTGGGTCAACTCCTTCCTTCAGGCAGGCATTGCACAGAACCTGGGAGATTTCCCCCAGGCAGAGTTCTTCGTCCCTTCTCCGGAGACCGACTCGGATATGGCATCACAGGTAAACGCCTGAGAAATCCCTGAGCCATGCGGTCTGAATATCCGGTCCCATCGGTCACAGCCTCCTCGATGGGATGAACGGAACCGAAATGTTTATTCATACTTGTAACTTATATACCGGCATGTATGGATTCCACCTTAAAGAGACCCTTGAAAACCATGACCCAAGGGCATATGTGTGGCAGTATATGAAAAGGATACTCTCCCTGCTTCTCGTCATCATCACCGCCTTTGTCGGTCATGCAAAAGCCATGACCTATGAGGACGAGCGCACCACTGCAAGGGATTTCATCAACCTGCTCGAGACCAATAACCTCATCATCCATGATCCCGAGATCACCTGGCCCATACAGATGATCTCGGACAGACTGGCCGATCACATCAAGGAACCAGTGTACTCCTTCAAGGTCCATGTGATCAGGGACCGCTCCATCAATGCCTTCACGATCCCCGACGGGCATATCTTCGTGAATGTCGGCCTGCTTCTCTTCGCCCAGGACCTGGACGAGGTAGCCGCGGTCATCGGCCATGAGATGGGACACAGTCAGCTCCGCCACATCCCCGAGAACTACGACACGCAGCTTAAGATCAATGCGGCCACCATCCTGGCGGTTCTTGCGGGAACCCTGCTCTCCTCCAAGAATCCCGAGGCCGGTGCGGCCATGATCTTCTCCTCCCTAGGCGGGTCCGAGAACATACGCCTCGCCTATTCGAGGCAGAATGAGTTCACCGCAGACGAGTACGGCAAGGCTCTCCTGAAGGCATCCGGCATCGATACGACGGCAATGCCGCGGTTTCTCATCAGGCTCAATGCCTTTTCGGGTGCTGGGGGGGCCCCTGAATACCTCCTTACCCACCCCTACACCCAGAACAGGGTGGCCAACATGCGGGAGGACCCTGGGAAGCCACGTCCGGATTCGAAATACTGGGCCCTCTATGCCAGTATCGCAGGACTCGTTCTGCCGGGCGGGGAAGTCGGCATGCGTGTCTCCCAGGTGCCTGAGCCCTATAAATCCCTTGCGCTGGCCCTTTCAGATACGAGGGCAGGCAACCATACACAGGCCCTGGCCCTTCTGGACAAGATCGATCTGCCCGTTGCCAAGGCATACCAGGGGCTCAACCTCTTTGCCTTAGGGAGAAAGGATGAGGCATATCCGCTCCTGAAGGAGTATGCCTCATCTTCCCGCACCAGGATCGCACTGGCCGAGATACTCCAGGAACGGGGTGAGTTCGACGAAGCCATAAAAACCATCGAACCCTACCAGGGTGAGAACGTACGTGTCGACTACACCCTGGGCATCCTCTACGAGAAGGCCCAGAAACCATCCCTCTCCCATGCGTGCTTCGGCAGGTATTTCTACAAGACAGATAACTTCAGGGCCAGCCTCTATCACATTGAAGCAGCCCTCAAGGACCAGGACAGCCTTCCCAAGGACACGGTCGAAGAACTGAAAAACATGAGTGACATGATCAAAAAGAAACAGCAGAACCGGCAATAGGGCTCACTGCTGACGGAAGAGGGCCCTGACCTTACTGATGTCGAAGACCTCACCTTCACCCGTATCCTCACAGTAGGCCTCCATGAAGGGCATGCCGCCCCTGCGGAAGATGAACAGCGGGCTTATCTTCCGGGCCTGCATCTCGCCGTAGCCCTGCCGCGGATAGAAGATGATGAGGGTCTTCCCCTCGTTAAGTGCCTCCTCGAAAAGCATCTCGCGTCTGGGTCCGTAAGGCAGGGGCATGACCATGCCGAAGGGGTACACCCCCTCCTTCTGGGAGATCCGTGCAGTTGCGCGCTGGGGGCCCCTGAGCGGGAGGGCCTTCCCCCAGTCGACATCGTAGTCCATCTCGCGGGCACCTTCGGTGCTCCTGATCATGACACCCTTCTTCTCCAGGAACGAAGCGATTTCCTCCTCACACCGCTCCGGGATGCGGAAAATGCCCGGGAGAACCTCTTCAAGTCCCTTAGGGATGGCCGCCTTTTCGCCGCTGAGCACCAGGAAGGTGCCTTTGATGATATGCGCCTCTGAATGAAGCCTTGACCAGCCGGAGATGTTCATCCGGACGTTCTCCGGCAGGGTATGTCGTGAAATCCTCTCCAGAAAGCCCATGATCTTCTCCACGCTCCATCCCTCCTGGAGCGCCCTGAACACCGATTCCCTGGTAATGCGGTAGATGCTCATCACATCGGCCTGGACGAGGTCCGCAATCTCACCGACATTGAGCAGGTCCACCGTGTCGAAGTCCATGGGCACCAGTATCTCCATGGTGGGCTGGATGATGGCCTCCTCCGAATAGGAGTGAGGTGCGGCATCGGTCCTGCCGGTCCTCAAGGCCTTGATTGCAGGGACGGCAAACCGGATCCATCCCCCTGTGATATCCCTCTGGAGCACGCCGAGATCAAGCCAGAGATCGAGCAGCGACTCTATGACGGGTCTTCCACCCTCGATGGTCTCGTCCCGACTCATGATCCACAGGGTAAGGCATCTGGCGAGAAATTCCCTCTTGATACCCCGTTCTCCGATGGTGATGAATACCTGGTGGTCCAGGCCCGGATACGGCCTGCACGACTGGCAGAACCGCCATAGGTTGTACCGGGCGTCCCCTTCCATGGCGAGGCCTGCGATGGCTCGGGCCACGGGCGTCACTATGCCGTTCCTTTCTCTGAGGCAGGACAGATCCACAAGTTCCCCGTAGATCTTCCTGACATCGAGCACGGGCGACAGTTTTTCATCCAGGTACTCCCACCCCTTCTTGAAGGGCTCGATACCTGCCTTGCAACGGATTCTGCCCACGAGCAGGGCATTGACCATAGTGATGTGCCCCCAGAGGCTCGGCTTCTTCTCTTCCTCCCAGATAATGTCCCCAACCGCGGAAAAGTACCCGGCCTTCATGGACTCCATCAGCGATGCAAGCGAGGGCAGGAGGATGACCGGATCCCGACCTGAAAGCCCACCCTGAAAGACTAGGCCTTTCAATCCCAGTTCCTCCAGGTCGGTCCTCAGTTCATCCGGCGGGCACCCGAGGGTCCTCCCGAGAACCTCCCAGCCGATATACTCACCGAGCTCGTAGAGGTTCAGGAGCAGGTCCCTCTGCTTGTCCGTCAGAGCGGCGATGACCGTTTCAAGACGATCCGTATCGGAAAGCCCCTCGGCCAGCACTCTCTGATCCGCTGCATCTCCGAGGATCCTGGCAGAGATGATGGGGATCATGTAGGAAGGGATGCTGCTGATGAGATCATGGGTTGATGTCATCAAGGGACCACTCCTCTATCCGATACTTGTATCCCTGCTCCGCGAGGAAGACCTGCCGCTTGTGGGCGAAGATCTCTTCCGAAGTCTCCTTTGTCACCAGGGTGTAGAAGGTCGAGACGCGCTCCTTCGGCCGGAGGATCCTTCCGAGACGCTGGGCCTCTTCCTGCCTCGATCCGAAGGTCCCGGAAACCTGGATCGCCACCGAGGCGTCGGGGAGATCGATGGCGAAGTTCGCCACCTTTGAAACAACGAGAACCGGGATCTCACCTCTCCTGAAGGACTCATAGAGGACATCCCTGCGGGCATTGGCGGTGGAGCCCGTAATCATGGGGGCCTTCAGGGCATACGAGATCTTCTTGAGCTGACTCAGGTACTGTCCGATGATGAGCACCGGCTCGTCGGCGTGCTTCTGCAGAAGGTTCTTCAGCACGTGCTCCTTGTTGGTGTTTTCGGAGGCGATCCTGAACTGGATCTTTTCGGACGCATGCACATATTCAGGCGCCTTCTCGGGAGGCAACGGGACCCTCACCTCACAGCAGACGGCCTCCGCGATGTAACCCTTCTGCTCGAGTTCCTTCCAGGGCACATCGTAGCATTTGGGGCCCACGAGGGAGAAGGTGTCCTGCTCCAGGCCGTCCTCGCGTATGAGGGTGGCCGTGAGCCCGAGCCTCCTCTTAGCCTGCAGCTCGGTGGTGGCGCGGAATACCGGGGCTGGAACCACATGCACCTCGTCGTAGATGATGAGCCCCCAGTTGCGCGCCATCATGAGGTTCATGTGTTCGAAGGGTCCGTCCTTGGATTTGCGGAATGTGAGCATCTGATATGTGGTGACGGTGACGGGCCTGATCTCCTTCCTGCCTCCGGTGTATTCACCGAGGTCATCCTTGGTCATCGTCGTCTTGTCCTGAAGTTCGCCCATCCACTGGTGAACCGCAGAGACATTGGTGCACAGGATGAGGGTGTGGGTTCTGGCCATGGCCATCACCGCCATGCCCACAACGGTCTTGCCCGCCCCGCAAGGGAGCACCACGATGCCCTGACCTCCCCGGGGGCTTCCCCCGGCCCAGTAATTGTCTGCAGCCTCCACCTGATAGGGCCTCAGGGAGAAGACCTGGCCTGAGAGCGTCTGTCCGAGAAGCTCTATGGCAAGATCGTCGCCCCTGTCGTAACCCACCAGATCGTGCACCGGGTAGCCCATCTTGATGAGCATGTGCTTGAACCTTCCCCGGATACCGGATGGGATCAGAAACCCTCCGGACACTCCATGGTCGACGATGATCGGTGCGATCTCTCTCTTGGCCGTCAGCTGGCTCAGGAGATTCTCGGAGCGGACCTCGACACGCAGCGTCTGGGCGTCATGTCTGTAGAGACGCACCGCATCCCAGCGTTCGAAGGCATCTCCGATACGGCTTCTGACCGTGGGTGGAATCTCATAGCGGGCATACTTCTGAAGGTTCTCGATGACCTCGTCATGCCGGATGCCTATGGCTGCAGCGTTCCACAGGGAAAGGGGGGTAATCCGATAGGTGTGGACATATTCGGGTGACTTGATGAGCTCGGCAAAGGGCAGGATGGCGTCCCTTGCCTCCTCATAAACACCCGAGAGCACCTCCAGCAGGACGCTCCCGTCACTCTGTATGATAAGCGGTTTATCCGGCGTGTACATCGAATTATTTACGTTCACATAGAGCATCCCAAAAGGCAAGGGGAGATTTCCCTCAATTTCCCGGAATAAGGCCGTTTCTCAAGTGGGTATGTCCATACGGCCATCCCTGTTCCCATATCCGTAAGATCCGCATTCCTCCCTCTGCCGTACCGGGCAATGCCTCTGAATGCCGTCATTTTTCTATTGCCACCCCTGGTGAAATATCGGACAATACGGGTCCGGATGCACCACTGCACGACATGCGGGAGAAGGCATGAAGTTCCAGGAGGAAAACCCCAGCGGGATCAGCAAGGTCGACATCATCGTCGGCATCCCTTCATACAACGAAGCAGGAGGCATCGCGTTCCCGACGGAACAGGCCGCGTTGGGTCTCAAGGAACACTTCCCCGGGATGACCAGCGTCATCATCAACTGCGACAACAACAGCCCGGACGGGACCTCCAAGGCCTTCATGAACGCCGAATCCCATGGCATACCCAAGATAACCGTTGCAACCCCCCGGGGCATACGGGGCAAGGGGAATAACCTGAAGAACCTCTTCAGGAAGGTCCTGGACATGGATGCCAAAGCCGCCGTCGTGGTCGAGGCGAATCTCAAGAGCATCTCTCCCGTCTGGATCAAAAACCTCGGAGAGCCTCTCTTCAAGGATTTCTCCTTCGTCTCTCCCCTGTACGTGCGTCACAAGTACGACGGGACCATTGCCAACAACATCGCCTACCCGCTTTCCCGATGCCTCTACGGCAGGAGGGTGAGACAGCCCATCGGCGGAGATTTCGGTTTCTCAGGGCAGATGGCGGGTATCTTCCTGAAGAGCCCCCTGTGGGACGAGGATGTAAGCCAGTTCGGTATCGACATCTGGATGAGCACCATCGCCGTCAATGAAGCGCTGCCCATCTGCCAGGCCTTTCTCGGCAAGCCGAAGATTAGCACCACCAAGCCGAAGGACCCGGCACTGGATGTCGGATCCATGTTCCGCCACATGGTCATCACGCTGTTCAACCTCATGCATGCATTCGAGAACAAGTGGACCCACACCAAGTGGAGCAAACCCACCGCCATCTTCGGGTTCGGCGTCAGCGACGTGGAAGCCCCTCCTGCCATCAGTGTGAACAAGGACAAGCTGTACATGAAGTTCAGGGAGGGCTTTCATTCCCAGTGGGATGTCTACCGCACGCTCTTCTCCAGCGAAAACCTCCAGAAAATCAGAGAGATCGCGTCCCTGGACATCGACCACTTCGAGATGCCCGTACCCGTATGGGCTCGAATCCTCTTCGACTGCGCCATCTGTTATCACAGAAAGATCCTCGACCGATCCAGACTCCTCGAAGTCCTCATCCCCCTGCATTACGGCATGACCCTCTCCTTTGTGAACAAGACCGAAGGGATGTCCCACCAGCAGGCAGAGGAATATCTGGAAGACATGTGCCTTGTGTTCGAGCAGAGCAAGCCCTACCTCACCTACCGGTGGGGCCAATAGGAAAGGAGTAGGCTATGTCCAAGGTTCTGGTCGTCGACGACGAGAAGCACATCAGGCTGCTTTATGCGGAAGAGCTGGAAGAGGAAGGTTATGCCGTGGCCACCGCATCCGACGGCATCGGGATCCTGGAACGCATCGAGAAGGAACAGCCCGACGTGGTGATCCTCGACATCAAGATGGTCTCCTCCAACGGACTGGATGTTCTCCAGGAGATCCGGAACAAGTACTACAACCTTCCGGTCATCCTCTGCAGCGCCTACGGCAGCTACAAGGTCGATGTCAAATCCATTGCGGCGGACGCCTATGTCGTGAAATCCTCAGACCTCACCGAACTCAAGAAGAAGATCGCCCAGGTCCTCGAGACCACGGTTCCCGTCTGAGAAATCCTTGCATATCGTCGCAGACCTCCATACCCATTCCAGCATATCAGACGGTAATCTGAGCCCGCTTGAACTCGTGGCACTGGCTGTATCAAAGGGCCTGACCGCCTTGGCCTTGACCGACCACGATACCCTGGCCGGATTGCACCTGGCTCTCCGATCGGCAGAGTCGTGCACTCTCCGTATTATCCCCGGTGTCGAGATCAGTGCGGAGTACGAACCCGGCATGCTCCATGTCCTCGGTTATTTTCCCTCTTACCCGCAGGGTCTCGAGAGCGCCCTGGAACAGGTGCAGAGGGCGCGCAGGGAGCGTATACCCCGGATCATCACGAGGCTCAACAACATCGGGATGCCGATCACCGAGGCAGAGGTCCTGCAGGGTGCGCGGGGAGCCATGGCCGGCAGACCCCACATAGCCAGGATCCTCGTGAAGAAGGGGTATGTGAAAACCTATGATGAGGCATTCGACGGTTACCTCGGAACGGGCAAAGCTGCATATGTGCCCAAGGTCAAATTAACTTGGGAAAAGACCATACACCTCATCCGGGAGCATGGAGGCCTGCCGGTCCTGGCCCATCCCTACACCCTCGGGCTCGAAAGGGGGGATCTCCTGTCGTTTACGGCGCGCCTCTGCGCCGCTGGACTTGCCGGCATCGAAGTCCACTACCCCGAGCATACCCCCGACCAGATCTCGCTGTACTCGGACATCGCCTCGGAGCTGAACCTCGTCATCACCGGGGGGAGCGATTTCCACGGCCCGGAGCGAAACAGCTGCATGCCGGGAGATTTCGGTATCGATGCCGGTCTGCTCGATCTCTTCTGCAAACACCTCATGACGTGAAGGGAATGTGCCCGATACAACGTTGAAAACAGCTTGTGGCCTTGATTTGTCCTTGACAGGGGAGCCTGTCTTCGCTAACCATGGATGGCGCGGCAATCGTATCGAATGATACCCCCGGGCATCTCGGAGACCGACAACAGGAAGTAGAGCGGGAGCGCTGAACATGTTTTCCAAGAACGTCCTCGATCAGATCGGCAATACACCCATCGTATGCCTGAAAGGGGTGCTCGATGCCAATATCTTCGCCAAGGCAGAGCACCTGAACCCCGGCGGCAGCATCAAGGACCGCGTGGCGCTCTTCATGCTCGAAGAGGCCAAACGCAAGGGCCAGCTCAAGGACGGCGACGCCATAGCGGAGCCGACCTCCGGAAACACGGGCATCGGCATGGCGCTGGTCGGCGGCGTCATGGGCCATCAGGTGATCTGCGTCATGCCCGAAAACATGAGCGAAGAGCGCAAGAAGATCATCCGGGCGCTGGGCGCGGAGCTCATCCTGACCCCTGCGGAACAGAGCCTGGAGGGATGCATCAAGGTTATCGATGAGCTGAGAAGGACACGAAAGAACATATACGTTCCCCAGCAGTTCGAAAACCCCAACAATCCGCTTGCCCATGAGCTCACCACAGGCCCGGAGATCTGGACCCAGCTCAGGCACCATGTGGACATCTTCGTTTCGGGACTGGGCAGCGGCGGAACCCTCCAGGGGGTGGGAAAGTACCTCAAGGCACGCAACAAGAACACCGTCATCGTTGCAGTGGAGCCAAAGAACGTCTCCGCCCTGCTGGGTCACGAACCCGGCCTCCACCGGATCGAAGGCATTGGAGACGGCTTCATTCCTCCGGTGCTTGACACCTCCCTCATCGACGAGGTGGTGGAGGTAACGGATGACAATGCCGTGGAGACGAGCCGGCTGCTCGCACGCAGGGCAGGATTGCTCGTGGGCACCTCAGCCGGGGCCAATGTCTGGGCATGCATGCAGATGGCCAGAAAATTCGGGCCTGAGAAGATCATTGCCACGATCCTGCCGGACAGGGCCGAGAGGTATTTCTCCACGAGCCTCATCTGAAGACAGAACGTTCCTTCCCGAAAAAAGGCAAACATTTTCCCAGGAGGAAAGGATCCCCTGACACATAATCAAATATCTGTCATTATTTCAAAGCATTAGAGAACAATATGCTTTGGCATCGCCGTTGCAAATCTTAGCATGCAACTCGAAAGGCAAACTACATCGTTTCCGGCCTCTTTCCTCCTCCAATCTTCGGGGATCTCCCATCGGGGGAGTTCCCCATCCATCCTCCGATATCCGTTGCAAACCAGGCCGTACCGGCAGGACAACATCAAAGTGGGTCTATACAACCACGGCATTCTTGGCTATGATCATGCCATGTTCAAGCATGCCCGCACAGAAACGGAACCAAACGATTACCCGGTGAACATCAGCGTCATCATCCCCATGTACAACGAGGAGGAAAATGCAGGCGACACCATTGCCCGGGTGGAAAAGCTCCTGCTGGAGTCCGGAGACTCATTCGAGATCATCCCGGTCAACGACGGCAGCACGGACGGAACCCTGGACATCCTCGACGAGATCTCATCGAACAACCCCAAAGTCCGGGTCGTTTCCTACTGGAAGAACGGCGGAAGGGGCAAGGCCATCAGGTACGGGTTCAAGGCGGCCCGGGGCAGGTACGTCGCAACCATCGATGCCGACCTCTCCTATGATCCTGAGTACATCATCCAGATGGCCCGCGTGCTCGATGAAGAGCGCGACATCGACGTAGTACTCGTGAGCCCCTACATGGAAGGCGGCAGGACTGAGGGTGTGCCGAGAGAAAGGCTCTTCGTATCGTGGATGGGCAACAAGGTCCTCCAGATGGCCATGCCCGAAAAGATCCATACTCTGACCTGTATCGTACGATGCTACAGAAACGAGGTCATCAGCAGTCTTGACCTGGAATCGGACGGCAAGGAGATCCACCTGGAAATCCTCTCAAAGGTCCTGGCCATGGGCTTCCATGTACGAGAGATCCCCGCAGTGCTTACCTCACGGAAAAAGGGGACATCAAAGTTCGCCTTCAAATCCACCGCCGTCTCTCATCTCCTCTTCACCATCTTCGAACGGCCCACGCTGCTCTTCGGTTTTCTCGGCGCTCTGTCCGTCTTCATCGGACTGGCGCTGGGCGGTTATATCCTCTACCTGTATGCCGCCCAGATCCTCAATCCGAACCGACCACTCATCACCCTCATGATCCTCTTCATCCTGGGGGGCATCCAGATCCTTTCCTTCGGCTTTCTCGCCACCCAGATCCACTTCCTGCGCAAGGAAGTCCTCCTCAACCGCAAGGCCCTTGCCCATCTCAAGCGAACGGCAAACCCCCGGGGGGAGGAGCGCGGGTAGACCGGGCGGGGAGGCATACGCAACACCTCCGGGAGAAATCCTCCCATGAGGCGCCTTCTCACGGCATTCCGCTTCACACCTTGACAAGAACCCTCGAACATGATTGTATGTTTTTTTGTAAGTGTTTCATATTGTAATACAATGATACTCGGGCCCCTGCAGAGAAGCTCAGTTCATGAAGCCATTCCTTCACGAACAACCGGTTCAGGGCCGCCGCGCTGATTAGAGAACACAATGATCATTCATACGAGGAGGGTTTTATGGCCAGTCTGATTTTAGATGAGCGTGATCAGCGATTCACCCTGTACGACATGCTCGAGCTGGAGAAGCTCTGTGGGTTGGAACGGTATGCAGATTTCTCCTCGGACATGTTCGACATGATCCTCAGTGAAGCCCAGAAGATCGCCACGGAGGAGATCTTTCCGCTCCTTGCTGAATCGGACAAGGAAGGATGCAGGCTCGTCAACGGGCAGGTGCATGTGCCGAAGTGCTTCCACAAGGCTTACAAGCTCTTCTGCGAGGCCGGGTGGAACTGCATGGCCCTCCCCCTGCATGCGGGGGGTCAGGGGCTCCCCTTCATCATGAGGATCGCGGCCCATGAGTGGTTCATCCATAACTTCGCCTTCGTCTCCTACCCTGGCCTGGCCGAGGGGGCAGGCCACCTCATTGAGGTATTCGGGTCAGAGGAGCAGAAGAAGAAGTACCTGCCGAAGATGATCTCGGGCCAATGGGGTGGCAGCATGTGCCTCACCGAGCCGGGTGCCGGGAGCGACGTGGGCAACCTCAGCACCAAAGCCGTCCGCCAGCCCGACGGCACCTTCAAGATCCAGGGCACCAAGATGTTCATCACGGGCG
>DAITOA010000031.1:0-35532 GCA_036834365.1 Thermodesulfobacteriota bacterium | reverse complement strand
CACAGTATCTATGCTTTCTCTGAGCTGCTAAAACCAATGCTTTTTTTGCGTTATCTCCAGTCAGAAAAAAGACATTATGACCATCGATTCATCGCAGTAATCATCGACACGAGTAAAACGTAGATCTATCACTCTTTCAACGGTCATAACGTGCTGATCACCGGCGGCTTTGGCCGTCCGGTGGATTAGTTGGTTGGGCAGATTACACTCTCGGTGGATTCAATTCCTTTAACTCTGTTCCGTCGCTTTTCATTATCCAAAAGTGTGTTTCCCTATATTGGTCTTGGCTATTAATCCTGAATTCCTTAAAAACAATCCAGTTACCATCAGAAGATATCTCAGGAGAGTCAACATCTGATTTCATTTTAGTAAGACAAATGATCTTATCACCCACTTTCATAAATACTTCGCTCCTGTAACTTGGTCCTTCTTCAGGATTAGCGATATAAACTATCTTGTTATCGAAGGAAATTGACGGAGAACGTGAAAACGATGAATGTGTCATCGCTGGTTTTAATTCAGTGTTATCCTTATCCATAATGAAAATCTTGTTGTTTTTGTATTTAGCCTCATAATTGCCATAGTTAAGCCTGATTGCACTGAAAATGAACCGTTTCCCATCTGATAAATACTTTGGGTTATCGACACCAAAGAAGTTATAATTTGTTAACTTTCTCTCATTTCCTGTTTCGACATCAACTTCATAGATATCGCAATTCTGTAAACCCGAAAAACCTGATCTTTCCTTAAACCTGTTTGTATACCTGACAAATATCACTCTCTTTCCATCCGGAGAAAACGAAGGAAATAAATTGGTTTTTACCTTCATGAACTTGTCTCCGAAATTATTTCTTATTATTACGGTATCCTTATCACTGGAATGAGTTAACTGCTTTCTCTCACTGCCATCGGCATTCATGATGATGATGTTTTGTTCGTATTCAGAGCCCTCAGTAAAGAGGGCTCTGCTTCCATCACGAGAAAAAGAATAATCGTCTAATTTATCAGATTCATGCTTGCTGAAATTTTGTGTAGAAACATCATAAGTATACGAAATAAAGCAATCATTATATGATTTGCAGTACTGAAACCCTACTATATTGCTATTTCCTAAAAAACTAACTTCTTTGTAGCTTGGTTTGAAATGCAACGCTTTCTCGGGAGAAAATAAATCTGAGGAGGTTGGTATCAAACACAATGACCCGAGCAGGATACCGATAGTAGCTTTAACCTTTCCCTCTCCATGCTTGATAAAAGCCATTACTCCAAAAAAAATGGCAATGATTGACATTGTTCCAATCAATATACCTGACAATGCACTTTTACTGGTATCTAGAATATACCCTATAAGCCAAAACAGTGAGAAGGAACCAATAATTATTGAATAATAACTGAAGTTATCTTTGTTCATTTATTTCACCCAATATCTTTTCGAATCAATTCTACATATCCTGAATATTAACATCAAATACATAAATATTCAGCAAAAGATAGATCTCTTCATAAATCATACGATTATTTCGTGATGTTAAAACTGTAGCTTACGTAACATACATCACCTTGTTGGCTTGAGCGATCTCTGCCTTTGATTATAACTCATTAGCACCACTTTTCCCAAAGCGTTGATATCTTCGATAACTCGACGGTGCATAGGTAACGTCAACAACCGTTGATCTCTTATGGTAATCTGTTCAGTAAGGTCTGATTAAGAACTCAACCTGGGTTGCATACATATCTCTTCGTGCAAGGAAATGACATAATGGGGCAATATGCCGAATCAAAGCGACAATCGAGGTCTTGAAGAAAAACACATGAACACATGGAGTCCTCCGGGCCCAGGGGATCTCAAGAGATGATGGCGGTGAAATCCCCTGAACCGGGAGAACGTTTCATGACTTAATCCTTGACGATCACTTGTACTCGTAGAAACCCTTTCCGGTCTTCTTCCCGAGCCAGCCGGCCTCCACGTATTTCCGCAGGAGAGGGCAGGGCCGGTACTTGGAGTCGCAGAACCCGTCGTACAGGGTCTCCATGATGGAAAGGCAGGTGTCCAGGCCGATGAGGTCGGCCAGCGCAAGCGGGCCCATGGGGTGGTTCATGCCCAGCTTCATGACCGTGTCGATGGACTCCTTGGTCCCCACGCCGTGGTAGAGGCAGTAGACAGCCTCGTTGATCATGGGCATGAGGATCCGGTTGCTGATGAACCCGGGATAGTCGTTGGCCTCGGCGGGCGTCTTGCCGAACTTCAGGGCCAGGTCCCAGGTGGTCTTGAAGGTCTCCTCGGAGGTGGCGATGCCCCGGATGATCTCGCAGAGCTTCATCACCGGCACCGGGTTCATGAAGTGCATGCCGATGACCCTGTCGGGCCGTTCGGTCTGGGCCGCGATCCTGCCGATGGGGATGGACGAGGTGTTGGAGGAGAGGATGGCGTGACCGGGGCAGACATTGTCGAGTTCCCGGAAGATGGAGAACTTGATGTCCTGGTTCTCCGTGGCGGCCTCCACGACCATGTCCGCGGCCGCCATGTCCTTGAGGTTCGTGCTCGTCCTTATCCTGCCGAGCACGGCCTTGGAATCGTCTTCCTTCAGGGTGCCTTTCTCCACCTGGCGGGCAAGGTTCTTCGTGATGGCCTTCATCCCGTTGAGCACGAACTGCTCGTTGATGTCGTTCATGATGACGGACAAACCGCTCGTGGCCGCTACCTGGGCGATGCCGCCTCCCATCTGTCCCGATCCGATGACACCGAAAATCCTTATCTCCATGATCTGCTCCTTTTCATCTGTCAGCGTCGTACGATAAGAGCCACCGCCTCGCCGCCTCCCAGGCACAGGGTGGCGAGTCCGATGGATTTGTGGGCCCGCTGCATCTGGCCGAGCAGGGTGGTGAACACCCGGGTGCCGCTGGATCCGATGGGATGTCCCAGGGCGATGCTGCCGCCGTTCACGTTCACCTTGTCCATGTCCAGGCCCAGCTCCCTGATGACCGCAAGGGTGGAGCCTGCAAATGCCTCATTGACCTCGAAGAAGTCCACCTGGTCAATGGTGATCCCTTCCTTCTTCAGTACCTTGGGGATCGCCAGGATGGGCGCCACGAGAACGTACTTCATGTCGAGCCCTGCGCTGGCCTGGGCACCTATGGAGGCCAGCGCATTGCAGCCAAGCTCCCTGGCCTTGTCCTCGGACATGAGCACCACGGCGGACGCACCGTCGGCGATGGAAGATGAGTTCCCGGCCGTGGTCACGCCGCCTTTCCTGAAGGCCGGGGCCATCCTGGCGAGCTGGTCATAGTCGGTGTCCCGGGGGCATTCGTCCACACAGAAGATCTTGGGGTCTCCCTTGCGCTGGGGGATGCTCACCGGCACGATCTCGTCCTCGAACATCCCTCCCCTGATGGCTTCCATGGCCAGCCGGTAGGAACGCTCGGCGTAGCGGTCCTGGTCCTCGCGGGATATGCCGTACTTCTCCGAACACAGCTCGTTGGATATGCCCATGTGGAAGTCGTTCACCACGTCCCAGAGCCCGTCGTGTACCATGTGGTCCTGGATCTGGCCGGGACCCATCCGGTACCCGAAGCGCGCCTTGTCCAGGTAGTAGGGGGCCATGCTCATGTTTTCCATGCCCCCGGCCACCACCACGTCGGCATCCCCGGTCCGGATGGCCTGGACTGCCAGCATCATGGCCTTCAGGGCCGACCCGCACACCTTGTTGATGGTTATGCACCCGACATCCCAGGGCATGCCGGCGAGCACGGCCGCCTGCTTGGCCGGGTTCTGCCCGTAGCCGCAGGGCAACACCATGCCCATGATGACCTCGTCCACATGCCCCTTCTCGATGCCTGACCGCCTGATCGCCTCTTCAATGGCGATGGCCCCGAGAGTCGTGGCGCCTGTCTGGGAAAGCGATCCGTTGTAACTGCCGTTAGGGGTCCTGACTGTCGACGTGATGACGACTTCCTTCATTGTGCCTCCTCTCTCATCGCGGATCTTCAAGAGGTTCCTTCCCTGTGGGGAGGAACGCCCACACAAGTCGGGATGGTAAGACCAAACATGGGAAAAAAGCAAGGATTACCTTGCATTCAATCTCTTGAAACCTGTTCAGGAATGTATTGACTTTGCCTGATCCGACCTTTATCTAAGACATATGGAATGAAATTCCCCATGGAGGGAAGATGTGAGGGAGAGTTCCTCGAAGTGCGGTGATCCCGTTGCAATGGTCTTCGATGGTCTCGTTCACGGCAGGATCCCTCCGCCCGGTCTATTCCCACCCCGACTGCTCGACGTGGCGGCAGCGTTCTCGCACGCAAGAGGACGGTTCACGCCCCTGACAGCCATCGAGCGACTCGTCACCACCCTGCGGCACAGGGAACCCGATCGCGTGCCGTGCTCGCCGCTGGTCATATCGGGCGCACGGAGACTCACCGGTGCCACCATGGCGGAATTCGCCACAAACCCCAGAACTGCGGCCGATGCACTCTACGCCGCCTTCGAGCTCATCGGAGGAGAGGTCGTCATCCCCATGATCGACCTCTCCGTGGAGGCGGCGGATTTCGGCCAGAAGATCATCTATCCGTTGGAATCCACTGCGCATCCCGATTACGGAGATCCACTCATTACGGATCACACAGGGTACCGAAAGCTCAGGAGGATCGATCTCAGGGAAGCCCGTCGGATGCAGTCCGTGCTGGAAATCTGCAGACTTCTCGTCCATCGGATCGGATGGAGGGGGATCGTATCGGGTTTCTGCTTCGGTCCCCTGGGCGTGCTGTGCATGATGCGCGGCGCGGAGAACCTCTTCAGGGACTGCGTCCTGTACGGGAGCGAGGTCAAGGCGGCTCTGGAGACCATCACCGGGGTGCTGGTGGAATACGTGGAGGCGCTCTGCGGCACGGGTGTCCTCGCCGTCACCCTGGACACGCTGTTCGCCTCGTCCAACGGCCTGAGCCGGGAGCTCTGGGAGGCCACGGAGGGTCCGTTCGTCAGGGAGCTGGCGCAGGCCGTTCACCGTCGTGGCTGCCTCGTGGGAGTGCACAACTGCGGGGAAGGCATATACTTTGATTCCCAGATCCGCTTCATGGAACCCGAGATCATCTCCTATGCACACCTGCCGGCGGACTGTGTGGACAACAGGGAGCTGAAGAGGCGCTACGGCGACCAGGTGGTGCTCATGGGCTCGGTGGACACTGCGCTGATGGCCCGGGGTACGCCGCACGAGGTCATGGAACAGTGCCGGGTCCTCATGGATGACCTTGCGGACGGGGGAGGGTTCATCCTTGCGCCGGGATGCGAGTATCCGCCGAACATACCGCTGGAAAATGCCTGGGCCCTGGTCAGTGCGGCCAGGATGTGCGGGAGGAGGTGAGGCCGGCGCCATGTGGAAAAGGGCAGATCAATTCCTCGGTGCGTGTGAAGATGCCGTGTGCACCAGGGACAGGGAGCTTCTGGGAAGCCTCGTTATGCAGGCGTACAGCGAGGGCGCACTACCGGAAGTCATCAGGGAGGGTATCATCGGAGGCCTTGACCGGGCACGGGGCGGCTTCATGACGAACAGGGTCTCCCTGCCCGAGTTTCTCCTGACATTGGATACGGTGAATTACGGCCTGGAAAAGATAAAAGATCTCGACGACCCCGGCCGGGACGAAGGGGGTATACCCCTTGTTATTGGCGTGGTTCAGGGCGATCCCCACGACCTGGGGAAGAACATCATCGCCAGCGTCTACCGGGCATACGGATTCAGGGTCATCGACCTTGGAAAGGGTGTGACGGTAGAAAAGTTCGTCGATGCGGTCAGGACCCACGGAGCCCGTATCATTGCACTCTCGGCCATGATGTCCACCACCACGCCCGCCATGGGGGAGGTCATCGGCGCGGTGAGGAGCAGGGGCGACAGGGTAGCGGTCATGGCAGGCGGTGCATTCATTGATGCCGCCATGGCGGCCCGGTTCGGGGCGGACGGGTACGCCGAGTCGGCGGTGACGGTGATCGAGAAGACCCGTGAGGCGTACGGGCGGGTGTTCGGGGAGAATGCGTAGGAGCGGCGGGTGCCGCTCCTACGGTTTGACCCTTACTTCTTGACGCTGTAGAGCACGTCCTTGCCGCGGAACACGGAAGCTACGCCGAGCTCTTCCTCGATGCGCAGGAGCTGGTTGTACTTTGCCAGGCGCTCACTGCGGGAGGTGGATCCGGTCTTGAGCTGGCCGGCATTGGTGGCAACGGCCACATCCGCGAGCCACGCATCCTCGGTCTCTCCGGAACGGTGGGAGAAGACCGTGGTGAACCCGGACCTGCGGGCCATCTCGATGGTCTGGATGGTCTCGGTCAGGGTGCCGATCTGGTTGACCTTGATGAGAATGGAGTTGGATGCCTTTTCCTTGATGCCCTTGGCCAGGTAGGTGGTGTTGGTCACGTAGAGGTCGTCGCCCACGATCTGGATCTTGCCGCCCAGGCGCTTCATGAGTTTCTTCCAGCCGTCCCAGTCGGCCTCGTCGAGGCCGTCCTCGATGGAGACGATGGGGTACTTGCTCACGAGCGACTCGTAGAAGTCGATCATGTCCTCGGCACTGCGCTCGGGGTCCTTCTCGGAGGCAAGGATGTACTTGCCGTCCTTGTAGAAGGAGCTCGCCGCAGCATCGATGGCGATGGCCACGTCCTTGCCGGGCTTGTATCCGGCCTTCTCGATGGCCTGCACGATGAGCTCGAAGGGCTCGGCGTTGGACTTGAGGTTCGGTGCGAACCCGCCCTCGTCGCCCACGCCCGTGGCGTAGTCGTTCTTGATGAGGATGTCGCGGAGCGCATGAAAGGTCTCCGCGGCATACCGCAGGGCCTCACGGAAGTCCGGTGCGCCGATGGGCATGATCATGAACTCCTGGAGGTCCACATTGTTGTCGGCATGCTTACCGCCGTTGATGACGTTCATCATGGGAACCGGGATCTCCCGGGCGAAGGCGCCGCCGAGATAGCGGTAGAGCGGCAGCCCCAGGAAGTTCGCCGAGGCCTTGGCCACGGCCACGGAAACGCCGGTGGTGGCGTTGGCGCCAAGGCGGGACTTGTTCTCAGTCTCGTCCAGCTCCAGCAGCAGCGAGTCGATCCCCACCTGGTCGAGGGCGTCCATCCCCACGAGGGCCGGCGCGATCTTCTTGTTCACGTTGTCCACCGCCTTGGTGGTGCCTTTTCCCTTGTATCTCTTGGGGTCGCCGTCCCGCAGTTCGATGGCCTCGTTGGCCCCGGTGGATGCGCCTGAAGGCACGGCAGCACGCCCCATGTCACCGGTGGCAAGAAAAACGTCGACCTCAACGGTCGGATTACCCCTGGAGTCCAGTATCTCCCGTGCTACGACATCGAGTATCTCGCTCATATCAGTTCCTCCTCATAAGGCTTGTTTTCCGTTCCCGGGTGCAAGAATCAGAGGCCAACTATATAGCAGGTGAGGCCTTGGGATGTAAATGACTGCATGAGGTTCCTCGCGTTGTCCATGGAGGTGAAGGCCCCGAGGCGGACGCGGTACACGGTGCTGCCGTAGACGCTGGCTTCCTCGATGCTGGGTGTGTATCCCCGGGACTCGATCGTGATGGCCAGCCTGCGGGCGTTGTCCCTGGCCGAGAATGACCCGAACTGCAGGGCATACCGGCCGCCGGAATAGTACCTCGGCATCTCCAAAACCTCGACGCGCACCCTGGCGAGGCCGGCATCGACCATGTCGAGCTTGCATGCAGCGCCGTAGGACATATCGATGATCCGGTCACCCACGAAGGGGCCGCGGTCGTTGATGGGTACGATAACCTGGTTTCCGTTGGCCAGGTTGGTCACCCTCACCGTGCTCCCCAGGGGGATGGTCTTGTGGGCGGCGGTGACGCCGTACATGTCGTATGGTTCGCCCATGGCCGTGGGCTTGCCGTGAAAGTCCTCGCCGTACCACGAGGCGGTACCCGTCTCCACCCATCCGGGCCCGGGGCGGTACTGGTGGGCGCATCCGGTCAGAAGGACAAAGGCCAGAAGTACGGAGAAAAAGCTAAGTCTGGAGATACTCCTCGATCTCATGCACGAGCTCCTTGATCGGGCGCTCATCGATGGTGCGGTACTTTTCGTCGATGAGGCCCTTGGTCCTGAAGGTGTCCAAAGCTCCCTTGTACACCGGCAGGCAGAGTGACTCGAAGCGCTTGATCTCGCCTTTTTTGAACATCCTGGTAGCATGTCGGTTGATGGCCTTCAGGATGTCCTTGCCCCCTACGTCCTTCACCTTGTCGAGGTTGGTAGCCACGCACAGGTACGATTCCAGATAGTTCTCGATGAGCCCCCCGAACATCTTCAGGACATCGGCGGCGTCTTTGCCCGCGGTATACATCCCTTTCGTTACCGTCACAATCCCTGTTTCGGTCATGAATCGCACCGCCTTCACAAAGCTCTCGAGGTCGAGGATAAACTCGTTCCCCAGGAGAGATGCCAGATTCCTGACCTGCTTCTGAAGGCTCTTCTCGACAATTCCGCTGCGATTCTTGAGCAGTACGTTTGCGATGAGGGATGCGGGAACGAAGAAGTTCAGGATGGTGTTCTTGTAGTATTCGAGGTGGATACGGTCCTCGTCCTCCACCATGACGAGGTTGGTCTCCGCCTCGGTGGACCCTTCGTCGATGGCGACGAGTCCCTTGCTCTTCATGATGGCCAGGGCGTCCCTGAAGGATTCGTCCTCCACGGCCAGGGTCGACGAAAGGTTGCACCCGAGGTGCTTCAGGTACTCCAGGAATACGTGGAAGCCCTTCTTCAGGGCCTCCTCCTCCATGGCGTCCTCGGCGCTCAGGAGCACGCAGGACAACAGGGCGAAGGGGGTCGCCACGGTCTGCTCATAGATGGACGAGATGATCCGGTCCGCCACATCGTCGTAGACCCGCTCCTTCTGCTCCGCGTCCATGCGGGAGTAGGCGGCCTTGGTCTGCATGTAACCGTTGAGCGAGATGGGGTCGGCGAAGCGGATATAGACCTTGCCGTAGCGGTTCTTCAGGATGGAGCCTGCCCTGAGGAGCTGCCAGAAATTCTCCTTCTCCTTGGGGGCACCCTTCATCTCCTGGATGTAGGCATTCTCCTCCACCACGGTGTCGTACCCTACATAGACCGGGACGAAGATGACATCCCTGCTCACCCCTGACTCCCACCCCTGGACGATCATGGAGAGCAACCCCTTCTTGGGGAGCATGAGCTTGCCGGACCGGCTCCTGGTGCCCTCGATGAAGAACTCCAGGGGAATGCGCTCCCCCAGGAGGGTGCGCACATAGGCGCCGAAGGTCTGGGCATAGAGGGGATTGTCCTTGAAGGTGCGTTTCATGAAGAAGGCCCCGCCCTTGCGGAGCAGGCCCCCGATGGGGAAGAACGCAAGGTTGATGCCCGCGGCGACGACCGGGACGCTCATCCAGTTCTCGTAGAGGCAGTAGGACAGGATCAGGTAGTCGATATGGCTCTTGTGGCAGGGGACGTACACCAGCGACCCGTTGCGGGCCATCTCACGGACCGCCTGGAGGCCCTTGGGGTCCATGTCGAGGCCTTCGAAGATGTTGTTGAAGACCCAGGTGAGCGACCTGTCGAGGAGGTTGACCGCAGCCGGGCTCAGATCCGCTGCGATCTGGTCGAGGTGCTTGACGACGGTGGACTCCGCCTCCTCCATGGCCTTGGAGTCGCCCTTGGCATGGGAGCGCAGGTAACTCTGGAGGATGGGGTCGCGCCTGGTCTTCTCGATGAGGAACGACCGGTCCCGGATGGGCGCGCCCGATATGTTGCTGCCGAGAACCGCAAGCCTGTGGAGCAGGTCGCTCCTGATCTCCGGGGCGAGCTCCTCGAAGAACTTGCGGCCCGAGAGCGCACGCTTGAGCTCGTCCTTGAGGTTGACCGGTTCGCCGTGTTCCACGAAGCCGTGCTCGCGGCCCCTGATGAGGGTGACGAATTTCCTGAACCCCGTCACCTTGACCTGCTCCTCGTCGGAGGTGTCCTTGAGCTTGAACGGGGCCCGGTGATACACGATGCGCTGGGGCACGAGGAAGATGGGCGTGTCGGTCTCACGCTGGATCTTGAGCAGCTCCAGGATAGGGTCGAGGTCCTCCCTGGAAGGCTCGGCGTCGAGGTAGATCATGGATGCGTTGCGCCGGTCCTCCATGAAGTCCCGGTAAAAACCTCCGTCAAAGGGAGTGGTGCGGGAGAACAGGCTCGCGAGGCGCCACAGGGCCTTCATAACCGGCTGGAAAAGGGGGAAGGTGCTGCCGAAGACCAGGGTGGGGGAGGGCAGGCCGTCCCGCTGCATCCGGAAGTTGAGCAGGAAGGCGTCCATGGAGCTCTTGGACCCGTGGGCGAACACGATGTGCCCCTGCTGCGCCAGGGAGGCGATGGACTCCTTGTAAAGCTCCGGGATGTTGATGGGGGAGAAGAGCCGCCGCATGAACGGACGCAGGAGAGGCCCGTAGGTGCCCGAAAACGTGAAGGGAGAGGCCGGTTTTTTCTCGTTCATGGCCGCGATCATAGACCAGATCTACCTCAATGGGAAGAAGGGAGTTTGGATCATGGCTCAGACTGCATGAGCTGCCGTCTCAGTGGAGGAACCAAACCGCTTTCGTTACTGAACCACCTCGGCGATGGCCTTCACCCGGATCTCCGGCAGTTTCTCGAGGGTCGTCTTGACGATGAGCGCCCCGACGATGTCGCCGGCGCCTTTCCCCGGGTCCAGGGTCAAGGAGAGCACCTTCCTCTCGCCCGGCTTGAGGGTGATCTTCCCCTGCGACGACGCCTTCAGCCTGGCCGGGGGGTCAGTCTCGATCAGCGGGATGACCACGGGGGTCTTCCCCTTGTTGGCGAGGGCGAAGTCCTTGGACGGTGCCGTGCCCCGCCTCACCTTTCCGAAAACGATCACGCGTGGCTCGATGGTCAACAGCGGGTAGATCTTTCCCCGCACCGTGAAGATGAGGTTCTTTTTCTCCGGATCATTGGTCTCGACGAGGATATCCTTCTTGAGTTCCCCCATGGAATACTGGGTCGGGATGCTCACCCTGATCCTGTCGGTCTTCCCCGGTGCGATAGGTGCTGCAGGAGTATCGTACTTCACCCCGCCGCACGAGCATGACTTGACCTCCAGGGTAAGGGGATCGCTGCCCGTGTTCTTCAGGGCAAAGTCATGGACAATCACGCTGCCCTGGGGTACATCGCCTGCGTTGAACATGAGCTTCTCGGCGACCGCCCTGGGCGAGGCAAGGGCAGGACCGGAAAAGGCAACTGAAAGGAAGACGAAAAGGAAAATAAGAAGAGAAGCGGTTGTTCTGTACATCGATATGGCCTCCTTTCTCATTCCAGGCCGGGACGTTCTGTACGGCGCATACCTGCATGGCGGACCGATGTCAAGGGCATCTGCATTGACTTCCATTCCCGCAGGGCTATTTATTATTTCTGATGCAGCATCTGTCCATGGTGAAGTCTCTGTCATGGTTTTGTGATGTTCTTTTTTCATCAAAGGTGATTCAGGCCTGCCGCACCATGGGGAAATGGGTATAACCGAGGGAGGTGTGAGATGCTGAGAAGCGTACAGTCCCTCATCGGATACGTCATTCTTGCTACGGATGGGGAGATCGGAAACGTGACGGACCTCTATTTCGACGATGGCACCTGGGAGATCCGATATGCCGTAGTCGAGACCGGGACCCTGGTTTCAAGGCATCAGGTTCTCCTCTCCCCCGTGGTCTTCACGAAGACGCAGTGGAAGGAGATGAAGATACCCACCCTCCTGAACAGGGAGCAGGTGGAGAACAGTCCCGATATCGAAACGGACAGGCCGGTGTCGCGCCAGAATGAGATCCGGCTCCATTCATACTACGGGTGGCCTTATTACTGGTCGGTGGCGAGTCCGGACTATGTCCCTCCCCCGACTCCCATATCCATGACCAGGACTGAAGAGACCGAGCCCGACCCGGAGAAGGCCAATGAGCACCTGAGGAGTTACGGCGAGCTGCTGAATTACACGCTGCACGCCACGGACGGCGACCTGGGATACGTAGAGGATTTCATCATCGATGACGCGGAGTGGATCGTGCAGTACCTGGTGGTGAATACCAGAAGCTGGCTTCCGGGGAGGAAGGTGCTCATCGCGCCGAGGTGGGTGCGTGAGATCAGCTGGAGCGAGTCGTCGGTCCATGTGGACATGGACAAGGAGTCCGTGAAGCACAGTCCTGAATATGACCCGAGGGAGGCCGTGAACAGGGAGTATGAGATGAGGCTTTACGATTACTACGGCCGTCCCAAGTACTGGGAATGAGGTTCTCTTCGCACGGCGGATTCGGCCGGGGCGGAAGGGAAGCCGCACGGCTCTGAGATGGTGAACGCATGGGGACGGCCCATGCATTCATAAAGATCATAAGAGGTAGACTATCTGGAGGGTAATGAAATTTTCACCATGATTCGGCGTGTCCGTCCAACGGAAGACCCCTTTCCCGTTGGAGAAGTGCTTGTAGCCGATGGATACATCGCAATTTTCCACCCTCATTCCCAGGGCTGACCGGAACGCGAACTGAAGACGCGTACCCAGGTTGTCGGTGGTCCTGCCGAGGTAAGCGGCACCGGGTTCCACAGTGAAATATACTTCGCCATCCAGGTCAATCCACAGGCCTTTTGCCAGGATCAATGCATTGTTGTCCTCCGGCCCGTTCCAGGAACCGAGCGCCACGGCATAGTAGGTGTTCAGGAGCCATAGAGGGGACGAGTCCATCTGGTAGCAGAGGAATACGGCCTGCGAGTCCGAGGAGTAATGGAAACCCTGGCCGCCTTCGAGATATACGCTGTCGGCGTATGCCGTAGCGCTGCAGCACAGCAGCCCAAGGACAAGTGCCGCAATCCACTTTCGATCATACATCCCTGAATGATCCACTGCATGCGGGCTGGCAATGATGCACGATCCTGTAAGCATACAATATCCTCATTCCCTGCAGATCGTGGCAACGCTCACCCCGCGTCACCCCGTCCTGCCATATGCGCCAGGATATTCTCGATGTCCCTCCTGCTCAGTCCCCTGACCTTGCCCAGGTCTTCAGCAGTCATATCCGAAAGGTCCTCCATTCGGGCGGTGAGCTTGAGCAGCTCCTTGGCCTTCTTCGGACCGATGCCCGGGATCCCCTCGAAGAACGAACCTGCGGCACCTGATCGCATGTGTCTGTGGTATTTCACGGCAAAACGGTGGGCCTCGTCACGGAGCTGCTGGAGCGTCCTCAGGCCCGCGCTCCGTTCCGGCAGCCTGACGGCGTCCTTCCTCCCGGGCAGGAAGAAGCGGTCCACCTTGCCGTGCCTGGCCTTGGCCATGGCAGCCACCGGGATCTTCGGGTGGCCGAGCTCCTCGAGCACTCTGAGGAACACTCCCAGCTGTCCCTTGCCGCCGTCGATGACGATGAGGTCGGGTCGTGTCTCGTCACCCTGCAGCCTGCGCACGAAGACCTCCCTGAGCATGGAGAAGTCGTCCTGGCCGCTCACGGTCCGGATGCGGTAGTGGCGGTACAGGCTCTTGTCCGGCTCCCCTCCCATGAACACCACCCGCGAGGCTGCGGACGAACCGCCCTGCAGGGTCGAGATGTCGTAGCACTCCATGCGGTAAGGTATGGAGCCCATGTGGAAGGCCCGGGCGATCTCCTCCAGGGACGACTCATCAGTGCCCCGCGCATGGGTGCGCGCATTGTCCCGGGCCATGGCCATCCATTTCAGGGCCTTGCCCCGGGAGGGCTTGACGATCCGCACCCTGGAGCCCTTCAGCTCGCCCAGCACCTTCTCGAGGACGGCATGGTCCCGGGGCAGGGTATCGGTGTAGATGGTGCCCGGTATCTCGATACCCCCGAGGTAGAACTGGAGGATGATCGCGGTCATGGGGTCTTCACCGGCAGCCTCCCTGACGGAAAGCTCGTGGCTGTCCGTCAGCGTGCCCCTGTCTATCTGCAGGACGGCCACCTGGACACGCTCCCTCGTTCCGAACGTCGCGAACACGTGGCTGTCGCCCCTGGCCTGTCCCACCACCACCTGGGGCACCAGGGTGGTCCCGATGGCCTCGATCTGGTCCCTGATCCGTGCGGCCTTCTCGAACTCCAGGCGCTCGGACTCCAGCTCCATGCGTTCCCTCAGGGCCTTCACCAGGTCCTTGTCCCTCCCCTCGAGGAAGGCGATGAGGTCCCTGACGGCCTGATCGTACTCGCCTCGCACGTGACGGTATACGCACGGCGCCAGGCACAGCCCGATGGAGTGGTAGATGCACGGCCGGCTGCGGTTGGCGAACTCCGTGTCCTTGCATCGCCGCAGCGGAAAGATGCGGCCGATGGCCGAGAGCGTCCTGCGGGTGGCCTGGGCCGACGAGTAGGGGCCGAAGTAGCGCGAGCCGTCGGAGACGATCTTGCGGGTGACGCTGATGGCCGGCCACTCGGACGAGGCGGTCACCCGGATGCGGACATAGGTCTTGTCGTCCTTGAGGTCGATGTTGTACCGGGGCTTGTGGGCCTTGATCATCTGGTTTTCCAGCAGCAGGGCCTCGGCCTCGTTGCGGGTGAGGATGTAGTCCGCCTTGTCCGTGGCCTCGACGATCCGTGAGGTGTTGAGCCGGTCGTCTCCGCCGAGGTAGGACCTCAGGCGCACCCGCAGGTCCCTGGCCTTGCCGATGTAGATGATCCTGCCGGACGCATCCCGGAGGATGTAGACGCCCGTGGCCTTGGGCAGCTCCCTGATCATGTCTTCGGTCAGCGCCATGGGGCGATGATAGCATGATCGAAGGTGCGGGCAAAGATCTCCGGCAGCGGGAAACGAGATAAACCGGGTAAGGGTGTGTTGGCGACACGAGGGATCACGAACCGACTACAGCGGCTTGAACCGATAATGCCATGGCGGTTCGGTGTCTTATATGAAGCTGAACCTGCCCGCCGTGGTCAGTTGAACATGTTCATCCTGCTCATTTCCCATTGATGCTGCTGTTCTCTCGTCGGCCTGGACATGTTCCGGTTCTGTCCGCCCTCGTCAAGGCTCTGCCGGTTGTTCCCCGGGACATTCTGCTGATACCCGTTCGGCCTGGTGTTGTTCTGATTATGCGGACCCGGTCGGGGACCACCCTGATACTGTCCGTCCGGCCTGTTCATGTGAGGCCGGATGCTGTCATAATGATGGTAGTCTCTCCCCCAATGATGCCGTGGATAATAACCGTACGGATACCCGCAGGGAGGGCCGTATCGTTCAATGATGACGGGGACTTCGCAGTATCCCCCATAACCGTAGCCGCCGTAGTCCCTCAGGGAGAAGGTGATCCCCGTAATGCCTGCGCTTCCGCCGGAGAACCCGAAGCTCCAGTAGGGATCTGCAAAGGAAGTTGACGCTATTGACAGCAAGAAGAGGGAAAGGCCAAGGATCCTGGCCGCCATGCTCCCGGAAAATGACCGTGCGCTCAGTGGTCTCATCTCGGTGTCTCCTTTCTCTACCATTGCAGACGATCCAGGGGTCGGCATTGTCTACAAACGTGAATGAACGTTTTTGCGTATCCACCCTTACAAGAGGTCACTTTTCGAGTAACTGTTGTCATGGCACGGAGAAGACTATGGAGTAACTGCCATATATCGTATGGGTCCACTCCTGAGTAAGGACGCCCCCGGTCTCTTCTGTTTCATAGAAGGATACCCCGTCTTCGCCGTAGAACACACCCGCTCCATCACCCCATGCGAACCCTATGTTCTCAAGGACATCGTTCGTTTCAATTTTCAGGTAGCCCAAGAGACTTACGGAGCCGTCAATGAGGGTATCCATGTCATCATCAGGGTCATCCTGCCAGAAATTGTCGAACACTACGGAGAAGTCTGCACCGGGCACGACACTGCCGCTGGTACAGCTCAAGGTGAGCGTTCCTCCCGTGGGATCGGATAATCCGGTATTGGCATCTCCATGTACCGTGCCGAGCTCATCACTGTCGATCTTGATGATCATGGCGGCAATAAAGGTCACTTGGTCGTAAAGCATCTCGATCATGTGATATGCAACGGAAGACTGTTGCAGTAATGCATCCGAGCTTGTCTCCAGATAATCCTTGAAATCGTCCAGTTCAACGGGGTTCGACACCCCGCTGATATTCACCCAGGACACATCGCCATCTTGAGAGAAGCTGACGGTTATGGGATCATCGGTTCCGTTGTCCATGGTAAAACTGCCGTCAGAAGGGTCATTACCGTCCTCAAGAACAATCGGCTCCACGACGGTGATCATCAGCTGGGTGCTGTCCCAGATATCCGAAACATCAACATAGAAAGCCGTTGTATCATCGATGGTTATGGATGAGATAGCAACTTCGTCATTCTCTTCTGATAGTTCCATGGTCCCGTTGAAGTCGGTCCCTAATGGATTCCCGCCTACCCCTTCAAATGGAATGAAAACCCCGCTGTTCATGGCTTCCACCTGAAAAGGAGTGACATCCGTCCCGTCCAGGTCAAGGTCAAGGCCAAAATTGTATTCGCTGACAGTCAGACCGCCGTCATCTTCAGAGCTTCCCCCGCCGCCTCCCCCACCACATGAGGTCGAAAGCATAAGAATGATGATGGAAGCGATGGCAAGAGCAAACCTGGCATGTTTTTGCGGGATCTTCATTTTCCCTCCTCTCATTACTGGAAGTTAAAGTGTGGGGGTGTGCTTTCAAGGAATTAATGATCTCTTCCTTTATGTATGTCAATACTCCTGGATTATGAGAAGATGAAGTCAATATGCCATCCTTTCCTCGGTAACATAGGACATCAAGGCCATGATCTCCACCTTCCCAAGACTATTTTCTTCGATCGATAACCCGCAGCCGCATTTACCCGTTGACAGGGAGCCCGGTGCATTCCAATTATACGAAAGAAGTCATAATGCGTTGAATGGTGATTCCATGAAGATGGTATACGGCCTGGGCAACCCGGGATCGCGCTATGAGCACACCCGGCACAACGTGGGGTTCATGGTGGTGGACCACCTCGCCAGGAAGTGGGGCGTGTCCGTGAAGAAGAAAAAGGCGGATACGCTGTGCGGCGAGGGCAGGGTGGGCGGCACACCGGCCGTGCTGGCAAAGCCCCAGACCTTCATGAATTTGAGCGGAATTCCGCTTGGCCCTCTCCATGCGGAGGCCCAAGACCTCATTGTGATCCACGACGACATGGACATCCCCTTCGGCCAGGTGCGCGTCAAGACAAGCGGCGGTACCGGCGGTCACAAGGGGCTCGAGTCCATCAAGGGCGCCCTGGGCACGGGCGACTTCCTCCGCGTCCGCTTCGGCATCGGCAGGCCGCCCGGCGACATGGACCCCCGGGACTACGTGCTCCAGGACATCTCCAGAGACGACCGCGCACTGCTTGCCGAACTGATTGAGAAAGCGGCCTCGGCCGTTGAGCTGTGCCTCAAGGGCGAGGTCACCCGGGCCATGAACACCTTCAACAAGAGGGAACCCAGAGAGTCCAAAGACGAAGAGTCCGAGTAACCACCCGGCACCCCGAACACCCCAGACATCTTTTACCGCATACAAACATGGCAGGAGACAACAGGCCTGTCCGATCCTTGCATCCCGCTTGCCCTCGGAATTCCATGTACGGGATGCACGGATCGGGCAGGTTATCTCTTTCTCCCTCCCTGCACCCCTACCACGTCTCCGCCGACGTGGCGCTGGCCGCGGGCAGGTAGAAGCGCTGGGCGTAGTCCTTGACCATGCGGTCCGCGATGAAGCGCCAGCCCAGGCTCTTGATGGCATGCTTCATCCTGGCCACCCACGCCGAGGGGATGCCGCTCATGTCCCGCTGGTAGTACAGGGGGATGACCTCCTTCTCCAGGGTCTCGTAGAGGTAGTCGGCGTCGCGCTGGTTCTGCACGGCCAGGTCGTTGTGCATGCCGCCGTGGCCGACGGCGAAGCCGTTCCCGCCGTCGTACGCCTCGTTCCACCAACCGTCCAGCACGGAGAGGTTCAGGCCTCCGTTGAGGACCACCTTCTGGCCGCTGGTGCCGCACGCCTCCAGGGGCCGCCTGGGGGTGTTCAGCCAGATGTCCACACCCTGGACCAGGTGGCGGGCCACGTTGTAGTCGTAGTTCTCCACGAACACGATGCTCATCCGGTGGGACTTGCTGTAGCTGAGCTGGGCGATCCTCTGGAGGAGCCCCTTGCCCTCGTCGTCCCGGGGGTGGGCCTTGCCGGCGAAGATGATCTGGATGGGACGGCGGGCGTCGTTGATGAGTCTGGTGAGGCGCTCGAGTTGGGACAGGATCAGGTCACTCCGTTTGTAGGTGGCGAACCTGCGGGCGCAGCCGATGGTGAGCACGTCCGGGTCGAGGATGGAGTCGATCTGCCTGGCCATGTCCTTCTGATCCAGGCGCTCGGCCTGGATGCGGAGCCTCCGCCTGACGAAGCGGATGAGGCGCATCTTCAGGTACTGATGCGTCTCCCACAGCTCGCCGTCGTCGATTTCGTCCACCTTCTCCCATACGTCCGGATGTACCATGCGTGTGGCCCAGTCCTGGCCGAGGCGGGTCTCGTAGAGCTGGTACATCTGCGGGGCGAGCCACGAGAGCACGTGCACGCCGTTGGTGATGTGCCCGATGGGAACGTCGACCTCGGTGCGCCCCGGCCAGAGGCAGTTCCACATCAGGCGGCTCACGGTCCCGTGGATGGCCGAGACGCCGTTGGCTCTCCTCGAGCCCTTGAGAGCCAGGACCGTCATGCAGAAGGTCTCGTTCGCGTCGTGGGGATTGACGCGTCCCAGGGCCATGAACTCGTCGTGGGACAGTCCCATCTTCTCCCGGAAGATGCCGAGGTGGTCCTCCACGAGATCCGGTGGGAAGCGGTCATGGCCGGCGGCCACCGGCGTGTGGGTGGTGAACACGGTGTACAGGGCCACGCGCCGCATGGCACGGTTGAACGGGATCTGATCGTATTCCATGATGCGGCGGATCTCCTCGAGGATGGCAAAGGAACTGTGGCCCTCGTTCAGGTGGAGCACGCCGGGGAAGATGTTCAGCGCCTGCAGAATCCGGGCGCCCCCGATGCCCAGCAGCACCTCCTGCCGGATGCGCAGCCTGCTGTCGCCGCCGTAGAGCCGCGAGGTCAGCTCACGGTCTTCCACCGAGTTGTCCTCCACGTTGGAGTCCAGCAGCATGAGCTTCACGCGTCCCACCTGGAGCTGCCACACCCGGGCATGCAGCGGGGTGGTCCTCGTGTCCACCCGCACGATGAGATGCCCACCCTGCGCATCGAGGACCGGCTGGAAGGGCAGACGGGCTATATCGAGGTTGACGTAGTCCTCTTCCTGCCAGCCCTCCCGGCTCAGCCGCTGGTTGAAATATCCCTGCTGGTAGAGGAGCCCGATGCCGATGAGCGGAATGCCCAGGTCGGAGGCGCTCTTGAGGTGGTCGCCGGCCAGGATGCCCAGGCCGCCCGAGTAGATGGGCAGCGACTCGTGCAGTCCGAACTCGGCGGAGAAGTAGACAACCGGGCGGTTGTTCACGTTCCCGCAGTGGATCGCCCCCCAGGTCCTCTCCTGTCCCATGTACTCGTTGAGACGCCGGAATGCGTGGTTGATACGGCTGTGAAGCACCAGCTCGGCGGCACGCTCCTCCACCTGCTCGGGCGTGATCTGGTTGAGAAAGGCGATGGGGTTGTGCTCCACCTCGCGCCACAGGTGGGGGTCAAGGTCGGTGAACAGGCCGATGACCTCGGGGTGCCACGTCCACCAGAGATTCTGCGCCAGGACTCTGAGACGGTCATGCAGGTGATTCCTCGCATCTGCCATGGGCGAATACCTCCAAAACATGGGATGATTGATGGACATATTCTAACACAGATCCGATGAATTCATCATTGATTTACGCAAGGAATTCATTTTCAGGCATGAACGAGAAATGGGCCTGGCATTCCCCCCACCTCCTGGGATAAACAACGGGTCATGAAAGACACCCACTGCATGATCATATCCCGGGAGCTCTCCCTGAAGCCCGGACAGGTCAGGGCCACAGCAGACCTGCTGGCCGGGGGCGCCACGGTCCCGTTCATAGCACGCTACCGGAAGGAGCAGACCGGATCCCTGAACGAGGTGGCCATCAGCGCCGTCAGGGACAGGATCAGGGAGCTGGAGAACCTCGACGACCGCAGGGAGACCATCATCGCCTCCCTCTCGGAGCAGGGCGCACTCACCGATGAGCTCCGGCAGGCCGTTCATGACGCCCGGACCATGGCGGAGCTGGAGGACCTCTACCTGCCGTTCCGCCCCAAGCGCAGGACCAGGGCCATGGCGGCCAGGGAGAAGGGTCTCGGTCCGCTGGCGGACCTCGTCTTCTCACAGGAGGATCATGTCGATCCCGCGGCGTCTGCCGCTGCGTACATCTCGGCGGAAAAGGGAGTGGAGTCCGTGGAGGAGGCACTTGCAGGCGCGAGGGACATTATTGCCGAGCGCATGGCCGAAGACGCAGGCCTGCGGACGGCACTGCGCACGCTTTTTTCCCGGCAGGCTTCCCTGAGATCGACGGTGCAGCCCGGATCGGAAGAGCAGGCAGCCACCTACCGCGACTACTTCGCCTGGGAGGAGCCTGCGGCAAAGGCCCCATCGCACCGGGTTCTGGCCATGCTCCGGGGGAACCGGGAAGGATTTCTCAGGATCTCCGTCCGACCGCCCGAGGAAGCGGCGATCGCCCTGGTGGAGAGGCTTTACTGTACAGGCTACAATGCGTGCACCGGGCAGGTGAGGATGGCCGCGAACGACAGCTACAAACGCCTCCTGGCTCCCTCCCTGGAGAACGAGCTCCGGACAGCCCTCAAGGAACGGTCCGACGAGGAGGCGATCGGGGTGTTCGCCAGGAACCTCAGAGAACTTCTCATGGCGCCGCCCATGGGGCGGAAGCGGGTGCTTGCCGTGGACCCCGGGTTCCGCACCGGTTGCAAGGTGGTATGCCTCGACGGCCAGGGTACACTGCTGCACCATGACGTGATCTACCCCACAATGCCAGGTGAGCGGGTAGCCCAAGCGGGCAGGGAGGTGAATGACCTCGTGCAGAGATTCCGCATCGAAGCCGTGGCCGTGGGCAACGGCACGGCGGGCAGGGAGACCGAGGCCTTCATGCGATCCCTGGACCTTACGGTACCGGTGATCATGGTGAACGAGAGCGGGGCCTCGGTCTATTCGGCCTCCGAGGCGGCACGCGCCGAGTTCCCGGAGTGCGACGTTACCGTGCGCGGGGCCGTGTCCATCGGCAGGAGGCTCATGGACCCCCTGGCCGAGCTGGTGAAGATCGACCCCAAGTCCATCGGCGTGGGGCAGTACCAGCACGACGTGGACCAGAAACTGCTCAGGAGCAGGCTCGACGACGTGGTGACGAGCTGCGTGAACACGGTTGGCGTGGAGGTGAACACGGCCAGCTCCGAGCTCCTCACCTACGTATCGGGTCTGGGGAAGACCCTGGCGGCGAACATCGTCGCCTGGAGGAAGGAGAACGGACCGTTTGCAAGCCGCAGCCAGCTGAAGAAAGTGCCCCGCCTGGGTGCGAAGGCCTTCGAGCAGGCAGCAGGCTTCCTACGTATCCACGGCGGATCGAACCCCCTGGACGCGAGTGCCGTGCATCCGGAGCGCTATGACCTGGTGAGGTGCATGGCCGGCGAGATCGGCTGCACGGTGGCGGACCTCATGAGGGACGAAACGCTGCGGGGAAGAGTCGACCTGCAGCGCTATACCTCAGGGGACGTGGGGATGCCCACCCTGCAGCACATCATGGCCGAGCTCGCTCTGCCGGGGAGGGACCCGAGACGGCAGTTCGAGGTCTTCTCCTTCACCGAAGGGGTGAATACGATCGAAGACCTGAGGACGGGGATGGAGCTGCCGGGCATCGTCACCAACGTCACCAACTTCGGCGCCTTCGTGGACATCGGCGTGCACCAGGACGGCCTCGTCCATATCAGCCAGCTCGCGGACCGGTATGTGAGGGACCCGAACGAGGTGGTAAAGGTGAACCAGAAGGTCAAGGTCAGGGTGATCGAGGTGGATGTCAGGCGGCGACGCATATCCCTTTCCATGCGGAAGGCAGGCGCGGGGTGAGCAAGTCGCGCCCGGTCATGTGCGGGCAGTGCTATGTCTCTGAGCCCGGCGGCAGCACGTCATGGGCTTCGTGGCAGATGGCGGCGGCAATGGGATGGACCATCCTGCGCCGTACGGTGATCGCATAGAATCGCTGGCGTACCTCAGGCAGGTTCCCCACGATGACCACCTGGAATTCCCGCATCACCTCATCGGCGATGACGGTCGGCGTCGGGAAGAGTCCGAGACCTGTCTGTCCGAAGACATTGAGCAGTGCGTTGTCATCGAACTCCCCGACTACCAGGGGGTGAATGCCGTTCTCATCGAACCAGTGATCAAGGGACCGTCTCAATGCCGTATTGTCACTGGGGAGCAGCATGGGTGCACGATCCATCGAAGAGGGAAATCCTGCGGCATAACGGGAGGCAACTACAGGTCGTGCAAGGATGGTGGTGTCGCACTCCTCCATGAGATGATTGAACGCCTTTACCTTGATATGGGTGCTTGCAGGAGAATCAGTCAGAATCACGTCGAGTTCGTGCATGGCGAGTTCGGCCAGCAGCCGATCGGACTTGTCCTCCCTGCAGCTCAAGCTGACAGGGGTTGGATGGTTGAATGCCGGCTCGAGAAGATGCCGTACGACCTGCTTGGGAACGACATCGGCCACGCCGACACTGATATGGAGAGGCCTTCCCCTGGGCCTGTCCTTAAGCGTGTCCTGGAGTTCCTTTCCCAGGTTGAAGATTTCGTTGGCATATCGATAGACCATGCGCCCGGTCTCCGAGAGCGTGAGCCTCCGTCCGCTCTTTACGAACAGAGTTTCCCCGAGGGAATTCTCCAGGGCCTTTATCTGCCCGCTGATTGCGGACTGTGAGAGCTTGAGCTCCAGGCTGGCCCGGGCAAGGCTGCCTTCGCGGGCGACGATCCAGAAGTAGAGGAGATGATGATAATTAAGCCAGTCCATGCCCTGATCAATACTTCGATAAATTGAAAGTATCAATACTAATTTACGTTATTGTTGAAATATGCTGATCCGGTATAAGTACCTTCGATATTGGATGAAGCCGGAAAGATACTCTCTTACCCCCTGCTCCGGGCATGGGCATGTGAAGCCCGGGGCTTTTTCCGAACGTGAAAGGAGTGCACATGATCTGCCCACGATGCAACAAGCCTTCTCTAGAGGAACGTGAACGCGACGGGATCACCATAGATGTCTGCCAGTCGTGTCGCGGCATCTGGCTCGACCGCGGCGAACTCGAACGTCTGATTGCCAGGGCGAATGATGATAGTCGGCGTGACCCCCGCATGCATGACAACAGGTACAGGGATCATGATCATCACGATCATCATGACAGTTCTCATAAAGAACATTCCCATGGCGATCATCATGGACATGGACATCATCACAGGAAGAGGAACTGGCTGGCGGAGATATTCGACTAGGCACAACCGCCGCTGCATCGTCCCGCATGAGAAGCCGACCCGATACCATGGATACTGTGATCAAAGCAGCAGACAGGGAGAAACGATGGGTGGCGCTGACCTCGGCCATGGCCGCAGTGGTGCTCACCGGCACCAAGGCGGTGGTAGGCGTCCTGACGGGAAGCCTTGGCATCCTCTCCGAGGCCGCCCATTCCGCGCTGGATCTCCTTGCCGCCGCCGTGACCTACCTCTCGGTGCGGATTTCGGGGAAGAAGGCGGACCTGGATCATACCTACGGCCATGGTAAGGTCGAGAACCTCTCGGCCCTCTTCGAGACCCTGCTCCTGCTCCTGACCTGTATCTGGATTATCTCCGAGGCAGGACAGCGGCTTCTCGGGGGGAAGCAGGTTCACATTGACGCGAACATCTGGGCGTTCCTCGTCATCTTCCTCTCGATCTTTATTGATGTAGGCCGCTCCCGCGCCCTGATGCATGCGGCGAGGAAGCACAACAGCCAGGCCCTCGAGGCTGATGCAGTCCACTTTTCCACGGACGTCTGGTCGTCCTGCGTCGTGCTTCTGGGGCTCGCATGCGTATGGCTGTCCGAAAGGCTGGGCATGCCGTGGCTGGAGAAGGCCGATTCCGTTGCCGCCCTCGGTGTTGCGGCCATCGTGGTCGGGGTCTGTTTCAGGCTCGGATGGAAATCCGTCAATGCACTCCTCGATGCCGTTCCGCCCGGACTCCAGGGGAAGATTGAAACGGCAGCCGCAGCGATCCCCGGCATTTCCGCAGTGAAACGGGTGCGGGTACGGAGCAGCGGGCCGGATCTCTTTGCGGACATAACCGTGGTCATGGATCCGGAGATGACCATAGAAGCCGGTCATAGGGTGGCCGACGTCGTGGAGGACCATCTGAGGGCAGGATTCCCGAACATGGATATCATCGTCCATGTGGAACCTGAGAGGAAGTCAAAGTGAACCGTGCCGGTACATTGGAAGCGGACCGGCCGGCAGGCGATATCCCTGACCTCTGAAGCAGCATGAAAGGATGTGCCGGATGATAAAAGGAGGACGAAATGGGACTCGATGACCTTTTCAAGCATAGGCATAGTGACAGGCACTCACACCATTCTCACGGCCGCCATGATCATGATGATCATGCGTACGAGCATGATGAATACCCTTATTACCGGGGGAACCATCATGGTCGTCACAAGCTGGACACGATCCGGTCGATCTATGATTCCCTCCCCCACAAAAGGGCACTTCTGGCAGGGGCGGCCATCCTTGTCGTCCTGGTGCTCCTCATCGGGATCGCCGTGCTCTGGGCCCTCTTTCCCCTGATCATCAGGGCGGCGGAATATGTGGAGGTGAACGGCATCAAGGGCCTCGTGGATGCAGTTTTGCCCTTCATACAGAAACTTTGGGAAGGCAGCGGGGCATAAATACTCGGCTCACTTCATTGACGGGGAACTATAGTGTTGGCTTGAAGATTAGAGGTGCTTTTCTTATTATCTTGTACTTGTTTGTGTGGGGCTGACACTATATGAAACATATCATGATCATGAGAACCAGGATTTTACATCCAGGCTTCGAACAGTGCCACGGTCGTGACATCTTCCGGATATATTTCCTTTTCATGCTTCTCTGGATAATGGCGCTCTTTCCTCAGGGGCTGCAGGCAGCCGACGAGATCAGTGCCGGGGAGGTCCTGACCCTGGAGCGCTGTATCGACATTGCAAAGAAGAACTACCCGGGCCTCCTCAGCGCCGCAGGCTCCGTGGAAGCGAGCAGGAGTAGGGTGCAGCAGGCAGAGGCGGGTTATTATCCGCAGGTCAACCTGTCCTCTGGATACAGCCGCATAGGTCCTGCCGACAGCAACAAGACGACAAGTTCGAATACATCCCCCTATGACGAGTACCAGAGCTCGGTCAATCTCAGCCAGACCATCTACGACTTCGGCAGGACCCCCGGCAATGTGGAGGTGAGCTCCCTGAGCGCCGAAGCCTCGCAGGCCGATATGGATTCTGAGACCATCAATGTGGTCTTTGCCGTCAAACAGGCTTTCTTCGGTCTTCTGCAGGCCCGGCAGGACCGGGACGCCCTCTTGGAGTCCGTGGCTCAGTATGAACTGCATCTCAGGCAGGCGAAAGGGTTCTATGAAACGGGCATCAAACCCAAGATCGATGTAACCAAAGCGGAGGTGGATCTGAGCCAGGCCAAACTCGCGCTGCTTAAGGCGCAAAATGCCGTACGCATAGCCCGGATAACCCTGAACAATGCCATGGGCATCCCGGATGCCCCGGAATACGGCATCCAGGACACGCCGGGGCTTCAGGATTATGCCACCGGTCTCGATGAGGCACTGAAGAGAGGCTATGATTCCCGCCCGGACCTGAGGGCGGCCAGAGCCAGGCGTGAGGCGGCCCAGCGGTCCGTAGACCTGGCTGAGAAGGGCTATTATCCGGTCCTGTCCGGTAATGCAGGGTATGGGTGGACAGGGGAGGAATTCCCCCTGGACAGGCAGTGGAGCGTCGGAGCGACAGTGGACGTTCCGCTTTTCAGCGGATTTTCCACCCGTTCCCAGATCAGCGAGGCCAGGGGAAATCTGGCCGTAACCATGGGGAACGAAGAGCTTGTCCGCCAGAGCGTCAGATATGATATAGAACAGGCCTTCTCGAACCTGACCGAGGTCAGTGAAAGGATTGCCCTGGCAGAGCTCAGTGTCAGGCAGGCTCGGGAGAACAGGGATCTGGCTCAGGGACGCTATGCTGCAGGTATCGGAAACCCCATCGAGGTGACCGATGCCCTCGTCTCGGAGACCGTTGCCAAGATCGCCTATTCGAATGCACTGTACGACTATCGGATAGCCGTCGCCAGCCTGGAGAAGGCCATGGGAGTGACGCCATGAACAGGGTAGCAGTCTGGTATCTGCTGGTATGCTTCGGGGCAGGGATGCTTGCACAGGCGTGTTCACAGGAAACGAAGACGCCCTTAGACCGGGGTGTGCCCGTGGTAGCGGCACCTGCGATCCTGAAGACCGTTCCTGTCGAGATGAAGGCCATGGGGACCGTGGAGGCATATCAGTCCGTATCGGTCCGGAGTCAGATAACGGCTCAGATCAGGAAGGCATTCTTCCGGGAAGGGCAGGACGTACGAAAGGGCGATCCACTCATCGAATTGGACTGCCGTGCCATCGAGGCATCCTTCAGGCAGGCCGAGGCCAACCTGGCCAGGGACAGGGCTCAGGCGAAGTATGCCCGGGAGCAGGTGAGCCGGTATGCCGATCTGGTGAAGAAGGACTACGTGGCCAGGGACCAGTATGACCAGATCCTGGCGAACGCTGATGCAGCCGATGCCACAGTGCGATCCGACGAGGCCGCCGTGGAGAGTGCCCGTGTTCAGCTGCAGTACTGCTCGATCCATTCTCCCATCGACGGCAGGACGGGCATGCTCATGGTGGATCTGGGCAACCTCGTCAAGGCGGATGACACGGAGCTGCTCACCATTAACCAGGTGCAGCCCGTCTATGTCTCCTTCACCATCCCGGAGGGTGATCTGCCCACGGTCATGAAGTATTTCACTGAGAAGAAGGTCGAAGCGGACGCCTTCATACCCTCTGAAGATAATCCTGAAAAAGGCGAGCTCGTCTTCGTGGACAATGCCATCGACAGGGCCACCGGGACAATTACCCTCAAGGCCCTGTTTGCCAACCGTGACAGGCGACTCGTACCGGGCCAGTTCGTGGATGTGGTGCTTACGCTTGCTACCCGGCCGGATGCCGTGCTCGTGCCCACCAAGGCGGTGGAACAGGGCCAGGAGGGCCAGTATGTCTTTGTGGTCAAAGCCGATTCCACGGTGGAGATGCGCCCGGTCAGGACAGGATCGGCCTTCCGGGATGAAACGCTCATCCTCGAGGGGCTGCGTCCCGGGGAACAGGTGGTCACGGACGGCCAGATGCGTCTGACCCCGGGCTCAAAGGTGAGCGTCAAGAAGGCCCAATGACCTCGGCATGGTGAACCCGTGAACATCTCGAGCCTCTTCATCCGCAGACCGGTCATGACGACCCTGGTCATGCTGTCTTTTCTGGTCTTCGGCATCGTGGCGTACCGGGCGCTGCCGGTAAGCGAGCTCCCGAATGTGGATTTCCCCACCATCCGCGTATCGGCCAGCCTCCCCGGGGCCAGCCCGGAAACCATGGCCTCGTCGGTGGCCACCACGCTCGAGAGCGAGTTCTCCAACATCGCCGGCATCGATTCCATGACCTCGACCAGCTCCCAGGGCAGCACCCAGATCACGCTGCAGTTCAAGCTGAACCGCGATATCGATGCCGCAGCCCAGGATGTCCAGGCCGCCATATCCGCGGCAACCCACCACCTCCCCCAGGACATGGACTCCCCGCCGTCCTTCAGAAAGGTCAACCCGGCCGAATCCCCCATCTTCTTCATAGCCCTGTCGTCGGCCACCTTGCCCCTGTCCACGGTGGACGAATATGCCGAGAACCTTCTCGCGAAACGCATATCCATGATCGACGGTGTGGCCGAGGTATCGGTGTTCGGCTCACAGAAATACGCCGTCAGGGTGCAGGTGGACCCGAAAGCTCTGTCGGCCCGGTCCGTGGGTATCGACGAGGTCATCGACGCCATCCAGTCGGGCAACGTCAACCTCCCCACCGGGACCCTGTGGGGAAAGGACAAGGCATACACCATCCAGTCTTCCGGGCAGCTTGACGATGCGGCCGCATACCGGCCCCTCATCGTGGCGTACCGCGACGGCTCACCGATCCGGCTTGGGGATCTCGGACGGGTCATCGACAGCGTGGAGAACAACAAGTCTGCCTCGTGGTTCAATGACGAGCGGTCCATCATCCTGGCCGTGAACCGGCAGCCGGGCACCAACACGGTTGAGGTGGTCCAGGCGGTCAGGGACATTCTGCCCGGCATGAGGAACCTGATCCCTGCATCCGTGAACCTCAGTGTCCTCTATGACCGCTCCCAGTCCATCAAGGATTCCATCCGCGACGTCCAGCTCACGCTCCTGCTGGCCCTGGCGCTGGTTGTCCTGGTCATCTTCCTGTTCCTCCGCAATCTCTCGGCCACCATAATCCCCAGCCTCGCACTGCCCATGTCCATCGTGGGGACCTTTGCCGTGATGTACCTCGCCGGGTTCAATCTCGACAACCTCTCCCTCATGGCGCTCACATTGTGCGTGGGGTTCGTGGTGGACGACGCCATCGTCATGCTGGAAAACATCGTGCGGCACATGGAGCAGGGCAGATCTCCCCTTGAAGCCGCCTTCAGCGGGTCGAAGGAGATAAGCTTCACCATCATCTCCATGACGCTGTCCCTGGTGGCGGTGTTCATCCCGGTGCTCTTCATGGGGGGCATCGTGGGAAGGCTGCTCCATGAATTTGCGGTCACCATCGCCGTTGCGGTCCTTATCTCGGGTCTTGTTTCCCTGAGCCTTACCCCCATGCTCTGCAGCATCATGCTGCGGTCCGGGGAGGAAAGGAGTCACGGCAGGACCTACCAGGCCTCCGAGCGGATATTCGAGGCCATGCGGCGGGGTTATGAGGCGAGCCTCCGCCTGGTGATGCATCACCGGCTGGTGACCCTGGGCGTCTCCATCATCTTCCTCGTCGGGGTCGTATACCTCTATTTCACCATGCCCAAAGGATTTCTGCCCGGCGGCGATACGGGCATGGTCACTGCCTCCACCGAGGCTGCCCAGGGAACCTCGTTCGAATCCATGGTGAATTACCAGAAGAAGGTTGCCCGCATCATTCAGAGCGACCCCGATGTCGACGTCGTGATGTCGAGTGTGGGAAGGGGGTCATCCAACACAGGCAACCTGATGATCCGGCTGAAACCTCTGAGCGACAGGGTCCTCAATGCGGACGAGGTCATCCAGAAGCTCCGGCCCAAGCTCGCGGCAGTGCCCGGCATCCAGGTGTATCTGCAGAACCCTCCGCCCATACGCATCGGGGGATACCAGACCAAGAGTCAGTACCAGTATACCCTGCAGAGTCCGGATATCGCCGAGCTCTATCACAATGCCCCCCTGTTGCAGGCACGGCTGGATAAGCTGCCAGGGTTCCAGGACGTGACAAGCGACCTTCAGCTCAAGAATCCCCAGGTTTCAGTGAGCATCAACCGGGACAAGGCCTCCGCGCTGGGACTCAGCCTGCTCCAGATCGAGCAGGCATTGGGAAGCGCATACTCATCGCGCCAGGTATCGACCATCTATGCCCCGAACAACGACTACCAGGTCATCCTCGAGCTGGACCCGCAGTACCAGACGGACCCCTCCGCCCTTGCCCTGCTCTATATCAGGGCATCCACCGGCCAGCTGATTCCGCTGAGTACCGTGGCAAGCCTGGCCGGGGATGTCGGTCCGCTGTCCGTCAACCACCTGGGGCAGCTGCCCAGCGTGACCCTGTCCTACAACCTGGCGCCCGGCAAGGCCCTGGGCGACGCAGTAGGCGATGTGGAGAAAACCGCCCGGGCCATTCTGCCCGACACGATCACCGGCAGCCCCCAAGGCACCGCCCAGGCCTTCGAGTCATCCATGACAGGACTCGGCGTGCTCATCCTGGTGGCCATCCTTGTCATCTACATCGTGCTCGGCATCCTGTACGAGAGTTTCATCCATCCCCTGACCATTTTGTCCGGACTTCCCTCCGCCGGCATCGGCGCACTGGTGACGCTCATGATCTTCGGGGTCGACCTCAACCTGTACGCCCTGGTGGGGGTGATCATGCTCATCGGCATCGTCAAGAAGAACGCCATCATGATGATCGACTTCGCCCTGGATGCGGAGCGGAAGGAGGGCAAGAAACCGGAGGAGGCGATCTTCCAGGGCGCGCTCATACGGTTCAGGCCCATCATGATGACCACCATGGCGGCCCTCATGGCCACCCTGCCCATAGCGCTCGGGCTGGGTGCAGGCGGTGAATCCCGCCGTCCGCTGGGGCTGGCCGTAGTGGGGGGCCTCGTCTTTTCCCAGATCGTGACCCTGTACATCACGCCGGTCACCTATATCTATCTCGACGCATTCCAGACTGCCGTCAGGAGGTACTACGCACGATTCCGACGGGCATGAAAACGGGGAATGCACACCCTCGGGACTGTATTCTCCGGCCGTTCTCCCCGCTTTTCTTTCGTCTTCATTCATCGCCCGGAATGTGCTAACACTACCCATGTATGATTGAAAAGATACCGTTTTTGCACCGGCAGCGGATGTACAACATCATCATCGAGGAAGACATCACCTTCACGGCCCTGCACTGCATCCTGGACGACCTCATCGGCCAGGGCGCCTTCGACACCACCGAGGACTGCGGCGAGCTCTACAGGGTGGAGTACGAGGAGGCTCGCTACACCATCGGGGTCGACGGGGTTGATGTGATCATCGCCCTCAAATGATGACCCACCTTTTGCCATGACCGACATCCACCTCTGTCAGCCCGATACCACGAAGTCGTGTGCAGCCTGCTGCGGGATATACAACTACGTGGACAATACCCGGGAAGCGCTTTTGCAGAGGTTCCTCTTCCGTACCCGGCTCTTTGCCAGGGTGAGGGAGAACAGGATGTCCCTGGAGGACTACCGCGAGGTGATCCGCCACAGGGAGAACGCCAAACGCATCTATACCACGATCTACACCTGCGAGTTCGTGGGATTTCTTGACGAAGCCTGTCTGCGGGTGGGATGCATGCTCCACCCCCTGAGCAACGACGGGAACGATATGAGGACCATCAGCTTCTACGGCAGGGATATCTGTGATGGCCACTTCTGCCCCAGCTACCAGAAGCTCGCGAACCACGAGGTGCGCATCCTGCTTGCGGCACTGGATGACTGGTACCTCTACGGCGCCGTCATCACGGATATAGATTACGTGAAGACCTTCTTCCATATTATCCAGAACAGGGTCGGCGAAACCCTTGACGCGGGGAAGGTGGAAAACCGGCCGGCACTCCTGGAGACCGTCCGTCGCTACTGCGGCCTGAAGACGGCATGGCCCTTCCGGGATACCATGAGGCCCCGCTTCGGCAAGTACTACTTCGTGGGAGAGGAGTACGACATCGCCCGCATCGACTACGGCGCCCTGGGGGCAGAACCGTCGCCCTATGACGCCATCTTCGCCAGCCTCTCGTCTCACTTTCAGAATAAGGATGAGCTTGACCGGGCAAATCTGGTAGTACATGATCTCATAGGGGAATTCTGCAGTGCATACACGGACGCTGATCGATGAGATCATACGGCTCGCCCTCGAAGAGGACGGCCGTGACATTACCTCGGAGGCGGTCTTCCCGGCGGACGCCGGGCTGCGGGCCGTGATGAAGGCCAAGGCCGCCGGCGTGATCGCGGGTCTCGAGGTGGCCGGCCGGGTCTTCACCCTTACTGATCCGGCCATTTCATGCTCCTTCGAGGTGGCCGACGGCGACACCGTGACCCCGGGGCGGAGGATTGCGGTCATTGACGGCCCTGCCAGGGGCATCCTCAAGGCTGAGCGCGTGGCGCTGAACTTTCTCCAGCGCATGTCCGGCATCGCCACGCTGACGGCCGAATACGTCAGGCTGCTCTCTGGGACGAAGGCGAAGATTCTCGATACCCGTAAAACAGCACCAGGCCAGCGCGTACTCGACAAGGAGGCGGTCAGGCTCGGAGGTGGGACCAACCACCGCATGGGGCTCTTCGACATGGCGCTCATCAAGGACAACCACATCGATGCGGCCGGGTCCCTGCAGGAGGCAGTGGAAAGAGTCAGGAAGGCCTTCCCCGGGGTTGCCGTGGAGGTGGAAGCCAGGACGCTCTCTGATGTCAGATCCCTGCTGGAGCTGAAGGTGGACCGCATCATGCTGGACAACTTCAGCCTGGAAGAGATGAGGAAGGCTGTCGAGCTGACGGCCGGCCGCATACCCCTGGAGGCCTCGGGGGGCATCACTCTCGAGACAGTGCGCGATGTGGCGCTCACCGGGGTCGACTACATCTCTGCGGGCGAGATCACCCATTCCGTCAGGGCGCTGGACATTTCCATGATTATCGAGGGGGATCGATGACCGACCGGGAGGCTCGTACGATCATTGCAAGGAAGAAAAAGGATCTGGGCGACCGGCTCGTTATCCTGGGACACCACTACCAGAGGGATGCGGTCATCGAGTTCGCCGACTTCGTGGGCGACTCCCTGGAGCTCGCCCGAGCGGCTTCGCAGGAGGAAAAGGCGGAGTTCATCGTGTTCTGCGGGGTTTACTTCATGGCGGAAACCGCCGCCATCCTGGCTCCGGAAAAACAGGTGTTTATCCCCGACCGCGGCGCCGGCTGCCCGCTGGCGGACATGGCCCCGGTGGACCGGGTCAGCCGGGCATGGGATGCCGTTACCGGTGTGGAGCCATCGGTCGTCCCGGTCACCTATGTGAACTCTTCGGCCGCGCTGAAGGCCTTCTGCGGTGCCAGGGACGGCGCCGTGTGCACCTCGGCCAACGCGAAGAGGGTCCTGGACTGGGCCCTGGGAAGAGGGAGAAAGGTGCTGTTCATGCCGGACATGAACCTCGGCAGGAACACGGCACGCTCCATGGGCATACCCGACGAAGAGGTCGTGATGTGGGACCATGGCCTGGCCGACGGGGGCCTTGCCGGGGAAGCCATCGAGCGGGCCCGTATCATTCTGTGGAAGGGCTGGTGCCCTGTCCACTGCCCGGAATTCGGGGTCCCGGACGTCGAGCGGGTGAGGTCGCGGTACCCCGGCATCAGGGTCATGGTCCACCCCGAGACCGACCCGGAAACGGTGAAGGCCGCCGGGGAGGCGGGGTCCACATCCCAGATGCTCTCCGCCATCGAGGCCCTGCCCGCCGGTGGAAGGCTGGCCGTGGGCACCGAGGCCAACATGGTGCTGAGAGCGGCCCGGAAACATGCCGGACGCGTCGAAATCGTGCCGTTGAAGGAGGTATACTGCGACGACATGGCGAGGATCACCCTTCCCAAGCTGGCCGGGACCCTCATGAAGGTCGACTCAGGGGAAGGGAGGGTCGAACTGGACGGGGACATGGCCGGGGATGCACGCAGGGCCCTGGAAGCCATGCTGAGGATATAGCATGGGTACGACACGTAAAGAGACCGAGTGTCTCATCATCGGTACGGGTATTGCCGGATCCACCTGCGCCCTCATGGCGGCGCGCATGGGTATCAAGGTGTGCCTCATCACCAAACGCTCCGACATCTTCGCCACCAACACCAACCGGGCCCAGGGAGGCATCGTGTACCGGGGCAACGGCGATTCCACGGAGATGCTCGTTACCGACATCATGCGGGCCGGCAGGGGCGTCAACTCGGTGGAGGCCGTGGAATTCCTCGCCACACGAGGGCCCGATGTGGTCAAGGAGGTGCTCATCGACGAGCTCAAGGTGGATTTCACCCACCTCACCGGCGCCCAGGACGAGGATTTCGACCTCACCCGGGAGGGGGCGCACTCGGTGAACCGCATCCTCTATTCCGCGGACAACACGGGCGAGGTCATCGAGAAGGCCCTCATCAAGGCGGTGAAGGCCCACCCCAACGTGGAGGTCCTCACCGAGGCCACGGCCATCGACCTTATCACGCTGCACCACCATTCCACCGACATCCAGGCCGCATACCAGCTCGACAACCGGTGCCTGGGGGCCTACGTCTTCCTGAACCGTAAAAAGGAGGTCATGCCCATCCTGGCTCAGTACACCGTGCTCGCCACCGGGGGACTGGGAGACATCTACCTCCACACCACCAACGAGAAGGGAACCGTGGGCGACGGCATGGTCATGGCACAGCGTGCCGGGGCCCGCATGATCAACATGGAGTTCATGCAGTTCCATCCCACCACGCTCTATATCCCGGGTGCCCGGAGATTCCTCATCTCCGAGGCGGTACGCGGCGAGGGCGCGAGGCTCAGGAACCTGCGCGGCGAGTACTTCATGGAGCGCTACAACCCCGAACTCAAGGATCTTGCCCCCAGGGACGAGGTGGCGCGGGCCATATGGGAGGAGATGATCCACAACTCCGAGGACCATGTCCTACTGGACATCGCCGGGTTCGTTGACGAGGACATCCCCCGGCGCTTCCCCACCATCTGCGCCACCTGCAGGGAGGCAGGCATCGACATCACGAAGGAACCGGTCCCCGTGGTGCCGGCGGCGCACTACTTCTGCGGCGGTGTCCACGTGGACGTACGCGGACGGACATCGCTCAAGGGACTCCACGCCGTGGGCGAGGTCTCCTGCACCGGGCTCCACGGCGCCAACCGACTCGCCTCCACATCCCTGCTCGAAGGGCTCACCTGGGGCTACTACGCGGCCATCGACATCACGGAGCGGATCAATGCCTGCAAGACCGTGAGCCACAAGGTGCTCGGCTCCGCCCGGGACTGGATACCCTCGGGCACCATGGAGAACGAGGACCCGGCGCTCATCGCCCAGGACTGGATGGCCATCAAGAACACCATGTGGAACTACGTGGGCATCGTGCGCACCGCGCCCCGGCTGAAGCGGGCCATCGAGGACATGCGTCACATGTACCTGAGGATCGAGGAGTTCTACAAGGAGATACCGGTATCCAAGGACATCATCAGCCTCTTCCAGGGCACCCAGTCCGCCATCATGGTGGCCGAGGCCGCACTGAGGAACCGCATCTCCATCGGGTGCCACTACATCGCACCCGCCAAGGGGCTGGACGGCAGCTATCCGGCCATCAGGTGACACCGGACGGAAGAACGTTCGTTGTCTTTCCATGACCTGGTCGAAATGGCCGCCTTCCCGTTTTTCGGGGAAGGCGGCCATTTCGACCAGGCAAAAACCCAACGGAATTTTCAAGGATGATCTGCACGTTGAAACTCGTCGCCCGTCACAGGAAAGAACACGAGGATCACTCTGCAGCGCCTTCGGCGCTGACCTCCCCGAACGAAGCATCCCGGTGAAAGATCCGGAATGCATCATCCGGGGAGGTCGGATTTTATCGGACCTCATGTGACGGTCGCCGGTTCACCTCCGGCACTGCACGCCGCCTCGCTTCCTCTGGTGCCGTTTGATGGCCGAGAGTACGGACACGCTGCG
>DAITOA010000030.1:12174-37996 GCA_036834365.1 Thermodesulfobacteriota bacterium | reverse complement strand
ATATTACTATGGGTAGCACAAGAATGGTCTGGGCGATGGCGATGCCGGGTTGGGTATACAGAAGCTGAAATCCACCGAGAGGACCCCTGTTTGAGATGAAGGTGTACACGATCAGTCCCACAACAACCGTGGGAAGGGCAAGAAGGGAGTCGACAAGGACCCGCAAATGCCTCCTGGCAGGAAAGGAATAGTAGCCGAGACCGAAACCTACCGGTATCCCGATGACAAGGCTCGCCACCATGGACATCGAGCTGACCCTTATGGTAGTGAATATGGCTGAGTAGGTCTCGTCATCGAAAGATGCGAGAAGATCGAAGGCCTGAATGAATCCCTCAGTAATATAGCCCATGTGAGAACCCGAGCTTATCGCGCACTCGGAATAAAAAGTCGCTTACCCGCCAGCCTGTAATCACCGATGAGTCTCTGCCCCCTAGGCGATGTCATCCAGCGGCCGAACTCTCTTGCAGCTTCATATCTTGCATTTGCGCATTTCGTCGGATTCACCACGATGATACTGTATTGATTGAACAGGTCCCCATCACCTTCCACAAGAATTACCAGGGGTGGATTACCTTTGAAGTTATCTTCGTACTTGATGTATGTGCCCCGGTCGGTCAGGGTATAGCCGACCCTTTCTGCGGCTACGGTGAGAGTGGGAAGCATTCCCTGCCCGGTCTGTACATACCAGAATTCCCTGTCGGGAACCGCAAGGCCGGCCCTCTTCCACAGGGAGAGTTCCATCATGTGGGTCCCCGATTTATCACCCCGGCTTGCAAAAACAGACTTCTTCCCGGCAATTGCCTGGAATGCGTTCCTCGCCGTCATTCCTTTGATTCCTGCAGGGTCCTTCTTCGGACCTACCACAATGAAATCGTTATACATGACAGGAGTTCTTTCAATCCCGAAGCCCTCATCCATAAAGACCTTTTCGGAATCGGGGTCATGAACGAGGAGAACGTCCACATCGCAGTTCTGTCCCAAAGCAAGGGCCTTGCCTGTTCCCACTGCAGTCCACATGAGCTCGATACCCGTATCGATCTTGAATGTCGTCGCCAGGTAATCCAGCAGACCTGTGTTGTCGGTACTCGTTGTGGTTGCCATCAGGAGAGAATGGTCTCCTGCGGAAGCAGGATCAGCATTCATGCATGCAATCATAACTATCGCAAAGACTGCTGAAAGACCATGAATGAACATCCTCTTCATCTTTCCTTCTCTCCCTCTCTGATCAGCTCCGCAATCAGTACCTCGGATTCCTGATGACATGTATGGATGTCGCCTTGAATGTCGCAACCACCTGCCTGCCGGGTTTCAGGTCGAGATCCTCGACGGCCTGCTGCGTCACGTGGGCACTGAGAGAAAAGTCACAGTTAATTCCCACACGGTAGAGCAACCCGATGGGTTGAACCTTCGTGACCGTGCCGCCGAACATATTCCGTGCGCTGGATTCAGGCATATATTCCCCGGGAAAAAGGGTCACATGCTCAGGCCGGATGAAGCATATGACCTCCTCACCCGTCCTGTAATCCCCTGTGCAGAAGATATCCCTGCCGTTGATGTTTACCAGGAGAGCACCCCCCGAAGAGCCCTTGACTCGCCCCTCGAGGATGGTCTCGATCCCCACGAAAGCGGCAACTATCTCGTTCACGGGCTGGTGCATGATCTCTGAGGGATGGCCGATCTGCACTATCCTGCCGCCATCCATCACCGCGATCCTGTTCGACAGCCTCAGGGCGTCCATGCGGTCGTGGGTGGCCATGACGGCAGTGGTATGCTTGATGTTCATGGCATGCCCGAGGTCATCGATGATGGACTCCTTGGTCGGCGGGTCCAGGGAGGCGAACGGCTCGTCCAGGAGGATCAATTCCGGGTTCGTTGCGAATGCCCTTGCCAGGCTCGCCCGCTGCGCTTCGCCTCCGGATATCTTGCGCGCCGACCGGGAAGCGATGTGGGTGATATCGAAGAGAGAAAGGTTTTCTTCAACCACAGGCCGTATGCTTCTACGGCTCATACCGCGTATTTTCAACCCGGCGGCCACATTTTCGTAAACCGTTGCATCGAAGAGCAGCGGCTCCTGAAAAACCATGGCAAGGCGCCTCCGATAGTCGAGAAGCTGTCCGCCGTTTTCCACCGCCTGACCATGAAAACTGATCTCTCCCTGTTGCCTCTTCAGAAGACCCGACAGGCTCAGAAGCAGCGTGGACTTGCCCGTTCCGTTCGGTCCAATGAGGGAAAGAAATTCCCCGGGCGCTACGGTCAGTTCTGGTATGTCCAGCACCGGGACCCCACCCCGACTGACTTTCAGCCCCCGCACCTCAAGAATCGTGTCGCTCATCGCGGCCTCTCACGCTGCTGAACACCGGTAAGGATGGCGTTTATGCAGAAGGTAAAGAGCAGCAGTATGACCCCGAGGGCAATGGCGACATCGAAGTTTCCTCTTCCCGTCTCCATGACAGTGGCCGTGGTCAGGACCCGGGTATACCCCCTGATATTGCCGCCGACCATGATGGAGGCCCCCACCTCTGAGATGACTCCGCCGAATCCGGCCATCACAGCTGCAAGCAGGGGCAGTCTGGCCTCTTTGATGAGCATCCATATCATCTGGAGGCGTGTGGCTCCCAGGGCAAGGATCTGAAGCCTGAGGGCCTCAGGGAGCTTCTGGATGGACGCCAGCGAGATCCCCGCCACGATGGGCGTGGCTATGATGGCCTGGGCGATGATGATGGCCGTGGGCGTATAGAGAATTTCCAACAGGCCGAACGGTCCGTTGCGCCAGAGCAGGATCGTCACGAAGAGACCCACGACAACGGGCGGCACGCCCATGCCCGTATTGATGAGGCTTACCACGATCCTGCGACCCGGAAAACGTACCAGAGCCACTACCGTGCCAAGAGAAATCCCGATGAACAGGCTGATGAAGGTCGCAAGACCTGAAACCTTGAGCGAGAGCCATGTGATGCCGAGCACCTCGGGGTCAAGGGTTATGAGGAGCCATATCGCCTTTCGAATGCCTTCTATGATCAGTTCCACGTCTGTTCCTCGACCCTATGCCCTTATTTCCATTGCACCTCACATCAGTGGGAGAGAGGCCGGGCAGGGATAACCCTTACCCGGCACATGTGCTGGATCGACTATTCGAACTCAGGTTTTCCCGCATCGGGGAAGAAGAGTGGGCTGCCGTACTTATCGACACCGAACTTGGCTATGATGTCCTGCACCTCTTTGCTTACCATGAACTCGGCAAAGGCTTTGGCGGCGGGAGAATTCAACTTATCGAACTTGGCGGGGTTGACCTCGATCACATGGTAGACATTCAGGAGTACATTGTCGCCTTCCACGAGGATATCCAGACCGAGGTTCTTCTTGAGCGCCAGGTAAGTCCCCCTGTCGGTCAGGGTATAGGCCTTTTTCTCGGCGGAGACATTGAGCGTCTGCCCCATGCCGAGACCCGTCTGTTGGTAGTACTTCTGCCCCTCAGGATTGATGCCTGCGGCCTTCCAGAGAGTCTTCTCCTTGGCATGAGTGCCCGAATTGTCACCCCTCGACATGAAGATGCCTCCCTTTGCAGCTATCTGTTTCAAGGCCTCGGCCGCCGACTTCATCCCCTTGATCCCTGCCGGATCGGATGGAGGTCCCACGATGACGAAGTCATTGTGCATGACGAGCCTGCGGTTTATACCGTTCCCCTCTTCCATGAATTTCTTCTCGGCCGCGGGAGAGTGGACAAGCAGTACGTCAGCTTCACCCTTCGAACCCATGGCCATGGCCTGCCCGGACCCCACGGCAATGGTCTTCACGAAGTAACCGGTCTTTTTCTCGAAAATCGGGTTCAGCACATCCAGCAGACCCGAGTCCTGGGTGCTGGTCGTAGTGGCCAGAATGAGGTTCTTCTGATCTGCCGCCGTTGCCGGAGAGCTTGCAAGAACAGCAGCCAGACACAGCGACAGGACCCATACAAACGCCAGGTTTCTCATCTTCATTGTTATCTCCTCCCTCTTGTATTCAGGTTAATGCTACTTGTGCCTAGCCTTCCATGCCTTCGATTCGGGGAAGAAGAGCGGCTGGCCATACCTGTCCTTCCCGAATGACTCGACGATCTTCTGTCCCTTGTCCGGATCGGTGAGCCATTGTACGAAGGCCAATGCCTCCTTCTCGTAGACACGCGGACATTTCTTCGGATTCACCGGGATCAGCGAGATGTGATTGAGGAGCGCCTCGTCTCCTTCAACCAGCACCACGATCTTTACCTTGTCCTTGACCGTGAGGAAGGTAGCCCGGTCGATCACCGTGTAGGACGCCTTCTGATCGGTGTAGAGCAGCGTCGCTACATTCCCTTCGGAACCCTTCTCGTATACCGTGTACCACGGCCCCTTCGGATCGATGCCTGCACTGGCCCAAAGACCGAGTTCCGCCATGTTGGTACCTGACTTGTCGCCACGGCTGATGAACGGAGCCCCTTTGGATGCTATGGTCTTCAGCGCCTCGGCGGCCGTCTTCATGCCCTTGATCCCCGCGGGATCGTTCTCGGGCCCCACGATCACGAAGTCATTGTACATGAAGGGAATCCGTTCCGTGCCGAAACCATCCGCCACGAATTTCTCTTCCAAGTCCTTTGCATGGACCATGACGAGGTCCACGTTGCACTGCGTGCCGATCTTCAGCGCCGCCCCCGTCCCGGCACCCACATGGCGCACCCGGACACCGGTCTCCTTCTCGTACTGGGCCTCCAGGGCGCTCACGATCCCGGAGTCGATAGGGCCTATGGTACTGGCCATGAGGATGAACTCACCTCCTCCTGCATGCAGAAACAACGGAAAACAAAAAAACACAAAGAAGATCATTGCCTGACTTAACCTTTTCATCCCTCCTCCTCTCTGCACCCTAAGCCGGCCGAGCACGGCTTGGCGCATCTCCGCACTCCCAGCGCGTCAACCATGATCCCTTGAATACATCACCCGGCCTGCATCTCTTCCGCTGTAACCCTTCAGGGCTTTGAGCAGGTCCTTGAACATATCGGACCGTATAAACTCGACAAAGGCCTGGACATGACGATCGAAGAATGAGGTCTTCTTCACGATCATGTCGAAGCGTTCTTCAAAGATGTATCTGAAGGTGAGCCTGGCACCCGCCGCAACCGACTCGGCGGCGATTCCAAAATCCGCAGCACCGGTGGCCACTGACCGCACCACGTCGAAATGGGTGAACACCTTGGTATCGTATCCCCTCAGGTCCCCGGAGGCCATGCCCTCCTGTTCCATGAGCCGATCTACAAGCGCCCGGACACCCGATCCCTCCTGCCGGTTGATGAAACGCAATCCTCTTCCGGCGGATTCCCTGAGGGACTCGATGGCGCCGTGCTTCGACACATACCCCACGTTGCGATAAAAGAGGTTGACCACGACCACCTCATCAGGGTTTTCGAAGTACTCCCGTATGACGGGAAAGTTGAAATCTTCTTGGTCACTGTCGAACAGATGGCTCACCGCAACGGTGCAGAACCCCTCCCTGAGGAGCCTTATCCCCTCAAGGCTGCCCACGCTGGAGGAAAACAGGAGCAGTTCGGGCTCTATGGAATGGAAAACCCCCTGGGCCATGGCGATGATCGGATCATCGGACCCGCACAGGAGCAGCACCTTCTTGTTGACGATGGAATCCCAGAACGATTTCCTGACGGTCTCGTGGGCCTTGCCCTGCATGAACCGTTCGAGCTCCGACCTGGGGAACAGCCATTTTCCCGTGACCTTTGTCCCGGGGAGCCTGCCCTCATTGAGGAGGGCGTAGAGCTTCTTTTCATTTATCTTCAGGAGCCGGGACGCCTCCTTGACGGTCAACAGCTCCTTTACATCCTCAACCATGTTCTTCTCCAAAGAAAAAGCTTACCAGGACTCACTATTTATCATAACCCCACACCATCTGACTGTCAATCGTCGCAGGAACGGTTCTCGACACGATCGGAGGTTGGCGACTGCACTTTCCAGCGTAACCGTGCCCAGCTGAAAAGGCAATAACTTGGGGAGGGCATGAATGACTGCCGGCCCGCCCTGCCCTTACGGGCAGACGGCAGGCCGGACATGGTTTCATCGTGGTTCCGGGGAAATTAAGACTCTGAACCGGCCGGCTTGTCCGCAGCAGCTTCAGTCTCTTTCTCGGGCTTGGGCTCCTTGGGTGGTTTGGGTTCCTTCTCAGCCTTGGGTTTCTTCTCGGCCTTGGGCTCCTTGGGGGCCTTCTCACCCTTGGGCTTCTTTTCCTTCTTCGCGGCCGGGGCTTCCTCAACCGCCTTCTTTCCCTTTTCCTTCACGACAGGAGCAGCCTTCTTTTCTTCCTTTATCCTGGCCATCTCCTTGATCTTCTCTTCTTTGGCCGTGATCGCCCTGATCCGTGATGCCACATCCTTGATCTTCGACTTGATCTTACGGACTATGGTATCCTTCTGCACCTCTGCATCGCCGATGCCGCCTGCCTTCAAAACTTCGAGGCGCGCATTGAGCTTCTGCTCCCAGTGCGCCTTCTGGGACTCCTGGACTACCCTCAACTTGGACGCCATTGCTGCTCCTTTCACCGGAAAACTTGCTTGTAACGGCTTTCAAAACACATCCCTGCCCGGGTTGGCAAGGGTTTCCTGTCTAGCATAGTTTTTTTTCTATTACCAGAGTGAAGAACGCAGGAGAGGTAAGGAGGTCTATCCGTTGGTCCTCTTTTTCTCCATGCCCCGATAGGCAACGGACACCAGGGCGAACAGGCCGGTTATGCCGCATGCGAGGTTTACATTGACCCATACGTTCCCCATGGCGGCCCCGAAAACGGCCCCCGCCGGCAAAACCGTGTCCTTGTCTTTTATGTTTCCCGGCGTACTATAAACAGGAACGACGCTTCGATCGTTACCCGGCGGCGTCCACTTAAAAAATGGAGGTGAGGGGATGAAGGTTCTGGTGGTCTTCTATTCCATGTATGGGCACATCTACCAGATGGCTCAGGCTGCGGTGAAAGGTGTCCATGAGGTTCCCGGAGCACAGGTGGAACTGAAGCAGATACCCGAGACGCTCCCTGATGAAGTCCTTGCAAAGATGGGAGCCCTTGAGGCGCGCAAGGGATTCGCCCACATCCCGACCTGTACCGTGGAGGAGCTCGCGTCCTACGATGCCATCTTCTTCGGCGTCCCTACGCGGTTCGGCAACATGTGCGGCCAGATGCGGCAGTTCCTCGATGCCACGGGGAGTCTCTGGGCCAAGAACGCGCTGGTGGGGAAGGTGGGGAGCGTGTTCACTTCGTCGGGCACCCAGCACGGCGGCCAGGAATCCACCATCCTGAGCTTCCATACCACCCTCCTTCACCTCGGCATGATCATCGTAGGCCTGCCGTACAGCTTTGAACTGCAGAAGGATGTGAGCGAGATCACCGGGTGCTCTCCCTATGGGGCATCCACCATCGTGGGTCCTGACGGCAGCAGGATGCCGAGCACCCATGAGCTCACCGGGACACGGTACCAGGCCAGGCATGCGGCGACCATCGCCATGAAGCTCTTCGGGTAGTGGGACGTTCGGGGAGTCAGCATGTTTCAGCAGGACATGTGGAACGGAAGAAACCTGGCCTGCCCGATTCGTGCATCTTGCTTCTTGTACATGTACCCGGGATGAGCGCAAGATGCACGAATCGGGCAGGTTCATCCTCTTCTAACGACCATCGCCGAGCTTCAAGACCATCTCGGTCGGACTGAAACCGGACACCCTACCCCCTGAGCCTCTTCCTGAGCTCCTTGATCAGGGCGAGGCATACCTGATTTGCATCCGCCACGACGGCGACGTCCGCCATCTTCATCATGGCGGCATTGGGATTCTTGTTCACCGCGATGATGAACCCGGCGTCTATGATGCCTGCGGTATGCTGGATGGCGCCGCTGATGCCGAAAGACAGGAGGACCTTGGGCCTTATGTGCTTGTCGGCCTGTCCCACCAGCGCGTCCTCGTCGGCCCATCCTGCGTAGACCACCGGCCTCGTCGCCCCGACCTCACCGCCGAGGAGCCTCGCCAGTTCGTACAGGTTCCTGAATTTGCCCTTACCGCCCATACCTCTTCCTCCGCACACGACCACCGCGGCATCCCCGAGCTTCTGGCTCGTCGGAGGTCTGTGCTCGGAGCTAACGAGCCTTATGCGGTCCCCGGGCAGGTCGGCAGGCATGGGTACCCGGACGATCTCCCCGGTCGCCTGGTAGTTGTGGGGGATCTCCTGGAATACCCCGGGCCTGACCGTGGCCATCTGGGGTCTCTTCTCCGGTGTGACGATCCGGGTGAGCAGGTTGCCGCCGAAGGCGGGTGCGGTCTGTACCAGAAGGCCCTCCTCGCTGATATCGAGGCCTACGCAGTCGGCGGTGAGCCCTGTACCGAGCCGCTTGGCAACCCTCGGGGCGAATTCCCGGCCGAAGGATGTGGCACCCACAAGTATGATCTCTGGCCGGTACTGCCGGGCAAGCCGCTCCATGATCGCCACATACAGATCCGTGGAGTAGTCCCTGAGGGCCTCGTTCTCCACAAGGTACACCTTTCTGGCCCCATGGGCGATGTATTCCCCGACCCATTCGTCGGTCTGATGTCCGAAGACCGCTGCGCACACGACTGCGCCGAGCCTGCCGGCAAGGTCGGTGGCCCTGGAGAGGAGCTGGAGGGTCACCCTGTTCTGGAAGTAGTTGCGGTAGTCGCCGAATACCCAGATCTCCGGAGCATTGCCTGCCATGTGCCTCAACCCTGACCTTCCCTCTTGATGTCTTTCTTGATGATGCCGCTGATCTTCGTATCGAAACGCTCGAAGATCTCTTCCACGATCTTCTTGGGCGCACCCTTGAGGACGATGTTCTCCTTTTCCGCCCGGGGGGCAAAGACATTGAGTATCTTGGTGGGAGAACCCTTGATTCCCACGGATTCAGGGTCGATGCCCAGGTCCGAGGCCTTCACGGTCAGGAGGTTCACCTCCCCGAAGGCATCCTGAAGACCCGAAAGAGGGACGTACCGGGGGCTGTGATGGAGCGTGTTCACGGTGAGCAGGCAGGGCAGGTCGGTCTCCAGGGTCTCGAGAAAATTGTCCGAGAAACGCCTGACCCTGATCGAGCGGTCCCTGACCTCCATCTCGTCCACATACGCGATCCCCGGTATGTTCAGCTCCTCGGCCAACTGGGGGCCGACCTGTGCCGTTTCGCTGTCAGTAGTGTGACAGCCGGTCAGGATGAGGTCGAAATCCGGACAGAAGATCTCGATGGCCCGGGCAAGGGCAAAGGAGGTGACGGTGGTGTCCGCCCCGGCCAGGGCCGGGTCGGACAGCATGAGGCACCGGTCCGCCCCCATGGCGATGGCCTCCCTGAGGACCTCCTCCGCCATGGGAGGTCCCATGGTGACGGCGGTGACATGCCCGCCGTGCAGGTGTCTCATGGTGAGCGCCGCCTCCAGGGCATGCTTGCACGCGGGATTCATCATACCCTCCGCAAGGTCTCTCCTGAGGGTCCCGGTATGCGCATCCCAAGGCAGCTCGGTGGCCATGGGGACCTGCTTGATGCATACGATCATCTTAACCATGCCGTCGCCCCTGCCTTCACATGAGTTCGCTGAGCACAGAACGCGATATGACGAGACGCTGGATCTCGCTGGTGCCCTCGTAGATCTCCGTCACCTTGGCATCGCGGAAATACCGCTCCACATCGTACTCCTTGCTGTAACCGTACCCGCCGTGGACCTGGACCGCCCTGCCCGTCACCGACGTGCTGACCGTGCTGGCATACAGCTTGGCCATGGCGGCCTCCTTGCCGAAAGGCTTCCCGGCGTCCTTCAACGCACACACCCGATACACGAGGAGCCGTGCGGCATCGACCTCCACCGCCATATCCGCCAGCATGTTCTGGATGGACTGGAACGAGGAGATGGGCTTCCTGAACTGCTGGCGCTCCTTGGAATACTTCACTGATGCCTCAAAGGCTGCCTGGGCGATACCCACGGCCTGGGCGGCGATCCCGATGCGCCCCGTGTCCAGGGTAGCCAGCGCTATCTTGATGCCGTCACCCGTCTTTCCCAGGAGATTCTCACCGGGGACCCGGCAGTCTTCGAAGAACAGGGACGAAACCGGGTTGGCCCGCATGCCGCAGAGGTCCTCGATTTCTCCTACGGAGTAGCCCGGGGTACCACTCTCCACGATGAACACACAGGCGCTACGGGTAGGTTCCGCCGTATCGGTCACGGCGAAGATGAGCGGCAGCGAACAGACGCCGCCATTGGTCACGAAGATCTTGGTGCCGTTGATGACATATCCGTCTCTGGTCTGGACTGCATGGGTCTCTACTCCGGCCGCGTCGGAGCCCGCGTTGGCCTCGGTCAGGCAGAATGCGCCTATGATCTCGCCGGAGGCGAGCCTCGGAACGAAACGGTCCCGCTGGTCTTCGGTCCCGAACTTCAGGATGGGATAGACACCCACGCTGTTATGCACAGTGACGCACAGGCCCATGGCCCCGCTTACCCTTGATATCTCCTCGATGGTGATGGCGTAGCTGATGCTGTCCAGATCCGCCCCGCCGTACTTCCTCGGCACCTGGAGCCCGAAGAAGTTCAGCGGCCGCATCTTCTCCACGACCTCCCAGGGGAACCGGGCGTCTCTGTCCAGGTCATGGGCTATGGGTCCGAGCTCTGCCTCGGAAAACTCCCTGACCGCCTTGCGGACCAGCTTGTGCTTCATGCAGGGATCGAGTCTCACGGGTGAGGATCTCTTCTCTCTTCAACGTATGTGCCCGGAACAAAAGGCTGGCGCGCACCATAGCGTAAAACAGGGGAAAATTCAAGGGAGCACACGGGATATCACCCCATCCACCCCGGTGTATGGTACTCCGGAAGTACTGGAGACAAAAAAAGGGTGGCGTACCAGATACGCCACCCGGATGTACATGAGGAGGTTTTGTTGTGATTGGTTCGTATAGTATTGATGAAGCCTTTTTCGAAAGGATTCACCTTCGCGGCGATGTCATGGGCGGTCATGAAGCACGGACCTGCAGCCCGTTGGAACACTTCGCGGATGGAACTACCGTATCCTCCGGATCCGGGGATGGTGCGCTTTCGGTTCTTCACTCCCGTAGACGTAAAAACTGTTTCGTTCTTCCTTGGCCTTGTACATGGCGCTGTCTGCATGTTTCAGGAGCGTCTCGGCATCATGACCGTCGTCCGGGTACGTACTTATCCCGATGCTGGGGGTGACAAAGCCGATCCTGATCCCCTGAATGTCATAAATCTTTCCCAGACTCCTGATCAGCCTCTCGGCAAGCTTCTCCGGACGTGGCTTCGTGACCCCACCGAGGATGACGGCGAACTCATCTCCCCCGAGCCTGCTGATGTAATCGGTATCCCGCAGGACCTTTCTGATCCGGTCGGCCACCTGGACGAGAAGCCTGTCACCTATCTCGTGGCCATAGATGTCGTTGACCCTCTTGAAGTGATCCAGGTCGATGTACAGGATCGACCGGTCATTCTCGTGACGCTTCGCCTCCCTGATGGATTCATCGAGTTTCTCCAGGAAGGCTTTGCGGTTATGCAGCCCGGTGAGCGCATCATGGTATGCCAGGTATGCAAGTTCCTTTTCCGCCCGTTTCCTTTCCGATATGTCCCGGATAATCCCGCAGAAGCCTGAAGGATTACCGTCCCTGTTCTTCTGGAGGGAAATGGAAGCCTCGACGAATATCCTCGCCCCGTCTTTCTGGATGAGTTCCCAGTCAAAGGACTTCGTGGGGGTCCCGGTGACAAAAACATTATGGAAGATCTCGAAGACGCGGCGCGCATTGGCCTCGTCCATAAATTTCCGGTAGCTCATGCCGTGAAACTCTTCAAAGGAATAACCGACATAGTTGATGATTGCATCGTTGAAGAAGGTCATGTTCCCTTCCAGATCCACCTCGAAGTATCCGTCCTCAATGGAGTCCAGAATGGTCCTGAACCTGATCTCGCTCTCGATGAGAGCCTGTTCGGTCTCCAGCATGTCGGTGACATCCCTGGCGATGCCCCGGATCGTCCTGTCACCTCCGGGGGTGCTCACGAGGAGCGTCTTGTGTTCGACGATGCGCCTGCGCCCGACCTTGGTGACGAGTCGAATGAGTCCTTCGTCCCGGCCGTTTTCCACCACCCTGTCCAGGTATGATTGAAACTGTTTCTGGTCCTTCTTGAGGAGCAGATCCCTGACATTGAGCCGGATCATCTCTTCCCTGCCATACCCGAGGAAGCCGACGAAACGCGGGCATACACCGATAAAATTGCCGTGGAGATCATGTTCGAAGATGAACTCGTTCACGCAATGAAAGATCTCGTTGAACATTTCGTAATCGTCGCAGGAAACGCGTTCGAGCTCTGCTATCCTCCGCTCGAGATCATCCCTGTTCCGCCTTCCCTCCACGTTCTTCACCTCCATGATCAAGATCCGCCTGCCAATCCGGGACAACCGGCCGGCCTCGACTCGCAGGGCACCACATGAAACGACGGACCTGTATCCAGGTGCCGTCCTGAGAGGATATGTCGGCAACATTGCAGGTGCACCGCCTCCTGAACACCCTTGAGACTGTGCAGCGTCATCTGACCCATGCAATCCTCCACTCCACTGATACACTTGAACTTGTAACCCTATCGGAAAACACTGTTGAAAACATTATTGAGGGTTCAGGACCCGATATTCTTCCATGATAGGCTATTTTCGGCAATTATTTCGGCCGAATAAATATTCCATGAGAAGATCAAATGATTTCAAGGCGTCGCGTTAATTTTTATATCCAGCTCATTTTACTGATTATTTTATTTATCTTTTTCGCTCAGCTGCTCTTGACATAACTCTTGTGCGAGTTATCATATTGAACAAGCCTTGGGACAACATTTCAAAGGGATGAAATCCCATAGACCCTCGCTTGAAATGTACCCGAGGCTTTTTGTATATATCTTTATATCTTTCAATACTACCCGCTATCTTCTATTCTCTTGATTTTTCATACAAACAACCCTGTCTGTCCCACAACGCTCATATACAGGATGCTTTCCTGTATGCCGTCCACCCCCAGGATCTCATTCACCTCATCATCGAACAACGCCCCCACCTGACAGCTGCCGAGCCCGATGCTCGTGGAGGCAAGGGCGAGGTTCTGCGCCATATGCCCGGCATCAAGATAGACATAGCGGTAGGCCCGTTGCCGGTATTTCCACAATGACCTCTCGAAGAGGGCCGTCCAGGCGATGACCACGGATGCCTGCGCACACATGATCTGACCGAGGGCCGCCTGGGCGATATGGGCCCGAAAGTCGCCTCGTTTGATCTCTTCCAGGACATGGCCCTTGACATTATAGTGGTAGACGCCCTGAGCGATCCCCTCCACCTGGTGTACGACCGCATAGGTCTCCACCGGATACAGGGCCCCGGCGGATGGTGCGGTACGAAAGGCAAAACCCATCTCCCTGCGCTGGATACCGCTGGATGCCCAGAGGAGGCATGACAGGGAATCCATGCTCACAGGAGCATCCACAAACCGGCGAAGGCTCTTTCTCCTCAGTATGGCCTCATAGAGGGTCATCTCTCCACACTTCTGGGGCCTTTCCATGGGGATCACTTTTGCATTGGGATATTCCTTGTACGGCAGCGGTTTTCTGCTTGGGTCGATGGTATACTCGGGCATCCTCCAACGGTCATATTTTGTCTCCTGCTGAAACCGCTCTCCGATCAATTTCCCCATGGCCGAACCCTCCTCGCATATAAGAACACTCTTGCGAAGACATCCCTTACGAGAAACGACAGACTGTCTCCTGAAATAATATTGTAACCGCCAGATCGGAAAAGTCAAAAGAGGATTGCGAAGATGAGCAGCACGGGAATCATGTACAGGCTGCCCTGCGACAGGGTCATTTCCCGCGGGGATGTACGGGCGCCTTGCCCTGAAGTGCATCAAGGATCTTTTTCGTGGTCGATGAGCGTTTCTTCAGCACCTTGGATCCCCTGGTGATCTTGCAGAGGCTGATCCGGTAGCGTGCGGCGATGCTCCGCTGGGTCTGTCCCTCATAGAGATCCTTGAGGAGCTGCCATCTCAGACCCAGGTCACGGAGCTCTTTGGCGGTGAAGATCTCCTCGAAAAACGATACCATCTCGTCAAAGTCGGTAATCTCAGCAAAGACCCTCTCAAGCTCATGCTCGGTGTCTGCCATGGGGAAAAAGTATCTGAAGCCCGGAGGAGAGTCAAAGGATATTTCATTCCGAAGACACTTGAGTATCCCGGAGATACTGGTGTATCTGCAGGGTATGGAATTCAGTCCGGAGGTTCCCCCATGAAGTTGATATCCTGGAACGTAAACGGCCTTCGCGCGGCATTAAAGAATAACTTCCTCGAGAGCTGCTCATCCATGAATGCAGACATCATATGCCTCCAGGAGACACGCGTTTCGCCTCACGAGGTCCATGTGCCCCTCGACGGATACCATCAGTACTGGAACACTGCAAAGAAACGGGGGTACTCCGGCACGGCGGTATTCAGCCGGATCGAGCCCGATGAAGTCACCACCGGGATGGGCATCGATCAGCACGATTCCGAAGGCCGCATCATAACGCTTCAGTTCAGGGACTTTCACCTGGTGAACGTCTATACGCCCAACGCACAGCACGAACTCGTCCGCCTCGACTACCGGCAACGATGGGACGAGGATTTCCTCGCATACATCAGGAGGCTTGAGCGGACGAGACCCGTCATCTTCTGCGGAGATCTGAACGTGGCCCACAAAGAGATCGACCTGAAGAATCCCAAATCCAACGAGCACAACCCCGGCTTTACCCGGGAGGAGAGAGCCGGGTTCGATCGTTACATCGACAACGGATTCATCGATACCTTCCGCGAGTTCAACATGGAACCGGGCAATTACTCCTGGTGGTCCTACCGTTTCCATGCCAGGGAGAAGAACATCGGTTGGCGCATCGACTACTTCTGCATCTCCCAGGTCCTCAGGCCGAGGCTCAAGGACGCATTCATCCTCAAGGAGATCTATGGCTCGGATCACTGCCCGGTGGGGATGGTGATGGGAGAGGGCTAAAGACTCCGAGAAGGCCTGGGAAAAATCGTCGAATGACCTATTGCATGCCCGCATCTGCGGACATCTCTTCGCACCAAGCGGTGATCCTGTCGCGGATGTCGTCCCTGATCTTCCGTATGGCGGAAAGCTTTTCTTCCTCCGTACCGACCAGACCGGAACAGTCGGGAAAGCTCCAGTGGATCTGCTTGACGAGACCGAGGAACACGGGGCACTTCTCCGCGCTTGACTGATCGCATACCGTGATGATGTAGGAAAAGACCTCGCCGGATTTATAGACGTCGTACACGCTCCTGGGGCTGGCCCCCGACATGTCTATGCCCGTTTCCAGCATCGCCCTGACCACCAGCGGATTCATCTCCCTGTGCGGCGTTATGCCCGCGCTCTGCGCCTCGAACATCTCCGGGCATATGCGGTTCATCCAGGCCTGCGCCATCTGGCTCCGCCCACTGTTGTGGACGCAGACGAAGAGCACCTTCCTCTTGCCGTACACGGCCTTCATGGGCATCGACGAATCCCTTCCACCCGAGGCATTCCCTGCCCCCTATTTCCAGCTGAACTTCTCCCGTTCCACCGTTTCCGGGTCAACTCCCAGCGAAGAGACCTCCTGCAGGGCGGACTCCATCATGGGCGGCGGACCGCAAAGGTAGAAAGCCGACCCTGCCGATACGCCGTACTTCCTCAGGATGTCCGCACTGAGCCTGCCGGCCTCGTAGACGACATCGGGGAACGCATCCCGGTAGTGCCTCGCGGCATCCTCGTCGCGGCTCAGGTTGTGGATCACCTTGAGATTGAGCTCCGTACTCATCTTGCCGATCTCATCGGCGCAGAACACGTCATCGATGGTCTTGTTGGACCAGAACAGCACGACCTTGTTTTCTGCCTTGATGTTCCGGAAGTGCCTGAGCACGCTCAGGAACGGGGTGATGCCGACACCACCGGCCAGCAAGACGATCGATGGTTTCGCGTCGATGTCCTTGCAGAACGTCCCGAGCGGCCCCACACACTTCACCGTCGTCCCGGGTCGGAGGTCGGGGATGGCCGAGGTGAAATTCCCTGCCTTCTTGATGGTGAACCGCAGCTGAACATCCTCCGGTGCGCATGAGATGGTGAAGGGGTGCGGCTCGCTCCAGCCGTCGGGCCCCATGACCCTGATGGAGGCATACTGCCCTGCCCTTCTCTTCAGAAATTTCTCATCCGACCCCTCGAGAAAGAGGGAATTGGTATCATGGCTCTCGGGCTGTACCCTGACGACCTTCCATGTGTTCGCCTGATCCCGGAGCGCCTCTTGTGTTGGCATCGTATATCCTCCTCATAATGTGAATGTCGATGAAACCGCATGCCATGCCCGGACTGTCATCCGGCAACGCATCCGGTTGATATAGCTATACAGGTCATCATGACCGACTTCAAGACGGTGCTGTCCGAAAAAGATCAACTATGACAGAAATCGGGCAATATCAGTGCCGGATTTCTCCTTGCTGGTCGAAAAACGGGAGGACCGGATACATCATCCCCCGTCCAGGCCGTGGTGCTCCATCTCCCGGAACCATCCATGGGGGTTCTTCAGGTATTCCTCGATATTCTTCAGATGGATGAAATTCTCTCGCTCGGCAAGTTCTATGGTCTTGAGCAGTTCTCTATGGGCAGGATCCTTGATGGCCTCATACGACCTGGATATGAAGCGGGTGGTCTTTCTCACGAACCGTGCCGCAATGTCAAGGGCCGTCAGGTCGTCGAAGTCGGCAAGGGCCTTGTTCATGCTTTGGGTGAGCTTTTCCTCATAATCGTCGTAGTCGACCGTCGTGACACCCACCGCCTTGTAGTTCTCCTTCGGAGCGACCTTCTTCGAGAGTTCCTCGCGAAGGCTCGTGAGGTTCCTGCAATGCACCGTGCCCTTTTCGGCATAATCCTTGAACACTTCCTTCCCCAGGGGTGTCTTGATCCGTTCCGACAGACGCCGGAAGAAGGCTACCTCACGACGTTCGTTCTCAAGCACCTCTTCAATGATAGCGAGTGATTGTGCGCTGTACATGGGACACCTTCCTTTCGTATAAAATTTCATTGCAGCCGATGGCACATCATAGCAAAATCATGAGCTGAAAAAAAGATTTTTTTCACAAATGGGGTTTTGGAGGGTGTGAGCCTGCCGAATACGGAAGACCCCCCGGGGAGTATACCGTTTCATCCACTCCAGTTCGGCGGGTTATTTATACCTCGGCAGATCCCTGGTCTCCTCGAAATAGCCCTCGATACCTATTTCCTTCATCCTGGCGTTCATGGCCTGCCATCTGTTTCTGAGGTCAGGGTCGAAGCTGACCCTGTCGCAGGGAAACTCTCCGCACTGGAAGCAGAAATCCACACCCCTGTCCTTTACACAGGCAGGCACGATGCATCCGGGGTACCTGCACACCCCGTTGCGGCACCCGGCGCAGTCTCCCCCTCCAAGGTGCTCCAGGAGCTCCCTGAACTGGGGATAGCCCCCGAAGACCGGCATAAAGGAGGAAAAGCGTTCGGCATACCTGTCAAAGGATCCGAGGAGCTCCCTGAGCCTGTTCGCACAGGCCCTGATCTCTCCGTCCCTGTTCGCCATGCACTTTCCACAGTTCAGACCGCAGGGTGCGAGAACCGCCTTTATTGCCTCATAATCCATTCTTATGTCCTCCTCTTATTCTTCCATGACCAGCACCTTGGCCCCCTTGATCATGCGCCGTTTGAGCTCCAGAAGAGCCCTGTTCGCATCCTTCAGGGGATACTCCTGCACCTCGGGACGGATGGGGATCTCGGAAGCGAGGGTGAGAAACTCGCTGATGTCCGCCCGGCCCACATTGGCGACGCTCTTGATCTCCTTTTCCATCCAGAGGTGCTCTGGATAGTCGAGCTTCAGGAACTCGGCCTTGTCGATGTCCTCCTTGCGTATGGCATTTATCACGAGCCTTCCTCCAGCCTCGAGGTTCGAAAGGGCCTCGATTACGGGCCTCCATACGGGGGTGGTGTCGATGATGGCATGGAGCCTTTCAGGAGACCGCTCTCCCGTGTCCCCGGCCCAGACCGCGCCCAGGGACAGTGCGAACTCCCGCTCCTGCGGACTGCGGGCGAAGACGAAGGTCCTGACCCCTGGGAATCGTTGCCTGACAATCATGAGCACGAGATGGGCCGAGGCCCCGAACCCGGTGAGGCCGAGGTTCTGGGAATCCTTCAGCCCGGCGAGCCGCAGCGAGCGGTACCCGATGGCCCCGGCACAGAGCAGGGGGGCTGCCTGGGCATCGGAAAACATGTCCGGTATGGGGTGGGCGAACTCCTCGTGGACCACCATGAACGGGGCATATCCCCCGTGGGCGTCGCGGCCCGTCGCCCTGAAGGAGCTGCAGAGGTTCTCCCGGCCTTCACGGCAGAAGGGGCATTTCCCGCATGAGGAGAATATCCACCCCACCCCCACCCGTTCGCCGCCGCGGAACCGGGTCACCCCCGGGCCGAGACCGATCACCTCGCCCACCACCTGGTGCCCGGGGATAACGGGGTAGACAGGAGGCGGCGTGCGGCCCTCGATCTCGTCGAGTTCGGTGTGGCAGACCCCGCAGGCCTTCACCTTCAGGAGCACCTCCTTCTCCCCGGGAGCCGGATCCGGCATGTCGATAAGCTCCAGGGGCGATTCGTCCCGCCCGAGATCGCGGATACCTTTCAGGACAAAGGCCTTCATGACAGTTCCTCCCTTCCTCGACCCCATTATAAGATATCGTCACTTCCAAGTCGACAGGACCTCGCTGCATGACATTGACACGGACTCGCCTTGAAGGTAATGATTCTTAAGCGATGGCCCGATGTTTTCCGGCAAAGGCCACCTTTCAGCGGGGGGAATTTCCCAAAAGGAGGACTACCATGAGAACAGCCCGATCGATCATGTCGACACCCTGGATCATTACCGCCCTGTTCCTGGCTGCCATGCTGCCGTCCTGCGGTGGTGGCGGAGGGGGAGGTGGCGGAGGGGGCGACACGGTCGTTATACCGGATGTGTATGAATACTCCCTGAGCATCGATGAGGACGATCCCCTCACTATCGGACCTGCAACCGTGGATGGCAACGATATCACCCTGGGGACCCTGGCCCCCATCCTTGGGACTTATGCCATTGAAACCGGTGCATGGACCCTGTCCGCGGATTCACTGGTCAATGTCTCCCGGGGAGGATGGAATGAGCCCTACGGCACCTTCACCATCCAGATCCTGACCGACATCGAAGCGGTTGCCGGGGGTTTGCCCACGGCAGGCTCCATGAGGATCTCCGACGGCACCAACACGATCTCCATGACCGTCGCTTCCACAGGGGCATCGCTGAGCCTGAACGGCGGTGCTGCGGAGACCTACACCTGGGATGAATTGTTCGATCTCTATAAGGACGCCGGGGAAGAATACTGGAGATGGGAATCATCCCTGTCAGCACTGGTCGTTACCGAGGTCCTGGAAGAGGTCGCCTTCACGGCGGATACCCTGGTGGATATCGAGAGCAACGATGACACCCTTGAGGACGAGGGTTCGCTGACATACGCCTGCAGCGTGTTCCCGGGTACGCCGCCCGCCGCGGTCCCCGCCCAGGGCACCCATACGCTTGGATGGACCGATACGAGCGGGAACTCCTCCCTGGGTCCGGGCGACGACTTTTCCTGGGTATACTACTGGTGCTGGGCGAACAACACCTCCGACGACATCGACCAGCTCTATCTCGGCAACGTAAGCATGCTCGGGTTCCTCGAGAATGTCGACGAGGTCGGCGGCACCGATACCATCACGGCCATCGGTTTCTGGCCCGAGGGCGACGCTGCTGGAGGGGTATTCTACGAGAGCTTCTATACCTACACCACCGAAGAGACCTCGCCCGGCGTCGTGGTCATCGACACCGCCTCCTCCCTCGTCTACAACGGCGGCTACAGCATCATGTTCTATACGGAATAGCCCTGACAACATCGAAGGGGCAGGGCGCAGAAGCGTTCTGCCCCTTCGCCGTACCCTCAACAGCTCACAGACGTATTGACAAACCCTGAAAAATCTTCTTTATGACTTCACCAGCACCACATGCTCCCGTCTTTCTCATTCAACCATGACGGGTACGGGGAGAACTGCGATGATCCATGTGGAAAAACTCACCAAGTACTACGGCGAACTCTGCGCGGTGGACGGCATCGACCTCGACATCCGCAAGGGCGAGATAACCGGATTACTGGGCCCCAACGGCGCCGGCAAGACTACCACGATGCGCATGCTCACGGGTTATCTGGAGCCCTCTTCCGGCAGCATCAGCATCGAGGACTTCTCCACGGCCGACAACATGCTGGCCATCAAGAAGCTCATGGGATACCTGCCCGAATCGGCTCCGCTCTACCACAACATGCTCGTCTACGACTACCTGGACTATGTCGCCCGTATCCGGGGGCTCCAGGGAAAGATCAAGGAAGAGCGCATCAGGTCCATGGCCGGACTCTGCGGCCTGTCGGGGATCATGCATAAGCCCATCGGCGAACTCTCCAAGGGGCTCAGGCAGAGGGTGGGGCTTGCCCACGCCATGATCGACGACCCGGAGATCCTCGTCCTCGACGAGCCTACCTCCGGCCTCGACCCGAACCAGATCGTGGAAATCCGCGACATCATCCGCTCCATCGGCAAGGACAAGACCATCATCCTGTCCACTCACATCCTCAGCGAGGCTGAAGCCACCTGCGACCGCATCGTCATCATCGACAGGGGCAGGATCGTGGCCGACGGCAGCACCGAGATGCTCAAGATGGGGGCGGGCGGGGAGAGGACCGTCCATGTGACGATCAAGGGCCCCTCATTCACACAGGTTCAGGAACTCCTTGCCGGCCGGTCCGGTATCGCACGCATCGAGGAGGACGCCGCCGGTTCCCCGGGCGAGCTGAGGCTGAGGTGCTCCTCCTCGGGCACCTCGGACCTGCGCGAAGAGATCTACCGCGCCATTCACGGCACAGACTGGATCCTGCTGGAACTCCATCAGGAAGGCAAATCCCTGGAGAAGATCTTCAGGGAGCTCACGCAGGAGGGATGACATGGCCCAGGCAATGAACATATTCGCCAAGGAATTCAAGGACTACTTCGTAACGCCCATCGCCTATATCGTGATCTGCATCTTCCTGCTCATAACGGGATGGTTCTTCTTCGCCACCTTCTTCATCGCCGACCAGGCATCGCTGCGCTCGTTCTTCGCCATGCTGCCCATCGTCTTCCCCTTCGTGATACCGGCGGTCACCATGCGTCTCTTCTCAGAGGAGCTCCACATCGGCAGCCTCGAGATGCTGCTCACCCTGCCGGTTAGGCTTAACGACGTGATCATGGGCAAGTTCCTGGCATGTGTGGCCTTCGTGGCGGTCATGCTCATCCCCACCCTGTCCTATGCCCTGTGGGCGTCGTTCCTGGGGGACCTCGACTGGGGTCCTGTGATCGGCGGCTACCTGGGTGCCGTTCTCCTGGGAAGCGCCTACAGCGCCATCGGCATCTTCGCCTCGACCACCACGCGCAACCAGATCGTGGCGTTCATCACGGGCATGGTCATCTGCTTCGGCCTGAGCTTCATCGACAAGATGCTCTTCTTCTTCCCGGCCCCGGTCCTGTCCTTTTTCCACTACCTCGGCTCCTCCTCCCACTTCGAGAACATTGCCAAGGGCATTGTGGATACCAGGGACATCATCTATTTCCTGAGCGTCATCTTCGTCGCGCTCTACGGCTCTCACCTCCTCATGCAGTCCAAGCGATAAGGAGCCGCACATGAAGAAAACCCCGACCTACGGAAAATTCATCGTCTATCTGGCGGCCGTCGTGCTCGTCAATCTCGTGGCCGCCACCTTGTTCTTCCGATTCGACCTGACATCAGCCCGGGTCTATTCGCTTTCCAACGTGAGCAGGGAGGTGGTCGGCTCTCTCAGAGAGCCCCTGACCATCAATGTCTTCTTCACCCGGAATCTCCCGGCGCCCTACAACACCGTGGAACAGTACCTGAAGGACCTCCTGGGCGAGTATGCCCTCCACGCGAACACGTACTTCAACTACCGGTTCTACGACGTCAGCGCCGAGGAAGAGATCGGCGCTGAGGGGACCGGAGAAAACAGGAAGCTCGCGAGCGGCTACGGCATCAACCCGGTCCAGATACAGGTGGTGGAGAAGGACGAGGTGAAGTTCAAGAAGGCATACATGGGCCTGGTCATCATCCACGGCGACATGGTGGAGCGCATTCCCACCATCACCACTACTGACGGGCTCGAATACAAGCTCACCACCTCCATCCAGCGGCTCAACAACAAGATCAGCGCCTTGGCCGGACTCAAAGGCAAGGTGCAGGTGAAGCTCTTCCTTTCCACGTCCCTGATGAACGTGGCGCCGCACATGGATATCAAGGATCTCCCCAAGGTGGCCGACGATGTGAAGAAGGCCGTTGAAACCCTGAACGGCCGCATGTACGGCAAGCTCGAATACACCTTCTCCGATCCGCAGACCGACGCCGAAATGTCCGAGCTCACCGAGAAATACAACCTCATGATGCTCAAGTGGCCCGCCCTCGAAGATGGCAAAATCCCGGCAGGTTCCGGCATCATCGGCCTGGTGACCGAATACGGGGACAAGACGTACATGATCCCCGTGCTCCAGGCCTACACCATCCCCCTGTTCGGCACCCAGTACAAGCTCACCGGCATGGATATCCTGCAGGAGGCCATCGAGCAGAGCATCGATTCCCTCATAGGCATCAACGAGACCCTGGCCTACCTGTCCGACAAGGGGACCATCAACCTCTACGGTCCTCCGGGTTCCCCCGTTTCACTGAACAACTTCAATGCACTCTCATCCCGCACCTACTCGCTGAAGGACATGGCCCTTTCCAAGGGAATACCCGAGGGGACCGGTTGTTTGCTCATCGTCCGTCCCACCGAGATGTTCAGCGATTACGACCTGTACCAGATCGACCAGGCCCTCATGCGGGGTACGAACCTGGCCATCTTCCTCGATCCCTTCGTGGAAGCCGGACAGCCTGGTTCGCCCATGCAGCAGCAGGGCCAGCTCGTGCCCGTGGACACCGGCCTGGACAAGCTTCTCAAGCACTACGGCATCGACGTGAGCCGGTCGCTCGCCATGGACGAGAAGTCCTACAAGCAGCGCATGCCCGAGCAGTACGGCGGGGGGGAGCAGGCGATCTACTACGCCCCTCTCATCGATGGACCGCAGATCAACAACGCTCCGGCATACATGAAGAACATCAAGGAGCTCATAACCTTCAAGATCGCACCGATCATCATCGACGAGGCACGCATCAGGGAGAACAAGCTCAAGGCCACGGTGCTCTTCACCACCTCGGACAAGTCCTGGGAGATGAAGGACCGTCTGGTGCTGAACCCCATGTTCATCAAGCCCCCGGCAGACCCGTCCTTGATGGCGAAGAGGCCTCTGGCCTGCATGGTCGAGGGCAGTTTCCCCAGTTATTTCAAGGGCAAGCCCATGCCTGAAAGGCCTTCCGGAGACGCCGGATCGACTGCCGGCACTGCCGAGAAGGCCCCTGCGCCACAGGACACAGGGATGCTCGAACACAAGGGCGGGTCCCTGTCCTCTTCGAAGCCGGCCCGCATCTTCCTCATCGGGTCGTCGGAGATGATCTCGGACAACCTCATATCCGAACAGGGCGACAACCCCAACGCCACGTTCATCATGAACATCATCGATGCCCTCAACGGCCGGGAAGACATCGCCCTGATGAGGAGCAAGGTCCAGTCGTTCAATCCCCTGCTGGTCAGCGACGAGGGTGTCAAGGCCCTGGCCAAGGTATTTAATGTCGCAGGCCTGCCGGTGGTCGTGGTCATCTTCGGCCTCTTCGTGTGGCTCAGGAGGCACTCCCGCAAAAAGCGCATCGAGGCCGCCTTCGGAGAAAGGGGCGAAGTATGAAGATCAAGAAGGAATATCTCCTCCTGGCCCTCCTGATCGTTTCATCCATCGGGTATCTCGTCTTCCAGAAAACGGACAGACTTCACTACACGCTTCCCGTGCTGAGCCCGGTTAAGGCGGAGGAGATCACCTCCATCGAGGTCACCCATGCAGGGAAAACAACCGTTCTCACGAAGAAAGGCTCGGACTGGATTATCTCTCCACAGAACTGGCGTGCCGACGGCACGAAGGTTTCGGAGATGCTCGACACGATCTCAAATCTTGCCGTGACAGACCTCGTGTCCGAATCCGGCGATTATGAACGCTACCAGCTCGACGAAAAGGACAGGGCCGTCCTCAAGGTCTTTGCGGGCAAGAACCTCCTGCGGGAACTGATCGTGGGCAAGGCCGCACCGACCTTTAACCACACCTACGTCATGCTGCCGGGTGAAAAGGGCGTCTACCTGGCAGGCGGCGACCTGCCGCGTCTTTTCCTGGTGCCGCAGTCCGAGCTGAGGGACATGGTCGTCTTCACCGTCACACCGACCGACATCACACGCATCGAGATCGAGCGCAAAGGAAAAAGATCAGTCCTGGTGAAGACCGAGTCCACGGAAGGCAAGGCCGATGATAAAACCAAGCTCTTCGTCTGGAAAAAGGACAACGGAGCGGCTATCGACAAGGCCGAGGTGGACACCTTCCTTGCCGGGCTGAGCAAGGTCTACTGCGGCGAATACCTCGACGATGCCGCTAAGGGGCAGATGACATCTCCGGATATCACCATCATAATGAAAGGTGCCGGCGAAAACCGCCTTTCCATCTTCCCCAAGCAGGGAGACAAGCTCCCGGCACTGTCATCGCAGAGCGACTCTCCCTTCCTGCTGCCTGATTACAAGTACGAGGAGATCGAGAAGTTCCTCAACAAGGCCCTTGAGAACTGAGCCGTGCTGTGAGAGGATAGCTTCCTGATCTCATTGTTATCAGGAGGATGTCTAATCATGTCCGAACCCAGGATGCCCCGGGTGCTCACCCAGGATATCGGCGACACAGATCTTTCCTACCTGCTTTACGAAGGCGACGGGCCTACCATCGTGCTCCTCCATGCCACCGGCTTCCTGCCGTGGCTGTGGCATCCCATCGCCCGCGAGCTGGCCCCACGCTGGAGAGTCATTGCCCCGTATTTCTGCGATCACCGGGAATCGGATCCCCACAAGGGCGGTTTGAACTGGTTGACCATTGCCCAGGACCTGGCGAATTTCTGCAAGGCCCTTGGCATCGAGAAGCCAGCCATGGCAGGACACTCCATGGGTGCCACCGTTGTAACCATCACCCACGCTGCCTTCGGGGTCGATTGCCGGGGACTGGTCCTCTTCGAGCCCATCTTCCTTCCCGAGGACTTCTACAGGAGCGATATACCCGTGGATCTCCACCCCCTCGCATCCAAGGCCATCCGCCGGAGGGACACCTGGAGCAGTAACGAGGAGGTGCATGCATACCTGAGGTCCAAGGCCATGTTCAGGAACTGGGACAAAGAGATGCTCGACCTCTACGTTGAATACGGCATGAAGCGCCTCGATGCCGGCGGGCTCCAGCTTGCCTGCTCCCCGCTGCGGGAGGCCTCGCTCTTCATGGGCGGACTGCAGTACGATCCGTGGCCTCTGCTGGCCAAGGTGACCTGCCCCACCCTGGTCCTGGAAGGCGAAGAGAGCGAGAACCGCGCCTTCATAGACCTGAAGAAGGCCACCTCCCTCATCGATCACGGAACGTACCGCATGGTCACCGGCGCCGGCCACCTCATCCCCCAGGAGAAGCCTTCCGAATCCCTGGATATCATCAGGGAGTTCTTCAAG
>DAITOA010000030.1:0-12074 GCA_036834365.1 Thermodesulfobacteriota bacterium | reverse complement strand
CATCCCCCAGGAGAAGCCTTCCGAATCCCTGGATATCATCAGGGAGTTCTTCAAGGATAAATAAGTCCCCCGATAACAACACAAGACAATAGGCCTCTTGATTTCTTCCCCTTCCTTCTTCCCGGAAGGGGAAGAAATCAAGAGGACGGAACCCGGACATATTCTCTGCATGGTCCGCCCATGGAATCCTCCACAAGAGGATACCGCCATGCCATTCATGCATAAACCTTGAAGAACAGATGGAATAGATACCAGGAAGTATCACCTCAATGGTCTTCCTCCCCCTTTCATTGACACCCCCTTCCCCTTCTGCCATACTCTCATGCCGGGGACGGCACCATGGACGGCGACATACGCAAGATCATCCATATCGACATGGATGCCTTCTATGCATCAGTGGAGCAGCGTGACGACCCTTCGCTGAAAGGCAGGCCTGTCATCGTCGGCGGAGACCCTGACCACAGGGGCGTGGTGGCGGCATGCTCGTACGAGGCCAGGACGTTCGGCATCCATTCGGCAATGCCGTCTGCCAGGGCACGCAGGCTCTGCCCCCATGCGATTTTCCTGCCGCCCCGTTTCAGGGAATACCAGGACGTCTCCAACCGGATCATGGAGATCTTCCTCGATTACACAGACTGCGTGGAACCTCTGTCCCTGGACGAGGCCTTCCTCGATGTAACCGTAAACAGGAGGCACATGGATTCGGCCACGGCCATGGCCCGGGAGATCAGGGCTCGGATAGTCCGGGACACGGAGCTTACCGCATCTGCCGGCGTATCCTACAATAAGTTCCTCGCCAAGGCGGCATCCGATCACCACAAACCGGACGGGATCACGGTCATCCCTCCGGGCAAGGCCCTGGCCTTTATCGCCGATCTGCCCATACGCAAGTTCTACGGCGTGGGGAAGGTGACGGAACACAGGATGCTCTCGCTGGGGATCCGCACGGGTTCAGACCTCATGGAGGTGTCCCTGGAGAACATGCTCAAATGGTTCGGAAAGAACGGAGAGTTCTTCTATCATATCGCCCGGGGATACGATCCCCGTCCCGTCGTGCCGGAGCGGGAGAGAAAGTCCCTGGGCAAGGAGATCACCCTCCCGGAAGACACCGATGACCTCGAGCGGATGGCATCCATTGTATCCCGGCTCTCCGCGAACGTATCCCTGCTCCTGAGGAGTGAGGGACTTTCAGGCAGGACGATTACGCTGAAGATGAAATATCACGACTTCCAGTGCATCACCAGGAGCACGACTCTCTCACGGTCGGTGGATGACGCGGACACCATCGCCTCCCGGTCATTAGCCCTGCTGAGGGATACCGAGGCCGGAAACCGGAAGGTCAGGCTCCTGGGAGTAAGCGTCTCACATTTTCCCGGTGCGGGGCGTTATGAATGCGGCTATACACAGCTACTTCTGCCGTTCGACTGAGGAAGGGTCCGAGGGGATCAGGACCTTCTCTTTCTCCGCACCGCCGGGCTGTCGGGGAAGATGCTGATCCCCTCCGCCCTTTCGGAACACAGTTTTTTCCATTCCTGGACGTCGGAGACCTTGTAGATTACGATGGCAAGCTCCATGGTGTTCGATTCCGTCCGGATCACGTCACCCCATATAACGATGTTCTCATCTTCGAGGACCACCTCGATGGGCCTTCCCACAATATGTACCGCATTGTTCGGAGTGAGGCTGCGCCTTACATCCAGGGGTGATCCCACGATCTTCAGCGACATGCCGCCTATGGAGATGTTTCTCGTCTCGGCCATGGCGATGACGTTCTGGATCCCCTGAAGGATCTTGCCCGAGTCCCTGCCCGACAGGGATATCTTCACCCTGGCGGGGAACCTGAGGTCATGCCGGCCATGCCGCCGCCGATCGCTTCCGTTTGTCTTCTCCCTGGACATAGACCTCTTGTCGACATTTTCGCGTTCCCACTTGACATGCAGGCAGTGATGCCTCCATCCATTCTGTTTTCACTCTCGGCTTCTCTTTTTGCCGAGGGTGATGTATAGCTGGCATATACATAAGCCGCTTTCATGAACAAGCATTTCGTGTTACCAGAAATTTGAGGGGAACGTAAAAGGTATGGACAACGAAGATAACGGCCGTGATCGACGGCGGGAAGACCGGAAAAAAGTCAAGATCACGGTACTGCTCAAGATGGGTGTATTGCTGAACGGCCGGGGCATCGCCAGGGACATCAGCGATCACGGGATGTGCCTTGTTTCCCCGCAGATCTTCAAGACCATGACGACCATTCAGTCAAAGGAGTTCGAAGGCGCTCCCCTGCGGGTCATGCTCCCTGCGGAATCGATCACCGTCAACGGCATCATCGCATGGGTCGACCTCAAGAAGGGCGAAGGGGCCATCAGCATCACGAGCACCTCGGATGACGACAAATGGAAAGGCATCTGCTGCAAGGCCTGAGGCCGCTTTCCGTTCCACCCGAATGACATCGCCGCCGGGACGCAGGGATACGGAAGTTCACTCCCACAGGCCCTGACCCGCTTTGTTTCCACCCTTTTCGTATCCCCCATCGGTCATAAGGTCGCTCCCGAGGGCTGCATTTCTGGCCAGCTTATCACATCGCTCGTTTTCCGGGTTGCCGGCATGACCACGTACCCAGTGGAAGGAAACCTCCCGTCCTTCGAGCAGGTCGAGGAGCTCCCCCCACAGGTCGGCATTCTCCGCCCGGTGCATCCTGTCCCTCATCCAATTCCGCGAGCGCCATCTCAGCGCCCAGCCATTCTCCACGGCATTGGCCACATACCGTGAATCGGTGAAGAGATCGGCCTCTGCACCACCGCCCAGGCACCTCAGTGCCTGAATGCAGGCCTGAAGCTCCATGCGGTTGTTGGTTGTAAGCCGGTATCCGCCTGAGATCTCGGTACGGTTTTCACCGTCGAGGATCACTGCAGCCCACCCCCCGGGACCGGGATTGTTGATGCAGCCTCCATCGGTATAGATTTGGGTGCCTTTCCCCGGAAAGGGCTGTTCTCCTTGCTCGAGAGGCTTGCGGCGGTTCGGCGCAGGTCTCCGACCAGGCGTCAGCCCCGTCTCGAGGAACAGACGTGCATCCTGGTAGGTTGAAAATCCCTTGAAAACCGCACCGGCAAAGCCTGTGACCTGGGCCTGCGCCCCGTCCGGTCCGGCCCATGCGGTGTAGATCCCCGGCCTTCTTCCCCTGGCCACGGCATAGTAGCGCTTTTTCCCAACCGTCATGTTTCCGCTCACCCCGGGTATCTCGGGATCGATTCACCTTGGCCGGAGGCCTTGGAAGTGGTCATGTCTTCCTGAACATCTTCTCGAGTATATCGCGGGCACCCGCATGCCCCTGTGCCGCGGCCTTCTGGAACCACTCCATGGAAGCACGGTGGTCCTTGGGACTTCCCTCGCCCCTGCCGTACATGAAGCCCAGATTGAACTGGGCCTCGGCGTCACCCTGCTCGGCGGACAGGTGGAACCACTTCTGGGCCTCGTCGTAGTCCTTCCGGATTCCTTCCCCGTGATAATACATGACGCCGAGGTTGTACTGGGCGTCGACATCTCCTGCCTGAGCCTTTGCAAGATATTTCGTGAACAGGTCTTCTCCCGGCGGCTCCTGGGCAGACCGCTGGTTCTCCTTCTCCGGCCCGTGCTCCTCGCGGGTCTGATGCTGCACCTCGTCTCCCACAAGGTAACGCTGCTTGTAAATGGTCCACTTGTCCGAAGAGAGTATGACCGAGGCCCTCTCATGGCCCTGGGTGGCCGCCTGGAGGTACCAGTTGAAGGCCTCCTCCTCGCTCCGGCCTATGCCCGCACCCTTCTCGTACATGGTAGCGAGAACGAATTGGGCCTCGGAATGGTTCTGCTGGGCCGCTTTCAGGAACCATGCCGCCGCTTCCTGGTCGTTCCTGCCCACGCCCTTGCCTTCGTAATAGATCTGTCCAAGCCGGAACTGGGAGTACACATCACCTCTTTCGGCGATCTCGCGGAGGCTTTCGATCTGTTCCGATCCGTTGCCCATGGCCTTCCGGGAGAAGTACCACAGTATGACGAGCAGTGCCGCAAATATGACGATGGCGATGATAAGGTTCGTCGAAATGTCCATGGTTACGTGCTAAGCTATTTTCCTCTGGAAATCAATGGCCTGCTTGACTCGGGGCAAGCCCCTGAAGGGCAGTCCTCATCACATGCGGTCGATGATGCCGGCGAGTTCGGTGTCTGCCAGGAGTTTCTTTGCGAACTTCACGTACTTCATCACGATGGACCGGACTGCGAGCTGAAGTGCATAATTTCTGATGGGTTTTTCCAGGAGGTGGTTGACTCCGCTGGCTATGCACATGTCCACCACATCGTCGCTCGCCATGCCGGATATCATGACCGTATCGAGATGGGCGTTGGGATATCTCTCGGCAATGGCGTCGAGAAATGCGAACCCGTTGCTTTCCCCGACGAATACGTCCAGAACGAAGACCATCAGCCCCTTGTCACGGGACAGGCAGTAGGCCGAGGCGCTCTTGTAATCATTGAAGGTGAGTACGTCGCCCCACGTGTAGAACTGCTTTATGGTCTCGGCGAGCACTTCGCATACATGCTGCTCGTCGTCGACGATGATGATATCGAGTCCATCGGACATGACTGCCTCCTAGTAAATGTCATAGTTTCATCGGTGTCCTGCACCGGCAAGCCTTGAGCTTGCATCCCTTATACAAAAAAAAGCTCCTGATGACAAACAATTCAAGGACTATTCCATACTACTGGACAAACATGAGGAGGGTGAAGAACACAGACATCATCACCAGGGCCGCCATATCCTGGAGCCGCATCCTCATAATCTTCATGCGGGTTCTGGTGATCCCCGGCGAGTACCCCCTCAGGGTCAGCGCCACCGCCAGGTCGTCAGCCCTGCGGAATACGCTGTGCAGCAGCGGCACGAGCACCGGTACCAGCGAGCGCACCTTGCGGACGAGGCCTCCCGACTCGAGGTCCACTCCCCGGGCTTTCTGGGCCTTGACGATGCGGTCGGTCTCCTCGAAGAGCAGTGGTATGAAACGGATGGCGAGCATGACCGCCAGTGCGATCTCGTCGGTGGGAACGTTCATGTACTTCAAAGGCTTCAGGTACCACTCCAGCGCCCAGACGGTATCCAGCGGACTGGTGGTCAGCGTGGTCAGGGTGGACACCCAGATGGCCATCACGAGCTGGCAGCCCACGCGTATTCCCCCTTCAAGGCCCTGCCTGGTCGCATAGGGGATGGGCAGAGGGTCTCCCGGCGTCATGAAGACATGGAGCAGCGCGGTGATACCGAAGAGCCACAGGAAAGGCGCGAGTCCGGAAGAGATATTCCGTGCGGGTATCCGGGAGAACCTGGTGAGAAAGATCAGAGACAGGGCGAACAGCGCCAGCGAAACCGGACTGTCGAGATTGAACGACACACCGATGCCCAGGGCCATGAGGAGGAGCTTTACCCTCGGGTCCAGGTTGTGGACCACTGAGTCCCGGGGAAGGTAGTGACCGATGGTCATCTTCATGGTGATCCCTTCCCCATGGCCGAACAGGCCTGTCAGCCCCTGATTCCGAACAGGTGTTCAGCGATCTGAACGGCGTTGAGCGCGGAACCCTTGCGGATATTGTCGCACACGCTCCACAGGGCTATCCCGTTGTCCGATGAAAGGTCCTGCCTGATCCTTCCCACTAGACAATCGTCATCCCCCGCGGCATGGATCGGCGTAGGATAGAGGTTGGACGCGGGATCGTCCTGCACCGTTACGCCCGGGGCCTTGTCCAGTATTTCCCGTACTTCGCCCGGGGTGATCTTCCTTGCCGTTTCGAAGACAACGGCCTCGGCATGCGAGTAGAAGACGGGGACGAAGACGCTGGTGGCGGATACACGCAGGGTGGTGTCACCGAGGATCTTCCGCGTCTCGGCACAGATGGTCAGCTCCTCTTCGGTATAGCCGCCTTCCGTGAAGGTCTTCACCTGGGGCAGTGCGTTGAACGCGATCTGCTGGGGGTAGACCTCTCCGCTGATCTCCCTGAAGCTGAAGAGGTCCCTGACCTGTGTGGTGAGCTCGTCCAGGGCCTTTCCCCCGCTCTCGGATACGGCCTGGTAGGTGGATACGATAATGCGCCTGATCCGGGCGGACCGGTGGACGGGTGCCAGTGCCAGGACAAGCTGTATGGTGGCTGCCCGGGGGCATGCTATGATACCCTGGTGTTTTCCCATGGCACCGCTATTGACCTCGGGAACGACGAGGGGTACCTCTTCGACGAGTGAAAACCGCGAGCTGAGGTCGATGAGGACGGCGCCCGAAGCCTTTGCCGCCCCTGCGAGCTCGCCGCTTGCGACCCTGTCACACGAGAAAAAGGCCAGGTCCACGCCCTTGAACGAGGTGCTGTCGGGAACTCTCACCGTCACGCGGGTCCCCTGAAATTCAACCTGCTCGCCTGCAGTCTTGGGGCCGCCCAGCAGGACGAGCTCCGTGACGGGGAATCCCCTCTCTTCAATAATCTTGACGATCTCAGCACCCACAAGTTCCGTGGGCTCGAGGACCGCGATTTTCAACCCTGAAGGCATGCGCTCTCTCCGGACATTTCCGTGGCTCGTTATTAGCAGAAAATGCCGTCGGGCACTACCCTAAATGGGTGATCAGGATGACTCCAGCTCGGCCTCGCTCGTGACCCGGCACCTGCCGTTCACCTTCGAGCGGTACAACGCCTTGTCGGCCCGGAGGAGAAATGTTTCGAGTCCCTCGCCCCGCCGGTAACGGGAGACTCCGCATGATATGTGCACAGGGCCGATGAACCGGCCGTTGTCGATGATCTTCCAGTTCAGGTTCCTGAAGTGCGCGCAGATCTTGTCCGCAAGGATGACCGCACCCTGCAGCGGTGTATCCGGAAGAAGGATGACGAATTCCTCCCCGCCGTAACGTATCACCAGGTCCCTGCCCTTCACGCACTGCTTGAGCACCTCGGCGGTGATTCTGAGCACCTTGTCCCCCACGAGGTGTCCATGGTTGTCGTTGATCCGCTTGAAATGATCGATATCCACGAAGATGAGGCACAGCTCGCTACCGGTCTCGTCGGCCGACCTGGCGTGCTCCGGGAAGACCGTTGCGAGATGGAACCGGTTCCTGATGCCGGTGAGAAGGTCTGTGGATGCCTGCTCCTTGATGATCTCGAGGTTCCTGCTCAGCTTTTCGACCTCCCTGGTGGACTTCTGGAGTCGCTCCTTCAGCACCCCAACAGAGGATATCATGACCTTTGCCTCGGAGATGATGTCCTCCACGACCCTGGTTACGGCCTCGATATCGAGGTCTTCCCTCAGAGCCTGTGCATACTTTTCGCACACTTCCCCAAAGCTGGACAGCTGTCCACCCGCATCTGATACGTGCTCCAGGATTTTGCCGAGAACCGCCCTGAGCTCCTCGCGGATCTTGTCCACGAGCATCTTCTGGTCAGGCGCCACATACTTCTCATAGAGATTCATGTTCATCTCGGGCGTGATGTCCCCGGACTGTTCCAGGGCCTCGTCGATGATGATGCTCAACTTTTCGTTCTTTCCCGAGACATACTCATACCATACCGAATAGTTCAGGGGATCGACAGGGATCCCGAAGCGTCCCATGTGCGATAATGCCATACGGAGATATTCGCTCGACTGTTCCATTGAATCCATATAGTGCATGTCCGTCACCCCAATCATTAAATGAAATCGTTCGTTGAACCGTATCGGGAAACGACGTGCGGTTCTTTATGGAAAAGCAACGGGCCGCCTGCAGGAGGCGGCCCGGTATCTCCACGAAAGAAGCCGGAAGATCCAGCCGGCAATTCTCATCGCCGGTTAAGGCTGGTATCTGATCCTTCTGTTGTTCAGCTCATCCCTTGCCCTGGCGTAGTCCGTGTACATCCGGGCGAAGCACAGTCCGATCCCCAGCACGAACAGCCCCAGCATGAAGGTCGGCTCGGTGTTGAACCGCACGTCAATCCAACGTCCCGCGAACAGGAACAGGAAGGAGGAGACGACCAGGGTGAAACTCCACGCACTGAGCAGGATGATCTGGTTGAGCGTCCTGGTCCTGAGCCTGTTTCTTCTTGTCCTTTTCATGGCATCTCTCCTTTCCGGCTGTTTCGGTGCCCGGGTTTCGACGTCAGCCCTGCGGTTACACCCCCCTCAGCTCACCAATCCCTTTACCGCCTCGATGACCGGTGCGGTGAACAGGGCAACGAGGATCGCGTACATGGCAAAGGAGCCCACCGCCTCGGTGAGGTGGATCCCCGGGTAACGGTGCTTCAATGACACGATGGTGAGTCCGCCGACGGCCAGGCATCCGAGGTGGAAGAAGGGAAAGTTGCCGGCACCGGTGGATGCTGCCGCTGCAAAGGCGAAGGTCGAGGTGATGAGAACTACAAAGGCCGCTACGATTATCGTCTGGATTGTCCTTTTCATTGTACCGTCCTCCTTCATGTCTGCTTGATGCCCAGTATTACGCATACACTGTGCCAATTCGGGCCGGCTTCTCAATGTAATGCCATATCTGTTTGATATCACATGTTAATTAATGAACGGCGCTTCATATGCGGCAGGGGTGGGGGCCATGGGAAAACATGCCGTATTGAATGGAACGTCGAAGGACTATTGAATGAAACGTATGAAACGGAGGGATGCACCTCGTGCATCACGACTGCTGACGAGTCTTAAAAAACGACCATCGCCTCGTGGAAGGCTCCTGGGTGCGGATGATGCTCGCGATCCGCTGTCACCGAGTGTCATTCTTCTATGGGAAACGCCCTTATTCCGAGGAGATCGATATCCGTCCGTGGCTGGTACTTGCTTATCAGGTCGCCTACGGCCTCGTTCACCAGGAGCGAAAGCTCTTTCCCCGTCAGGGCGGACAATACGGCAAGGGCTTTCGTATACCGGTCCTCGATGTAGTAATTTCTTTTCAGGAGTTTTACCGGGTCCCCATTATTCCTCAGGTTCAAGGGCTTTCTCCCTCTTGTCGCCATTCCGCCTCCCCTTGGTATTTTGCAATAAGTTACCACTCAAGTATGGAGGAATTATGGATAAGTTATGTGATGATTGTGAAGAGGCATGCGGCAGGGACGATGCGGCGTGCCAAAGACTGGAACACCCTGATACGGCATGACAAGTCCATAATTTATCGATAAATTATGGAACAATTGAATTTAAAAGTGATTTTCATCAAAACCTCCCCCTTCCCCTTGCCCGAACTCTGTACTAGTATATTGCCCTCAGGATATATCCATGAGAAATCCACTCCACCAGGGAAGAATGGACGGGATGTGCGGGATCTATGCCCTTGTGAACGGCATATCGGTCCTGGTGCAGAACCGCCTTTCCACCAACGACCTGTCCGACCTGTTCAAGGACCTCGTGAGGGCCCTGTACAAGCGGAATCACCGGAAGAAACCAAGAAACGGCACTCCCATCGAATTCATCTGGGAAGGCACGAACGTCCAGGATATTTCCCTGCTCCTCAGGGCGAGCCGAACCTTCCTGGCACGCCGGGGATTGGGCCTCATATGGTCCCGGCCTCTGCAGGGGACGGGACGACCCGCCACGCTCAACCAGTACTGGGACCGACTGCGGGCAAGCTTCGAGGAGTGCGAGGGCAGATGCGTGGCCATCATCGACTACAACTTCGACGGTGTCGAGGGAGAGGAGGGCCACTGGACCTGCGTAGAGAAGGTTACGGACAGGACCATGAAGCTCCTCGACTCATCGCTGAGCATTCACAGCCCCCGGGGCGTGATCCGCAAGGGAACATGCACCCTAGGCGAAAAGACGGCTAAACGTCCTTACCGCCTGTTCGCCCACAACGTCTACCTCGTGCAAATCAGGTCCGAGGAGTGATCCCCGGGACCACTAGATGCCTCTCCGCTTCCTGATGTGCTCCATGAGTCCGCCGTCGGCGATGAGCTCCTGCATGAATGCCGGGATGGGTCTGGCCTGAAACCTCTCTCCCGTGGTCAGGTCCGTTATGAGGCCCGTGCCCGCATCCACCTCCAGGGTATCCCCTTGCCTGATGGACCTTGCCGCCTCGTCCGACTCGAAGATGGGAAGCCCCATGTTGAAGCTGTTGCGGAAAAAGATGCGCGCGAAGCTCGATGCGATCACGCAGCTCACCCCTGCGGCCTTGATGGCGATGGGTGCGTGCTCCCGGGATGAGCCGCACCCGAAGTTCTTGCCCGCCACGATGACGTCCCCGGGCTTTACCTTGTCCGGGAACGAGGGGTCCGCATCCTCCATGCAGTGCCTCTTGAGCACCTCCGGGTCCGAGGTGCTGAGGTAGCGCGCCGGGATGATGGCGTCCGTGTCCACGTCGTTGCCGAAGGTGTATGCCATGCCCTTGAAGATCATTCCATCACCTCCTGCGGCGCGGTGATCTTCCCGGTGAGAGCCGATGCCGCTGCCACGGCCGGGCCGCTGAGGTAGACCTCGCTCTCCGTGTCCCCCATCCTGCCCACGAAGTTGCGGTTCGTGGTGGCCAGGGCCTTCTCGCCTTTTGCCAGGATGCCCATGTGACCGCCCAGACAGGGACCGCACGTGGGTGGGCCCACGATGGCCCCGGCATCGAGGAAGATGTCGATAAGGCCTTCCTTGGATGCCTGGCGGAACACCGCAGGCGTTGCAGGCAGGACCAGACATCGCAGTCCCTTGGCGACCCTGCGTCCCTTCAGGATCCTGGCCGCCAGCTGCAGGTCCTCGATGCGGCCGTTGGTGCAGGAACCGATGACCACCTGGTCGATCCTCACGTCCCCCGCCTCGCTCACGCCCCGCGCGTTCTCGGGGAGGTGCGGGAAGGCCACCTGGGGCTCGATGCCCGCGCAGTCGAAGGTTATGACCGATTCGTAGGCCGCGTCCGGGTCGCTTCGGTAGACTGTGTACGACCTAGCCGCCCGGGGCTTCACATAGGCCTCGGTAACGGCGTCCGCCGCAATGATCCCCGCCTTGCCGCCCGCCTCGATGGCCATGTTCGACATGCTCAGCCGGTCGGCCAGCGGCAGGGCCGAGATCGCAGGGCCTTCCATCTCCATGACCTTGTACAGGGCACCGTCCACCCCGATCTTTCCGATCAGGTACAGGATCAGGTCCTTGCCACCCACCCAGGGCCTGAGCGTTCCGTTGAAGACGAACTTCATGGTTGCGGGCACCTTCATCCAGGCCTGTCCGGTAAGCATGGCCGCGGCCAGGTCCGTGCTTCCCACGCCCGTGGCGAAGGCGCCCAGGGCTCCGTAGGTGCAGGTATGGCTGTCCGCTCCGATGACAAGGTCGCCGGGCAGGACCAGTCCCTTCTCCGGCAGCAGGGCGTGCTCCACACCCGCCTCGCCGCCGTCGAAGAAATGCTTCATCCCCTGCTCGAGGGCGAAGTCACGTACGTACTTGCATTGGTTTGCGGACGCGATGTCCTTGGTGGGCGTGAAGTGGTCGAGCACGAAGACCACCCTGTCCGCATGGGCCATCCCGGCTGCGCCGCTCCTGCGGAACTCCTGGATGGCGATGGGGGCCGTGATGTCGTTGGCGAGCGCCACGTCCACATCCACCTTGATGATGTCTCCCGGCCTGAACCCCTCACTGGGCGTATGGGCTGCCAGAATCTTCTCGGCTATGGTCATCCCCACGGTGCATATCTCCTACAGGTGCGGCGTTTCAGAGGCCTTCCTGGACTTGAGGAACTCCATGCGGTTCATGGCGTTCACCAGGGCCCGTGCGCAGGCCACGAGGATGTCCGGATCCGAACCCTGTCCCACCGCGGTCCTACCCTTGTCGGTAAGCTCCAGGGTCACTTCGCCCTGGGCGTCGGTGCCGCCCGTGATGGCCTTGATGGCGAAGCTCTTGAGCTCGACATCGAATCCGGCCATCTTGATGATGGTCTTGTACAGTGCGTCCACCGGCCCGTTGCCGAACCCGGCTTCCTGGATGATCTTGTTGTCCACCGCGATCTGCACCGTAGCCGTAGGCACCACAACGGTGCCCGAGTTCACCACCACGTTCTTGAGCACGTACTTGTCGGGTACGCGGTAGATCTCTTCCAGCACGATGGCCTCGATATCCTCGTCGAAGATCTCCTTCT
>DAITOA010000029.1:26869-38856 GCA_036834365.1 Thermodesulfobacteriota bacterium | reverse complement strand
TACGATGATTATGATGACACGGCCCAGCATCCGCGCAAGACCGTCGAGGACGGCCAGGGCGGGTTCATAACAGGCTGGGAAAACTACAGTGAACAGATCATGGCCCAGCGCATCGACGCCAATGGAAACATCCTCTGGGATGCAGGAGGCACGGTGCTTTCCAATGCCACCAGCATCAATTACGGCCCCCGGCTGGCCAGCAGCGGCAGGGGCGGTGCAGTTGCGGTCTGGGTTGATAACCGTGGCTTAGGGACAGGCCAGGACATCTACATGCAGGGCATCAACGGCGCAGGTGAGCTGGGTGCCCCCAAAGCAGGCGGCGGCGGTACCTCTGGCGGAACCACCGTGCCCGATGACATCGCGAACTCATTAACCACACCCGACTCCGACAACGACGACAAGATCCTGGGCATCGAGTGCTTCATCACGGCAGCCGGCCAGTCCGGCGCGCTGTTCCCGCTGATCCTCGCAGCCCTGACAGCAGGCTGTGCCATCATCAGGAAGAGATTCACCAGGTAAGGCAGCACGACATTGAAACACCAAGAGGGGCAGGAAAACCTGCCCCTCTTGTCTTTGTGGAGCTATTCTCTTCTCTCTTTCCCTTCCAAAGGTTGCTCCGTCTCTCTCTTCTCCCGGTAATCTATTCCTTCTTATCATGTCGGTCTCTTTTCCGGTCCAACGGAAATGCATCATCTCGCATCGTCTATCACCATGAGCAGAATCTCCTGCTTATCAATTCAGGGAGTGGGCTGTGGTACCAGAGATCAGGCTGAATTGTACTGATGGATTGAAAACAGATCCTCCAGAGGTGGATGAACGGGCCTCTTGAGTATGGGCGTTTTGTATGTCTGAGACCATACGGAAACGAACTGTAGGGCACTCTGTCCTTCAGTCGTACTGTACCTTCCCGATGACTACAGCCAGTCCCTGCATCTCCCCTCATGCGAGGATGTTTCAAGGCATCATGGTTCCCTATGGATATCTACTTCACCAAGGCCTGTTGTAAAACAAGATGTTCTCAAAGGTTACAGGTGGGTCTCCATTGAGGAAAGAAGCTCATCAAAGATTTCGGTCCTGAAGACAGAAAAGGGGAATGCCCTGGCGGGCATTCCCCTCGGATGTACCAAAGAGTTGTGGTTCTAAACCCTAGAACGCTGCGTCGATATTGAACGTGTTGTCAGATTCACCACCAAGGATGAACCACTGGATCCAGACGTTGGAAGAGAGCTTCCAGCCGTCATGCTCTGCGTAGCACCAGGGGTTCAGGGACGTGTCGGTGAGGAACGGGGAGTCAGTGGCGAAGTCGATGGTGTAGGAACCATCTGCAGCCGAGATGGCGAGTTCTGCATCGGGATCCCAAGCTGCAATGGCTGCATCACCGTCGAAGTCGGAAGCGGGCCTGTAGGTGAGGGCGATGGTCATGACGCCCGCCGAGGTCATATCCACGGTGTAGTCGTCGATGATGTCGTAGTTGACTGCCAGATCCGTTGCATTCGCACCGTTACAGGTAACGGTCAGGGCGAAGCTGGAGTACACATCGACGGCGGCCTTGATGTTGTGGGTGGTTCTCATGGCCTCGCTGAAGGTCACGACGAAATCTTCGACCTGGAAGTCCAGTGCCTCGTCGCCTTCCCAGAGGGCGCCGCTGTCATCCGCCACGATGCTGGTGATGTAGGGCCTGGTCACGTCTCTGGCCGGGTCGTACTCGATGTATACGTCCACGCCGGCGAGGGTCGCGTTGCAGGCGGGGTCGCAGAGGACCTCGACCAAGCCGCAGTCGCCGTCATCGTAAACCATGTCGCTCTGCCAGTCATTGTCCACGTAGTCATAGCCGGCCTTGGTGACCAGGAGGTCATAAGTGATGCCGGGCAGGATACCGGTGAAGCTGTAAGCACCGGTGGTGGTGCTGGTGCTGGCGATCAGCCTGCCATTGTAGTACAGGGCAACGGTGGCCGCCGTTGCATCCATGCCGGTGGTCAGGTCGTAGATGGTACCGGAAATGGAGGCATTGAGCGGGGCCAGTTCGAAGATCAGGCCGTTGGCAAGCTTGTTCACCGGTGTGTCTGCGCCGCTTCCGGACTCGGCCTCGTACATAGCGTAGTTGTCGCCGTCGTTCAGGTCACCGGCTGCAACCCATACCTCCTCGACCCAGGCATAACCGTAATCAGCATCGCCCGTGAGGTCGCAGGTCACGAAATAGCCATCGTCCGCGCCGAAGTCAAAGTCGCTGCCAGCGACCCAGTTTGCCGGCACATTGTTGAACGAGAACGCACCGGTGGTCCCTGTGGTAACGGAGTGCACGCTGCCCGAATAGGCGACTGACACCACCGCGCCCTGAATGGGTGCGCTGGCACAGTAATCCATTACCACGCCTGAGATGGAACCGGTGAACTCGACCACGTCGGGATTCGGGTTCACTACGGTTGCGCTGTCATCTCCCTCTGCACAGCCTGCCACATAGAAACCGAGCATAAGCAGTGCGATCAAAACGAGAAACCTCTTAGCCATATCTTCCTCCTCTACTTAATCTTTTTATTTTTCTGGGACTTTCTACACACCATTAACCATAACCATCAAGCGATAGGTACTATTATAGATGGCAAGGGCCTTTTGTCAACAAGGAAAACAAGGATTTGTGAGGTCCTGTGCCGACGGGGCGCCGAACCCTGCTGAAAAACCAGAACCTCTCCGTACCTGCCAGCCCATGTACTGTTTCAATAACACTCCTCTCCATAGAATGAGCCACATGTTAGCAACATGTATGCCATGGCTATATGTTTTTAAATCAATGGGTTATCTAGGATCATCCCGCCCGGAGTGTTGGATTTATGCCACAACAATGCATACACAGCCACACATCCCTCTCCATTCACTACAAGAACTTATTTTCCCGCCATCCCAGGGCAGGCCGCCCGCCCTCCCTTTTACAGACAGGGAAAGATCCGTAACTTTCACACAGGAGAACGGCATGGTCCATGATTTGTGTTGTCAATAAACTGACTGCAAAGCGTCAAGATTGATGTCATACATTCTGCAGACCCCCCGGCAACGCAGTCTTGCAATGCCCGGAGAGCTCTGCTAGAACACCAAGACGGGCGCCGGAGTGGTGGAACTGGTAGACGCGTCGGACTCAAAATCCGATGGACGCTAGTCCGTGGGGGTTCGATTCCCTTCTCCGGCACCATCATTTCATCTCACCCGGATACGCTCACATCAGGGGATGAACAAACGGCATGACCCACAACCCTGCGTTGGCCAGCGCATGGAGGACGAAGCTCGCCCAGATGCTCCTTCTCCACTCATACAGGGAGGCGAAGAGGATGCCCCCGGTGAGCTGCACCACGGAGATCCGACCGTGCATGGAGGCGAAGAGCACCGAAGTGAGGACAATGCATAACCAGGCCGCCATACCGCTGCGCATCCATTGATAGAGCATCCCCCTGAAGAAGAGCTCCTCCACGAAGGGACCAACGATGCAGGCGGTGACGAGGTACAGCATCCACCTGTCGAGGGGCTGCCTCACGAGCACCATGGCAAGCAGCCCACCTCCCGTGAAGGGCCTGCTCAGGAGGTCGACGACGATGGCCAGTGCACCGAAGGCGGCGGCGGCGGCAATGCCGATGCAGATCTCGCGATACAAGGACGGCGCGATGACGCCACAGACCCTGAAGGCAAAGACAAGGATGAGAGCCATCTCCACCAACCTGGCCACCAGCGTGTAGGTCAGTCCGTCCACCCCGAGGGGTCCCGAAAGGATCCTGAACCCCGCCTCCAGGATACACACCGCAAGAATGACCGCCAGTCGTCTGTCCATCAACCTTGTTATATATTAGGAATGCCGGATTGCGACAAGGACAACATCAGTGAGGGTTCAAATTGACGATCCCCGGCCTGTGCGTCTATACTGCATGTCATGAAAAGGGTGGTTATCGGCACTGCAGGCCATGTAGACCACGGCAAGACATCGCTCATCAGGGCCATCACCGGCATCGACTGCGACCGTCTCAAGGAGGAGAAGGAGCGGGGGCTTACCATCGAGCTCGGCTTCGCCTCCATGTCCCTGCCCTCGGGGGAGCGCGTGGGTGTGGTCGACGTGCCCGGACACGTGCGGTTCATCAGGCATATGCTCTCCGGGGCATCGGGAATAGATCTGGTACTCCTGGTGATCGCGGCGGATGAGGGCGTGATGCCCCAGACCAGGGAGCACGTGCAGATCTGCGAGCTGCTGGGGATCCAGCGGGGGGTCGTCGCGCTGACCAAGACCGACCTGGTGGACGCCGACCTGCTCGAGCTCGCCACGGGCGACGTGAGGGATTTCATTGCAGGCACCTTCCTGCATGACGCACCCATCGTTCCGGTGAGCTCCACCACCGGTTCCGGACTCGACGAACTGCTTGCGGAGCTGGACAGACAGGTTGCCATGGTCCGTGAACGGCAGGTTACCGGCATACCCGTGCTGCCCGTGGACCGTGTCTTTACCATCAAGGGCTTCGGCACCGTGGTGACAGGGACCCTGGCCCGGGGCACGTTCACCGGCGAGATGGAAGTGGAGGTCCTGCCGGCGGGCAGAACGGCCAAGATACGCACTATCCAGGTACACGACGAGGATGTGGACAAGGCCCTGGCAGGCATGCGCACCGCCGTCAACCTCCAGGGTCTTTCCATCGAGGACATCGACCGGGGCCAGTGGATCGCACCTGCGGGCGTCTTCGATACCACCCGCCTGATCGATGCCAAGATCAGCCTCCTTCGCAAGCCGGGGAGAGGGGGCATCCGCATGTATATCGGTTCGGCCGAGATCATGGGCGACATCAGCATCCATACGGCGGACGGACAGACCGCCGGCAGGATCCGGCTGAAGGAGCCGGTGGTGGCATCGTACGGGGACCGTTTCATCCTGCGCGCCGTTTCCCCGTCCGCAACCATCGGCGGCGGAACGGTGCTGAACCCGCACCCCGCACGGAGGTTCTCGGAGGAGGTCATCATCGATCTCCTCAGCGAGGATCCGGCCCGCCGCATCATAGGCCTGGCAAAGGACGCAGGCATGCATGGCATTGCGCGCAGGGTCATCGACGCGGTCTTCGCAGACGCCTCTGCGCGGACGGAAAAGGCCATCGGGGGTCTGCTCTCGACAGGGGAGATCATCAGGTTCGATGCGGCGAACGACCTGTTCGTGCATGCGGTATACATGGAGAAGCTTAGAGGGATCCTCCTCTCGAGCGTCAAGGAATACCATACGGCGAATCCCTCCTCCCCCGGTATTCCCCGGGAACACTTGAGGTCGTCCGTTCAGGGCGGGGTGGACCCCAAGCTCTTTCACAGGGTGCTGCAGGACCTCGTCAAGAAGGGGGACCTCGCCGAGTCGGGGCACAACATCTCGGAACCGGGGTTCAGCGCATCGCTGGCCGCAGACCGCACCGGCATGAGCGACCGGATGGCCGCCGTCATCGAGCAGGCCGCCTTCGAACCGCCCAGGGTCGCCGAACTGGCAGAGACGCTGGGCATCTCACCCAAGGATGTCACCGAGGTCCTGGGCTTCCTCTGCAGGGAAGGTCGCCTCGTCAAGATCAAGGACGACATCTACCTCTCCAGCAGGTATGAAGAGGCCCTGAAGGAGCGCGTCAGGGAGTTCATCGGCAAGAACGCATCCATGGCCGCCCCGGATATGAAGGCGGTCGTTGGAGTATCCCGGAAATTTGCCATCCCCTACCTCGAATACCTTGACCGTATCCACTTCACGATGCGGGTGGGAGACGTACGGAAACTCTCGGCCGCTAAACAATCGTGAACTCTTTCAGGAAGTGATGTTCACCGCCTGGGGATGAGCTTGCGGATAAGGAATGCCCGGTCCTTGAGCTTGAGTTTCCAGTACAACGGGCTCAAGACAAGCGCCCGTATGATCTCTTTCTTGGTCATCATTTACCCCCTGTCATGATAGACAACATGATTTCAACCTTGCTTAATCTATGCCAGAGCATATTATCATGTATTATTTCTGTGTGTTATGTGATTACTATTGATCGGCGGCCGATCGAGCTACGACTATATGTCGGTATTTATGACGTTATCAGCCATCGAAGCATCGGAGTGGTATCTCTTCAAATCAAGTCTTGAAGTCATTCTTTGGAGAAATCACAGGCTGTTTCCCTGGAGATATAGATGGTATCAATATTTTGACGAACGAGGTGTTATCAGTTCTTCCCGGCAGCGGCACCGGAAGAGCATGTCTTGGTGATCAGGGCATCGACATCTTCTTCCAGCTGGATGTCGGGATATTGTTTCTTCACCGACTGGAAGCGGCTGCAGGCCGCGGAGGCATTGCCTTTTTTCAGGTAGAACCTGCCTACGTATATGTCGTGCTGGGCGATGAGGGTCCGCGCATCTTTCATGTACTTGGCCGCATCCCCGGCGTGGGGAGAGTCGGGATAGGACCGGAGGAATGCATCGAAGCTCTGGATGGCCCTGGTCGATTCGCTCTGGTCCCGGTCAAAGGTGCCCATCTGCTTGTAATGGCACATGCCGATCCGGTAGAGGCAGTAGCCGGCATCCGGGTCGGTGGGATAGAGCATCCGGAACTCCTGATAGCTTTTGAGGGCCCCCGGATAGTCCTCCTTGTCATAGTAGAGATCAGCGGTAGCAAGAAGGGCCCTGCGGGCGAGATCGTGTCCGGGATAATAGGTCCGTACCTGCATGAAGATGTCCGAGGCCTTTTCCACGTTTCCCTTCGCTGCCTGCCGTGCCCCCTCGTCGTAGAGCTCCTGGGCGGGCTTGACGGCCTCGCCTTCGTGGGCACAGCCGTAGAGTATCCCAATGGAAAAGACGATGAGAATGATAATTCGTACAGACCTCATGCGAGGGCCAACGTTAGGATAATTCGCAACCGGAATCAAGGGTGTATTTCCTGAACAACCCCGTTCTGTACGGTGAGGAGATGGATCGACTTCTCGAGGGTACCGTCAGGGGCGAAGGACGTTATGCCGCTGGCCCCGTCAAACCTTCTGATCCCTGCAAGGTATGCCCGCAGATCGGCCCGGGAAGACCCGTTCGCGTGGAGAAATCCCTGCACGATGCGCGCGGTGTCGTAGGCACAGGCCTCCCAGACCGACGGCTGTGCATGGAAGGTGTCCTGGAAGACGCCGGTGAAGTTCCGGACTGCGCTCATGACGCTTCCCTGATAGAACCCACTGAGAAACACCGCATCCTCCACATATCTTCCCCCCACCTTGAGGAATTCGGGACTGTCCCACAGGGTGGGTCCGAAGAGCCTGACGTTTTTTATCTTGAGATAGCTGATGTACGAAGCGATCACGGCGGCATTCTGGGCGGAGTCGGGCACGAGCACCGCCTCCAGATCACCCGGCCGTCCCTGCGCCGGAGATTTCTTCAGGCCGGAGAACAGGGCTGTAAGCTCCTGCTTGTAATCGACCTTCTGCAGGGGATATACCCTCGTCCTCACGACCTGGATGCCGAAGGAGGGCGCCAGGCGCTGGAACTTCTCGGTAAAGGTGGCACCGAAGTGGTCATCGGGGCTCATGATCCCGAACCTCGTGATGCCCATGGACCGGGCGGCGCCCAGCAGAGCCCTGGCCTGCATTTCGATGGTAATAAAGTTTCTGAAGCAGTACGTCTCCTCGCCCGGGGCCATCTCCGCCTGGGTGAACATGATGAAGGGCAGCCCCCTCTTCTGCGCCTCTCTGCAGGCAATCTCCGAGGCGCGTTCACCCACGGGACCGATCACGGCCACAATCGAGTGATCACGCTCCAGTTCATCAAGGATCGGCGGAATGGAGTCCTCACTGCCGCCATAGTCTCTGAAGATGAACTGCACATCCGACGCCTGATCCCTGCTGAATACCCCCTCGGCCGTCAGTATGCCCCGGAGGATCTTCTGGCCCACGGATTCCCATTTCCCGCTTAAGGGTATGAGCACCCCGACGGCATTATCCTGCGACGGAGCCAGGAAAGGAAACGGTGATGCGGCCGTGCAGAACATGAAGGCCATACAGGCGGCACACAGGGTGAAAAGCGCATGGGCAGGTCTGTTCTTCATAACGACGATGCATATTAGAGGTATGGATCTCTTCCGTCAAGTAAGTGTCTAGGGATGCGCCCTCATCCGGAGAAGTCTTCATCATACTCAATCAGCTCATTTGACATGCCTTCATGAAATGATATAGATCGATACCATGTTCGGTATAGGTGGCCAGGAGCTGTTCGTTATCCTCATCATCGCGTTGCTTGTCATAGGGCCCAAGAACCTGCCCGAGATCGCCCGCACCCTGGGCAAGGCCTTCGGACAGTTCCAGAGGGCGGCCGATGACCTCAAGCGGGAGATCGACATCTCTTCCATGGCTGCGTCATCGGAGAACAACCATAAAAAACAGGACTCCGGGCCGTCCGCCGAAAAGGCCTCCCGGCCCGATGAAAGCTCTGACCAGAAGACCGAGCAAACACCGGATTCAGAAAAGAACACCTGAGCATCGAGAACGGAGAGGACGTTCCCGTGGAAGAAGAGAAGCTGCCGGTAACCGATCACCTCGAAGAGCTCCGGAGCAGGCTCATCAAGTCTCTGCTCGCCGTGGCAGCGGGGTTCATCCTGTCCTACTCCTTTTCCAAGCAGCTCTTCGACCTGCTGACCTGGCCCCTCATGCAGGCCATGCCCGAAGACGGAAAGCTCATCTATACCTCGCTCCAGGAGGCCTTCATCACCTACCTCAAGATATCCTTCTTTGCGGGGATCTTCATTGCTGCGCCGGTAATCTTCTACCAGATCTGGAAGTTCATCATGCCGGGCCTGTACAGCAATGAGCGCAGGTATGTGGTCCCCTTCGTGATCGCGGCCTGCTGCTTCTTCCTCCTGGGTGCGTCCTTCGCCTTCTTCGTGGCATTTCCCTTCGGGTTCAAGTTCTTCCTCGGGTTCACCACGGACCGCATTCAGGCCCTGCCTTCCATGAAGGAATACCTGAGCCTGTGCATGAGCCTTCTCCTGGCCTTCGGCATCACCTTTGAGCTCCCCGTGGTCATGTTCTTCCTGGCCAGGATGGGGCTGGTGAACCACCTCATGCTCAAGAGGTACCGGAAATACGCTGTCCTCATCATCTCCATCATCGCGGCCGTCCTGACGCCGCCGGATGTCATGAGCATGGCTATGCTGGGTATCCCTCTGTACCTTCTCTTCGAGCTCAGCGTCTTGATCACCTACTTCTTCGGGAAAAAGAAGGCGCCTGTCTCCGAAGAGGCCGCCGGCTGAATGCCTGCGATGCATGAGCGACCCCGGTCAGCGGCATTATCCATGTGCCCGTCCGGACGCCTGGCGGTCACGGCCTTCGCCCTCCTTACCCTGATGCTGTCCGCACCCCTCGCCGCCGCGGCACAGGGGCAGCAGCCCCGCAGGGTGATCTCTCTGGCGCCCTCGGTCACCAGGGAGATCGTTGACCTGGGAGCACAGGATCTACTGGTGGGAGTGACGAGCTACTGTCCCGTCCCGGAAGGCTCCGGGGCACAGATCGTTGGCACCCCCGGCCGCATCAGCATCGAAAAGGCCTTCTCCCTGAAGCCCGATCTCATCCTGGCCAGTACGGACTGCAGCAGCAAGGCGGATGTGTCTGCGCTGAAACGGCTGGGGTGCACCATCCACGTCTTTGCCGGGTGCGAGAACTTCGCGTGCATGTGCACCTCCTTCCGGGAACTGGGCGCCCTCCTGGGACAGGCCGAGAGGGCCGACGCCCTGGTGCGTGACATCCGGGCCCGCCTCCATGACATCGAGTCCGGCATCAAGGGCAGAAAGCGGCCGAAGGTCTTCTGGCAGCTCGGGGCGAGCCCCCTGGTGACGGCGAGCGACGCCACCTTTGCGGGCGAATTCCTGCGCAGGGCAGGGGCGGTCAACATCTTCGGCGATGCCCTGATGCGCTATCCCCGGGTGAACATCGAAGAGGTGCTCAGGCGCAACCCCGACATCATCATCGTGGTGAACCAGATGGAGCCGGGCACGGGCACCTCCTCATGGACGCAGTACAAAGGCATGGCGGCGGTGAAGGACGGGCGCGTCCACGAGCTGAACGCCGACCTCGTCTGCCAGCCGACGCCGGCCATGTTCGTCAGGGGCTTCGAAGCGGTGGTGGCCGTCCTCTATCCCGAGGTCCCATGAACCGCTGCACGACCTTCTTCATCCTCCTCGTCCTGCTGGCCGCCACCCTGGCCCTGGGCATCTTCCTGGGAGGATCCCGTCTCCCTGCGACCGACGTCATCGACGCCCTCATCCACCCCGGTGGCGACGGCATGGCACATACCGTCATCTGGCAGCTCCGCATGCCCCGGATCCTCAGGGCCCTCCTGGTGGGATCGAGCCTGGCGGGGTGCGGTGTCGTGTTCCAGGCCGTGCTGAGGAACCCGCTGGCGGAACCCTATACCCTGGGCGTGTCCGCAGGCGGGGCACTGGGTGCCACCATAGCCATCATCGCCGGTCTGTCGGGCCTCCCCCTGGTTCTGCTCTGCTTCGCCGGGTGTTCCCTGAGCATCGGAGCGGTACTCGGCATGTCCACCTTCAGGGATTTCTCCACATCCACCATCATCCTGAGCGGGGTGGTGCTCTCCTTCCTCCTCTCCTCGGTGATCATGTTCATCTTCAGCGTCGCGAGCTCCCGGGATGTCCATGCCTCGGTGCTCTGGGTCATGGGGAGCCTGGGCGGAACGGATGCGCTGTCCCTGCCGGCTCTCCTGGCGGCCATGCTCCCGCTGCTCTTCGGGCTGCTGGCGCTCACCCGCGACATGAACCTCATATCCCTGGGCGACGAGAAGGCGCACCTGCTGGGTCTTTCCCCGGGTGTGCTCAAGATTCTCCTGCTGGGCCTGGCATCCGTGGTTACGGGTCTCTGCGTGGCCGTAGCGGGGATCATCGGGTTCGTAGGGCTCATCGTCCCCCACGCCATGCGGCCCATGGCGGGCGCCGACCACCAGGTACTCCTGCCCTCGGCCATGCTTGCAGGCGGGATTTTCCTGCTCGCCTGCGATACCCTGGCCCAGGTCGTGCTCAGGCCATACGAACTGCCCGTGGGCGTCATCACGGGCATTGCCGGCGGCATCTTCTTCCTGGTCTACCTCTTCAAGGCCTCCCCCCCGGAGGTGTTCTAGATGACCGGGCTCACCGCTTTGGATCTGAAGGCCGGGTACCAGGACCATGCCGTGGTCAGCGGCGTCTCCTTCGAGGTAGCTCCCCGGACCGTCTTCGGGCTCATCGGGCCGAACGGGAGCGGCAAGACCACCCTGTTCAAGTGCATGTGCGGGATCCTGAGGCCCTGGGAGGGCACCATCAGACTCGGCGGGGAGGACGTCTCCAGGATCCCCAGGAGGAGGCTGGCCAGGATCGCGGCATTCATACCTCAGATCCACAGCGTGACCTTTCCGTATACCGTGGAGGAATATGTGCTCATGGGCAGGTATCCCCACCGGGGAAGGATGTCCGCCTTCACCAGGGAAGACCGCTCCATCGTGGACGAAACCATGGAGATGCTCCAGATCGCCCATGTGAGGAGGCAGCGCCTCCAGCGCCTCTCAGGCGGCGAGATGCAGCGGGTCTTCCTGGCCTGCGGCCTCGTCCAGAAACCCGAGATCCTCCTCATGGACGAGCCCACCTCGCACCTGGACATCGGCCACCAGGTGAGACTGCTCACCATGCTGCGGAGGCTGTCGCAGGAAACCGGCCTGACCGTGCTCATCACCCTGCACGACCTGAACCTTGCCGGCCTGTACTGCACCTCGCTGGCCCTGCTCGACAACGGCCTCATCCACGCCCAAGGCAGCCCGGAAGAGGTGCTTACCCGGGACAACATCGAGCAGGTGTACAAGGTGCGCTCACAGGTGGCCAGGGACCCGTTCTTCAATAGGCCGCACGTCTACTTCCTGGACTCCCGGGAATAGAACTCTAAAGGGTATTGGCCTTCCGATTTTGCTCACCTCGACAGCTTCTTCGTCAAGGTGAGCAAAATCGG
>DAITOA010000029.1:0-26769 GCA_036834365.1 Thermodesulfobacteriota bacterium | reverse complement strand
GCCGCAGACGCTGCAGAGTGCTCCCGAACCGATCGGCGCAGTGGGTGTTACGGTTTATCAGGAACGGCGGAACCTATTCCTTGATGATCTCCAGGACCTCGTATTCCCGCCTGCCGCCGGGTGTGGCGACGATGACCTCGTCGGAGATCTTCTTGCCGATGAGCGCCTTTGCCATGGGTGATTCCACCGAGATCATTCCCTTGTTGAGGTCTGACTCGTCCACGCCCACGATCTGGTAGCAGATCTCCTCCTCGGTATCCGCATTGCACAGGATGAACTTCGACCCGAACACGATACGGTCCGTGGGGAGCTTACTGGTATCGATGATCTCTGCGTTTCCGAGCTTGTTCTCAATGTCCTGCATCCTCGTTTCGATGAAGGCCTGCCGCTCCTTGGCATAGATGTATTCGGCATTTTCGGAGAGATCGCCATGTCCGCGGGCCTCTTCGATTGCAGCGATGATCTTCGGGCGCTCGTGCTTCTTCAGCCGCTCCAGTTCCTCCCTGAGTGCTGCGTAACCTTCCTTGGTGATGGGGTTGCGTTTCATAGCCATTATAGGGTCCTTGGTAAAAAATGAAAAAGATACCGGTAGTCGTCCTACCAGTATCATTTTGAAGACATTATCCCCAAAGAGGGTCGGGGTGTCAAGGGGACTTTCATTTTTCAGGGAAACCCCGATGGGGATTCTTGTGAATACCCGTACACCAGGTTGGGGTACGATCTTCTCCTTATTGTTGGGATCCTGTCATCAGCCTGCTCACCTCGGTGATTACCTCCCATGAGGCAGGTGAGAATCACCGCCGTGAGCAGGACACACCGTGTACGGAAGGAGTACCCTGATGAACGGTACCAGCCTCTGCGCGGGCACCAGGGACAGTGTCAATCCCCACAAGGCAGTCTGCCCCGGACTTCACCATTGACTTCTGGAGAGGCTTGCCGGTATAGAGAGTCTCTATTTTCAAGACTGGAGGATCGTATGGCGGCAAAAGAGAAGCTCACCCTGGAAGTCAGCGAGCGTATCCTGAGGAAAAAGAAGGTCGGAAAGCTTCGCAGGGAGGGTGTCATTCCCGGTATCGTGCACGGCAAAGACTACGAGCCGGTCCATGTCCAGGTGGATGAACGTACATTCGAACTGCTCTACCGGAAGGCCCAAGGGACTTCTCTGGTGAACCTCAAGCTCGACGGGAAGGACATCCTGGTCCTCATCCACTCCGTGGAAAGGGACAAGCTCAAGGGAACCCCGATCCATATCGAATTCCTGCACATCGATCCCAAGCGGCAGGTCACCGTGGATGTGCCTCTGGTCTTCGTGGGAGTATCTCCGGGCGAAAAGGAAGGCAAGGGCAAGGTCACCCACGAGGAGACATCGATCCACGTCAAGTGCTCCCCTGCCGATATCCCTTCTGCAATCGAGGTCGATGTATCGACAATCCTCGACAAGCACGACGTCATCCACGCGTCCGACCTCAATCTGCCCGATGGCGTGCACCTCGCCCACGGCGTGAGCGAGAAGAAAGTCATCGCCTCCCTGGTAACGGCCCGTGTCGCCGAGGCAGCACCGACGGCCGAAGAAGAGGCTGCAGCGACCGGGGAAGAGGCGCCGGCAGAGGGCTGATCTAGCCCTTAACCATGGCGAATGGCCTGAGACGGGCCACGCAGGATGTTATACCTGCTCCCGTGATGGTGTCCACCACGTCGGAGACGTCCTTGTAGGCCTCGGGCATCTCCTCCGCCAGGGTTGCCCGCGATGCGGCCATGGCGTGGATGTCCTTTCGCAGCAGTTCATCGAGGATCTTCCTCCCGCGTGCGCGCTTCTTGGCCTCGTGCCTCGACAACAGCCTTCCCGCACCGTGGCAGGCGCTGAAGAAGGTCTCGGCCGCCCCGGCCGCCCCGGACAGGATGTAGGACATCCTCCCCATATCACCGGGAACGAGCACGGGCTGGCCCGTCCGTCTGAACCTCGGAGGGAGCCTCGTGTCGCCCGGGGGAAAGGCACGGGTCGCACCCTTCCGGTGGACGCACGCCTCGATCTCCCTGCCTTCCCACCGTATCCTCTCCATCTTGGCGATATTGTGGCAGCAGTCGAAGAGCATGCGCATGCCGAGCCGTTCGAACGAGCCTCCGAAGACCTGCTCGAAGGTCCCGCGGATGAGGTAGGCGATGAGCTCCCGGTTGGCGAAGGCGAAGTTGGCTGCGGCGGCCATGGCCCCAAAGTACTCCCTGCCCTCCCGGCTCGTCACCGGGGCGCAGGCAAGCTGGCGGTCCGGCAGGGCGATGCCGTGGCGGGACGCGGCCGAGATCATCCCGTGCACATGGTCGTCGCAGACCTGGTGACCCAGCCCCCTGGACCCCGTATGCACGAGGACCACCACCTGGTCCCCGAATAGCCCTAACTCGCGGGCCTTTTCAGAATCCGCTACCAGGTCCACCACGTCCAGCTCCAGGAAATGGTTCCCCGAGCCCAGGGTGCCGAGCTGGGGCTGACCTCTTTCCAGGGCCTTTGCCGAGACGGCCTCCGGATCGGCCCCGGCGATGCACCCCTCGTCCTCGTGGGCCTCCAGGTCATCGGTCGGGGCATAGCCCTTCTTCACGGACCACCGGGCACCCAGCTCGAGCACGCGGTTGAACTCCTTGCCCGACACGGCCAGCGCCCTGTTGCACGACCCCACGCCCGAGGGAACGTTGTTGTACAGCGATGTCAGGAGCCTTTCCAGTCGCGGCCTTACATCCTCCACCTTCAGACCGGTCAGGATGCAGCAGACACCACAGTTGATGTCGTAGCCGACGCCTCCCGGCGAGATGACGCCCTCGTCCCGGGAGAAGGCCGCCACGCCGCCTATGGGGAAGCCGTACCCCCAGTGGATGTCGGGCATGGCCATGGAAGGACCGACGATGCCCGGCAGCGTCGCCACGTTGGCCACCTGCTGGAGAACCTGTACATCCCCCAGGGTCCGCTCGATGGCGCGGTTCGCATAGACGAGGCCGGTGGTCCGCATGGGAGGGATCCTGGCTATCTCGAGGCGGAAAGGGTCGATGCGCCTGATGTTCAGCCCGCTCATCGCTTCACCCCTTACATGTCGAGAATAATGGCTGCGACATAGGCATTGTCAATACATGCGATCTCGAGATTATGGTATGTGACCGCTTTCACCTCAACCAGAAGCGATTCACCGGTATATGCTCCGCGGAGCTCGCCCCGCAGGTCGGTATCGGTCAGCTCCATGAGTCCGGCCTTGGCAACTCTGAAACCCTTCACCTCCACCAGGTAGAGGATCTCCTGGAGCCACCGCACCAGAAGGTCTTCACGGTCGACGCCCTCGACCTGCACGACGGCCGTCTCTCCTTTCCCGGGTGTCAGGGCGCCCATGATATCGCACAGCGCCAGGGCCGCCTCCACGAAGAGTCCCTCCACGGTGGGGGAGCTCACCCTCATCCCGGTGTCGGCGGTATGGTCGATGAGGGTGTAGGGCATGGGTTATGACTCCTCCGGTCTCCCGAGCGTATCACAGAGTCGGCTGCACATAAAGTCGATGAAGCGAAACGTCTTTCCCTAGCCTGCTCATGTTGATGATCTCCCCGGTTTCATCGGGGAGATCATCAACATGAGCAGGACACAACGTGGACGCCCGGGTTGCCCCGACGAACAGATTCGGTTCGATACAAACAAACGGCCACCTCACCAAACCTCACGGGGAAGCCTGCCATGTGGTTTTTTAGCCTGGCCGATCCGATCAGCTCCCCCCAAAAACGGGGGAGCTGATCGGATCGGCCAGGTCAGTTTGAAAACAAAAAAATAAAAGGCTTCAGATAATCCCCTGCTCCCTGAGTTTCCGCTTCAGTTCCTCCAGGGCCCTCTTCCGGTGGCTGAAATCGTTCTTCTCCTCATCGCTGAGCTGGGCGAAGGTCCTGCCGCTGGCGGGATCGAGAAATACGGGATCGTAGCCGAACCCGTTGTCGCCCACGGGCTTGGTGAGGATGACGCCCTCGCACTGGCCGGTGGCCGTGATGACGGTCTCCTCGGTAAGGGCCAGTGCCACCACGCACACGAAGCGGGCACGGCGGTCGGTCACGCCGTCCATGAGCCGCAGGAGGAGCTCGTAGTTCTCCCGGTCCCCGGCACCGGGCCCTGCGAAGCGGGCGGAATGTACGCCGGGCCTTCCCCCGAGGGCGTCAACGCACAGACCCGAATCGTCCGCAAGGCTCGGGATATCGCAGGCGCGGCGCCAGGCAAGGGCCTTGGCCACGGCATTGTCGGCAAAGCTGTCCCCATCCTCGGCGACATCGAGGGACAGATGCAGGTCCGCCGGGGAAAGGACCGTAATGCCCGAGTCCGAGAGGATCCGGGTAATCTCGCCGATCTTGCCGCGGTTCGTCGTTGCGGCCAGGAGCCTCATGAGATACCCAGGGCGAGAGCCTGCTTGATCATGAGCTCATTGATGCCCTTCCGGGCGAAATCGATGAGCGTCATCATCTGGTCGATGGTGAAGGGGTCCTTTTCCGCTGTGCCCTGCACCTCGATTATCTTGCCGGTCCTGGTCATGACGACGTTCATGTCCACGCTGGCGTTTGAGTCTTCCGAATAGCTCAGGTCAAGAAAGACCTGATCATCGATGATCCCCACCGAAATCGCAGCCACCTGTTCCAGAAGGGGGTTCCTGGCGATGACCTGCTGGTTTACCATGCTCCTGACGGCATCATGGAGGGCCACATACGCACCGGTGATGGCCGCGGTTCGTGTCCCCCCGTCCGCCTGCAGGACGTCGCAGTCGATCCATACGGTGCGCTCGCCGAGGTCCGGCAGTGAGGTCGCGGCACGCAGGGATCTCCCGATGAGCCTCTGGATCTCGTGGGTCCGGCCCTTGGTCCGGCCCCGCGAAGACTCTCGTGCGGTGCGGGTATTTGTGGAGGCCGGCAGCATTCCGTATTCCGCAGTGATCCAGCCGGACCCCGTATTCTTCAGGTGGGGGGGCACCTTGTTCTCCACACTGGCGGCACAGATAACTTTGGTGTCTCCTATCTCGATGAGGCACGATCCCATGGCGTGCTTGCAGTAGTCCCTGGTGATCTTCGCCTGCCTTATCTCATCGAGTGCCCGGTTGTCCGAACGCCTCGCAACCTTCGGCCGTGTGATGCCCTTATTTTTCAAGAGTTCCTCTATGGATGCCATGCACGCCCTTTTCCTTTCCTTTCTCGCAGGCAATTCTACGGGCACCGCCTTGAGAAGTCAACTATGGCAATAGCCGGGCATGGCGCGCAGAGGAGGAAAGATGTCTTTCCCTGACCTGCCACAACGTGGACGATCGCGTTGCCCCGACAACTTATTGTACACAGAAACGAACGGTCTACCCGGTATACTTCATACGGCAGCCTGCCATGAAGGATTCAGCCTGGCCGATCCGGTCAGGTCAGGAAAAACTTTCTTGAAGAATGATGGTGAAGACATCGTCATCCGTATGCCTTCCCCGGATCTCGGGTCTTGACACCGTCGGTCCCCCTCATGTAATCGCTCATAATGACTGGGAGGTTGAACCTCGTGATATCATGGAAATACGCCGCATCCCTCGTGCTGGTGCTTGCGGCGAGCCTTGCCCTGCTGCTGCCCCTGACCCTGTTTACGCCTCCCAGGGACAGCGAGGTCTGGCTCTTCCAGAGCATAAGCGAGATGCAGGAGCAGCAGCAACACCTGCCGCTGCTCAACGGCGAGATCCTCAAGGGCGGGAATCCCCTGACCCTGGCCGCCCTGTCCCTCATCCCGGTCAGGGACATCACCACGCCCAGGCTGGCCTCGTGCGCCCTGGGATGTATCTTCATCGCCTTCATCTTCCTCTACACCCTTTCCCTCTTCGACCTGAAGAGCGCCCTGGCCTCATCGGCGGTCATGCTGACGAGCTTTGGTTACCTTGCCCTGTTCGGGACGCTCAACCTCATCGCGCTGCCTGTTACCCTCGCCGCCGCCGCCTTCGGCATCTTCTCGCTGACCTACCTCGGAAGGCTGCGAGGGACCTGGTACATCGCCTCCTACGTGCTGGCCGCGTCGGCCGCCGTCACCGGGGGCTACCTCATGCTGCTGTTCTTCGTCACGGCAGCGCTGCTCCTCATCCTCTTCGACCTGGCGCCGTCACAGTTCTTCTCCATACACCTCATGCCCGGCGCCGCGATCATCGTATGCGCCTTCCTCGCCTATTTTGCAGCGTACCGTATCCTTGCAGGACCCGGATTCACCGACGGATCCCTTTCCAGCGGCGACCACCTCGGGTTTTTCCATGGGTTGTTCGCCTGTCTCACCTACGGAGCGCCCTGGATCTTCCTGCTGGCACCCGCCCTGCTGTACGGCGGGGGCCCTTCCGATCAGGAGACCTGGCGCAGGCTGCTCCCCCTTCGGACCGCCTGCTCGGTCGTGTTTCTCATCCTGTGGGTCTCGTCCAGAAGTATGCCCCAGCATGCGGTACTCCTGACGGCTTTTGCCGCACCGCTCATCGGCGACTGGATGGCCCATGGCATGCGGCAGGGGCTGCAGAAAAAAGCCTTGGGCGCCTGGATGATGGCCCTGTCGGGGATCACCGTATTCGCTGCCGCCCTGGTCATCCTCAGCCTGCCAATGGTCAGGGGGTCGGTCCTGCACCTGGAGCAGATCATCGCGGTGGCGGTCTTTGCCGTTGCGGCCCTGGCCTTCGTCATCCTCGTGCTGAAACGCACTCTTCCTGCCCAGTTCATCCTCGCTGCGACTGCGGCGGTCGTCATCGTGTGGTGCATGGCATTCGTAAGCCCTGAAGGCCAGTGGAGTGAGAAGATAACCTACATGGAAGGCGTCTCAGACCACGATCCGCTGATCGTCTACGAAGACGACCTGACCATGAGGGGGTATATGAGCGCCGTGACCGCCAGGCCCGTGGTGGTCGGAAGGGACGCCGTTCCCATGAATGACACGGCCTTCCTCGCAGTGAGCACCTCCGACCTGAGCTCACTCCTTGACGAGCTGAAAGGGCGCATGAACTCCGTGGTGCTGGATTCCTACCGTGCGGAGAACACCTATGCCCTCATGCTGATCTCGCCCAGGAAGAGAGGAAACTAACCTACTTGCCGGCCTTTTCCACCCGCTTCCGAAGGGCATCGAGCAACCTGGCCAGCTTGTCCTTGGCATCGCCGTCCTCAAGCTGGTCGTACAGATCCGAGTAGAGCTCAAGGGCCTTCCCCACATCCCGCATGCTGGTGTAGACACCGGCCAGCTCGGATAGCTTGAAACTGTCCCTGCGCATACCGGGTTCGGCCTTGGCGAGGAACATGCGCGCCTCCTCCTTTCTGCCGAGCTTCCAGGCAGAGTATCCGAGGCGATAGTACATGGTGTCTCGATGGGAAGGGCTGCCGGTGATCCTGTCCCTGTAAAGAGCCCGGTAGTGCTCATAGGCCATGACGTAATCCCCCTTCTCCCAGTACGCATATGCAAGACCCATGCGGGCCTCCGGGAGGTCGGGCTTGAGCTTGAGCGCCTGCTGGTAGTTGTTGATGGCGTTGTCGTACTGCTTCATCATGATCTGGGTCAGGGCCAGGTTGCTGATGGCGAGGTAGTCGTAGGGGAGCGCCTTGATGGCCTCGATGGACAGCCTCTGGGCATCGGCATACCTGCCCTGCTTGATATAAAGGGCCGACAGGTTGACATTCGCCGGGCTGGACGTCGGGTACTTGGCCAGGGTGTCTTCCCAAAGGGTCTGACTGTTCTGCCAGACATCGTTCTGGCGGAAGGTCATGTAGGCGTAGAAGAGGGTGATGAAGCAGAACAGTCCCACGGCCAGGGCCGTGAAGAAGCTGGGCGAGAGGACCCCGACCCTGATCTTGGCGTGCCACAGCCTGCTGAGCAGGTACCCGAGCAGAACGCACCAGCTCAGGGACGACAGGAGGGCATACCGGTCGGTCATGACCTGCGAGATGGGGAAGATGTGGGATACGGGAATCAGGAATACATAGTACCATACCACGAAGAAACTGTAGACATAGTGCCGCTTTACGAACGCCGCCGCTGCGCTGCCGACGAGCAGCACATTGAGTCCCACAAAGAGCCACGGCTGCCAGGTTCGCGGGTCGGTGAAGAGAGGTATGGGGTAGTCGGCGGAATAATTTATGTTGAACCCGATGAGCCTGATGTAACTGATGAGGATCTGTGATACGGCCAGAAGGTTCGTCCAGAAGCTGCCGCCGTGGTAAGGCTTTACCCCGCCGGTTATATGCAGGGTATTGACCAGACGCACCATCATGGGGATCACCATGATGAGCAGGGGTACGTACAGGATCAGGCGCTTCTTCCAGAACGAAGGCTCCTTCAGCCTGGCCTGCAGGGCGATGTCGAGCACGAACATGATGCCCGGCACCACCAGGGCCGTGGGCTTGGAGAGAACGGCGAGCACCAGAGCAAGGACGCTGAGGAGATAGTACTTCCACGACACCAGCCTGCCCTTCAGAAAGGCCCACAGGGACAGGAAGGTGAAGATGCCCAGCAGTGGCTCCTTCCGGGCAAAGAGCCACGCCACGCTCTCCACGTGTACGGGGTGGACGGCATAGAGCACGCTCGCCAGTGCCGCCCAGATGTAGCATTCGTCCTCATTCTCGTGAAAGACCCGCAGGAGCTGTCGGAGAAAGGCATAGCAGGCGAAGATCATGAGGATGTACAGGATGATGTTCTGGATGTGCATGCCGAGCACCGCCCGGTCGCCCCAGAGCCCGAAGTCGACCATATAGGAGAGGTCCCGCAGGGGCTGGAAGGTGGATCCGCTCCGGAAGGTGAGCGCTTCCTTCACGTGATCCCAGGTGAACCCATAATACATCTTCTTGGTGAAAAGGACCGGGTCATCCCAGTTGGTGGCGCTGTTATCCAGGGTATTGGAGTAGAGCGCGGCGACCATGACGGCCAGCAGGACAGTGATGATGAGCGGCGAACGGATCCTTTCTGTCATGACAACTCCCTTTCATCCAGGGTATGAATACTACAGGGGCCGAGCCCTTCCATGGCCTGTCACATATCACCACTTGCCGGACCTCACAAGAACCAATACCCGTCCGGGCCTGGGGCGTCCTGAGCCATGACTGTATCTGTACTTTCCCGTTCATGCCTGCTATCATCCGCATGTATTCCTATCAGGGGAGGGCACCATGCCGGTTGCTGCAAAGATGCTCGCATTCATGGACAAGTCCTCGTGGATCCGGAAGATGTTCGAGGAAGGTGCCAGGCTCAAGGCGATCCACGGGGCGGACAGGGTCCAGGACTTCAGCCTGGGCAATCCCGACGTACCGCCGCCTGAGCGCGTCATCGATCGAATGACCGCCCTGGCTGGCCACATGTTCCACGGGTACATGCCCAACGCGGGCTACCCGGACGTGCGCTCAGCCATGGCCGCCCACCTTGCGCCCATCTACGAGGTGCCGCTCACGGGCGATGAGATCATCATGTCCTGCGGCGCCGGGGGGGCCATGAATGTGGTGCTCAAGGCCCTGCTCAACCCGGGCGACGAGGTGATGGCGCTGGCCCCCTACTTCGTGGAGTACGGCTTCTATGCCGACAACCACGGCGGGTCGCTGGTGGTGGCGAACTGCGACAAAGACTTCCTCCCGGACATGAAGGCCGTCCGTGAAAAGCTCTCGGCGCGCACGAAGGCCATCATCGTCAACTCACCCAACAACCCGACGGGCAGGGTCTACCCCGAGGGCGTCCTGAAGGACCTGGGCATGCTCCTGAAGGAGTACCCCGATGTGGTGGTCATCTCCGACGAACCCTATCGTGCCATCGTGTACGACGGCCGGAGCGTGCCCTCGGTGCTGAGGCACATCCCCAATTCCGTGGTGGTGACCTCTGCCTCCAAGGAGCTGTCCCTGGCGGGCGAACGCATCGGCTATATCGTGGTGAACCCCGGCATCGACCGGAAGGACGAGCTCATCGGCGCCATGATCCTGGCCACCCGCATCCTGGGCTTCGTCAACGCCCCGGCACTCATGCAGAAGGTCCTGGCCGAGTGTCTGAACGACCGGGTGGACGTGGAGATCTACCGCGCCCGGCGGGACGTGATGTGCGCCGTCTTCGACGAGGCGGGCCTCACCTATGCCCCGGCCGAGGGGGCCTTCTACCTCTTCGTGAAGTCCCCCCTTTCCGACGAGGTGGCCTTCTGCAACCTCCTGGTTGAAGAGCGCGTGCTCGCCGTTCCGGGAAGGGGCTTCGGCTGGCCCGGCTGGGTGCGCTTCACCTACTGCGTGGACGAGTCCATCATCAAGGCTGCAGGGCCGGGCATCCGGAAGGCCGTGGAGAAGAGCGGGGCATAAGACCCTTACAACCGCGATGAAACGAAAAGCAGGACAGGCCTATCGAGACCTGTCCTGCCGTCTTTCGAGAAAAATCTAGAACGGTACGTCGTCGAACTCGGGCGAGCCCGGCATGCCGTTGCCTGCGGAGTACTCCCCGCCCTCGTCACCTGAAACAGACCGGTCACCGCCGCCCTCCATCGGACCAAGGATCTGCATGGCATTCGCCACGATCTCGGTGGTGTAGCGCTTGTTCCCGTCGCGGTCGTCCCACGAGCGGGTCTGGAGCCTGCCTTCGATGTACACCTGTTTGCCCTTGCCCAGCAGCTTGGCGCAGTTCTCTGCAAGCTTGCCCCACGTGACGATGCGGTGCCACTCGGTGCGCTCCTGACGCTCTCCGTTCTGATCCGTCCAGTACTCGTTGGTGGCCATGGTAAAGTTCGTGACCGCCCTGCCCCCCGGGGTGAACCGCATCTCCGGGTCCTTTCCGAGCCTCCCGATCAAGATAACCTTGTTCACTGATCCTGCCATACTGACCTCCTTTTCATATGCTTCACTGAATAAAAGTCTTTGTCACGATAAGGCATTGACACGGTAAGGAGGTGGTCAATCGATTGCACTTTATCCAGCATTGACGGATACTACCCTATCTCAGACCGATACTCAATACACCATATAAGACGCTTGCCTTATTATCGATATTGGTATATTTCGATAATAAGGCGCGCCGCTATTATCGTGGCCGCACACAGGGGATAACCATGTCGACACTGCCGAAAAGCCCAGGAAGGACCGTGAAGATAAAGCAGGGCGTCACCGCCTTCGTCCCCGACCAGCTGCCCCCGAAGCTGACCTGGACCCCGGCCCTGCTGCGCTCTCTGTCCGAGGCGGACAGGCTCATCGGGTGGCTGGCGGGTGAAGGGGGAAGGCTCGCGAACCCGCACCTGCTCATGCGGCCCTTCCTCACCCGCGAGGCCGTGTTGTCAAGCCGCATCGAGGGAACCCAGGCCACCCTGGGCGAGATCCTGGCCGCCGATGCCGGTGCCATGGTGGAACGCAGCCCCGATGACCTCAAGGAGGTTGCCAATTACGTGGCTGCCCTGGAGCACGGCATCGAGCGTCTGAAGGAGCTGCCGCTGTCGACCCCGCTCATCCTGGAACTCCACGAGCGGCTCATGCAGGACGTGCGTGGCGACCACGCCACGCCGGGAGAGTTCCGCCGGGTGCAGAACTGGATCGGCTCCCCGGGGTGCTCCATGGCGGACGCCACGTATATCCCCCCGCCGCCGGAGGAGCTGCCCGAATGCATGGCCGCACTGGAGGCCTTCCTCCAGGACACGAGCCTGCCACCCCTGGTGCAGATCGCCCTGGCCCACTACCAGTTCGAGGCCATCCACCCCTTCATCGACGGCAACGGCCGCGTGGGCAGGCTCCTCATCACCCTGTTCCTCGTGGAGCGCGGCGTGCTCCCCACGCCCATGCTCTACCTGAGCGCCTTCTTCGAGGCCACCCGGGACCACTACTACGCGAGCCTTCGCAGGGTCAGCCGTCAGGGCGACTGGGAGGCCTGGCTCACCTACTTCTTCAACGGTGTGGCCCGCCAGGCCGAGGACGCCCTCAGCCGCGCAGAGACCATCAACGACCTCATGGCCCGCTGGCGCACCGCCGTGGCCGGTATTCCCTCCAAGGTTCTTCCCCGGACCCTGGACCACCTGGCCGCGAACCCGTACATCACTGCGAAAAAGCTCTCCACGGACATGGACATAGCCTTCACCACGGCCCAGCGGGCCATCGAAAAACTGCAGGACCTCGGCATCGTCCAGGAGATGTCCCGGACCAGGCGCGACCGCGTGTACTGCGCGCGGGGCATCCTCGACGTGCTGGAGCAGCCCGCGCGGCTGGTGCCGTTCACGTAACGGGAGGACATGAATCATGGAACCCAGATCCCCCGGCAACGAACAACCCGGCATGACGACCTGTGATGCGGGGGACTCCGTCGTCCTGTCCGGCATAGTCGAGCACGTGCGCTTCCACCGGGAGGACACGGGCTACACCGTCATGCGTCTCAAACCCCTGGACGATGAGCAGAAGTCCGTCACCGTGGTAGCCCACCTCCCCATGCCCCGTACGGGAGACCTCTACCAGTTCACCGGGTCCTGGTCCAGGCACCCCAGATACGGGCTGCAGTTCCAGGCCACCCGATTCGAGGCGAGGCCCCCGGTGACCGCCGACGGCATCCGCGCCTACCTCGCCTCGGAGATCGACGAGATCGGCCCCGAGCTGGCGCGCCGCATCGTGGACGCCTTCGGCATGGACACGTTCATTGTCATCGACCACGAGCCCTTCCGGCTCAGGGAGGTCCCCGGCATCGGACGCAAGCGCGCCGAGGCCATCATCCGGGCATGGAGGGACCACCGGAACCGGAGGGAGACCTTCGTCTTCCTCTACAGCCAGGGGATCACTGCAGGCCTCGCGGCACGGGTCTACAAACGATACCAGGAAGGCACGGTCGAAATGGTCAGGGCCAATCCCTACCGTCTTGCCATCGACATCCCCGGGGTAGGCTTCCTCACCGCGGACCGCATCGCGGAAAAGACAGGCATCGCCAGGGACGCCCCCGAACGGATCGATGCGGGGGTCGTCTACATGCTCGAGGTCGCCGCTGCCCAGGGACACACGTTCCTGCCGCGCCGCATCCTGCTCCACGAGGCCGGGCGGCTTCTGGGGGTCGACCGGGACCTCATCGAGGGACAGCTTGCCGAGCTTGCATCCCTGAACCATGTTTCCGTGGAGAGGGACCCTGACGGCAACGAGGCCGAGGACGCCGTCTACCACACCGCCCTGGAGCGGGCCGAGAGGCATGCGGCCAGGGACCTCGTGGCACTGAGCCGTGCCGGCAAGGGGGCCTATGCCCTGGACCCTGAAGGCTCCGTGGACTGGATGGAGGAGCAGTACCACCTTGACCTGTCCGACTCCCAGAAGGAGGCGGTTCGGTGCGCGGCGGCCGGCACCTGTATGGTGCTCACCGGAGGGCCGGGCACCGGAAAGACCTCCACTATCACCGCCGTTCTCCACATGTTCAGGCTGGCCGATGCTCGGATCGTCCTGTGCGCCCCAACCGGCCGCGCGGCCAGGCGCATGACCGAGGCCACCGGACACGAGGCATCCACGATCCACCGGCTCCTGGAATTCAACCCCCGGGAAGGAGCGTTCAAGCGCAACGAAGGCGACCCCCTGGAGGCAGACCTCATCATCGTGGACGAGTTCTCCATGGTGGACATCGTGCTGCTCCACCACTTCCTGAAGGCCGTGGTCGCAGGCACGACCCTGGTCTTCGTGGGCGACGTGGACCAGCTCCCCTCGGTGGGCCCGGGCAACTGCCTGAAGGACATCATCAACTCGGGTATCGTGGAGGTGGTGCGGCTCGACACCATTTTCCGCCAGGAACTGGCCAGCAGGATCATCGTGAACTGCCACCGCATCAACCAGGGGAGGATGCCCGAGATTACGGAAAACGGCACCGGAGACTACCGCTTCATCCCCGAGGAGGATCCGGACAGGATCCTCTCGGAGATCGTCCGCCTTGCATCGGCGGAGCTTCCCGACCGGTACGGTCTGGATCCCATCCGAGACGTCCAGGTTCTGAGCCCCATGCACAAGGGCGTTCTCGGGGTGGAGAACCTGAACCGGCACCTGCAGCAGGCGCTCAACCCTTCGGGCAGTCCCTATCGGAAGGGATCCGTGGAGTTCCGCGTGGGCGACAAGGTCATGCAGACCCGCAACAACTACGAGCTCGAGGTGTTCAACGGCGACATCGGCACGTTGGCCGACATCAACGTGAGGGACGGTTCGTTCCAGGTAGCCTATGACGACAGGATCGTGTTCTACGCCCCGGCCGACGCCGACGATCTGGTGGTGGCCTATGCCACCACCATCCACAAGGCCCAGGGGTCCGAATACCCCGCCGTCCTCATGCCCATCCACCCCCAGCACTCGGTCATGCTGGCCAGGAACCTGCTGTACACGGCCGTGTCCCGGGGGAAACGCCTGGTCGTGACCATCGGTTCGGCCAGGGCGGTGAGGCTGAGCGTCGAGAACAGCCGAAGCAGGACGAGGTTCACCCGATTCGCCAGGAGGCTGTCCGGGAAGGGCTGATCATGAAGTACTGGAAAGATTATGGCCTGCTCAATCCGTGTATCTTGCACCTTTCAAGTATACATCGATGAGCGAGATGCACGGATTGAGCAGGGATGTTCCCTTCTCCTATCGATAGATCGTTCAGACTCCGGAAACAGGCCTCCGGCCTTCTTCTATCCGAGTTTGCTTGACACCCCCACCCCCATACGATACATCTCCTGGCAGGAGAGGGGGGGGTATATGATCACGGTACAGGTCCGGGACGTCACCTTCGGCAACGGCACCCTGGTGCTGATCGCAGGACCGTGCGTCATCGAGTCGCGGGACCATGCCCTGTTCATGGCCGAACGCATCGCCGCCGCAGCGAAGCGTACCGGCATGCCCTTCATCTTCAAGGCATCCTTCGACAAGGCCAACCGCTCGTCCATCGACGCCTATCGGGGACCCGGCCTGGAGCAGGGCCTGGCGATCCTCGCTGAGGTCAAGGATGCGTTGGGCGTTCCGGTCCTCTCGGACATCCATGAGCCTTCCCAGGCACAGCCTGCCGCCGCAGTCCTGGACATGATCCAGATACCGGCCTTCCTCTGCCGCCAGACCGACCTCCTGGTGGCTGCAGGCGGCACCGGGGTGCCCGTCAATATCAAGAAGGGGCAGTTCATGGCCCCCTGGGATATGGCCAATGCCGCCGCCAAGGTGCAGAGCACCGGGAACGACTCCATCGTGCTCACCGAGCGCGGCGCGACCCTGGGCTACAACAACCTGGTCTGCGACCTGAGAAGCCTCGCCTTCATGCGGGACCTGGGTCGTCCCGTGGTGCTCGACGTCACCCACAGCCTCCAGCTTCCCGGCGGCAGGGGCAGCTCTTCGGGCGGAAACGCCGAGCTCATCGAACCGCTGGCCCGGGCCGGTGTCGCTTTCGGCCTGGACGGCATCTTCCTCGAGGTGCACGACGACCCGGCCCATGCCAAGAGCGACGGTCCCAACAGCCTGCGCCTCGACCGCATGGAGCCTCTGCTGATGCAGCTCAGGCGTATCCACGAGGTTTCCGCATGAACTCTATCGCATGCATGGTCTTCGACGTGGATGGGGTACTCACCGATGGAGGCATCTCCATCACGGACAGCGGCGAAGAGATCAAGACCTTCAACAGCAGAGACGGCCACGGCATGAAGCTCCTCATGCGGGCGGGCATCGAGGTGGCCATCCTCACCGGGAGAACCTCCAGGGTCGTGGATCACCGGGCGAAAGAACTCGGCATCACCCATGTCATCCAGGGCGCCAAGGACAAGAAGGCCGCCCTCCTCGACCTGGCAGCGCGGATAGGCATCGAGCCCTCCCGCATGGCATACATGGGTGACGATGTGATCGACCTCCCTCCCATGGCGCTGTGCTCGCTGACCTTCGCTCCCGGTGACGCTATGGAAATGGTCAGGCAGCGTGCGGACGTGGTCACGACACTGCCGGGCGGGCGCGGCGCGGCCCGGGAAGCCATCGAGGTCCTGCTCAAAAGGCTGGACCTGTTCGACAAGGTCATGGAACGCTATGCTGAATAAGGTGCTGGTGCTTTCCTGTGCCGCCATCCTCATGATGTTCTTCTTCTTCACATCAGAAGAACCGGATCAGGGAACGACTCCATCGGGGAAGGAGAACCTGTCGCGGAGGTCCACCAACGTGATCATGGTCGAGCGATCCCATGCGACCGGCAAGATCTTCCAGATCAGGGCGCGCGAGGTGATGGAAGGGGGGGACCAGGTTGCCCGTTTCAGGGACTTTAGCATGGAGCAGGCGGGGGGACCGCAGTTCTCCGGCGCTGACGCCTCATACGATATGAAGACATCCGTGCTTACCATCCACGGTCCGGTTCATGTCGAGACCGCCGACGGCGCCCGGGCCCGGATCGACGACCTGAGGTGGGACCGGACGAAGGGCACGGCCTCCACGGATAAACCTGTCCGTCTCGAGGACGAGGGCAGTATCATAACGGCAGACCGGGCATCATTCTCGGAGGGGTTCACGAACATCGCGCTCACAGGCAGGGTCCATGCGAAGATTATGCGGAATATTCTTGATCTGTAGCCTGTTGTGGCCGCTGGTGACCCATGCGGCGGACCTCAAGGCGGAGCAGCCTGCATCCGATATGGTGGACATCGAGGCTGACAGGTTGGATGTGAGCACCAGAGACCAAACGGCGGTATTCAGGGGCAACGTGAAGGCAGCCAGGGACGACATCGTGGTCCGGGGGAACACCCTGGCTCTGGCCTACGATCAGAAAACCCGCAAGGTAAGCACGCTGACCGCGGACGGGGATGTCTCCATCCAGTGGAAGGGCAAGGAGGCAACCTGCAGCAGGGTGGTGTACAACCTCGCCGGGCAGATCATGGTCCTGACGGGCAACGTCGTCATCACCCGCGGCCAGGAGAGGCTCTCCGGTCAGAAGGTGACGCTGGACCTGAAGAACGACTCGCAGACAGTTGAAGGGAGCGGAGGCAGGGTGAAGGTCCGGGTGAATGCCGGGGAGAGCACGGGGATCATGCAATGGGGGAAATGACGCTGCGCGCAGCGAACCTTGAGAAGAGCTACGGAAAGGCTCACATCATCAAAGGCCTGTCCATCAGATGCGACCCCGGCGAGATCATCGGGCTCCTCGGTCCCAACGGCGCGGGCAAGACCACGACCTTCTACATGGTGGTTGGCCTCATCCGGCCGGACAAGGGAACCGTCTTCCTGGGCGAGAAGGATATCACCGGTATCGACCTCGCCGGCCGCGCCATGCGGGGCATCGGCTACCTGCCCCAGGAGCCTTCCGTGTTCCGGGGGCTCAGCGTGGAGGACAACATATCCGTTCCCCTGGAGGCCCGGGGCCTGAAGGGTGCCGACCTCGAGATGCAGCTGGACGAGATCATCGCAGGCTTCGGACTCGACCATGTAAGGAAGAGCAAGGGCGTCTCCCTCTCCGGAGGAGAGCGGCGCCGGGTGGAGATCGCCAGGGCCATGGCCCTGAAGCCCACCCATATGCTCCTGGATGAACCCTTTGCAGGGATAGATCCCATCACGGTAAAGGACATCCAGGACATGATCGTCAACTTGAAAAATTTGGGAATTGGTGTCATTATTACTGACCATAACGTGAAAGAAACCCTGAAAATATGTGACAGGGCATACATCATTCACCAGGGTATTGTCATAGAGGAAGGGACTCCGGAACAGGTAGTGGCGAACGACAAGGTGAAGCAGATCTATGTGGGCAAGGATTTTTCTCTGTAGGCTCGGGAGGTAGCGAGAATGGCCCTGGAACTCAAGCAGCATCTCAAGCTGGCGCAGCAGCTCATCATGACGCCGCAGCTCCAGCAGGCCATCAAGCTCCTCCAGCTGTCCAGGCTCGAGCTGAAGGAATACATCGATGCCGAGCTCGAGCAGAATCCCCTGCTCGACGTCGATGCCACCAAAGTACGCGAGGAAACACCCGAGGCCGTTGCCGAGAGGCAGCAGCTCAAGCAGCGGTGGGATGCCTACCTGGAGACCTACGGACAGGACAACATCCCCTACTACGAAGACGACGAACGCCCCTCCATCGAGTCCACCACCTCGAAACCCGAAGGCCTGCTGGATCACCTCCTGTGGCAGATCCGGATGAACGACTTCACCGACAAGGAACGCGAGGTAGGGCTCTTCATCATCGGCAACCTCGACCATAACGGGTACATATCCATTGATATCCCGACCATATGCCAGGAAACCGGTGCTTCACCCGAGGAGGTGGAGTCCGCCGTTGCCAAGATCCAGCGGTTCGATCCTCCGGGCATCGCGGCCCGCGACCTGAAGGACTGCCTCCAGATACAGGCCCGCATCCTGGGGCTGGAGGACTCCCTGGTATGGAAGATCATAGACTCGCACCTGAACGACCTCCAGACCAAGAACTACCACAAGATCGCCCAGGAACTCGGATCCACCGTGGACGAGGTGGCCCAGGCGGCCCAGATCATCGTCAACATGGAACCCCGGCCGGCCCGCGACTACTCGGATGATCCGCCCCAGTACGTGGTGCCGGATGTTTATGTGGTGAAGCTGGAAGATGAGTATGTGGTCCTGCTCAACGAGGACGAGCTTCCCATGCTCAAGCTCAACAGGGAATACCAGGGCATGATGAAGTCCGACAACATGGGCAAGATGGCCAAGGACTACCTGTGCGACTGCTACAAATCAGCCCAGTGGCTCCTGAAGAGCATCCAGCAGCGACAGAACACCCTGTGCAAGGTCACCGAGAGCATCGTCAAATTTCAGCGGGATTTCCTGGATCACGGCATCACCCACCTGAAGCCGCTGGTCCTCAGAGATGTGGCCGATGACGTGGGCATGCATGAATCCACCATAAGCAGGGTCACATCTAATAAATATGTGCATACAACACAGGGCACCTTCGAACTCAAATACTTCTTCAACAGCGGCATATCCAAGAGTGACGGAAGTTTCGTGGCATCCCAGAGCGTCAAGAATGAGATCGAGAACATCATCAAGGCAGAGGACACCAAACATCCTCTGAGTGACCAGGCCATTGCTCATAAACTGAAAGGGAAAGGGGTGAGGATCGCACGCAGGACCGTTGCCAAGTACCGTGAGCTGCTTGGTATTCTTCCTTCCAATCAGAGGAAGAAACACTTCTGAAACGCCGTTAACCACGAGAGGAGGATTTATGAAGACTGACATAACCTTTAAGAATATAGACTCGTCCGACGCCCTGAAGGAATATGCCCTCAAGAGACTTTCGAAGATCGACAAATACATCGACCGAACCGCTGAAGCCCATATCGTCCTTTCGGTGGAAAAGCGCAGGCACAAGGCTGATGTCACACTCACCGCCGATGGGGCGGTGATCAATGCCGTGGAGATCACCGAGGATCTCTATGCAGCCATCGACACGGTCATGGACAAGCTGGAGAGGCAGATCAAGAAGCACAAAGAAAAACTGCAGGGAAAGAAGACCCAGCCCAAGGCGGCCATCGCGACGGGCGCCGAGGCTTCTGAGAAAAAGGCCAGACCGCGCCTGGTCTACGAGCGGGACTACCCCGTGAAACCCATGAGCGTCGATGAAGCCATCCTCCAGATGGACACCATCACCCAGGACTTCATCATCTTCCAGAACACCGAATCCCAGCAGCTCAATCTCATCTACAAACGGCAAGATGGAGAACTCGCCTTGGTAGAGCCGCAGGTATGAAGATTGCCGATATCCTCAGGCCGGAGTGTGTCCTCTCCGACATTCAGGCCACCACCAAGAAAGACATCCTGACGGAACTGGCAAAACCAGTTGCCTCAGAATATCACCTCAATCTCGATGAGCTTGTGGGCGTGCTTCAGGCACGGGAAAAACTCGGGTCCACCGGCATCGGCGAGGGTGTCGCCATCCCCCACGGGAAGATAAACGACCTGAAGACCGTGGTCGCCGCCATGGCCAAGAGCTCCAAGGGGCTCGACTTCGATGCCATCGACGGCAAGCCCTGCACCATCTTCTTCATGCTGGTTGCACCCAGCAATTCTGCAAGCCTGCATCTCAAGGCCCTGGCCAGGGCGTCCATGCTGCTCAAGGATCCGTCCCTGAGAAACAAGCTCATGGAAACCAGATCATCCGGTGAGATGTACCACCTCATCGTCGACTACGACAGCCGGCTCGACGAGTAGGAGTTCCCTTTCACCAGAAGGAAAAGGCCCCGCCGAAACCGGCGGGGCCTTCTTAATTACCTGCTGCGTTTGAATGTTACCTAATCCTCATCATTATACTTGGGCGGGTTGAGCGCCTCGGGCGGAACCTCTGATGCGATGGAGCGGTTGATGCCCCTCGAGAGGATGACCGCGATGCTGAAGAGGATGACCATTGCACCGAAGAGGATCAGGATGATGGTGGTCAGCCATACCTGGGCTTCCTTCTCGATCTTGCCGGACTCGAGCTTGGCCTGCTCGGCGAACTTCTCGACATCCACCGCCATTGCCACCCACCCGAAACCGGCGGGCTTGGGGTAGTCCTGGGAATAGAAGGGAATCGGCGCGTAAGCCACGATCTTGGTGTGGTCCTCGAACTTGTAGGTCTTGATGCCCGGCTTACCTGCTGCAGCCTCTCTGGCCACCTCGGGCAGGACGGGATCGATGCCACCAAGCTGGTTGATGTTCAGCACCTCTTCACCCTTCTTCTTCATATCCTCATAGGTGGCCGACGTTACGGGTGGAACCGGTGTCCCATCCTTGTAGAGGCCTTCTATGTGATAATCGTCGGGGTGGGAAATAACGTATCCCCGGTTGTCGACGAGATAGGCATAGTTACCCGTGGAGCTGTCCGCCTCGATGACGTATTCAGCTTCGGTCGGGATGATGTTATCCGTGTACTTGGCGAGGGCCCTCACATCCAATGCGAGCGTGAGGACACCGGTGAAACCCTGCTTGTCGAACAGCGGAGTTGCCATTCGGATAATCCCCTCGAATCTCTTCCCTTGTTCAAACTCTGCCTTGTTTACATACCACCCGGTGACATGGGAGATGTAGACCTCACCCTTGTTGAGCTCTTTGGCCTTCATGAAGTAATCCTCAGACTTATACGTGGTGTTGGCGGGATCACTTACATTGGCCAGCTCTTCTTTGGGAACGATTTTGCCGTCCTTGATCTTGATGATCTCATTCCCATTGGGGTCGGTGAGCGATGCCTCCACATAGAGGGGCAGCTGCTCTTTCACGATGCCGGTATCTTTCTTGACCCAGAGGTCATAGGTCTTGGTATCCAGAAACTGTTTGTAGGCCTGTGCGCTGGCAGGAAGGATGGTGGTGATAAGGATATCCTTCTGTCGTTCACGAAGGAAATCCGCGATGTTCTGTGCGACATCGGTCGCCCGCACGCGGATCTCCTGCTGCGCCTTCTGGTCAAGAGCTGCCATCGTGCCTGTCTTTGACAGGCCGCCAAGGTTGAAGATGCTGAAGGCAATAAGGGAAGCTATCAGTAATAAGGGGATGATCACAAGCAGGAAAAATAACCTTGCAACCGTTAACAAGCGACTTCCTTTGATCGATTCAGGCATTTTTTCCCCCTTATTATGCATAGCGTTCTGTTAGAGTATACCCCCGGTAATCCATTATCCAAACAGGAAAGTCTTGTAGGGGTTCGCGAAGATGAGAATAAGGGTGATAACCAGCGCGTAAATGGCGATGGACTCGGCCATGGCCATACCGACCATCATGGTCATCATGATTTTGCCCTGGGCTGCTGGGTTCCGGCCCACTGCCTCGGAAGCGCCTGCTGCCGCATTACCGATACCAGCACCGGCACCGATGCATCCGAGCCCGATGGCAAGCCCTGCACCGATCATGGCGCCGACAGAGAAGATAACCTTGATGAGCGGATCCCCGGCGGGGATGGCATCAGCTGCAAAGGCGACGGGTGACGACAGAAGCCATACTGCTGCTGTTGCTGCAAACGTGAACAAGAATTTGGTTGCGTGACGGTACATATTGGTCTCCTTTCTTCCTGATAATGTTTTCTTTCGCAGCATTGAGTGAATCCTCAATGTTGGTCCCAGAAAAGCAATAGCTATGCCACCACATTTCATTTACTGGAAATACCACATAACGTATTGATTCTAATAGCATATATAATTTATGTCGCCTCGGGATATCAACTCCCCCCGGGCATCGCCGTTAAACATAACGTTCAATTGAGCCTCAGCAGGTTGAACAAAAGATGCTACACTCTGATTATCATGAAATCGATACCCGACCGTCCTCCATCGGGAAAGGTGTTCTCCTCCCTTGCGCGATGTCTCCCGGGAAATCCTGCGTGCCGAGAGCCGACCATGATACAGTGCATATAATAAGGACAAGAACAGGTAATGGCCAGGGGATACTTGGCCTGACACCCCAATTTGTATACGCCCCTGTATGTCCGGGATACCGGGGCACAGGTTGTCATACGACATTATGGTGTTGAATAGAGATTGTATTCCTTATACAATATTTACATTGAAATCAGGGAATCAGGCAGCAAGATCTCCCGTGAAAAGGCTAGAGGGTATGAGAGAAATCGGCGCCATTGCGGCATATCTCATTTCGTGGCTCTTCTGCGAGCTGGTAATCGGCATCCAGAGCGGTTTGCTCACCCTGGTCATCTCCCTGCTCTTTGCCTTCGGCATATATGCCCTCATCGCGGTTGCAGAACACGAAGAAAGCGACAAGAACGCATAGATGACGCATTCGGTGCCTTACTCCCAGCGCAACGAACGCGGTACAGGGAACAACAGGAGAAGATCCCCTCGTTTCGCATGAGAAAGATACTCCCCAATAACTATCTGAGATACTCCATATGGCTGACCGCATTGATCGTCGTTGTCCTGATCATCCTTCTCGCGCTGACCGTGTACTATGTACGCGAGCGGGCGATCATCGAGCTCTTCAGTCAGCAGCAGGCCTCCATAGCCGACCAGAAGGCGTCACGCATCAGCGAAACCGTGGCCAAATGCGAGAAGGTCATGGTCATACTTTCCAGGCTCGCATCCGCAGAAAACGGAGCACGTCAGGACAGGAGCGATCTCCTCGAGACGCTCCACGAAGAGCTCCCCGGGATCATCCTCACTGTTGTGGAGATAGACCGGGATGATGTGATCCGATCTGAATACCCTCACGACAATCCCCTGGGCATGCTCGGCTCCAGAGTCGATGATCCGTCCATCATCCATGCATTGAAGAAGATGCATCACCGGTACGTGGGGGAGTTGAGCATCCCTTCCACAAGCAAGGGGCAGGCCCCCTCAAAGACTGTGGCCATCGGGGTGCCCCTTATTGATGCCGAAGACGTATATCAGGGGGCACTGCTGGCCGTTCTGGATCCCGGTTTCATCATCGGCCGCAGGCAATCACCAGGGACCGTGGCCACGGGGGATTTCTGGCTCGTCGACGAATCCGGGACCCTCGTGTTCCATCCTGACAGTTCCATGATCGGAAAATCCGTTGAGGAGCTCTCCCCCCCGGGCACATCCCCGTTTCGGATGTTTGCCTACACCAGCAGGCACTACAACGACATCGTCCTGACAAAAGCCGGCACGGAAGAGACATGCATCGTCGCCTATGCCCCCATCAGGATCGGCATCGCCCAGTGGTGGGTCGTGCTGGTGACCCCCCACGAGAGGGTCCTGAGTCCTGTCCGGCGGGCATCAATGAATATCATGCTCGGCGCCATGGGGCTCATCGTGGTGGTCATCATCACCGCCGTATCCATCACCCGGTCCGATGTAAAGCGTCTCCGCCTCAAGGAGGAGCTCAAGCGCCTGAAGGAACGAGAAGAATGGCAGTCCAAGCTTCTGCGGGAAAAGATGACCATGGAGGGTATCGTGGAGGGCTCCCCGGTGCCCATGTTCGTCATCGACAAGAGCCACACGGTCATCCTGTGGAACCGTGCCTGCACCGATCTGACCGGCTGGAGCCCCGAGGAGATGATCGGCACGGATAATTATTACAAGCCGTTCTATGAAATCAAACGCCCGTTCCTGGCCGATTTCATCGTGGACGGCAACGTGGACGACTTCGAGACCTTCTATGGCGAGGGAAAGGTCGTCAAGTCCGAGTCCATCGAGGGCGCCTACGAGGCGGTAAAGCATTTCACGAAGCTCAAGGGGGAGAATCGTCATCTCCACTTCCTGGCAGCCCCCATCTATGACGAGAAAGGCGAGGTCGTGGCCGCCATCGAAACCTTCCTGGATGTGTCCAAGGAGGTCGAGCTCACGAGGAACCTCCAGGAGTATGCCGAAACCCTCCAGAACGAGTTGGAGGAGAACATCAGGCTCAACAGGCAGGTAGAAAATCTCTACCGGTATCTCCAGAGCATCCTCGACAGCCTGCCGGACAAGGTATACGAGCTGAACCGGGACGGTATCATCAACTATGTCAGCAGGCAGATCAGTTCGGGCACCCAGGATCCCCATGGGAAGCACTTCACCGAATACACGGCCCCGGAGCACCGTGACTATGTCATTGCCAAGTTCGAGGATGCCAAGCGGGGCATTTTCAAACCATACGAGCTCGAATTCGTGGACAAGGAGGGCAAAAAGAGGTACCTCTTCATGACCCCCGGCCCGGTGAAGGGCACCGACCGGTTCGTGCTGGTGGAACGCGACATCACGGAGCTGAAGGAGCTGGAAAAGAAATACTATGAGAGCCAGAAACTCGCCGCCATCGGTCAGCTCTCCGCAGGCATCGCCCACGAGGTGAGGAATCCGCTGTCGTCCATCAAGATGAGCCTGCAGATCCTGGAAAAAAGAATTCATCCGGAAGGCAATGACCTCAAACGGTTCAAGATCGCTCAACGGGAGGTTGAGCACCTGGAGAAGCTCGTCAGCGACGTGCTCATCTATGCAAAACCATCAGACCCCCACAGGACTCCCTGTGACATGCGGTCCATTGTCGATCAGGCCATGGCCATGGTGGAGAAATCGATCAAAGACAAGGAGATCGACATCAGCAAGCACTACCAGGAAGAGCTGGGCCTCATCAACGTCGACCCCGCCATGATCAACCAGGCCCTGATCAACATATTTCAGAACGCAATCGATGCCATGAACAAAGGGGGACGACTCGACATCTCACTGAAGAGCGACAGCTCATCCCTGACCATCGAGGTGGAGGACAACGGGTGCGGTATACCCGAAGAGGATCTGCCCTATCTGTTCAACCCGTTCTTTACGAAGAAAAGCTATGGCACCGGTCTCGGTCTCACCCAGGTGGAAAAGATCATCGACCAGCACGAAGGAACGATAGAGGTCCACAGCATAAGGGGTGAAGGCACGAAATTCATGATCGTTCTTCCGAAAGACGTGGTATGACTGCTATAAGGAAGACAATGACGGCTGCAGCAGGAAGAGGGTGAAGTGGATGGCGAAGATACTCGTCATTGACGACGACAGCTCGATCCGCGAGACATTGGATCTCTACCTCACCGAGGAGGGCTACCAGGTTCACACCGCCCCCACCGGAACGGACGGCCTCAACAAGTTCACCCAGATCGTTCCTGATGTGGTCATTCTCGACATCCGGCTCCCGGACGTGAACGGCTTCATCATCCTCGAAGACCTACGGGAAGAGGATGAGAACGTCAAGGTCATCATGATCACAGCCCACCACGACATGGAGTCCACCATCAGGGCCATGAAGGAGGGCGCCTTCGACTATATCCACAAGCCGGTGGATGTCAACGAGCTCGACATCGCCATCAGGAAGGCGTTGCATGCCCTGGAGATGGAGAAGAAGATCAAGGGGTTCGTGGAGTCCACACGGGAATACAAGGTCGGAGACATCATCGGCGAAGGCCCCCGGATGAGAGAGATCTTCAAGACCATCGGCGTGGTATCTCAGAGCAGGACCACCGTGCTCATCCAGGGTGAAAGCGGGACGGGCAAGGAACTCATCGCCAAGGTGATCCACAACAATACCGCACCCAACGAGCCGTACATCGCGGTCAACTGCTCCGCCATCGTGGAGACCCTGCTCGAATCCGAGCTGTTCGGCCATGAAAAAGGCTCCTTCACCGGGGCCATAACCCGTAAACCCGGCAAATTTGAGATCGCCAGGAACGGGACCGTGTTCCTGGACGAGATCAGCGAGATGTCCCTGAATCTCCAGGCCAAGCTGCTACGGGTCCTTCAGGAGATGGAATTCGAGCGCGTGGGCGGCAAGGACCGGATAAAGGTGAACGCCCGGATCATAGCCGCCACGAACAAGGACCTGCGGACCATGGTCAAGGAAGGTCTGTTCAGGGACGACCTCTACTACCGGCTCAACATCGTCACTATCTGGATTCCGCCGCTGCGCGAGAGGAAGGAAGACCTGAAGCCGCTGATCAACTACCTGCTGGCCAAGATCAACTTCGACCTCCACAAGCGTATTCACGGAGTGTCGGACGAGGTCATCGAGGTCTTCAGAAACTACGGTTGGCCCGGCAATATCAGGGAACTGGAAAACCTCCTGGTCCGGGCAGCGGTCATCGCCAAGGGGCAGGTCCTGGTCAAGAGCGATTTTCCTGACCTGCAGTATGTGGCCGAGCCTTCAAGGCCGTCCGATCAGGACATGGACGCATTCCGCGACGAAGCGGGCAGGGTCCTCACCCTCGACGAGGTGGAAGAGCTGCATATCAGGCGCGTCCTCAAGGACACGAAAAAAAACAAGGGCGAGATCTGCGAGATGCTCGGGATCTCGAGGCCGACCTTCGAGCGGAAACTGGAGAAGTATCACATCCAGTTCGAACGGGAATAACAGCAGCATCAATCCTTTTCTCCCACCCCCTCTGTTCGACGTTTCATCGAGTGGATTGAAAGATATTTATAAGAGGAG
>DAITOA010000028.1:0-40130 GCA_036834365.1 Thermodesulfobacteriota bacterium | reverse complement strand
CTGGACGAGCTGCGTGTAGAGTGCCGGTGATATGGTCATGGTTCATCACCTCCTGTCTCTCGTGAAGTATCTGTAGGGTGGATCGGAAAGGATGTAAAGGGGGTGGTGGGGTACAGACCCAAAAGCCTCTCTTCACAATCGGCTCATGGTGGTGTAAGCATAATGACCGTATATCGGGAGCATAGGGAAAGACCCAGCGATGATACCGAAATCCCAGGATCTGATGAAGGCCGAGAAACAGGTGCTGACCGGGGTGTATGTGCGTCTCCTCGTGCGCTACACCGGGCGGTTTTCGCCCGACGAGGCAAAGGCGCTCGCCGCTGCGGTGACGAGCCGCATCTTCCGACTGGAGCCGGCGGATGCGGCGACGGCCGAGTATATCCGGGTGCATGAAGACGTTATCGATGAAGAGGTCAGACGACTCGTAAGCGACCTCGAGATCAGGAAAATCGTCTCCGACACCGCCGTGCTCAGGGTGGTGTATATGCAGAGACAGCGGGGATGCAAGGACGATACCCTGACAGGCCCCGTGGATTACCTGAAAGAGATCGGGGTGTTCCTCGAAGGCGAAAGGGCCCCGACACCCTCGGGCTTCATACAGGCGGCAAAGACATTCTACGAGGCCACGCCCTGGTAGAGATTCCCTGGTGTGGAAATGAGCGCTTCCCGGAGGCAGGAGAGCATTCTCATACAGTGAGGTGACATGTTCCCGATTCGTGACGACAACCCGACCTTTCACCCATCCGTTGTGGCCTATGCCATCATCGCTCTCAACGTTGCGTCGTGGATATTCCTCCAGGGGCTCGGCACGTACCCCCAGCTGGCCGTGTCGATCTTCAAGTTCGGGGTGATCCCGGGAGAGCTCATGCGCATGATCCCACCGGGGACCTCGGTGGACGTGGGACCAGGATTGAAATATGTCGTGGAGGCGACTCCGAACTTCTTTTCCGTGATCACCCACATGTTCATGCATGCCGGCTGGCTGCACATCATCGGCAACATGTGGTTCCTCTATGTGTTCGGCGACAACGTGGAGGACTCCATGGGCTCGGTCCGGTTTGCGGTGTTCTACCTCCTCTCCGGGCTCTTCGCCCTTGCGCTGCAGATAGCCGCCCATCCCTCCAGTGCAGTCCCCATGGTGGGGGCCTCTGGCGCCATCAGCGGCGTCATGGGGGCGTACATCATCATGTTCCCCCGGGCACCCGTGCATATGCTCGTGTTTTTCGGAATCTTCTTTACCCGTATCGTGGTACCCGCCTTCTTCATGCTGGGCTACTGGTTTCTGCTGCAGCTCGCCGGCGGGTTTTTCGCCCTGGGAGGCGGGGGGGGAGGGGTGGCCTTCTGGGCCCATGTGGGCGGGTTCGTGGCCGGGATGATCTTTGCCAAGGCCTTCTGCAACCCTGAAAGGACGGACGCCTGCCGGCAGCGGCGGGGGGTGCTCCAGGGGATCTTCAGGAGGGTGAAATAGAAGCCCGCCACCGCCCTCTTGATTTCACCGGGCTCATTCTATATAGTCATGGGTCACTTTATATTCGATATCCGTAAGGAGAATGACACAATGAGTGCAACCAGCAAACACGAAAGACTCAGGCAGTGGGTTCAGGAAATCGCCGACATGTGTCGGCCGGAATCAGTCCACTGGTGCGACGGCACCAGGGAGGAGTATGACCACCTCATGAAGGAGATGGTGGCCGGGGGGAGCACCACACAGCTGAAGAAGCGCCCCAACAGCTTCCTCTTCCGTTCGGATCCGAGCGACGTCGCCCGGGTGGAGGACCGCACCTACATCAGCACGCCCGATCCGGCCGAGGCCGGACCGACCAATAACTGGATAGACCCCCTCGAGCTCAAGAAGACCATGATGGAACTCTACAACGGGTGCATGAAGGGCAGGACCATGTACGTGATCCCGTTCTCCATGGGGCCCATCGGCTCGCCCATCAGCAAGATCGGCATCGAGATCACGGACAGCCCCTATGTGGTATGCAACATGCACATCATGACCCGCGTGGGCACCAGGGTCCTGGATGCCCTCGGCACGGACGGAGAGTTCATTCCCTGCGTCCATTCCGTGGGTGCGCCGCTGGAGCCCGGACAGAAGGACGTCCCGTGGCCCTGCGCCCCTATCGAGAAGAAGTACATCAGCCACTTTCCTGACGAGAACCTCATCTGGTCCTACGGCTCGGGCTACGGCGGCAATGCCCTGCTGGGCAAGAAGTGCCTGGCGCTGCGCATCGCCTCGGCCATGGCCCGGAGGGAGGGATGGATGGCCGAGCATATGCTCATCCTGCGCCTGACCAGCCCCGAGGGCAGGCAGTACCACATCGCGGCCGCCTTCCCGTCCGCGTGCGGCAAGACCAACCTGGCCATGCTCATGCCCACGATCCCGGGCTGGAAGTGCGAGACCATCGGCGACGACATCTCCTGGATGAAGATCGGCCCCGACGGCAGGCTCTACGCCATCAACCCCGAGGCGGGCTTCTTCGGGGTCGCGCCCGGGACATCCTATGACTCCAACCCCATGGCCATGGACACCCTGAAGGAGAACTGCATCTACACCAACTGCGTGCTCACCGATGACGGCGACATCTGGTGGGAGGGCATGGACGGCGAGCCCCCCGCCCACGGCATCGACTGGAAGGAACGCGACTGGACCCCGGCGTCCAAGGAGGTCGGGGCCCATGCCAATGCCCGCTTTACCGCTCCCGCCAGGCAGTGCCCGTGCATCTGCCCGGACTGGGAGAAGCCCGAGGGCGTGCCCATCGACATCTTCATCTTCGGGGGCCGCAGGGCAGGGGTGGTGCCACTCGTGAACGAGGCCTACGGCTGGGACCACGGCGTGTTCCTGGGGGCCACGGCATCCTCGGAGACCACGGCGGCCAACATCGGCGACATCGGGGCGCTCAGGCGCGACCCCTTCGCCATGAAGCCCTTCTGCGGCTACAACATGGGCGACTACTTCCAGCACTGGCTCGACATGGGCGACCGGCTCGGCGCGAAGGCACCGCGCATCTTCTACGTGAACTGGTTCCGCAAGAACGCCGCGGGCAAGTTCATGTGGCCCGGCTTCGGCGAGAACAGCCGGGTGCTCAAGTGGATGTGCGACCGGGTCGACGGCAAGGCGGGCGGCCGCGAGACCACCATCGGCCTGCTCCCGGAGGAGGGCGACCTCGATCTGTCGGGTCTGAAGGTCGACCCCGAGAACCTGAAGGAACTCCTCAGGGTCGACGTGGAGGCATGGAAGGCGGAGATCCCCAGCCTGGAAAAGCACTTCGCCCAGTTCGGCGACAGGCTGCCTTCACGCATGAAGAAACAGCTCGACAACCTGAAGAAGCGCCTCGGTTAGGGGCGGAGAAGGAAGTCGTGAGCGAGGCCGGACCCTTCTGCGGGCCCGGCCTCGTATCCATGAGCGACGATTTTCCCCAGGGCAAGCCCCCTGCGAACTACCTGCATCCCTCGTCCGCCACGCCGAACAGGCCTGCATGGACCACCACCGGCATCCCCCCCATGACCGCCCGCCGGAAGTATATGCACTTCCTGTCGACCTGGCCGGTCTTCGGGTTCGGCCACCAGATCGATAGCCATCCCGATTCCTCCCTGGCGTACCTGGCCTTCATCTCCGCATAGCAATAGGCGCCGCGGGAGTCGCGTATCAATGTCTGGTCCTTTCCCGCCAGCTGGGGGAAGATCGGGTGGAACAGCACGATCCCGTGCATGTCGGTGATCACCACATAGCCTTCCCCCCTGCAGAACCGGTAAGCATAGAGGTCCTTGAACCCATCGCTGCCTCTTGCCTCGATCACGGCAACGGCATGGTCCACTGCGACCATGAGTTCATGGTGTCGGATGAGATCATCATGGACAGAGGTGGCCGGCGCGATGGAGCATGCGGCCATGAGGAGCAGGAAGGAACCTCGGAACTTCATGGCGTTCTACCTCTGCAGCGGTGGGTCTCTGCATGGACCATTGCCTTTTCATAATAGATATCTCCGGGGTCGATGCAAGGGGGGGAAAGGCTCCATGCCGACAGTTTTCATTCCTTGGCGGGGGTGTCTCCCCAATGGTATAGGGAGAGTGCATGACAGGGGTACATACAGGATGATTCGGAAGTTGTCCTCAAGGGAGGTTTGCCTGAGTGAGTGAGAAGGATAAGAAGGGTGCCGGCGGGAAGGGAGTCCGTCTGCTCAGGGGCCTGGCCTCTCTACGCATCACCGAGGCCATCCTGCTCTGGATCGCGTTGATGTGCATAGCGGCCACCGTCATACCCCAGGCACCCTACAGGCCCACGGCAGGAGTTTCGCCTGCGGGCAGGGTGATGATGCTCCTGAGCCTGAAGGACGTGTTCCACTCCCTATGGTTCCTGGCGCCCGTGGCGGTGCTTGCCCTCAATATGTCGGCCTGCATGTGGGTGCGGATGGGACGGCGGGGAAGCACACGCGGTGGGGCCATGCCGCGGACCTCTCTGAGCGAGGTGAACCTGCCTGCCGGCAGCGACCTTGAACGCGTGATGGAGGGGCTCCGCGGGCTCATCTCTGCAGGCCCCGCACCCGCTGTCAGGGACCGGGAGGAGCCGCCCGTCCTCATGGGGGAAAAGGGCTCCCTGCGGAGGTTTGCCCCGCTCCTGGTCCACGGCAGCATCTTCTTTATCCTGGTGGGTGTCGCCCTGGCCTTCACGGGGTTCAAGGGCACCGTAGAGATCCCGGAAGGGGAGACGAGGGACGTGGCGACCCTGTACGACGGCACCCCCGTGCACCTGGGTTTTGCCCTTCGCTGCAACGCCTTCGACATCGAATACTACAAAAACGGCATGCCCAAGGAATATCGATCCAGGATCACCTTCATCCGCAATGGCCGGTCGGAGCAGGAGAAGTCCGTTCTCGTGAACCACCCCGTGAGCTTCCAGGGCATCCTCTTCTCCCAGAGCGGGTACAACCAGCTGGCCGAGGCGTCCCTGACCGTTGAGGGCCCTTCCGGTGCCCAGAGCCTCTTGGCTGTGGAGGGTTCGATGATCGAGGTGGAGGATACCCCCTTCCGCATCCATGTCATGCGCGTGGTTCAGGACATGATGCGCATGGGGCCGGGGGTGCAGCTTCTCGTCGAAGGTCCTGAAAGCAGGCAGGTGCTCTGGCTCTTCAGGGATATCAAGGCGATCTCAAAGCGATACCCCGGCATCACCGACAAGGTGCCCCAGTTCAACCCATCCCTGATCAAGCCGTATACCTTCGTTCTGGACGGGGTGACCATGAGGAACACCACCATCCTGGGTGTGAACAGGGATCCGGGGGTGCCCTTCGTGGCGGTGGGGGCCGTCCTCTTCATCGCCGGGATCACCATGATCTTCCTCATGGCCCACGAGAGGGTATGGGTCCTGGTCGAGAGGGATCGGGGCGGGCTCAAGGTGACCCTCGCCAGGAGGATCAACGGCAGACCCGTGCCGGTGGACGTACACCTCGTCGAGCGGGTGAAGGGTCTCGGGGGGAGGTCTTCATGAACACCACCATCCTCTCGGCGGTCACCTTCGTCTATCTCGCTTCCTTCGTGCTGTTCATCGTCTCCGAGGCGACTGGGAAGGGGGGCTGGGAAAAGGCAGGCAGGTTAGTCGCCCTGGGCGGCTTTTTCCTCCACACCGCCGGCATTGTCCTGCGCTGGGTGGAATCGCACCACGCAGGCATGGGCCATGCCCCGCTCTCGAACTTCTACGAGTCGCTGGTCTTCTTCTCCTGGGCCGTTGTCTTCCTCTACCTGGTCTATGCCTGGAGGCAGGCCAGCGGCATCATCGGGGCCTTCGTCATGCCCGTGGCCTTCCTCCTCATGGCCTATGCCTCCTTCTCGCCGTCGGTGGACTCACAGATCAAGCCGCTCATCCCGGCGCTCAAGAGCAACTGGCTCATCGTGCACGTGATCACGTGCTTCCTGGGCTATGCCGCCTTTGTCCTGGCCTCGGTCTTCGGTATCATGACCCTCATGAAGGGAGACAATCCGGGGAGGAGCGGTGCCGTGGCCGGGATGCTCGACAACTGCCTCAAGACCGGATATATCCTCTTCACCCTGGGCATCGTCACCGGCTCGGTCTGGGCCCACATGGCCTGGGGCAGATACTGGGGGTGGGACCCCAAGGAGACCTGGGCCCTCATCACCTGGCTCATCTACACCGGCGCCATCCACGTGCGCATCCGCGACGGCGCCCCGAGCAGGAGGTTCGTGATCATCCTGATCATCGGGCTGGCCGGCGTCGCGTTCACCTACTTCGGGGTGAACTACCTGCCCGGCCTGCACAGCTATCAGTAGGCGGAAGGAACCCTTCATAAGCGTCAGGACACAAGGTGGACGTGGTTCACCCTCCTGTCTCGAGAAAAAAGTGGCGGGGCGTGCACGCCCCGCCGACTGTTTTTATCGCCACTATGGATAAAGTACTATGGCTTTCTCCTGAATATCCTTGTCCTCATCCCGATGGCCGTGAAGAAGAGGCCGATGAGGAGGGCGCTTGTCCCGGGGCCGGCCTGGCCGCAGACCGTGTCGATGAAGCAGGTTCCGCCGCTGCTGCTTGAGCCGGAGCTCGCGGGTTCGGTGAGAACGCCCGGGTCTGTGATGATGCCGTCGGCGACCCCGTCGGAGTCGGTGGTCGCGTCTCCGTCGGTGAGGGTCAACGTGATGATCTCATCGCCGTCGTTGCTGCCCATGGGGATCTCGGTCCAGCCTGCGGAGGTGATTTTATAGTACTTGGCGCTCGTGGGCACGTTCTCCGGGAAGACCAGGGTTACGGTCACCGATGCCCCGGCATCCAGACCGGTCACCTGGAAGCGCATCGCCCCGTAAGGACACTGGATGGAAGAAGGCCTGTTGGTGGTCGAGAGGGACGCGTCATCGTCGCTCATGACCGAGACATTGGCAAGGTCGCCGTCGGAGGTGTGGATGAGGACGTGCTCCGAGCCATTTGCATGGCGGGGATAGGCGGTATCGGAATCCTGATAGTCCGGTGTGCCGTCCTCGTCGAAGTCTGAAGAGGTGTCCACGATCTCTTCGCTGTCAAGCACGCCGTTGCCGTTGGAATCGTCCCCGTCGATGGCGCCGTAGATGACGATCTTGTTGGCATCTACGTAGGTCCACCCGGCCTCCATGACGTCGATGTCCGTGGTGCCTGCAGGAAGCGGGGTCACCTTGATGATGGTGGCGGAACGGCTGCAGGCGCCCGCGTTGTGATCCCAGTCGCTATCGTAGGGCCAGATCACGTCCTGGACGCTGGACTTGCTCGACTGGTCCGGGGCGTTGGGATATTTCTGCGGCACCACGACCCTGAACGGGCCTTCGCCGTCCAGCTTGTTATCGTCGGTGAGCACACCGGCATCGAGGTAGACACCGTCACGCTTGATGGCCAGGATGGCCTTCAGACCGCCGGAGACCGTAATGGCGTCTCCGTGGGAACGACCCGAGCAGGAAGACGCGCTGTAGTCGCACCACCCCGAGTCGGTGTTCTCATTTACGTCGGCCTGGAGGTCATAGTAGTAGGTGGCCGGCGGGTACTGGTAACTCTGACCGGGGGTGTCCCCGTAGACGTGGTACATCTCGATGTCCGCGTCGTACTCCAGGGGGTGGTACTGGGACCACCCGTCCGGGGCATACACGACTATGCCGTCCGCATCGGCAAGGTCTATGGCCGCATCGTCGAGGAGATCCTTCATGGGCACGCCGGAATAGGAGGCATAGAAGTCTCCCGAGCGTGCGGTGTTCATGAGCAGGAACTCGGTGTGCTGGTCCATGGCCTCGATCTGTGCCCGCGTGTAGACCCGGTACGGTGCCGGGACCTTGGTGGGATCGTCGTCCGCATTGCCCGGATACCTCGTGGCCAGGATCTCGATGATGTTCGTATAACCGTCCCCGTCGGAGTCGAGATCCTCGATCTCGGTCAGGGCGCTCGTGCTCTTCCCCCCTGTGAGGTAATCAAGGCCGTACTCATTCAGGGTGTCCATAATGTTTCCCGAGGCATCATAGCCATAAGAGTAATGGCACCACTGGCAACTGCCCAGGGTAGTGGTCTTCCCGCCGCTTTCGTAGGAACCGCCGGTGTGACACAGGGCGCAGTGGTCGAGCTTTGTGCCGGCCTTGTCGGGATAGACCGTGAGGAACTTCGCCGTATCGCTTTCGCCTTCGTGATGATAGGCGCACCAGGATGCTGACGGGCTCGTACAGAGCACGACAGCTGCTGACAGGATTACCAGAAAAACTCTCTTCATAAGACTCTTACCTCCCCGTATGTTCTCCCTGGGGATCCATGTACCCCGGGTTACAGATCCATGCTCATGCGCAGGGTCAGCACGTTCTCACGCTCGATGTAGTCGATGCTCCCATCGGTGTTGACACGTACGCGGATCGGATCGGACAGGTCGGTCCACGTATAGTCGCAGGTGAGACGCAGCATGGGGAACAGGATCCAGGTGATCCCCATGCTTGCGGCATCCGCGTCGCGGACCGAGACGTTCGCCCCTTCGGTGATCCAGTCCTTGTCACCATTGAAGTGCTCATAGCGCCCGGCCAGGATGACGGCACCATAGGTCCCCTCGTCGGGATCGAAGAACCGGTCGGGATGGACGGGATTGACCACGCCCTGGGCCAGTGAGAAGTGCTCACCGGTCACGCACCAGGCACCGCTTATGTACCACGAGGAGAAATCCGCATCCTCCGGGTCCCTTGTGGCCGTCTCGAGGTCGGTGTACTTCAACAGGATATATTCTCCCGTCACCGCGAACGTACCGAGGAGCCACGCCGCCTCCACGCCGCCCCGATAGCGGTTGCCGACATCCTGCAGGACACCGAACTTGGTGTTGTGGGTCAGGGTATAGATGTTCCTGCTCGACAACCCCGCCATGCCGGTGCTTTTCACCTTGAGATCGATGTTGGTGGTGTCGATGGCGGCATAACTCGCTGATGCCCCGACCTGAAGGTTGCGCAGCGCATCCACGCCGGTTGCCGCCAGGGGCCTCACAGCGACCCTGCCCGTAACCTCGGGAGAGTCATGCTCGCTGCCCCGGGTGGCGCCGTCGTCGCCGTCGCCGTTGAACAGGCCGATGCCGAAGTTCAGGGAATCCTGGAAGGAACTGCCCCTGTACATGATCCCCATGTCCCGCTGGGGGGTGAGGTAGTATCCCATGGAACGTTCCGCAAACCACTGGGCCTTGTCCGTCTCCTGCCATTCGAGGCTGAACGGCTCCTTGAACTGGCCGAAACGGACAGCATCCATGCCGCTGACGATCCATTCGCCCCAGGCGTCCACCAGGTTGCTCGTTTCGTTGCCCTGGAACTCGTACTCGAGATCGAACCTGAACCACCTGGTGGCCTGGCCGGCGAAGATGAGTCGCGCCTTGCGGATGTCGAAGCGGTTGTCGGCCCGCTCCCCTTCCGCGTAGGCACGGTAATCGGCCTGGAACGAGCCGCCGAGCCTGAGCTCCATCCCGCCTTCCTCTTCCGAACGGATGTAGAATCCGCCCTTGTACCCGGCGAAATAGATCCGCTCGGCGGAGCACTCCACGGGAGCGAGCATGATCGCGATCATTGCCATGGTCAGGAACGTCAGGAGACCGCCCTTATGGATAACAGCAAATAATGGCATATATCTCTCTATGTTCAGATTAACATATATAACTTATGATAATAGTTACAAATAGTAACAAAAAGACATACCAGTTCCCCTTTGCCCGTGTCAACCTCCAGAAGGCCGCCCATGGAAAGGGGTTGCATTTCCCCGGACAATGCGGGATAGACCTATCGTTCGAAGATGCACGGAAAGACTCGATACAACAAGAAGGAGGCGTACCCATGCCAAGACATCTCATGATCCGGAACAGGGTGTTTTCATATGTGATGCTTGCAATCCTCGTGCTCGGGATGGCCCCTCTGCCCCTCATGGCGGACACGGGCAAGGAGATCGACGTGAGTGCGGACGTGGCCCTGGAGAAGTTCACCAAAGAGGTGAGGGGGGCCGAAGAGTTCCTGAAGATCTCCAAGGGGGTTCTGGTATTCCCCAAGGTATACAAGGCGGGCTTCTGGCTGGGAGGTGAATACGGCGAGGGGGCCCTGCGGATCGATGGAAAGACCGTGGACTACTACAATATGGCCGCTGGATCCTTCGGCTTCCAGTTCGGAGCGCAGGTCAAGACCATCATCCTCGTGTTCGTCGACCAGGAAGCCCTGGAGAGGTTCAGGAACAGCGAAGGGTGGAAGGTGGGCGTCGACGGCTCGGTGGCGGTCGTGGATGTGGGGGTGGGGGAGAACATCGACTCCACCACCTTCAAGCAGCCCATCATCGGCTTCGTTCTCGACCCCAAGGGCCTCATGATCAACCTCAGCCTGGAGGGAGCCAAGTTCACGAAGATCTCCCGCTGAAGGGTTCCCGGATATGCCGTGAAGATAGCCCTCATCCAGCTGCCCCTGCAGTCGCACGACTATGTCTACTCCCAGGAGAACGTGCCCCTGGCCGCCGGATGCCTCGCCTCGTTCCTCGCAGGCAGGAAAGCCCCCGTTGACGTGGAGATCTGCCCCGGGACCGTCATGAACCTGGGCGGCGACGCCGCCGTCATGCGCTGGATCGAGGCGGCGCAGCCCGATGTCGTGGGCTTCAGCTGCTATCTCTGGAACGTGGAGCGCACCCTGTATCTGTGCGGGCTCGTCATGGAGCGCCTGCCGGGATGCATCGTCGTGCTCGGCGGACCCGAGGTGACCCCGGACAACGGTTTCCTCCTGGGACATGAGGCATTCCGCTTCGGCGTGACAGGCGAGGGCGAGGGCACGTTCCATGACCTCATCCGGGCACTGGCCGCAGGCCGGAAGGATTTTCGCGACATCCCCGGGCTTGTCCTGAGAACCGATGCCGGGACGGTCTCCACCGTCCCGAGGGTTTCGGCGGATGACCTGGGAGCCCTGGAGTCCCCCTACCTCTCGGGCGTCATCGGCCCGTCGCTGCGGGGCACCATGCTCATGGAGACGGTGAGGGGCTGCCCCATGCGCTGCACGTACTGCTACTACCACAAGAGTGCGCCCACGGTGCGGGCCTTTCCAGTGGAGAGGTGCGCAGCGGAGGTGGCCTGGTCGCGGGAGAACGGGGTAAGCGAGCTCACCGTCATCGACCCCTGTTTCACCAGAAGGCCGGACATCGGGCTCCTCCTGTCCGCCTTTGCCCGGGAGAGGGGGCCGGACCAGACGTTCAGCTGCGAGCTCAACGCCGAAGACCTGACCCCTGCCCTGGTGGACGGCATGGTCCGTTCGGGTCTGGCCCACGTGGAGATCGGCCTCCAGAGCACCAATAAACAAACGTTGAAGAATGTCGGCCGCCCGTTCAGGAGCGAGGTGTTCACGAAGGGCGTCAGGACGCTGCGGTCGGCCGGCGTGAGGGTCATGACCGACATCATGGTGGGACTGCCCGGCGACACCCTCGACGACGTGAAGCGATCCATCGACTTCGTCCTTACCAACGGTCTCTGCGACGACCTCAGCGTGTACCCTCTGAGCGTGCTGCCGGGGACCGTGCTCAGGGCCACGGCGGAACGGTTCGGCATCCGTTCCATGGGCGAGCCCCCGTACCTCATCACCTCCAGTACCACCATGAGCCGGGACGACATCAGGAAGGCCTTCGCCTATGCGGAGGAGGTTTCCGGGAGGGACCACTTCCCGGTGGAGCTCCCCAGGCTCCGCGGCGGGGCGGCAGGCGCCGGTCCCGTGGCCAGGATCGTCCTTGGAGGTCAGGGCGGGGTCATGCCCGTAGCACCCCACGAGGCGGGCCAGGCGCTGTGCATAGAGGTCCGGGAGAAGCTCCCGGATCATGGGATGGAGGGCGTCGTATCGGCCCTCGAGCCTGTCCTGGCGGAGAACCCCCATACTCTGCTGAGCTGGATTATCCCCGAGGAGTCCTTCCATGGCATCGAGACCGTCAGGGTCCTGGCTGAGGCATCCGGCGGCGCTGCACATCCCGTGGACCGGGAGTACATGTCGGCCTTCACCCCCAGGCGTTCGGTCCAGCTGTTCCTTAAGGGCAGGACCCCCGCAGGGAAGGACACCTATACCCAGGTCCCCCTGGAGAAGGACCCGTCGAGGCCGGTATGGGCCGGCCTGCCGCCCGAGGCAGGACTGGATGAGGAGGAGTTCCACCGGGAACGGATGGCAGGCATCCTGGGATACCGTCCCGAGATCCGCTTCCACGACCTGGAGGAGACCCCGCGGGATGCCCTGGACCCGCTGCTGGCCACCAGGGTGATGCCCTGAGGGGACGACCTCGGTCAGTAGTACTCCAGCAGGCCCGAGCGCAGGGCCTCGGCCTGGATGACCCGCTGCCACGTGCTCTTCATGGCCTCCGATACGGCCAGCTCCAGGGCCTTCCCATAGATCACGTCCGTGTCAGGGGGATCGTCAGCCAGGAAGGCCGACATGAAGAGTGCAAGGTCTTCCCGGCCGAGCTCCATGTCGGGGTACACCGTGCCCCTCTCGATGACGATCTTCTTTCCCGAAGCGAGACGCAGTTCCCGGAAGGGGTTGTGGTAGGTCACGCCCGGGCGCACCGTGGCAAGGGCATAGGACACCTTCGCGGCATCGGGCGGGGTGCCTAGCGTCCTCAGGAGGTCCGCAGTGAGGGTGATGCGGCCCCGGGCGGTACTCACCGACCAGCGGGCAGGATCGGCCCCGCCGGAGATCAGCCCGGCCTCGATGCCCTTGACGGCCTCGGGTCCTGCCTCGATGTGCAGAGCCCGGATCAACCCCGCCCCGGTGACCTCCTCGAAGGGCTTGGCCATGAGAGGAGCCCATCTCCTCCGGGAGGACCTGGACTGGAAACGGTGGCGGTAGATGAGCGAGCAGTAGTTGATGCCCAGGTCGATGCCGTGTTTCCGGGCATGGCTCATGAGCTCCAGGGCGGCGAGTTCGGACTCGAGGATCCCGACCTGGGGTCCATGGAGGAAGGTGTAGCCTCGGTCCGCGAGTCTTTGCCGGTTGTATGCCGTGCAGCGGATCTGGTGGAGGTTGAGGTACGACACGCCCGCAAGGGAGAGTTCTTCCAGCTTCTCCTTCATGATCCCGACATCATCGGGCACGGCCGGTATCTCCACCGTCACCGCGGGGATGACGCCCGCGGCCAGGCGCACGGGGGAGAGATCGTACCCCGTGGCCACGATGTTGAAACGGATCTCGTCCAGGCCGGCATCCGCGAGCCGGCGTACCCTGTCACGGGTGAGCAGGGTTCCGTTGGTGTACATCCACAGGTAGATATCATCACCAAGCCGTTCCTTGATGGTCGTCACGAACGAAAGGGTCCTGTCGAAGCCGAGCAGTGGCTCGCCCCCGCTGATGCTGGCCCCCCGGAACCCGAACCGCCCCAGATAGTCGGCATAGTCTTCGGGGTCGGAGAAGGTCAGCGTGCTGGTGCCGGGTTCGTCCCGGTTGTCCTGGTTCGTGGGGCAGAAGAAGCACCCGGCGTTGCAGAGGTTGTTGATGAACAGGCACGACCATGCCCCTTCACCGCACAGGGAGCACCCGGGAGAAAGCCTTCGGAACACGGGCTTGGTGCGGTTGAACCTGTAATCCATCCCCCCTCCGGCCAGCAGTCCCCGGCGGAGACGCTCTGCCTGGGCCGCCTGACCCGGGTGGAGCCAGTTCATGCCCGAGGGATGGTCCTCCTCGTTGTACCTTAGGATCGAATCATGGTCGAGTTCGGGCACCAGCATAGCGAGCCTTCCGTGTCTCATCCACCGTCGTCGATGGGAGATCAAGGCGGCTATATGCGATATTGCGTCTGCGGTCAATCCGGGAAACGGGGGGCACGTTAACGGGAAGATGTTCTCCAGGAAATCTCTGGAAGTGTCGATGAGATTCTGCTAGAGGATGCACCGGAAACGACCATGCACCAGGAGTGAAACAGGAAACCATGCCCATAGTCGTGCAGACGACGCTGCTGCTCGTCCTTTCGAACCTCTTCATGACCTTTGCCTGGTACGGCCATCTGAAGAATCTGAACACCGCCCACTGGTATGTCGCGGCGGTGGCCAGCTGGGGGATCGCCCTGTTCGAGTACCTCCTCCAGGTACCGGCGAACCGCATCGGGTTCCAGCAGATGAGCCTTCCCCAGCTCAAGATCCTGCAGGAGGTCATCACGCTGTCCGTGTTCGTGCCGTTCTCGATGCTGTACATGCATCAGCCGCTGAAGCTCGATTACCTGTGGGCAGGGCTGTGCCTGGTGGGCGCGGTCTATTTCATGTTCCGGGTCTGAGGTCCCGGTCGCTTAGGTTCGTGGTGATGTCGGGCGCTCAGAGTGCCTTCCCGACCGGCAGGTCCCTGAGGAGCCTGTTGGCCGGTGAACCCTCCATGGCCTTGTTGAATTCCCTGAGTATCTCCTGCAGATCACCCGCATCATCAGGGCAAGGCAGGTACGGGCTGTCAGATTCCTTTCCCTCCAGGGCCTCCACGACCATGGCGGCGGTGATGGAGTCCGTCCCCCTGGCAGGTACATAGGCCGGTTCTTCATCACCGGAGGATGGATTCGTCTCGAGGATGATGCCGGCGGCACGGAGTTCAGCCAGGAAGCCATGGATCAATATAAGGGGCAGTTCAAACTGCTCCGAGAGGGATGATGCCGTCGGTCCTGGTTCACCCCTGACGAAGTTCATGACGATGGTGTGGGTGATCTTGAGGCTGAGGAGCTTCTTCAGATAGGGTTTTTCCCCCTGTCCGAACCCGCAGGTGTGGACGTTCTGATAGCCGTATGAAACCTCCGCCCCGAAGAGCACGATGAACCAGCTGATCTGCAGGAATGCAAGAAACAGCGGCAGGGCTGCAAAGCTTCCGTATACGGCATTGTAATGCGCCACGCCGATCTGGAAGGCGATGTAGATTCTCTGGACCACGATGAAGATGATGCCGGCGAGCCCACCCGCAAGGATACCCGAGGTGTACCTGATCTTCCTGTTGGGGATGAAGATGTACAGGAACGAGAGGAGCACCCAGATGAGCAGGAAGGGGATCAGGCGCATGATCATGTCTATGACCGGCGCAAAGATGCCCGACAGGCCGAGCTCCTCGGTGAGGGTGCCGAGGTGGGTGACCACCATGACTGCGGCGCTGCTGGAGGTGATGAGCAGGACCGGTGCGATGAGCATGATGGACAGGTAGTCGCTGAATTTCCTTCCCCAGGTACGCTGCCTGGTCACCCCCCAGATGTTGTTGAAGGATTGTTCGATGTTGCCCAGCATCTTGATGACCGCCCACAGGAGGACGATCACCCCGGCGCCGGCCAGGACACCTCCCTTGGTGCTGTCCAGGAGGCGATTCGAGAAGTCGATGATGTACATCACCACCTCCTGTTGGCCGGCAAACTGTTCCATGAGCCGTTCCTGCAGGAGCTTTTTGAAGCCGAATCCCTTGGCCACGGCAAAGACCAGCGCGGCCACGGGCACGATGGACATGAGGGAGTAGAAGGTCAGTGCGGATGACCACAAGGAACACTCGTCCGAGATGAATTTTCTGAACGATATGAGCAGAACCCGCAGTGCCAGGATGAGCTGTCGCCTGCTGCCTGAGAGGTCCTTGAGCCGGAGCCTCCAGATGCCGTCCGCAAGAAACGACCTGAGATCCTCAACGGCCCTCGATGGCTCCCTCATGGCCCGTCACCTCCAGATCAAAGTCAATGCCGCGAAGCCGGTGCGCATGCTCACGGTATGTACCTGTTTCTCTTTAGCATGCCTCTGCCGACTTGGGTAGCAACTTTCGGCCGGACATGGGTCCTGATCATGCCCTTCATGTCGTAGGAACGGAATCATAATAAAGGAGAACCGGATGCCCACATCCGGTTCTCCTCAGATGATGCTCCAACTCGGAAAGGTCAGTGCTGAACCTTTTCTTCGATGCACACCTCGATGGTGAAGTTGCCGTTGTCGGTCTCGAAGGGGATGGCGATGATGGGCTGCTTGGTGATGTGGGAGATGGTGTGGTTCTTCCCGGTGATCACCGTGGGGATGGCCCCTTTGAGCACTCTGCCCGAAGCCTCCAGCTTCTGTCGTGCCTGACCCGAGACGATGTTCAGGATCTCGCCCACGGCGTCCTTGACCTCGTCGTTGATATTCGGGACCGGCTCACCGAACATATTGCCCACGATGGACAGGATGCACTGCTCGGAGAAACTCACCGAAAGGGTGCCCCGGGCCTCCCCCGAGAGCCCCACGATGCCGGAGACATCCCCGCTGGCCATCTGGTCTTTTTTCAGGAACGGTTTACCTGCCGCAGCGCTGGTAAAGGCAAGCGAGGACAACACATGCAGTGTCGCCTCAATGAACGGGTTCACAAGTGTCACATCCATACATACCTCACTCTACGATTGCCTGCCGTTGGCCGACTATCATGATATCGGCAATGGTTTTGAAAAAATGTAAGATAAAATTCGTTCTGAAGAAACATACTTACCCCATGGCTCACCCGGGGAAAGAATCCTTCATCCCCTGCAGGAGCCGCCGCTGCTGAGATCAGAATACCTGTTTCACCATAGCCACATAGGTGCCCACGGTGTTTCCGCCCGCATATGCCGCAATGCCGAAGAAGGAATGCAGAGAGCCTTCCTTGACGATCAAGGTGAGCAGCAGGAAGTTGGCAAAGGTGATCATGCCGCTGAGGATGGTTGCACTCCAAACCTTCCTTTCAGCCACCGATCTCGTGTAGCGGGTGACCAGGAGATCGGTGATGATCCCTGCGATGAACAGTGCGGTGAGCTCGAGAATCATGATGGTCATGAGGTACCTCCTTAAAGGTGCTCGGGAAAACCGGGTCCACCCCGAACGCACAGGTGTGGGCCTGTGCGCACGATGAGTGCCGCCCCTTGCAGGTGACGAGCAGCCCATGGAAAGGAATCGTCATTCACGGGACGCATGCGCCCCGGGCATAGGGAACGGCCTCTGAGCTGGTTTGTGAATTGAGTCGCGCCTGGTTTTCAGGATGGCCCCTGGTGGGCCGGCGGACTCGGGTTATGCAGGGTCTTCTCCGTCCGGAGAGGATTGATCATTCAAATGGGTATGTATCATGAAGCCGGTACTTCTTTTTTCCCACCCTGCCCGACCAGCTCAAGGGGGAGGCTCACAGAGTTCCATACACACCTCCTGATGTAGATTTACTCCCTTTCCCAAGGGAGCCCTTTATCATCTCATATACAGCCGTACATGTCAACCGGCTCGGGGTATCTCATCGTGGCTCTCTCCTGTAGAACGAAAGCACATGAGGATTTGGGCAGGCAAAGGACGCTGTCTTCTCCCCGTAAGACGCATACGTTATCGAATGTCCTGCCTGAGGGAGGTCATGCTTCAGCCCCGGCATCGGTTCAGAGCGCCGCTCTCCTTGTCGGGGCGGTCAGCCGAGGTGCTTGACATAGATGATCTTGCTGTCGCCCTTCGAGTAGTAGTCCTTGAGCACGGCCTCCTGCTCGTAGCCGGCGTTCATGTAGAAACCTTGTGTCGGTTTGTAGAGGTCCCGGGAGGCCGTTTCAATGTAGATGCGCGCTCCGCCCATTGTGCGGATTTTTTCCTCGGTCCGCGCCAGCAGATCCCCTCCGATACCCGAACCCTGACGGTCAGGGTGCACGGCTATCCAGTAGAGATCGAAGCTGCCCTCGGTGCAGATCACGGGTCCGAAGCAGGTATAGCCCAGAAGTGCTCCGCTGCCGTCCTCGCAGAAGATGAAATAATAGCCGCTGAGGGACTGGCCCTGAAGCCCTGCATCCACCAGCTCCACGGCGACATCCACCTCTTCGCCGGTGAAGAAGCCCGTGGACTCCACGACCTCCCGCACTGCCCGGAGGTCTGAAGGGAGAACGGTTTCGCGGTAGCTCAGCTTCATGGACTGTCTGACCGGTCGAGGGTGCGAGCTCCGGATCACGAGGAGAACGCGTCGTTCACGATACGGGCGATCATGTCACAATAGGGGACGCCCGCTTTCACGGAAGCGGCCCAGAAGCCGCCGTTTGGGGAGATGCACGGGTTGGCGTTGATCTCCAGGACCCAGGGATTCTTTTCGTTATCCACACGGACGTCCACACGGGCATAACCCTTCAGGTCGAAGCACTCCCAGCATTTGTGCGCGAGGTCGACAAGCCGTCGCAGCAGCGGGGCGTCCTCGGGTGGAAAGTCCAGCACCCGTTCGGTGCCCTCGTATTCCGGGGATCCCTCGATCCACTTGGCCTTGTAATCGACGATCCTGGGCATGTGGTCCGCATAGTCGAAGGTGATCTCCGCCGGCGGCAGTACCTGCGCCCCGTTCCCATCCGAGGCCAGGAGGGCCAGGTTGAACTCGCGGCCGTCGATGAAGTGCTCGGCGAAGCACGGCTTCTTCAGGTTCTGTTCCTTCTGGCGCAACAGATCGAGGAGCTCGTCCAGGGTACTCACCTCCACGACGGATTCCCCGTCAAGACCTATGGAAGCATCTTCCCACTGGGCCTTCAGGATATACGTGGAGGGGAAGGGGAGGTCGCATTCCACGGGCTTGCCCGGCACGACCCATTCGGGCGTGGGTATGCCGGCATAGCGCATCCATCTCTTTGCCAGGATCTTGTTGGAGGTGAGGTACATGGCGTCGGACCCGGCGCCGGTATAGGGGATGCCCATGAGATCCAGGTACGAGCAGGCAAGGTGGATGAGCCTGCCGTCTCCGTGCACACATTCCACCAAGTTGAATACGCACATGGGATGAAGTTTCTTGATGCGGGTGGAGAAATCCTTTTTGTTGATGTCGAAGGGCATGGCCCTTGGCTTGTAGCCCAGCTTTTTCAACTCGGCCTCGACGGCCTCCACCTGGTCCAGCACGTCCCAGTCGTCCGGACCTGCATCCTGGGGGACCGGCTGATGGAGGATAAGGACGGTCCTGTTCATGCCGCGTCCCTGCCGATCCTCTGGACTGCGCTGTCAAGGATCCCGGCTATGAGTCTCTGGTATGGAATATTCAGAAGTGAGCAGATGATGGGCAGGTCGGAGTGCACCGGATTGAGACCGGCCAGAGGGTTGACCTCGATGAAGTTGGGGCTGCCTAGGCTGTCCATGCGGATGTCCACCCTCCCGCCGTCCCTGCATCCGAGGGCCCTCCATGCAGCCAGAGCCACAGAGGAGCATGCCTGCACGGCCTCCTGCTCAGGGATGACATAGTCGATGAGCTCTTCGTAATTCGCCTTTGTGTGGTATGAGTAGATCTTTTCGCCTTCATGGTGTTTCCGGAACAGGACTTCCATCACGCCGATAACATATGCATCCCTGTCGGTCCCCACGATGCCGGCGGTGAATTCCCGGCCGGGGAGATAGGTTTCCACGAGCACCGGCTGTCGGAACTCATGCATCAGTTTTGCACATAGTACCGACAGTTGCGCATGGGTGTCAACCCTTGATGACTCGCTGATGCCTTTCCCTGTTCCCTCTGCCACGGGCTTGGCAAAGAGCGGGAAAGGCAGATCGAGTCTCTGCAGATCCTCCGGATCTTCGATGACGGCATAGTCGGCAGTAGGTATCCCCGCAGCGCGGACGACGGTCTTGGTCAGACCCTTGTGCAGGGTGAGAGCCAATACGAGGGGATCGGAGAAGGTGTAGGGGATCCGATAGGCGTCGAGCAGGGCGGGCACCAGGGCCTCGCGGCCCACTCCGTACATTCCTTCGGCGATGTTGAATACCAGATCCCAGGTATCACCTGAGGCGATCCGCCTGACGAGCTGGCGGACATTACCGATGCGGTCGGTGGTATGCCCCAGGGCCTTCAGGGCGTCATCGATGCCGTCGATGGTATCGATGCGATCGAACTCGGCGGTCTCCTCGTACCCGTAACCTTCTCTCAGGTAGTCGTCTCTGAGGTCGTAGGTGATACCGATATTCATGCGTCAGGGTGCAGCGTCACACCCGGGACGTCTGTCAGGGTACCGGTATGTGTTGCCCTCGTAGTTCCTCAGTATGATCCCATCGTTGTCGCGGCCCTGGTAGTAGTCCGGAAGGAGCGGGATCTTGCCTCCTCCGCCGGGCGCATCCACCACGTAATGCGGTATGGCATAGCCTGAGGTATGGCCACGCAGGCCTTCGATCATCTCGATACCTTTTTCCACAGGGGTCCGGAAGTGGGACGACCCGAGGATGGGGTCGCACTGGTAGAGGTAGTAAGGCCTCACCCTGACCTTGAGGAGTCCGTGGTAGAGTTTCTTCAGGGTCTCCACGCTGTCGTTGATGCCCTTGAGCAGCACGGTCTGGCTTCCCAGCGGTATGCCGGCATCTGCCAGGAGGTTGCAGGCGGCGCTCGTCTCCGGAGTCAGCTCGTCGGGATGGCTGAAGTGGATGCTGATCCACAGCGGCTGGTACTTCTTGAGGATGTTCATCAGCCGTGCGGTAAGGCGCTGGGGGAGCACCACCGGCACCTTGGTCCCGATGCGTATGATCTCCACATGCGGGATACGCCGGATGCTGGAGAGGAGATAGTCCAGATGGCTGTCCGTGAGGGTGAGCGGGTCTCCTCCGGAGAGGAGGACATCGCGGATACGGGGTGTCTGCTCGATGTATGCGACGGCCTGCTGCCACTGGGTGAAGCTGCCCTTGAACCTTCCGTGATTTCCCACCATGCGCGATCGTGTACAGTACCTGCAGTAGGTGGAACAGAATCCCGTGGTCAGGAACAGGACCCTGTCCGGGTAGCGGTGGACGAGACCCTGCACCGGGCTCTGGTCTTCCTCTCCCAGTGGATCCTGCGCCTCGCCCGGTGAGGCGAGATATTCGTCGCCCACCGGGACCACGGTCCTCCGGAGTGCCTGGGAAGGGTCTGAACGGCTGATGAGACTGGCATAGTATGGGGTGATCCGTAGAGGGAGCCCCGATGCATGGCGGACGATGCCGCTGTACTCGCCGTGCGTGAGGCTGACGATGCGCTTGATCTGCTCGAGGCTGACGATGCTGTTGCGGATCTGCCAGTGCCAGTTGGACCAGTCTGCCTCGGTCGCCTTCGGAAAATATTCACGCAGAAAACGGCGTGAATGCTGGCTTACGGGGATACGGCCGATGGCCGGATACTTCCGCGCCGGCTCGGTCTTGAACAACAGGTCTTGGACGAGGGCCTGGGATATCGATGGGGGCTCCTCGGCAGGTTCGGTACCCAGTGGGTCGGCATCTTCCAGGGAGACAGACACTGCAGGACCGCTGTTCTTCATCACTCACTCCTCCTTTGGGGAAGTATCGGCACGCTTCGGATTGATGATAAACGATGATTGCTGGGGATGATTAGTCCATCGGGGAGTAGGGGTTGTTTGCCCGAAGGTGAGTTCATCGGATAGTCGTCAATGCGTTACGGCTTCGGTCGCCCGAGCCGCTCTCATCAGGAATGAATAACCGTTCACCCTCACCTGCCTGCCCATGAATGGCCTGTTTCCTGCCTTCTGTGAGACGTTCCTTCCGCCCATGGAAGGCCTTATCCCAGCCTTCTATGTGGCGTTCCTTTGAATTTTCTTTTCATCATTCTCATCAAAAATGCAAGAGAGAAAATGCAGAAAATGAAAAAAAATTTTCTGCCTGTTCCGCCGTTCCTCTTCTGCGGGGGTATCGTGCTGTAATGGCTTGAATGCTTGTATTCATGCCTGTCTTTTCTTCTCATGCCGGAGGTGCGCATCCGTTCGGCCCGACGGGAATAGTTTGCCGTGGGAGGTCCGGGGTGATGTGTGGTATGAATGATATGGACGGCACATTTCCTACAATGCGGAGTGATGCAATGCAGGGTGATGATCTTGAGAAGCTCGCCATCGAAAAGACCGCCAGGGACAAGAGAGGCCGCAGGCGACCCGGGCACTCCTACCTGATCTTCCTTATCTCGGCCGGTGTTATTGCGGCACTGATAGCAGCCTGGGTGCTTCTCTCCCGCGGGCAGGAGGTGAAGGTGGCCACCGTCGGCGAGCTCTATCCGTCGCAGCTCCTGTCCACGCTGAATGCGAGCGGCTATGTGGTGGCGCAGCGCAAGGCGGATGTGGCCCCCAAGATCACAGGCCAGCTGGTGGCCATCATGGTGACCGAGGGCAGCATCGTCAAGGGTGGGGAGCTCATCGCCCGGCTGGAAAACGCCGATACCAGGGCGCTGGTTGAGCAGGGCAGGGCGAACCTAGCCCTTGCGAAGGCCAGGCAGGAGCAGGCACGGGCGGAGCTCGACAATGCCGGGCTCGACTTTAACCGGAAGAAGAATCTGGCGGCCTCGGGCGCGGTTTCGAAGGCCGAGTTCGATGCCGCAGAGGCCCGCTATGCAACTGCGAAAGCGAGCGTGGATGCCTCCCGGGCCGAGATTGAATCGGGTGAGGCGGCCTTGAAGAGCGCGCTGGTCTCGCTGTCCTATTCCGAGATCAGGGCTCCGTTCACGGCCGTGGTGCTCACCAAGAATGCGGATGTGGGCGACATCATCACACCCTTCGGTTCTGCTGCCAATGCCAAGGCCGCCGTGGTATCCATAGCCGACCTGTCGTCGCTTGAGGTGGAGGTGGATGTGTCCGAGGCGAACATCGGTTCCGTGCATGTCGGACAACCGTGCGATATCCAGCTCGACGCCCTTCCGGAGACGAGGTTTGGGGGCGTGGTGGACACCATCGTACCCACCGTGGACAGGTCAAAGGCCACCGTGCTCGTGAAGGTGCGCTTCCTGAAACGGGACAAACGTGTCCTGCCCGAGATGAGCGCCAAGGTGGGCTTCCTCTCGAGGGACCTGGGTCCCGATGAGCTCAGGCCCCGGACCATGGCGGACGCCCCTGCGGTCCGTGGGGAGGGAGGCGGCAGGTATGTTTTCGTGGTGGAAGGGGAACATGTCCGGAAAAGGCCGGTGCGCCTCGGCGAGAGCTACGGTCGTATGGTCGAGGTGGAAGAAGGCCTGAAGCCGGGCGATACCGTCGTGGTCGATCCTCCCCGCGGCCTCAGGGACGGGAAAAGGATCACCGTTCTCGAGCAGTGACCATGAAGAGTTCTTCATCGATCGTCGAGATCAGGAACGTCTCCAAGAGCTACCGGCGGGGCAGCCGTGTGGTGCCCGTCCTCTCGGACATCACTTTCGACATCGCCCGGGGGGAGTTTCTCGCCATCATGGGGCCCTCGGGTTCCGGCAAGAGCACGCTGCTGAACCTCATCGCCGGCATCGACCGGGTCGACACCGGGACCATCAAGGTGGGAGACGAAGACATCACCCTCCTGTCCGAGACCGAGCTCGCCCGCTGGCGTGCAGGCAATGTCGGATTCGTCTTCCAGTTCTACAACCTCATGCCCGTGCTCACCGCCTTTGAGAACGTGGACCTGCCGCTGCATCTCACGGGACTCTCAAAAGCGCAGCGTCGCGAGCATGTGGAAACGGCCCTTGCCATGGTCAACCTCTCTGATCGCATGGACCACTACCCGGCCCAGCTCTCAGGCGGCGAGCAGCAGCGCGTGGCCATCGCACGGGCCGTGGTCATCGACCCGGCCCTGCTGGTGGCGGACGAGCCCACCGGCGACCTGGACCGCGCCTCGGCCGAAGACGTGCTGAGCCTCATGGAGCGACTGAACTCCGAGATGGGCAAGACCATCGTCATGGTGACCCACGACCCCCATGCAGCCCAGCGGGCCCACCTCGTGAAGCATCTGGAAAAGGGTGTGTTCAACTCGGTATGATCCTCCCCAAGATGATCATGAAGAACGCCTTGAGGCGCAAGGTGAGGACGGCGCTCACCATCCTCGCCATGGGCATCGCCATCCTCGCCTTCGGCCTCCTGCGCACCGTGCTCACGGCCTGGTATGCCGGGGTGGACGCATCGTCGGCCTCCCGGCTCGTCACCCGCAACTCGGTCTCGCTCGTCTTTCCCCTGCCGCTGGCGTACCAGGAAAAGATCCGCCACGTGAACGGCGTGGGGAAGGTCTCCTACGGCAGCTGGTTCGGCGGCATCTACATCAGCGAGAAGAACTTCTTCGCCAATTTTGCCGTGGAGCCCGCAAGCTACCTGAGTCTCTACCCCGAGATCGTGGTGCCCGAGAAGGAGAAGGCAGACTTCCTCCGGGACCGACGGGGGTTCGTGGCGGGCAGGAAGCTCGCCGATCGTTTCGGCTGGCACCTGGGCGACATCGTGACACTCAAGGGAACCATCTACCCAGGCAGCTGGGACTTCGTACTCAGGGGGATCTATACGGGACGCAGCCGGACCGTGGACGAGACCCAGTTCTTCTTCCACTGGGATTACCTCAACGAGGAGGTCAGGAAGACATACCCATCCATGGCCGATCAGGTGGGGTTCTTCATGATCGGGGTGAAAGACCCCAACCTCTCGGCCGAGGTGGCCCGGGAGGTCGATGCCATGTTCGCCAACTCCCGGGCAGAGACGCTCACCGAAAGCGAGCGGGCCTTCGTGATGGGCTTCATCTCCATGACCGAGGCCATCGTGATGGTCATCCGCATCGTCTCCCTGGTCGTGATCATCATCATCCTGGCCGTGGTGGCCAACACCATGGCCATGACCACCAGGGAGCGCATCGGGGAATATGCGATCCTCAAGACGCTGGGCTATTCAGGGTGGCACATCGGGGTCCTCATCATGGGCGAGGCCATGCTCATCGCCATGACCGGCTGTCTCCTCGGCATCGCCATGACCTATCCCGTGGTGAGGTTCTTCACCACGGAGCTGGGGGCATACTTCCCCATCTTCTATGTGGAGTCCCTGACCGTCTGGCTCGATTTGGGGACAGCGGTCCTGGTGGGCATCACCGCAGCGCTCATACCCACCCGTCAGGCTGTTCGCATCCGCATCGCCGAGGGCCTGAGGAGGATCGGCTGATGGCGGTCCCCCTTTCGTACAACCTCCGCAACCTCTGGGCCCGGAGGCTCACCACCTTCCTGACCGCCTCGGGCATGGCCCTGGTGGTCTTCGTGTTCGCAGCCATCCTCATGCTGGCCGAAGGCCTGCAGAAGACGCTCGTGCAGACCGGCTCGCCCGATAACGTGGTGGTCCTGCGCAAGGGGTCCACCGGCGAGGTGGACAGCGGCATCGACCGCAGCCAGGCGGCCGTGGTGGAGACGATCCCGTCCATCGCCGCCGACGGCAGGGGAGGGACTTTCATGGCCAGGGAGGTGGTGATCCTCATCACCCTGCCGAAGAAACCGGGAGGGGTGTCGAACGTCACCATCCGAGGTATGGGGGAGGACTCGCTCGCCCTGCGGCCCCAGGTTAGGATCGTTCAGGGGCGCATGCCGAGGTTCGGGGTGCCCGAGATGGCGGTGGGGACGAGCCTTGCCAAGAGATTCAGGGGACTCCGGGTGGGGGACACGCTCTGCTGCGGACTGAGGAACTGGCGGATAGTCGGGATCATTGACGCCGGCAACACGGCGTTTTCCTCCGAGATCTGGGCTGATGCGGACCAGATCATGCAATCGTTCAGGAGGCCCGTATATTCCTCTCTCATCTTCAGGCTGTCAGACCCGGAGAGGTTCGAGTCCGTCAGGTCCTTCATCGAAGGGGATCCGCGCCTGACGCTTATGGCCAAGCGCGAGACCGTCTTCTATCTCGACCAGTCCGAGATGATGGCAAAGTTCCTGCGCATCCTCGGCGTTTCTCTGACCGTGATCTTCTCCCTGGGCGCCATGATCGGCGCCATGATCACCATGTACGCCGCGGTGGCCAACCGCACCGCCGAGATAGGAACCCTGCGCGCCCTGGGTTTCCGGCGCAGGGCCATACTCGCAAGCTTCCTCATGGAGTCGCTGCTCCTGGGATTCATCGGAGGATGCTTCGGACTCTTCTTCGCCTCCTTCATGCAGATCCTTACCATCTCAACAGTGAACTTCCAGACCTTCTCCGAGCTCGCCTTCCGGTTCGCCCTGAGCCCCGGCATCATCCTCCAGTCCCTGGCCTTCTCCCTCGTCATGGGCCTGGCAGGCGGCTTTCTGCCCGCCGTGCGGGCCTCGCGCATGAACATCGTGGAGGCCCTGCGGGCGAACTGAAATGTGCACCCCGGCGGTACCCCGAATATTCCGGTTCAGTGGTGGGGGTGCACTCGTAGGACGGAAAAAATCCAACAACCCTTGCATAAGGAACTTTTTCTCCTTATAAATTGGAACAATATGACATGAGGAGTTCCCATGAGAAAAAAGAATCTGAAGTTTGTAGTCACGATCAATGCTGCTCTGGAGATCAAGAACGGCCAGGCACAGGTCGTGGTGAAGGATGTCAAGGTCAAGCCGTCCAAGCTATCCCTGCCGGTGGAGGCCCCAGTGGCAGGGAAAGAGAAGTCTGCCAGGAAGAAGCTGGGAAAGCCTATCCACGACATCGTTCTGGAATCCGCAAAGAAGGTCTCCAAAAAGGCGGATGAGGGAATCTTCTCGTCCGTGGATCTCTTCAATCAGGCCATCAAGAAATACCCGGGGCTGAACAAGAAGAGCTTCAACACGACCGTCATATCGGCGGCCCCGGAACACGCTTCGTGGAAATATTACCGCAACGGGAAGGACTATCTGATCTATCTGGGAAAGGGAAAGTACAAGCTGAGGGAGTCTGCAGGATAGAGGGCGTCTTCATTCCGATTCCGCACCTTGTTTTCTCTGCACCCATGATTACTTTATCCGACATGACAGAATGTCTTCGAGACGGGCATGCGTTTACTCCCGATGTACAAGCGGATCTGTATCAATAACCTCTATTGATTCGGTTGACAAGCGGAACCGGCCATCGTGCCGGGGAGCTGAAAAAAGTCATGCAAGGAGGGGGTATCATGGCAGTGTGCAGAATTCTGTTGGTGATCGGTGTGTTGGCAGGAATGACCATGTTCGGGACCGGATGCTCGATTGATCTCAACAATCCCTATGCGGATGAATGGGACGTCCAGATCGTGGGTGATTCGGTCTTCGATCTTTCCGGGGACATCCACGATGTCCTGCAGGATCTTTCCGGGAGCAGCTACAAGGACAGATCGGTGAGCGGTGCCAAGATCGCGGCGATCCAGAGCCAGTTGAATACCGCGCTCAAGAGGAAGACCCTCAAGACGGTCATCGCCGATGGCGGAGCCAATGACATCCTCCAGGGCACCATGGACTGCGACTCGGACCCGCTGACCACGGGCTGCATCGATGTCCTCGACTACATCGGCGACAAGATGGAGGTCATGCTCGAGGCCATGTACAACAAATCGCCCAACGATTGCGTGTGGCTCGGGTACTACCATGTGAAGGGCGACGAGATCGATAAGAACGAGGCCATCGATTATGCCTATGACTGGATCTATCCGGACATCTTCGCCTCCACCAACATGGATGCGGTCCTCGTGGATCCCAGGGATGAAATCCTCCCATCGCATATCAAATCGGACGATATCCATCCCACGTATGCGGGATCGGAGATCCTGGCCAACCTGATATGGGATGAGATGGTGGCGGGGAACATGTACCGCTAGAAAGATGAAGCCCCAGGCCTGAAGGTCGTGCCGTCCCCGCGAGAGACGGTTGACCTTCAGGCCGCCGAGATCCGTATCGAGATACCCAGAAGGGATCAGAACGGCCGGAGTGATGAACAAGAAGACTTTGACAGGATTGCTTGCAGGTATTCTGCTGTTCGGTGGTGCTCTGTATTATTTCCACACAGGGGAAACAGAACCGGTCACGTTGCCCGGACCTGTGTCAGCGGTACGACCGGCATCGGGGCAGACAACCCCTCCCCCAGTGAAGGCCGCCCGGGATCCGGTCCGTTCATGGGGAGGCTTCATAAAGAGGGGTGCCGCAGACGAAGTGCACCATCCGAAGGACATCGAGGAGATCAAGAAGCAGGTCTACGACCTCAATATCGAGACCGTGGAGGATATCCCCCTGCTGGACAGGGTCGTCCAGACGGGGGGCGCCCCCACCCGGGACTTCTGGCTCGGCGACTGGGTCAGCGTGGATGACTGGAAGGACGAGACCAACGGGTTCCTCCTGCAGCCCCAGGAGGACGGCACTTTCATATCCTTCCCGGACGAGGCGACCACCCGGACCTACACCTTCTTCGAGATCCCCCGGACCTATACGTACGACCCGGCCAAAAGGGAGTTCTTCTGGGAGACCGACTATTACGGCAAGACCATCTCACACAGGATCAGGTTCATCAACGACAATGTCCTGGCCATGATGCTGATCAGCGGGAGAAAGGTCGTGCTGGACCTCTACCAGAGAAAACCGACTGAAAGCGAGTAGGGCGATCAGTCGCTGATCTTCCCCTGGATGCGGATCATGAATTCCGGTCTGAGAGCATTGTCCGTCTGCACATAGATCGTGTCCCTGATGACCCCGGCCTTTTTCCTCTTGTTTTTTACCGTGATGAGGTACCCCTTTCTGCCGGCCCGGGTTGTCTCCCTGTATGCATAGGTGATGTCGCGCCCTTTTTTCGGCTTCAGTCCGGTTATCCTGAACGGATAGTCAGGGGAGGGAATGACCATGGAGGATCCTTCCAGGGTTTTACGCCAGGACCCTTCCAGCATGATGGTGTGCATGGAGATGTCGGCGAACTTTTTGACATAGCAGGAGATGTCGATGGTCCATTCGGGGTGCTTGGGATCGTTGGTCAGTGCGCGGACGGTTCCCGTAATCTCTTCGCCGCCCCGCCGGTTGGTCAGGAGGACCATCTGGATGACGCCCTCTTTTCCAGCAGGGATCTGGCGGCTGTAGGATTCCACCAGGCTGCCGCAGCAGGCCTGCACCTTCTTCAGCTCGAGATCCCGCCCTGTGGTGTTCCTGACGATGAAGTCGTGCCTGACCATGTCGAACTGCAGGACCGGCTCGAACACATAGGTGCTCTTCGGAGAGTCCACGACGGATTTCGAATACACGGGTTTCTCGGGGAGGCCGAAGTAGAAGTGCGTCTTCGGTTCTTTCCCTGCAGGAGGGGTGTCTTTTATGGAACACCAACCCCAAGTGATGGCGACCACCCCTATCAAACCCAGCAAGAGACAGGTGAAGAAGACCTTCCTTTTCATGCCCCCTCCTTTCCGGTCACGGATAATCACCGCACCAGCGGTACATGGCCATGAGACCCGATCATTGCAAAAGAATCCCTCCAGGGGATCGTATTCATCTTATCATAAGTTCATGAGGAAGGATGATTAAAAGTGTCGGGAACGCGACCTTCAGGGAGAGGTCTCCTTTCCCGAGCAGCTCTTCTCATCGGGGAATTTGACAAATTACCGCTCAACGTTCATCATGGTTCTCATTCCAGGAAGATATCCGTGTGCGGGGAGGTTGTTATGAAATCGATTGCCAAGGCGGTTCTTTTCCTTTTGATGGCATACCTGATGTCCGGCTGCGCATCCGTCAAGCAAGGCATGTTTGACTTCATGATGTCGGCCGAGCGCTCAAGGTCGGACCTCAAGCCGGGGATCGTCCGGATACAGGACCAGTCCATGGCGTATCTGGAGCGACCAGGCAAGGGCGAGACCATCGTGCTCATTCATGGGTTTACGGGAAACAAGGATCATTGGACTCGTTTCGTGCGATACCTCCCCGAAGACTATCGAGTACTCGCCTTTGATATGCCGGGCCATGGAGACAACGAGCAATCGATCGAAAAAACCTATACCGTCGATTATATGGTGTCGACCCTTGATCAGGCGGTGGATGCCCTGGGGATTTCCCGGTTCCATCTTGCAGGCAGTTCCATGGGGGGATGGATTTCCATACTCTATGCTGCCCGATATCCTCAGAAGGTACGATCCCTGTGCCTCATGGACAATGCAGGCCTCATGAATGTATCGCCCCGGCCGAGCGATCTTCAGCTCGAGGTGAGCAAAGGACACAATCCGTTTTTCATTACCTCACGGGAAGACTTTGACGAGCTCTTCGGGTATGCCTTCCACGAGCAGCCTTTCTACCCCTGGCCCATATTCTCCGTGCTCTCCGACAGGGCCATTGCGTCGAACACGTTCTACGAGAAGGTCGGGAATGAATTCCTGACACGGTCCACCGACATCCAACCCCTGCTGCCCGGACTCGAGATGCCCGTATTAGTCATCTGGGGGGATAAGGACAGGATACTCCATGTGTCCACCACGGAGGTGCTGAGTAAATCACTGCCGCGTTCCGAGATCGTCATCATGAAGGATTGCGGCCACATGCCCATGGTGGAGAAACCCCGGGAAACAGCGGAGTATTATGTCAACTTCCTGAGCAGACAAAGGCTCGACCTATGATACTCCCTTCCTTTTCGGATGACCTCTACAGCGAAGAGGTTCTGCCATGAGTTCAGGTTTGTATCCTTTGAACCTCTCCCCGCCAGATATCGGCTCCCTGAAAGGGATCTGCAGAAAACGCTGAGCCCGCGTGCGTCCATCTTCCAAATGCACGTTGACACCGGACACACCCGTTTCTATAGTCGGAAGGGATACCATCGAATAAAGGATGAGTCCGACGGAGTCATGGCCACACTGAGCCTCAAGGAATGGCTGAAACGGGCGGAGGGCGATCGGCGCTTCCGGGAGAATGCGACCTCCATCACGCATATCCCGGCGTCCGAAGGCAGTTTTGCGCCGTACCCGTCCTGGGTCCACCCGCGACTGAAGGCGGTCATGGAAAGTCGCGGCCTCAAGCGGCTCTACTCCCATCAGGCCCGGGCCGTCGAACTGGTCAGGCAGGGCAGGGACGTGGTGCTCGTCACGCCCACGGCCAGCGGCAAGACCCTGTGCTACAACCTGCCCGTGCTCCAGCGTATCCTTGAGGAGCCGGAGACGCGGGCCCTGTACCTTTTCCCCACCAAGGCCCTGGCCAACGACCAGATGCACGAGGTGCACGGCCTCATCGGCGAGCTCAAGGCGGACATCAAGACCTTCACCTATGACGGCGACACGCCGGACGACGCACGGCAGGCCATCCGCAAGCAGGGCCATGTCGTGGTCACCAACCCGGACATGCTGCATACCGGCATCCTGCCGCACCATACCAAGTGGCAGAAGCTCTTCGCCAACCTGAGATACGTCGTGGTGGACGAGCTGCACGTCTATAGAGGGGTGTTCGGCAGCCACCTGACCAACGTGTTCAGACGCCTCAAGAGGGTGTGCCGCTTCTACGGCACGGACCCGGTCTTCATCTGCTGCTCCGCCACGGTGGCCAACCCGGGGGAGCACGCGGAGAACCTCCTGGAGAAGGAGGTGACCCTCATAGACGAAAGCGGGGCCCCGAGGGCGGCAAAGACCTTCATCCTGTACAACCCGCCCATCGTGAACCGGGAGCTCGGCATCCGCCAGTCGGCCCTCACCCCTGCGAGGAAGATCGCGGGTGACCTCATCGGCAACCACATCCAGACCATCGTGTTCACCACGAGCAGGCTCAACGTTGAGGTACTCACCAAGTATCTCAAGGACGGCTTCAAGGAGAAGATCCCGGGCAGGGATCACTTCGTGACCGGCTACCGGGGTGGCTATCTGCCCAACCTCAGGCGCGATATCGAGAAGGGTCTGCGCGAGCGTTCGGTCATGGGCGTGGTGAGCACCAACGCCCTGGAACTGGGTATCGACATCGGCGACCTCGAGGCATGCCTCATGGCCGGCTACCCGGGCTCCATCGCCAGCACCTGGCAGCAGGCGGGCAGGGCGGGCCGCAGGGCCGGCCACAGCCTAGCCATCCTCATCGCCCGGAGCAACCCTATGGACCAGTTCATCGTGGAGAACCCGGAGTACTTCTTCGCCCGCTCGCCGGAGCACTGCCGGGTGAACCCGGACAACCTCCTCATCCTGCTCCACCACATCAAGAGCGCGGCCTTCGAGCTGCCCTTCGAGGAGGGGGAGCGCTTCGGGAAAGAGAATCTCATGGAACTCCTTGCCTATCTCGAGGACAAGGGTGTGCTCCACCGGGTGGACCAGCGCTGGCACTGGGCCGCCGAGAGCTACCCGGCCGACGAGGTGAGCCTGCGGACCATCAACCCGGAGAACGTCGTGGTGGTTGACACCACGGATACGGGCAGCCATAAGGTGATCGCCGAGGTCGACTGGGACAGCGCCTTCACCACGGTCCACGACGACGCCATCTACATGGTGGAGTCCCAGCAGTACCACGTGGACAAGCTGGATCTGGATCGCAAGAAGGCCTACGTGCGCAGGGTGGACGTGGACTACTACACCGACGCCATGACGTATACCAATGTGCGCGTCATCGAGGACTTCGAGAAGAAGACGGGGGGCAGCGTCATCGTGGAGCACGGCGAGGTGCAGGTGGCGCGCAAGGTGGTGGGCTACAAGAAGATCAAGTTCTACACCTCCGAGAACGTGGGCTACGGAGACGTCAACCTGCCCCAGAAGGACATGCATACCACGAGCTACTGGTTCACCATCCCCTGGGACCTCCTCGACTTCCTTGACCTCAGGCGAGAAGAGGTCATCGACGGGCTGGCGGGTCTGGCCTACTGCCTTCACCACATCGCGGCCATGCTCGTCATGGCCGACATCAGGGACCTGGACCGGTGTATCGGCGACAAGAGCGGCGAGTGGTTCGTGCGTTACGGCCCCGACCGCCGGGTCATCACCGCCACCCCGGAGGCGCCCATGAACGTCATGGAGAATGCCTTCGACCCCACGGTCTTCATCTTCGACGCCTATCCCGGGGGCATCGGATTCTCCGACCTCCTCTTTGCCCGCCACGAGGAGCTGCTTGCAGCGGCGCGCTCGATCATCGGGTCGTGCCCGTGCGAGCACGGATGCCCCATGTGTGTGGGGCCGGCCCTTGAGGTGGGTCCCTCGGCCAAGTCCGCGGCCCTGCAGATCCTCGGGCTCATGGACAGGCCATGAGCCTGAAGGACCGCCTGGGGCGTCTCACCGGGGAGAGCCGGAAGCCGGATCGGCCCGATCCCCGGCAGGACACCATCAGCGATCTCCGCAGGAAGATCGATGAGGTGATGAACCGCAGGGACCGCCTGGTGCGGTCCGATCCGGCCTCATCCAGGCGGCCGGGTATGCCCCTGGAAGAGGCGGTTACCGGAGAAGAGGTGGTGACCGATCGCGGCAGGTTCTTCTTTTCCCGCAGCCGGATGGAGGAAACGGACCGCCATGGCCATGCCCTGATCCGGGACCTGGCCCTGATCGACATGGGCGGGGTGGGCATCCTGGCAGGGTCGGATGCCTTTACCGGGTTTTCCCCCGAAGACGCCCTGTTCATGGACACCGAGACCACCGGGCTGGCCGGCGGCACGGGAACCTTTCCCTTCCTCATCGGCCTGGGGTGGTTCGAGAGCGGTACGTTCGTCACCTGCCAGCTCTTCGCCCGGGACTTCCCCGAGGAGGCCCCCATGCTCGCATACCTGCAGGAGCTTGCTGCGGATAGAAAATTCCTGGTGTCCTTCAACGGCAGGGCCTACGACCTGAACCTGCTGACGGCCAGGTTCATCCTCAACCGTCAGCGCGACACGCTCTCGGGCATGCCCCACCTGGACCTGCTCCACCCGGGCAGACGCCTCCTGCGGCACCGCATGGACAATGCCCGGCTGGTGACCATCGAGGCCTGCGTTCTCGGACTCGAGCGCGATGGGGATGTGCCCGGCTGGGAGATTCCCCAACGGTATTTCGAATGGCTGCGTCGACGGGACGGAAGACTCATGGAGGACGTGTTCCGGCACAACCGTTTCGACATCGTGTCCATGGCATCGCTCCTGAAGCATCTGACCGATCTGGTGGGGTGTGGCGCTAACCCGGAAGGGCTGCACCACGGCGACGTGCTGGCGGCGGCCCGGCTCCACCACGAACGGGGGGACCTGCTCTCGGCCCGGAGCCTGTACGAGGGCATACTCCTGTCTCCTGACCGGGAGGTCTCCCTCGCGGCCCGGCGCTCGCTGTCCCTGATCCACAAGAGGGCAGGCGCATGGGAGGAAGCGGCCCTGATCTGGGATGCCATGCTCTCGCAGGATCCGTACGATCCCTTCGCCGCCGAGGAACTCGCCAAGTATCACGAACACCGCAGGCACGACTACGGGCGGGCCGCCATGATCGTGCGGACCGTGCTGGAAGGCTGCTCTTCGCTGAGCGATGAGGAGCGGAACGCCTTCGAACACCGGCTGCACCGGCTCGCCTTCAAGGCCTCGTCCCGGTAGGACGGGACCAGGCCCCCGGCCGGAAACCGTTTGTCGTTCCTGGCCATTGCCTGGAGGTGCAGGGTCATGATAAATAATGATATTTCCAGCATGAAAGAGGCGAGGGCCATATGGAGCACATAGTCAAGAAGATCAAAGATCTGGCACAATACCACAACGAGGTGTCGCCCGAGCTCATCAGGGCCAAGGACATCAAGCTGGGGCTGCGGAACACCGACGGCACCGGCGTCGTGGTGGGCATCACCTCCAAGGGAACCGTGTTCGGATTCAAGCGGCTGCCTGCCGAGGACGGCCGCGGCACCATCGTGCAGCCTGCACCGGGCAAGCTCCTGTACTGCGGGTATGATGCCATCGAGCTCGCCAGGAGGATCCACGGGGAATACCGGTACGGATACGACGAGGTCTGCTACCTCCTGCTGACCGGAGAACTCCCCACCGAAGGCGACCTGAAGAACTTCTCGAGTCTCATCGCCCGGAACAGGGCGTTGAACAAGTCCGAGCGGAGCATCATCATGCAGGAGGCCGAGAACGAGAACCAGATGTTCGCCCTGCATTCTGTCATGTCCCACCTGAGCAGGTGCGACCCCAAGCCCGTGTCCACGGACATCAGGGACGTGACCGAGACCTGCATCCGCCTCCTGGCAAAGGCCCCCACCATCGTGGCCTACAACTACAACGTATCCAGGTATCGCCAGGGATCGAGCCTGCGGATCATCCCGCCCGACCCCGAACTCTCCACGGCCGAGAACTTCCTCTACATGCTCAGGGGCACCAGACCCCACAAGCGGGAGTCCATGCTCTTCGATCTCTCCCTCATGCTGCACGCCGAGCACGGCGGGGGAAACAACTCCACCTTCACGGTGCGCACCGTATCAAGCAGCGGGGCGAACACCTATATGGCCATCTGCTCGGGCATCGCATCGCTCTCCGGCCACCTCCACGGCGGGGCAAACGAGGCGGTCATGCGCATGATGCGGGACATCAAGAAGAACGTAAAGGACTGGGAAGACCACAGGCAGGTGCGGAGGTATCTGGAGAAGATCCTGGACGGCAAGGCCCATGACCGTACCGGCAAGATCTACGGCATCGGTCATGCGGTGTACACCATGAGCGATCCCCGGGCGGAGATACTCCTGGAGAAGGCTGAAGAGCTCGCCACGGAAAAGGAGATCATGGACGAACTGAGCCTCATGAAGCTGGTGGCCGCCATCGGCAGCGAGCTCATCTACGAGCGCAAGGGCCAGGTGGTGGCCCCGAACGTGGACTTCTACTCCGGGTTCGTCTACAAGATGCTCCGCATCCCCATCGACATGTTCACCCCCATCTTCGCCATGGCACGGATCGCGGGGTGGTCTGCGCACCGCATAGAGCAGATCATCCAGGCCCGGCTCATCAGGCCCGCCTACGTGAGCTCGCTGCCGAAGGAGAACGAGTACGTGCCGCTGGATGAGCGGGGTTGAATGAGGGTCCTCGGCGTATGCCCAGGGATCGCTCCCTTCCCCCGATGAAGGCGGATCAGCCCCATGTATGATCCGCTTGCCATACTCCAGGGGCTTATCTTCTTCGGGAGCGGACTGAGCCTCCTCATGGGAGTGTCGGGCATTGTCACCAGGGAGATCGACAGGGTGAACATCCTGTCGTTCCTGCTCCTGACGTGCAACGCCATTATCATGCTGAACGTCGGCCTCAGTGTCGATATGGTGCAGGCACGGTACCCGCTGACATCCTTCCTGTTCCTGACCACGATCTATGCCGTGGGTCCCCTGAACCTGTTCAGCTACCACTCCCTGATGGATCCGGAGCAGGACATACCCTACAAGACCAGGCTCCACATCCTGCCGGCGTCTGTGGTCTTCTGCTCGGAGGTCCTGTTCCAGTTCCAGGGGGACACGTTCAAACGGGATATGATCGCCGGAATCTTCGATGCCCCGATGAGCAGTCCCTTTACCATTATCCTCATGATCGGGGCCGTCCACGTCTTCTGTTACCTCTCCTACCTCTCGCTCATCGAGTTCTCTTTGTGGAACAGCCGGGAGATACGCTCGGAGGTGAGGCTCATGGCCGGGCTCAACATGGTCTCGAAGGTTACGACCATTGGGCTGGCTGCAGGCCTTGTCCTCGGGAGACCTTCCCTGGTGGTGGCCGGGGGGATTCTCCTGACCTTCATCCATGTGGTTATATTCCTGGCCAGTCGCCGCTACCCCCAGTTTTTCCAGCTCCTGAAAAGGGAGATAAAACGGAAGCGCTACGAAAAATCGCTGCTTTCCGGGGTCAATACAGAGGTCATCTATACGCGCCTCATGGAGCTCATGGGGGAAGAGGAGCTCTACAAGGACATGGAGCTCAACCTCAAGACCGTGGCCGACCTGCTCGCCATCACCCCGCACCAGCTCAGCCAGTTCCTGAACGAAAGGATCAACCAGGATTTCCGGAACTTCGTGAACTCCTTCCGGGTTGACGAGGCCAAGCGGCAGCTCGCGGAACACCCGGACAGGGGCATCCTCGAGATCTGCTTCGAGTCCGGATTCAATTCCAAGTCCACCTTCAACACAGTCTTCAAGAAGCAGACGGGCATGACGCCCCGGGAGTTCCGGGTGAACCGGCGGCAGGATTCCTAGAAGAGAAGACGACGGATACGGTACCGAGTGACCTTCCCGAACGGCGACCTGTGTCCCGCCCACCCGGGTCCAAGGATCCCATTGACGCGGTACCCCCCGAATTGGTACGGGGTGCCATGACTCCCACACCACGATCCACGCGCATGCCCCGGGAGCTCAGGCTGTTCATCGCCGCCTCGCTGGCCATGGGCATGGCGTACAGCATCATCGATGCAACCTTCAACAACTTCCTCAACGACCGTTTCGCCCTGAGCGGCCTCGAGAGGTCCTTCCTGGAGTTTCCCCGGGAGCTCCCGGGCCTGCTCGTGGTTTTCGCCTCGGCGCTGCTCTGGTTTCTCTGCAGCCGCAGGCTCGCCGTTGTGGCCATGCTGCTGGGTGCCGCAGGATCGGTGCTCATCGGTTTCGCCTCACCCACGTACACCGCCATGGTGTTCTGGCTGTTCATCTACAGCCTGGGACAGCATATCTTCCTGCCCCTGGCCTCCACTATCGGCATGGAGCTTGCCCGGGAAGGCAGGACCGGCCGACGCCTCGGCCAGCTGAACGCCTTGCGGAACCTGGCCGCCATTCTCGGGAGCTTTGTCGTGTTCTTCGGGTTCAAGCACCTCGGGCTGACGTTCCACCACACCTTCGTCATGGCTGCAATGGCCTTTGTCACGGCAGCCCTTCTCCTGTTCGCCATGAAGCCGGAGCAGACACAGCCCCCCGCGCTCCACCTGAAGCTCCACCGGGAATACCGCCTGTTTTATGCCCTGTCGGTTCTCTACGGATCGCGCAAACAGCTTTTCATCACTTTTGCACCGTGGGTGCTGGTCACCGTGTTCCATCAGCCGACGCAGACCATCGCCACCCTCCTGACGCTGGGCGGGGTGATCGGCATCGTGTTTCAACCTCTCCTGGGATGGGCCACCGACCACCTGGGCGAGCGCATCGTCCTCGCATCCGAGGCGGTGCTCCTGGTCTTCGTATGTACAGGCTATGGATTCGCCGGATACTGGTTCTCCGAGCATACCGCCTTTCTCATCGCGTGCGGGTGTTTCCTCCTGGACCAGATGCTCATGTCGGTGAACATGGCCCGCGCCATGTACATGAAAAAGATCGCGCGTGATGCCTCGCATGTCCAGCCGGCGCTGACCATGTCGGTGAGTATCGATCACATCTTCTCCATTACGGTCGCCCTGATCGGCGGTGCGATCTGGAACCGCTTCGGCTTCCAGTACGTGTTTCTGCTCGGCGCATGCATCGCCCTGGGGAATCTTGCGGCCGCACTGCAGATCCGGTTCCCGCACAAGCTCGATTCCTCTCCCTTGTCGAACTGAAGGAGATCCTCGAAATCCTGGTCCGGGTATATGATACGGGCCCCCTTTTATGTCCCGAATCATAATTCCGGGCGACAGGGACATGGAATCGATCATTCATGTCATCATACAATAATTGAATTCTGTTCATTTTATAGTATAAAGAGTGGAGGCCGCCATGGGTACCGACGGAACTTGTGCAACCATCTTCATCAGGTCGACCTGCGAGGAGGTGTTCGACCTCATCATCGATACCTCCCGCCACCCGGAGTACGTGAAGGGGTATGTGGACCAGGTGAGCGGGCCCCGGATATTGAAGAAGGGCACGGAATTCATCTGGAGGGTTGACCTGTACGGGACGGTCTTCAGGGTGTACAGCTTTGTGAGCACCCTGGAGTATCCGAGGTTATACCAGGAAAGGATGCATGTGCCGGGCCTTTTCAGGGTCACGCTGACCGATGTCCTTGAAAAGGCGGAAGGTGGCGTGCGCTTCACGAGCACGTGGAGGTATGCGCCCGTTTCCTGGAGCGCATCCGGGCTCCTCGCCCAGAGGCTGATGAACGGCCTGAGCACCTTCAGGGAGGGCGCCCTGGAGACCATTGACGGCATGAAGAGACTCCTGGAACGGAGTGCATAGGAGTCCCTGTTCTGCGGTGTGTACCATCACTGTACATGCTGCTTGATTCTGGAGAGAATGAGGAAGGGGGCGTACTGATGACGAGGATCGACTCTGATTTTTACAGCATGGGATTGAGGTGCTCGGCCTGGCTCTACCTGCCCGACGGGGTTGCAAGGCCGCCCGTGGTGGTCATGGCCCACGGATTCGCAGGCCAGAAGGACTTCGGCCTTGAACCTTATGCCGAGCATTTTGCGGACCGTGGGATGGCAGTCCTTCTCTTCGACTACCGCAACTTCGGCGGCAGCCAGGGGGAGCCCAGGAACCTCGTGAATCCCTGGAGGCATCTCGCTGACTGGAAAGCGGCCATATCGCACACCCGCTACCTTCCCGAGGTGGACGGTTCCCGGCTTGCCCTGTGGGGAACCTCCTTTTCGGGCGGGCACGTGGTGGTGACCGCCGCGCAGGTCCCGGGCATCAGGGCCGTGGTGGCCCAGGTACCTTTCGTAGACGGAGTAGCGACCACCATGCAGTTCTCCATCCCGTACCAGATCGAGGGACTCTACCATGGGATCAAGGACCTGTTTCGCTTGGCCGCAGGAAAGAGCCCCCACACGGTGCCGGCCGTAGCGGAGCCCGGTACCTTTGCATGCATGAACACCCCGGATGCCATGGAGGGCTACTATACCCTCGTGCCGGCTGACTCCCCCATGAAGAACGAGGTCCCGGCCAGGATCTGCCTGATGGTGTCCGCCTACAGGCCTGTCTGGTTTGCGCGCAGGGTAGGCTGCCCGGTGCTTCTCATGTACGCGAAGAATGATTCCCTCATCCCGCCCGAGGCTGTGGAACGCATGGGCGCAAGGATCCCCCGGGCCGAGGTAGTGGGCCTGCCCGTGGGGCACTTCGACGTATACACCGGGGATCTTTTCAGGGAAGTGGTGGAGAGGCAGGCCGGATTTCTGGCTATGCACCTGTCGTAATGCTCAGATAGTGTGATGAATTCGAATCCGTGGTCCCATGCAGCGGGTTGTGAATAATCTCTGTATTCTCACAGGAGGTGTGAGTGGAACATTTCAGGATGTACATCGGGGGTGAGTTCGTCGATTCCATAAGCGGCAGGACCAGGGAGGCCATCGATCCGGGAACGGGACTGCCCTTCGCCACCTATGCCTACGGGGGGGTCTCCGATGCCGAGGCGGCCATCGATGTGGCGCGGAAAACCTTCGACTCGGGCGTCTGGAGCTCGCTGGCCCAGGATGAGCGCTCCCGGGTCATCATGGACTTCTCGGACAGGCTGACCAAGTACATCGTCAGGCTGGCCAGCTATGAATCCATGGACTCGGGCGGCATCATCAACCGGACCGGTGCCGAGGTCGTCGGCGCATCCATGACCGCGCGGAATTTGGCCTGGCATGCGGCCCGCAGGTTCAAGTGGCACGAGGAGGTCCGCGAGCCGGCATCGCTGGCAAGCCCCGGCAGGAACTACATCCGCAGGGAACCCGTCGGTGTGTGCGTGGGCATCATCCCCTGGAACTTCCCCTTCGGCATGGCCATGTGGAAGA
>DAITOA010000027.1:0-40201 GCA_036834365.1 Thermodesulfobacteriota bacterium | reverse complement strand
GACGGTACATCGGTTTTCAAGACCGACGCCTTAAGCCACTCGGCCATCCCTCCGTCAGGGCAATCTCCTTAGCGTATGGGACCGATGAGGTCAACACCCATGTAGGGCTTGAGTGCCTCGGGGACCTTCACGGTGCCGTCTGCCTGCTGGTAGTTCTCGAGAATGGCAGCAACGGTCCTCCCCACAGCCAGGCCGCTTCCGTTCAGGGTATGGCAGAGCTCCGTTTTCTTGCCCTGTTTTGCTTTGTAGCGGATCTGGCCTCTGCGGGACTGGAAGTCCACGAAATTGCTGCAGGACGAGATCTCGCGGTATACGCCCTGGGCCGGCATCCACACCTCAAGGTCATAGGTCTTGGCCGAGGAGAAGCCGAGGTCGCCGGTGCAGAGCACCACCACGCGGTAGTGAAGCCCCAGCTTTTTCAGGATGTCTTCGGCGTCCGCCGTGAGCTCCTCCAGGTCCGTGAAGGAACGGTCGGGGTGGGCGAACCGCACGAGCTCCACCTTGTTGAACTGGTGCTGCCTGATCAGGCCCCGGGTGTCCTTGCCGTAGGAGCCCGCCTCCCTCCTGAAGCAGGGGGTATAGGCGACCAGCTTGATGGGCAGGTCTTCCTCTGCAAGGGTCTCGTCCCGGTAGAGGTTGGTCACCGGTACCTCGGCGGTGGGGACGAGGAAGTAGTCATCGGTCCGGAACAGCTCTTCCTCGAACTTGGGGAGCTGGCCGGTGGCGGTCATGCTGTCGCGGTTCGTCATGAACGGCGTCCATACCTCTGTACAGCCGTGCTCTCCGGTATGCACGTCGAGCATGAAGTTGATCAGCGCCCGTTCCAGGCGGGATCCGAGCCCCCAGCTCACGGTGAACCTGGCACCGGTGATCTTGGCGGCACGCTTGAAATCCAGCACGCCCAGGTTCTCGCCCACGTCCCAGTGGTCCTTGGGGGTAAAGTCATACTGCGGCCTTTCCCCCCAGGTCCGTACCACCTGGTTGTCGTTCGAGTCAGAGCCTACAGGCACGCTCTCGTGCGGGATGTTGGGGATCTCCATGGCCAGCGACTCCATGGCAGTCTCCACGTCCCGGATCTGGGAATCGAGGGTCTTGATTTCATCCGAGATGCGGCGCATCTCCGCCTTTTCCTGCTCCAGGTCTCCTCCCTGGCCTTTTGCCTTGGCGATCTTCATGGAAAACTGGTTGCGCGTCGCCTTGAGCTCCTCGGCCTTCTGGATGAGGGCCCTGCGATCGTTGTCCTTTTCCATGAGTGAATCGAGGCTGATGGATGCCCCTCTGTTCCTCAAAGATGTTTTCACTAACTCAGCATTTTGTCTTATGAATTTTACGTCTAACATGCACTCAGTGTAACATTTCACCGGTTTCTCGTCAAGGATTGCCCATTCACGCGCTTATCACGGAGGGGTCGCCATCAAGAACACTTGCAATTCAGTACAGCTCTGTACTATGGGGTGAGACAACCTCATGAAGAAATCCTTTAAAATACTTCTTCTTATAGTGCTCATAATCACCGTCTTCGCAGGGGGTGGGGCGCTCTCCTTCCTGTACTTCATGACCAAGTCGCCCGAGAAGGTGACGGCCACGGTACAGCATCAGCTGCAGAAGAACCTCGGTGTACCAGTCACCATCGACCGGGCCCGGTTTGAATGGAAGAGCGGGCCCCGGGTCATCCTGACCAAGGTGAACATCAACGAGCCAGGGGTCATAACCCTGCACATCAGGAGTATCACGGCGTATCTCTCCATCTGGAAATTCCTCCTGGGGGACGTGAGCGTAGGAAAGGTGCGGCTCATCAAGCCGGAAGGGATTGTGGACCTTGACAACATGAAGAACCTCAAGACCCGGGATGCAGAGGGGAAGAGGCCTGTGGTTCTGATCTGGAAAGGCTCCATGAAGATCATCTATCACGGTGTCGACGTCCCCCTGACGGACGTAAGCGGTCGCATCACTTACAACTGGGCCAATCTCCGGGCCCGCACCCTCGGCGGCAGGGTACTCCTGGAGACCGATCTCGAGCGACCCGGAAAGTTGACCTTCGATGCCTATGGCATCAGTCTCGATCAGCTTGATGGAAGGATGAAAGGCACGGCCCATGCAAGCATCACTATAGAGGACACGCGGGAGGGACAGACCGGTTCCTTCTCCCTCCAGGTAAAGGGCCTGCATCATCCATGGATTCACGGCACCATGGACAGGCTGTCAGCCTCCGCTTCTCTGGAGGGGAACGGGAACCGTATGAGGATCACCGACATCACCTTCAGAACCCCGGTCATCGAGGTGTCGGGAAAGGGAGAGATCGCCGGGTTTACGGATATCGCATCATGGGAAGATGTCCGGTTGAACCTGGAGGCCTCATCGAAGGCCTTCGATTATGAGAAGGTCGTGTCGGTGCTGCCAGTGGAGAGGTTTCCCGGGTGGTTGAGAGAGCTCCTCACCCGGCAGATCAGAAACGGGAGATCGCGATTCTCCACGGCACAGTACCAGGGACCCGTCAAAGGGTTCTTCTCGGGGGTGGAGCTCCTTGACAACCTCCATGTTGTCCAGGAGTTGAAAGGTCAGAGCTTCAGCGCAGGTCATGGAGTGGAAAAGGTGACGGGTATAACCGGCCAGGTCGTTTACGGCAAGGGTGACATACGGTTCAGAAACCTGACGGGCACGGTGGGTACCTCCCACCTCAACCGGGTGGATATCGTGTTCCCGGGTGCGGTGAAGCCCCTCATGCGGGTGGGAGTAGATGTGGATGTGGACATGCCGGCTGCGGACTTCCTGCGCGCATGGCAGGCCTCCATGGTGCCGGAAGAGATCCATCATCTCCTGCGACCGGTCGCCGGGGTGAAGGCGGGCCACATTAAGGGCCGGGTAAGCACCTATTATGACGAACAGACCAGGAATCCTTTCACGGCGAAGGGAGACATCCGTCTGACCGATTGTGCATTTATGTGGGGTGCGCATGCGGTTACGGGGTTGATCGGGACCATCCACGCAGACAGCTATGCAAAACCTCAGTCCATTACGCTCAGCGGGATGGTCGACAAGACGCGCATCAGGAAGCTGCAGGTGAGCCTCTTTGCGCCTTTCGGCGATAGTACTTCCCGGTTCACCCTTACGGCCGACCGTCTGCCCGCCGTGGGGAAGATCACTCCCGAAGATGCCACCCTTAAGGTGACGGGCAGAGGCAGGGGTCTCGACCTCAACGGTACCGTGGAGATGAACGCCCAGGGGATCGCCTTCGCCGGAGATGAACGGACCTACCGGGCGCGGGCGGTGACCGCGCAGGGCGAGTTCAAGGCCAGGCTCGGAAAGCGTTCCGATATCTCCCTCAATACACTTGTTATCCGCAATCCCTCGGGCAGGGTGGAGGGATCGGCCGATATAAGGGGAAACAACGGCCTGGCGGTACTCTCCGGGAGGGTCGATCTGAAGGATATCTCCCTGCAGGGCAAGAAGGTGATCAGGCCCCTGGGCGGGGTCATCGACGGAAATCTGTCTCTTGAGTGGGGAAATACCCTGAAAACTTCAGGGAACGTCACCCTGCATGACGCGGTGTTCCCTCTGGCGGAAGACTTCATGACCGTCAACGGAGCCCTGGTGATCATGCCATCAAAGGTATCCGTGGACGGCCTTAAGGTGAGGATAGGCGATGTCCGTTCCACCCTCAGTGGCGACCTCACCCGTGATGCGCACCCATCCTTCAAAGGGATGGTCAGCGTAGAGGGCCTGACGGTCGGAGGGCAAGGCAGGGGGTTCGAAGGTCTCAGGGATCTCCGGGCCGATGCACGACTCCAGCTTGCACGGTGCGTTTTCTTCGGGCTGCCCGTGGAGACGGCCACAGCCGATGCTCAGCTGAAGGACGGGATGCTGAGACTTGACAATGCGATCATGGAAACCGTTTCAGGGACTGCGAAGGGAAGTGCACACTTCTCACTGGAAGGGGGTTCGTCCTTCGATATGATGATTTCCCTGAAGGATTCCGACCTCAGGAAACTACTTAAGGCAGCGAACGGCACATCGGCCATCGACGGCATGCTGGATGTGGAGGGTCGTCTCTGGGGTAGTGCTGATTCCCTCAACGGTACCCTCGTCGTACATGCGAAAGACGGGGAGATACGCAGATACGCCCTCGTCTCCCAGGTCTTCTCGCTGCTCAACGTCTACCGTATCGCCCGGAACCAGGACACGGATTTTCTCAGCAGGCACTTCACCTACAACCACATCAACACCACCCTGACCATCAAGGACAATGTGGTTGATTTCGATGACTTTACCCTGGAAAGCAATTCCATTCAGGTCTCTGCCATCGGGAAGTACTCCCTGGACTCGAAGAAGATCGATGCGGTCATGGGTGTCCAGCCCCTGGAGAGTGTAGACAGGGCCATCAGCATGATACCCGTGGTCGGCTGGGTGCTCACCGGGGAAAACGGCAGGTTCATTGTGGTGAGCATGAAGGTGGGTGGCACCATAGACGATCCGAAGGTCATGGTTGCACCCATCGATACCCTGTCCAATACGGTGGCCGCCTCACTTCTGAGGTCGTTGAGACTTCCCGGGAAACTCATCGAAGAGTCCCTCAAGCTCATCAACGGCAAGAAAGAGTAGGGTTTTGAACATTGGATGACTGTACCAGGCACCTACAGGGGAAGGTTTTTCGTTCATCTTTCCCCGGGAGGAGTACTCAGGTCTCCAGGAAATAGCCTTCCACCCGATCGATGAGATCCCTGAGCGATGACCTGTCCAGGGCCGATATGATCACGCCATTGTAGCGTGCCGCCCATGTCCGTGCGATGCCGGGACTGGTCCTGTCCGCCTTATTGAACACCTTGAGCCGGGGTTTGTCCTGGAGTTCGAGCCCCTTGAGGATCTCGTCCACGGCCTGGATGCGGTAGTCGATATGCTCGTCGGTGAGATCGATGACCTCCAGGAGGAGATGTGCGTCTTCGAGTTCCTCCAGTGTCGCCATGAAGGCCGCCTTCAGGTCCCTGGGCAGGTCGCGGATGAACCCTACCGTATCGGTGATGATCACCTCGATGTCTCTGGGAAACCGCAGCCGCTTGCTGGAAGGGTCCAGCGTGGCAAAGGGCATGTCTGCCGTGAGCACGCTGCTCCTGGTCAGGGCGTTGAGGAGGGTGGACTTGCCGGTGTTGGTGTAGCCGATGATGGAGATCACGGGAAGGCCCTGCCTACCTCTGCGGGCCCTGGTGATCCTCCGCTTTCGGCTGATCTGCGAATTTTCACGCTCAAGGTGATCCATGCGCTCCTTGGCCCGGCGCCGGTCGACCTCCAGCTTGGTCTCGCCCGGCCCCCTGGTGCCTATGCCTCCTGCAAGCCTGCTCAGGGAGGGGTTTTTCCCCACGAGCCGCGACATGTTGTACCGGAGCTGGGCGAGCTCGACCTGGATCTTGCCTTCCCTGGTCCTGGCCCTGCGGGCGAAGATGTCGAGGATGAGCTGCGTCCGGTCGATGACGCGCATGTCCGCGATCTCGGCGATGGACCGTGCCTGAGATGGCGTCAGCTCGTGGTCGAAGATGAGGAGATTGGCGTCTTTCGCCAGGGCCCTTATGTAGATGTCCGCCACCTTGCCTTTGCCGATGACATACCTCGGGTCGGGTCTGGGCCTCTTCTGCACGACCGTATCCACCACCGTGACTTCTGCCGCCTTTGCCAGGGCCTGGAATTCGGCGACGACATCATTGAGGATGTCCCCTCCCGCCGACGGGACCACCACCAGGATGGCCCGGTCCTCATGGACGCCAGGGACAAGGAGATTCTGCTTCTTTGTGATCTCCCCCTCCAGGGCCTCGATGAACGCATCGAAGGGGATGTCGATGCGGAAGGTGGGGACCGGGTCGAGGATCTTCCACAGGCTCCCGCCCTCCTCGGCGGGGAGGAGATGGGCTCCATATGCAAGACCGGGGCTGCCGTCCTCGCGCACCTCGATGGCGTAGACCAGGTCGAGACGGAGCTTTGCGAGGTCGGTGAGGTCCTCGAAGGTGAGGCGTCCGTCCCGGAGGTGTGTGTGGACGAGTCTCAGCCCCTGAAGCCTGCCGGGGTGTGTCCTCATCCGGTTCAGCCCGGGGATGGAGATTCCCGTGGCCGTGCCGGCGATGACGTATTCCACACCGCCGAGGCGGTTGATGAGCAGGCCGATCTGGATGCCTGCGTCCGACGATATGCGGGTCAGTTCTGTGCAGAGCTCGTGGGTGATGACGCTGTTGAAGGGAACGCGCCTCCGGTAGAGCCGTTCGATGGCCTTGGCGTCGGAAGCCTTCAGGGTTTTCTCATTTCCGTAGATCTTCCGGATGGAGTCCTCCCGTTGATCAGGCCTTTTCGATGAGGGAGGGATGCATGACCACCTTGGCCCGGTTGTTGACCATCTGGATCAGGATCTTCACCCTTCCCTCGTCCGACCCCCATGCCTCGAAGATCCCGACGAGGTCCTTCAGCGGACCCGACTTGATGCGTACCTGGTCGCCGGGCTCGAATTCGACTGGTTTCTTGATGATGCCGCTCTCCTTGTCCTGGAGCGTCTGCAGGGAGGCGATGAACTCGTCCTCGATGGGGATGGGCTGGTAGTTGTCGATGAGGATCCTGCGCACGCCCCTGCACCAGCGGATCTTGTGGAAATCCTCCTCGACGGGTGCGATATGCACGAAGAGGTAGTTGGGAAAGAGCGGGTACCGCTTGAGCGTCTTCTTCCGGGCATGGAACACGAATTTTTCCATGAACGGCTGATAGATGACGATGCCGCTCTGGGAAAGGACCATGGAGGCCAGGTGCTCCTCCTTGGGATTTGTCTGTACCACGAACCACTGCTTCATACGTATCAAGCCCTTTTGCGCTTTTCTCTATATCCCAAAGGGAAGGCGGGAGTCAATCGAGGCTAGTCACAGATGGTTTGATACATACAGCCTGTGCAATCCGATGAGTTTCTGCAAGCTTCATCAGCAGGAACTCATCGGATCATGCAGAGCCAACGTGAACTTGAGAGAAGCATCCCTCAAACAAAGAACCCTCGATAACGGCATGTACCCATGTAACATGGGCCTTCAGCGATCCCCGAATCGATGCCGGTCCGGTTTGGAAGGTCTTAATCGCGGCTGTCCACCAGTGTGGAAACCTTCACCACCTCGATGCCGATATCACGGAGCCGGGGAACCTCCCGGGCCAGTGTCTTGTAGGTTGCCTGATGGGGATGACAGATCCCGATGGCTTCCCCATGACGCAGAGCCGTCTCGATGAGTTTTTCGATCTGGCCGGTGATGTATTCCGTGGACTGTTCGTTGTCGAGAAAGACATCACGGGCCATGAAGGGAAGGCCGACCTCCTCTGCGACGGAACGGCATACCGAGCCACCCGTGGTGAGGCTGTCTATGAAAAAGAGGTCCTGTTCCTTGAGGACCGTAATGAGGGCCTCCATGATGGCTTTATCCCTGGTGACCACCGAACCCATGTGATTGTTCACTCCCACGGCATCGGGGACCAGCTCCAGGGAATCACGGAGTATCTCAGCTGCCTCGGCTGGGTCTGTGGTGCCGTAGATGGCCCCCTGCCCGGGGTTTTTCCCGTTGCCTTCCATGGGAAGGTGAAGCAGCACCTGTCTGCCCCGGGAGTGGAGATACCGGGCGACGTCCGCCGTATACGGCTCATGGGGCAGTACGGCGAAGGTGAGGTCCGCGTCTATGGCCGCCAACTTGCGTGCGATTCCCATATCCTGGCCCATGTCGTCGATGATGATGGCGACCCTGGCGTGTACATCCACCCGTCTGCCGGCTGCTGCGCTGAAGATGATGTCCCAGGTATGACCGTTCATGATGATGCTTATCCGGGAAGGCTCATCCATGCTCACCTTCACCCCTTCTTCCCCCTCGATGTCCGTAAAGGCCTTGCGGATGCGAGAGGAGGGAGGGATTTTCTCCGTGGTGACATGAATGGTCCTGCCCTTGACGCTGATACTGTCTCTCGGAATACCCAGGTCGAAGAGGCAGCCCTTGATGAGGATTTCTTCACCTACGATGAGCGGCCTGGTGATGGTGACAGTGGTCTGTTCACGTATTTTCCCCGGTGACTGAGCCGGCTTCTGGGTGAACAGGAGGAGGCCGGTGACGATCAGGATCAGGATGATCAGGGCGCTGATAACTGCTGTGATGACGACCTTCCTGTGCGGCTTTTTTCTTCTCCTCGCGCTCATGCCGCCTTCTTCACCCGGTGGAACACCTCCCATGTCTTGAGCATGTCAAGCCCATACTTCAACTGGAAATCTTTCTCCAGGTTCACAGGCCCGCTTTGTGACTCACCCTGATCGACGGGTTCATCCCCCTTGGGTTCCAAGTGGGATTTGAGATCCTTTTCTCTGATGAAGGTCTGGGTAGACTCCTGAGAGGCCACCTTCTGTTCCACAGCGACATCCGGTTCGATCCCTTTCGCCTGGATGGACCTGCCCGAGGGCGTGTAGTATCTGGCGATGGTGAGCTTGAGGGCCGACCCGTCGCTCAGCGGGCGGATAGTCTGCACCGATGCCTTGCCGAAACTCCTGACGCCCACGATGATGGCCCGGCTATTGTCCTGAAGCGCACCGGATACGATCTCTGCCGCACTGGCGGTGCCGCCGTTGATGATGACCACGATGGGGAACCCGTTGAAGGTGCCTTCCTTGTGGGCCATATACTCGACGCGGTCTTCGGGCCTGCGGCCGTCTGTATAGACGATCTTGCCCTCGGGCAGGAAGAGGTCGCTCACGGCGATGGCCTGGTCGAGGAGCCCGCCGGGATTATACCTGAGGTCGAGGACCAGACCCTTGAGGCCTCCGGATTTCAGCATGGACTGCATGGCTTTTCTCACCGCTTCCGAGGTGTCCACCTGGAAATTCCGTATCTTGATGTATCCATAACCCGGCTCGAGCATCTGGGAGATGACGCTCTGGATGTGGATGATGGCTCTGGTGATGGTCACCTCCAGGGGTTTGTCCTCGGATTCGCGGACAATGGTGAGCGTAACCTTGGTGCCCTTCGGTCCCCGCAGGATCTTTACCGCCTCTTCCAGGGTCATGTCGGTGGTGGCCGTGGAATCGATCTTAAGGATTCTGTCGCCGGGCCTGATTCCTGCCTTGAAGGCGGGAGTTCCTTCGATGGGTGTAATCACGGTGAGCTGTCCTTCCCTCAGGCCGAGTTCGATCCCGAGACCTCCGAAGGAACCCGTGGTGCTGATTTGCATCTCCTTGTAATCTTCCTTGGAGAGGTATGTCGAGTGTGGGTCAAGGGTTGAGGTCATCCCCTTGATGGCCCCTTCGATGAGGGTGTCCGGCGTGACCTCTTCCACATAGTACTTCTCAATGAGGTCGAGGCAGTCCGTAAACTTCTGGAGTTCAGGGAAAATACCCGGGGTCTCAGCATTGAGGGCATCCGTGTGCTGCAGGAACAGGAAGCCCACAAGCCCTGCCACTATAAGGCCAGGCAGGATTGCCTTCTTGTTTCTCATAGAATACCTTTCCTTATGGAGTGCTTCTTTCTGAATCGTCCTATAGCATATCTGTCATGAGTGTAAAATAATCACTGTTGCCGGGAAAGCCACCTGACGGGATCCTGAGGTTTGTCTTTGTACCGTATCTCGAAGTGGAGGGTCGGTTTCATAACATCCCCGCTCTGACCCACCAGGGCGACGTCCTCCCGAGCGTTCACCGTATCCCCGTTGGATTTCAGTGCCTTCTGGAGATGCCCGTACACCGAGAAGAGGCCACCACCATGATCGATGATCATGGTGTTGCCGAATTTCGGGATCCAGCTGTAATATGCCACGGTTCCCGCGTGGATTGTCTTCACCGGCGCGCCTTCCTCGGCCTCGATGTCCACTCCGTGGGAGATCTGGGCATACCCTTCTTCCTTGGTGATCCCGAATCCGCGAACAATGGTGCCCTGTACCGGCCAGGGGAGGTCGCCCATCCTCTTGGCCATGCCGCGGTTGGGAACCTCGGTCTTCCTCTCCTGCAGCTTCTTGAGGAGCCGCTGGATCTGTTCTTCATAGGTCTTCTTCTCGCTGCGCAGCGAGGCAAGGAGGCTGGCCTTCTTTTCATGCTCCGTACTGAGGGTGCCGATCTTTCCCTCCAGCTCCTTCAGGTTTTCCTTCTGGGCTGTGGATGCGTCATCCAGACGCTCCTTGGCATCGAGGAGCCGATCCTTTGTCTGATGGTATTCCGATAGCTCTTCCTTGTTCCTGGATATGATGGCATCGATGTACCCTGCATATTCGGCGTGGGTATACTGCACATCCACCATATCGAGGTACGCCCCCTTGTACAGGGCGATCCACTTCTGCCTCAGAGAACCCTGCGACTGGGAAAGTGCCTTCTGGTATTTCCTGATCTGAGCCCGCTGTGTGGCGATCTTCTCGCCTATGGCCTTAGACGTTTCCCGTGCAGAAGAGATCTCTTCTTGGGTAGAAGAGATCGTCCGGTCGAGATCCCTGAGCCGCTGTTCCTCCGTGCGTCGTTTCTGATCGATGATCTGGACCTTTCTGCCGAGCTCCTTGATGGTTTTTGACTCATCCTTTGCCAGGCAGTCCCCCGCGGGGGCGAGGAAGGCGACGAGCACTGCCAGGGCAAGCACCCTACACATCGATGCTCCTCTGAATGGCCAGCATGGACCCCACCACGCTGCAGAAACAGGCAAAAAAGACCATCCCGGACACCTGCTGGACGGTAAAGGGTCGTATTATTGGCTGCAATGCAGGGTAATGGACCTGAACGTAGTGAAATGCCATGGATGTGGTTGACAGTGCAGCCCCGGATCCCAGGAGACCGTAGGCGGCTCCTTCAATGATATATGGCGCATAGACGAAGAACGATGTGGCGCCCAGCATTTTCATGACCTCGATCTCCTGTTTGCGGGAGACGATGCCCACCCGGATGGAGAGGAAGATAACCAGGGCAAGGCAGATCACTACAATGGTCCCGATGGCCGATGCCCCTATGATGATCTGCTTGAAGGACCCTGCTATCGACCCGATGAGGCCCTTTCGATAGCGCACGTCATCCACGTCAGGCAACTTACTGAACTCCCGGGCCAGAAGGGGGGCCTTGTCGGCATACTGCCGATGGAGGGTCACCTCGAATGCATCCGGCAGGATCTCCGGGTCCACGCCTTCCACCAGCGAACTTTCGTCCCCGAGCCATTTCTTCATCTTTTCGAGGCCTTGCTCCCGCGGGATGAACTTCACCCGGGACACCTCCTCATGGGATTGTATGGTTTTCCCCAGTTCGGAAATGCGGGCCTGTGGCGTACCATCCTTAATATATGCGACCATGGCCCCCGAGGTCGCCGGCAGGGTGCTCGCTCGATCAGCCAGGTCCACCGTGGAGAAGATCAGCGAAAGCTGGCACAGTGCGAACCAGCAGGAGACAAGGGTGAGCAGGCTGCCCCACGGCCTCAGGCGTAACCCGCGGGCAATGAGCTTGAATATGTAATAGATCCTGATCATGAGGCTATACGTTTCCTGCTATCCCTCCGCGCTCCATCCGGATGACCTTTGCATAGTCCATGAGAGGGTCCTGGCGGTGGCTCGCGATGACGATGGTTGTGCCCTTCTTGTTGAGTTTAAGGAACATGTTCATCATGTACCGGGCCATGGATTCATCCAGGCTTCCCACGGGTTCATCGGCAAGCAGGATGTCGGGGCCGTGGATGATGGCCCGCACCAGGGCAAGGCGTTGCCGTTCGCCGCCCGAGAGATTCCTGGCCCGTTCGTAGACCTTGTGCTGGAGGCCTACCCACTTGAGCATTCTCCAGACCCTGGCCCGGACATAGATCGCGGGCTTGCCGAGGATTTCAAGGATGATCGCAGCATTGTGGTAGACCGTCCAGTCGTCGATGAGCCGGAAATCCTGAAAGACGAAGCCGGTATGGCGTCTTATGGCCTGGATGCTCGATGTGTCGAGACCCTCAAGATTACGGTTGAAGATGGATACGGTGCCCCTGGAGGGATGCTCAAGGCCGAACATGAGCTTGAGCAGCGTTGTCTTGCCTGCGCCCGAGGGCCCCACGATGAAGCAGAGGTCACCCTTTTCGATGTTCAGGGAAACATCCCTGACAGCATAGACGGTGTCATGGTATATCTTTGTGACGTTATCGAACTCGATCATCTATCGCTTCAGGGATATTCATGGCCGCTTGTTCCCCGCCCTTCACCCCATTCCGTCTCTATGCCAGGAAACAGCCCTTTATCTCCATGAGCATATCGATATCGTCGTTGATCATATCCATGCAGCGCGCAAGGGCCGGATAGTCCTCGGCGAGTTCGGCGCCATCCATCAGGATATACCTGAGCTCCTCGAGCTCCTTGTCGATGAGACGGATCAGCCTGCTTACATGGGCCTCTTCGAGCATGATGGTCCCGTCATAACCGGGTTTGGCGTCTGTGTCGGTTCGTTTCCGTGAGGGGTAGACATACGCCATAAGCTCGTCCATACTCATGTCGAGGGCCTCCGAAATCTTGCCGATCACCTTTCTGCTCGGCCTTCCCGGGGGATTCTGTTCGTACTGGGAAACGGTCTTTGCCGAAACACCGCTGAGCTCGGCCAGCTTTCCCATGGTCAAACCCTTTGCCTTCCTCAATTCCTTGAATGTCTTCACGAAAAGAATCCCTCCATTTCACGGATGACTGATGCCCTGGAACGTATCCCTGCGCATCATTTTACACAAAATGAACGGTGTGTATAGATGAAACCTCACTTTCCGAAGCGCGAGACAACGGTTTTCTCTTGGTATGTTTTTCGCATCCACCTCCGCCATGGCCAAAGAAAACGAGAACGGTCAACAACGAACAGAACAGCCGACCAGTAAACACATTCAGGATGCCCGCGATAAGGGCCAGGTCTGCAAGAGCATCGAGGTGTCCACAGCGTTACTCTTTCTGTCCATGGTCATAGCATTTTATCTTTACATACCGGCCATTGCAAGAAAGCTCGGCACCGTTGTCGGTTCGTACCTCGGGGATCTGTCCATGTGGGACGGCTCCAGCACGGACTTCATCTCCATATTCAGGCACAGTGTCTTTGAGCTCGCTATCCTGACCCTGCCGTTGCTGGGACTCTTCCTCATCGTAGGTCTTGCGTCAAATATCATGCAGGTAGGATTCATAGTGAGTCCCGAGGCTGTTACTCCGAAGCTGTCCAAGCTCAATCCTCTAACAGGCTTCAAGAATCGCTTCATGTCCGTAAAGAGCCTCGAACAGCTTCTCAAGACCCTTGTCATCATGCTCATCATCGTATGGGTTTCCTATCGGGCCATACGGCGGGAACTGCCGGTCTATCCCCCCCTCATGACGGCTGACGTAGGCGTCATTGTTTTGACTATATACCATTCCGCCATGCGTCTCCTGTGGGATGTGCTCTGGATATTCGTCATCATTGCCATGGCGGACTACGGATTTCAGAAATGGCAGTATACCCAGGATCTCATGATGACCAAGCAGGAAATCAAGGATGAATTCAAGCAGTCAGAGGGCAATCCCATCATCAAGAGCAGGATACGGTCCATCCAGATGCACATGGCCAGGAAGAGGATGATGCGTGCGGTTCCCAAGGCTGACGTGGTGATCACCAACCCCACCCACTTGGCAATAGCCTTGCAATATGATCGTGGCAAGATGATCGCACCGACGGTCGTGGCAAAGGGGGCTGGAGAGGTGGCGGAAAAGATCAAGCAGGTGGCGAGAAAGGCGGGGGTTCCGATTGTGGAGAACAAACCCCTTGCCCAGGCCCTCTATAAGACAGTGGATATCGGAGACAGCATCCCCGAGGCGCTCTACAAGGCAGTGGCCGAGATCCTCGCATATGTATACCGCCTCAAGGCGAAGATCGTGAGGTAACATGGCAGCCCAGACACTTCCCATAAAGCTTCCGGAAAAGATCACCAGCGACATTTTCATGGCAGCGGGCGTACTGACCGTTCTGTTCATCGTACTGGTGCCGCTGCCATCCTTCATACTCGATATCCTGCTCACCTTCAGCATTGCCATAGGCATCATCATACTCATGGTGAGTATGTACACCACGAGCCCCTTGAACTTCTCCGTCTTCCCATCGATGCTGCTCATCGTGACCCTGTACCGTCTTGCGCTGAACATCGCATCCACGCGGATCATCCTCCTGCACGGCTCCGAGGGTGAACTGGCAGCCGGCAGGGTCATCCATACCTTCGGTCAGATCGTGGTCGGCGGCAGCTATGTGGTGGGCATCGTCGTCTTCTCCATCTTCGTACTCATCAACTTCGTAGTCATTACCAAGGGAGCCACCCGTATCGGCGAGGTGACCGCACGGTTCACCCTGGACGCCATGCCCGGCAAGCAGATGGCCATCGACGCCGATCTGAATGCTGGCATGATCTCCGAGGAAGAGGCCCGGCGCAGGAGGGAGCGCATCGCCCGGGAGGCCGAGTTCTACGGGGCCATGGACGGTGCCACCAAGTTCGTCCGGGGTGACGCCATCGCGGGCATCGTCATCGTCTTCATCAACATCATCGGCGGCATCATCATCGGTGTCCTCCAGAACGGCATGCCCTTCGCCGAGGCGCTCAAGACCTATACCATCCTCACCATAGGGGATGGCCTTGTCGCACAGATCCCTGCACTCATCATCTCCTCGGCAGCCGGCATCATCGTGACCCAGTCCGCGGCCGACAAATCGGTCGGCAGCCAGCTCTCCGAGCAGCTCTCATTCCAGCCCATGGCGCTGCTCACCGCGGCGGGGATCATCTTCCTCTTCGGCCTTGTCCCTGGCATGCCGCACTTCGCCTTCCTCACCATGGCCTCCGTGATGGGAGGTATTGGATGGGTAAGCCTCAGGTTTAAGGCGGAGAACAAGGAAGAGGAGAAGGCCCCCCCGCCCTCGGATGAGGTCTCCGCAGAGGCACTGCTCCCCATGGACATCATCGAATTCGAAGTCGGGTACGGCCTCATTTCCCTCGTGGACACCTCCCAGGGCGGCGAGCTCCTGGGCAGGATAAAGGGGATGCGCAAGACCGTTGCCGGGGAGCTGGGCATCGTTGTCCCGCCCATCCATGTGCGGGACAACCTGGAGCTCAAGCCCAACGAATACCGGCTCCTGCTCAAGGGCATCGAGATCGCCCGTGCGGAGGCGGTGGCGGACAGACTCATGGTACTCAATCCCGAGAAGGTCGAGATCGACATACCCGGCATTCCCGTCAAGGAACCGGCCTTCGGTCTGCCCGGCCTCTGGATCAAGAAGGCAGACAGTGAGCGAGCCCAGATCGCGGGCCTGACGATCGTTGATGCGGCGACAGTGGTGGCCACCCATCTCACAGAGGCCATCAAGAGCAACGCCCATGACCTGCTGGGGAGGCAGGAGCTTCAGTCCATCCTGGACACCGTCGCCCGGACGCACCCCAAGGTGGTGGAAGACCTCATCCCCGGGACACTCTCCGCAGGGGTCGTGCTCAGGGTGCTCAGGAACCTGCTCAAGGAAAAGGTCTCGGTCAAGAATATCCTCACCATCCTGGAGACCTGTGCAGACTTCGGTCACATGACCAAGGACCCCGATATTTTGACGGAGTACGTCAGACAAGCCCTCATGCGTACCATAAGCGCCCCCTACATTCAGAACAACACTATCAATGTACTGGCTCTGGACCCAGCTGTAGACGGGATGGTGTCAAGCTCGATCCAGCATACGGATCATGGTTCGTATCTTGCATTAGATCCGGAGAAATCACAGAAGATCCTGATGACGTTGAACAAGGAGGTAAACAACGTGGGGAAACAGGGAATGGTACCGATCCTGCTCACCTCGCCCATCAGCAGGGCATATGTGAAGAGGCTCTCGGAACGGTACATGCCCGACCTGGTTGTGCTCTCCCACAATGAGATCCCTCCGGAAGCGACCATAAAGAACCTTGGATTGGTGAGGATCGATGCAAATTAAAACTTACACGGCGGTATCCATGAAGGATGCGTTGACCCAGATCAAGTCCGAACTCGGCTCCAATGCGGTCATCGTCTCCACACGTGAGATCAAAGAGAGCGGGTATGGGCTCATGAGCAGACCTCTCATCGAGGTGGTGGCTGCGGTTGATTATGACGAAGACGCCTTTATTAAGAGAATGCAGGGGAGAAAAGCTCAATCGGGGATCCAGGAAGGAAGGATCCCGGCGGAACCGATCCTTCCGGCTCCCGGGCATATCGGTGAAGAGATTGTCGAGCTGAAAAAGATGATCAAGCAGCTCATGTCTCAGGGCAAGGTCACCCCTGTCCATCCGTTACGGGAGAAGCTCGTGTCACGTGGGATCCGGGAGAATCTCACCGACCTCATTTTCGCGAAGCTCGGGGACGAATCCACCGAGGAGGACGTGAAGAATCTCCTCTCCAGGCTGGTTCGGGTGGAAGGTCCCACAGACGATCGTATACGGATATTTCTTGGTACAACCGGCGTCGGTAAGACAACCACCATTGCCAAGATGGCGGGCCGGGCGGTAATGTCCGAGGGGAAACGGGTGGCGCTCATCACCCTGGACAGCTACCGGATAGGCGCCATCGACCAGAGCCGGATATACGCCAAAATTTTGAACATTCCATTCTTTTCCGTGACAACGCCCCTCGAACTCAAGACAGCGTTCAACCAGCTCGGGTCCACCGACCTCATCCTCGTGGACACGGTCGGCCGTTCGCCCTTCTGTGCCGATTACGTCCGTCAGCTCCTGGGGTTTTTCGAGGGGATCAATGCTTGCAGGTTCCTTCTCCTGCCTGTCGCCACCCGCGACCGTGAGATGGATACCATCACGAAGATGTTTTCGCCGCTGAAGGTGGACCGCATGATCTTCACCAAGTCCGATGAGGCCCATACCTTCGGGAGCATCATCACTCACAACATGATCCACCGCACGCCTGTCTCCTACATCACCACCGGCCAGAGAGTCCCCGAGGATATCGAACCAGCGAGCAGGGAAAAGATCATAGCACGCATACTTGGAGATGCATGATGAAGGATCAGGCTCATACGCTACGGAGAATCTTCGAGGAAGGTACGACAAAGACCCCCGAGGTCCTTTCCGTTACCTCGGGTAAGGGCGGTGTGGGAAAGACGAGTATCGTGGTGAACATGGGTATCCTGATGGCATCCCGGGGCAAGAAGGTGCTCGTGCTGGATGCCGACCTGGGGCTTGCCAATGTGGATGTGATGCTGGGGATGGCCCCGAAGCTCACCATCAAACACGTACTGGACGGCCAGTGTGCCATTGAGGATATCGTGCTCACGGGCCCGGGCGGCATCAAGATCATCCCGGCGTCCTCAGGCATCCAGGAGCTTTCGGATCTGAACCCGGAACAGCAGATCAGCCTCGTGAATGCCCTGGACCATTTCGACGGCGACTTCGACTACATGATAGTGGACACCGGGGCCGGGATATCCCGAAACGTCATGTACTTCAATGCGGCCGCCCAGCGGATCATCGTGGTGGCCACCGCAGAGCCCACATCCATCACCGACGCATATGCGCTCATCAAGGTGTTGCGGAAACATCACGGCATCAAGAGGTTCGACCTCATCGTCAATAATGTGACATCGAAATTCGAGGGGGATCACGTGGCGGAAAAACTTATGATGGTATGTGATAGGTTCCTCGGGGATGTAGCCTTGGAGATACTCGGCTCCATCCCGCATGACAAATCCATTCCGGAATGTATCAAGGCACAGAAGGCGTTCGTGGGGGTGAACCCGAACAGCGATGCAGCCAAGAGGCTCGCCAGGATCGTCGGCAGGCTCGAGGATACCTCGCGGGTTTCGCTGGGAGGAAACCTTCAGTTCTTCTTCAGGAAGATGCTCTTGAATCAAGCGAAAGGAACAAGCCATGCAGGATATAGCGTACACGGAACTTACTGAGGAGCAGAAGCTCAATCCCAGTATCCGGGCAACGATTATCAACGAATTCGCCCCGCTCATCAAGTACATAGCGAGCAGAATCGCCATCCGGCTGCCACCGCATATCGATCTGAACGATCTCATCAATGCAGGGGTCATCGGGCTCATCGATGCCATCGAGAAGTTCGACGCCAGCAAGCAGATCAAGTTCAAGACCTATGCAGAGTTCAGGATCAGGGGCGCCATCCTCGACGAGCTCCGCTCCATGGACTGGGTTCCCAGATCAGTAAGGCAGAAGGCCCGAAAGGTCGAGGATACCATCTCCAAGCTGGAATACACCCTGGGCAGGCCTGCCAGGGATGAAGAGGTAGCGAAAGAGATGAACGTCGATATGGAGTCCTTCTACCGGCTCCTGTCGGAAACGGCATCCGTTTCTTTGCTCAGCCTGGATGATCTGGGCGAGGACGACACCGATCTCTCCAAGCGCAATCTGCTGGAATACATCATCCAGGACGAACGGGACTGGCCTTCTCACAAGATCCGTTATGCAGAGGTCAGCACCATGGTGGCAAGGGCCATCCAGTCCCTGCCGGAAAAGGAGCGTATGGTCATCTCGCTGTATTACTATGACGAACTGACCATGAAGGAGATCGGGCATGTCCTGAAATTCACCGAGTCGCGGGTCTCGCAGATCCATACCAAGGCCGTCCTGCGGCTGAGGTCAAAGATGAACAAGATCATCAAAGAGATAAGCATGTAAAGATTTGTACCTGAAGATACGAAGAGACAAGAAAGGAAGGAGTACTGGAGGTATCCATGACACTTGACAAGAACATGAAGATCCTCGTCGTAGACGATTTCTCCACCATGCGCAGGATCGTGAAGAATATTCTGCGTCAGTTGAACTTCGCCAACATCATCGAGGCAGACGACGGATCGACCGGGCTCGAGGTGCTCCAGAGGGAAAAGATCGACCTGGTGGTCTCGGACTGGAACATGCCCAAGATGACCGGCCTGGAGCTGCTCAAGGCGGTCAGAGCCGATGATGCGCTCAAGCACATACCCTTCCTGATGGTGACGGCGGAGGCCCAGCAGGAGAACATTATCGAAGCGGTGAAATCCGGTGTGAGCAACTATATTGTCAAGCCCTTTACGGCCGAGACACTCAGCCAGAAGATCAACCAGATATTCAATAAGTAGGTGCGGACGTGGCGGACCAGCCGGGAAGAAAGGCAGACCTTGATAAGGAAGGCATAGTCTTTGCCGACGCAGGCAAGGCAGAGCTCGACAAGGATGGCATTACCCTGGAGAGCCAGGAGAGCCTCCCCCAAGAGGAAACCGTTGAGGCTCCTCCACCCGAACAGGAAGCGGAAGTAAAACCTAAGAGGGAAAAACGGCTCATCCTCATGGCCGCAGGAGGTGCTGCCGGTCTCCTCATACTCGTCATCATCCTGACCGTTGTCCTCGTGGGGTCTCGTGAGAAGGCCGCGACCCAGGCAGTCAACCCCGTGCAGACGAAGAAAGAGAATGTCTTCAGGAACGACGGCATGGTGCTCGATCCATTCATGGTCTTTTACGAGACGCAGGTCCCGAAAAAATCAGGGGTGCTCGTCGCTCAGGTAAGCCTGAAGGTGGATCCCGCAGTAGTACCAACCATCGAGAGCAGGCTCTATGATATCAGGCGTATCATCTTCAGGAGGTTGACCGCTGCTGCGAGCGTGTACTCGCAGACCGAGATCACCCTCATGCTCTCGGACGATCTTATGGATTATCCGATACAGGAAGTGGCGTTTGTCCAGTACAACGCCCGATGATCCTCCTTATGCGGGAGGACCCGGATCCTCCAGAACATTACAATGTGCAGAGGGCACTATGGATTATTCCGAGATTGATGTCCTGATGGCATCGAATGACTCCTCGGACAGGCGTACGGCGGCCACCAGGCTTGGGGAGTCGGGGAATGACTCCTCCATAGAAAGGCTCATCGTGCTTTTGCGGGACACCAACAGCGGGGTGAGGGATGCCGCCCAGAATGCGCTCATGTTCATGGGAGGAAGGACTGCGGTCGAGATGATTTTTCCTCTGGTGGCCGAGGTCGACCCGGGGCTGCGGAACGCCGCCATCGATATCCTCCGCAAGATCGGGGATGACGGCATCGACGTCATGCACGGCCTCGCAGAAGACCCCAACGACGATATCCGGCTCTTCGTCCTGGATATCTTGGGGACCATCAGAAATCCTGAGAGCGTGGAAGTCCTTATCCGGGGGCTCACCGACCCGAACCCCAATGTCCGGAATGCCGCCGTGGTGTCTCTCGGCCTGATCGGCGACCCCAAGGCCTTTGAACACCTCAAGCCTCTCATCGACGACGAGGAGTGGATCAGGTTCAGCACCATAGAGGCGCTGTCTCATATCCCCCATGAGGACCTGCCGGAATTCCTGCTTGGTCAGCTCGAAAAATGGAAGCATGACGAGCTCACGATATCGGCCCTCCTGGAGACCATGGGGAAGATCCGGCCAAAGCAGGTTGCCGGCACATTGATCGCCATGCTGGAACATGCCGGCCCCTACATCGAGATCGAGGCCGTCAAGGCCCTCATCAAGATCCTCACTCCCGATGAGATAGCGGGTCTCCCTGCGGAAGACTCCGCAACCGTCAAATCCATCATGGAAAGACACCTGGCGGAGATCGAAGATGAATTGCTGGGTGACATGCTGCCGGTTCTCTCCCGGATCGGAGACAGAGCCAGCGGAGAGGCCGTAATAGAGCTTGCCAGGGGTACGGACCCCGACACACAGCCCGACAGGTTTGCCCTGCTTACAGATACTCTGTGCGGGCTCAACGACCTGGGCGTCATGGAGGAGATCCTTGACGGGGAAGACAAGCTGAGGATTCTCGCGGCAAATGTGCTGGCACGCATTGGCGGACGAAAGGGAGCCCGGCTGATAGGCGACAGGATCTTCTCCACTCAGTGCTATGTGAAACGCGTTATGACCGATGCGCTGGCCGCCGTTGGCGGTGCGGACTTGCGGGGGACGTTCCACCGCCTCCTCAAGGAAACGGACGGCCATGTCGTCTCATCTTCCCTCCGTGCCCTGGGGAGGATCGGTGACCCGGACGATATAGCCGTTATACAGACCTATCTGCGTCACAGGTACCCCGATGTCCGTGAGGTGGCACTCGCCTCGATCGTCGAGATCGGGACGATCCGGGCGGAAGAGGTATTCATGGCCATGTGCGAAGAAACCGAACCGGCCTGGCGCATTACCGCACTGAACGGTCTTGAGCGCATGGAAAGCCACCGTCTGGCCGATGTCGCACAGGCCTTCCTCAATGATGGTGCCGGTGATGTGAGGGCCGCGGCCATCGAGGTAATCCGCGACAGAGATCTATCCATAACCCCCGAGAAGCTCAGGGAGCTCATCGCGGATGACCAGGGGCAGATAAGGCATGCCGCCATCGATATCGTGGGGCTGAAGAAGGTTGGGGATCTTAGGGAAGTCCTCGAGGACACCATGACCGGCAGCGACATGTGGGCCGCCTCCCATGCCATCGAGGCCCTTGGCATGTTCAGGGATTCCCGGTCCCGGGACAGACTCCTCGGCATGCTTGCCAGTGAGTCGGATTTCCTGCGCATCACCGCAATCAAGACCCTGGGTGGGTGGAAGGAAGAGGAACTCGCCACTGAACTCGAACCCTATATCGACGATCCCAACCCGGATGTGTCTCGTGCAGTCATCGACGCCATAGATCATCTCCAGGGGGTGAGCTTCTGAGATGAAGGAACATATCCTCGATCGCATCAGGAACATCGACGATCTCCCGACCCTGCCCTCGGTGGCGCTGGAGGTCCTGAGCCTGGCCCACCAGGCCGACGTGACCATACAGGGCATTGCCGAATGCATCCATCGGGATCCTCCCCTGGCAGCCAAGGTCCTGCGCATGGCAAACTCGGTCTTCTACCGCAGGGGGGACCGAAAGGTGGAAACCCTGCACCATGCCATCATCTTTCTCGGGCTCGCCGAGATCATCAATATCACGACGTCTCTGTCGGTGTTTTCAGCGCTCAAGTCCCGGAAGGCGCAGGAAGTCTCCGTGCGGGAGAGTTTCTGGGACCACAGCGTGGCCACCGGCCTCATCGCACGCCATATCGACAGGAAGCTGGGCATGCGGGCCATGGGTCGGGAATTCGTAGCAGGCCTTCTGCACGACATCGGAAAGATCATCCTCGACCAGTACTTCCATAAGGAGTTCATTACAGCCTACGACATGTCCATCGAGAAGGACCGGCCCATGTACGAGACCGAGCTGGAGGTCTGCGGGACAAATCACATGGAGGTGGGATTTTTCATTGCCCAGAAGTGGAACCTGCCCTCCTACCTCGCGGATGTGATCCTCTGGCACCATCAGCCTTCCCAGGCATCATCACGGGATATGGCTGCGCTCATATCCATGGCGAACTTCCTGGCCAAGGCCTCCCAGCTTTCGTGCGGTGGAGACCGGATGTCTTTCATCCTCACCGATCAGGATGCCTGGAAGGTCCTCAAGGAGAGGGGATACGACGTCGATGCGCTCGATATCGAGAGGATTACCTTTGAGATGGAGACCATCGGCGACCAGGTGAAGAGCTACATCGATACGGTCATGGAACCCACGGGAAAGGAGCCGGGCAATGGATGAGAGCATGGCCGGCTCATGCCAGAAGATGACCGATGAGACCTTCATCCTGCTCCGGGATTTCATCTATGAGCAGTCGGGCATCTATTTCGCCGACAACAAGAAGGGCCAGCTCGAGGCCCGACTCGGGTTACGGCTCAAGGCCAACAATATCCCCGATTACGACAAGTATTACTACCTGCTCAAGTACGACCCCAACTCGTCCGGGGAGCTGCGTTCCCTGTTCGACTCCGTGACCACCAACGAGACAAGCTTTTTCAGGAGCCCGCCGCAGATCCAGGCCTTCCGCGAGAAGGTTCTTCCCGAAGTCATTGCCCGCAAGGAGAAGCAGGGGGATCGCCAGATCAGGCTCTGGTCCGCAGGGTGTTCAACGGGCGAGGAGCCCTATACCATGGGCATCGTCCTGAAACAGATCCTCAACGACAGGGGAGCGGACTGGGAAGTGAAGATCGTGGCAAGCGACATTAGTGAAAAGGCGCTGCGATCCGCCAAGGCCGCTGTCTACGGTGATTACTCCCTGCGATCCGTGCCCCCGGAGGTCAAACAGTCGTTCTTCGTTGCGGAGGGGAGTTCCTACCGTATCGTCGACAACGTTCGCACCCTGGTGGACCTGCAGTACCTCAACCTAAACGATGCCAGGCGTGTCCAGATCATGAAAGGGTTCGACGTCATCTTCTGCAGGAACGTGCTCATTTACTTTGATGACGAGGCCAAGAAACGCTTCGTTGCACAGCTTTACGACTGCCTCAACCACGGCGGTTACCTCTTCATCGGCCATTCCGAGTCTCTGCACAACATATCACGGGCATTCAAGCTCGTACATTTTCCCGGCGCCCTAGGATACAAGAAGGAATAGGCGGAGGGCTTTCATGGAAACGATCCTGATAGTGGATGACTCGAGCACAGTGAGAAAGTTCCTCGCCGTCACCCTGAGGACCAAAAATTTCAAGTGCATCGAGGCGTCGGACGGGTTCGACGCCCTGGAAAAGCTGGCCCAGAATCCACAGATCAAACTCATCATCACCGACCTGAACATGCCGAACATGGACGGCATGGAGTTCATCAACACTGTCAGGAAAGACCCGCTCTTCCAGGACCTGCCCATCATCATGCTCACCACCGATTCAACGGCGGAGAACCGGAAGCTTGCCTTCGAGGCCGGTGCGAACCTCTACTTGGTCAAGCCGTCACCGGCTCACATCGTCCTCTTCAAGGTACAGAGCCTGCTGGGTGCGGACAAGTAACTCAGGAGCCCGTCTTATCTCATAACTCCCGGTATAACTCAGTCGGTCTCACGCTGTGTATCATCCTGGACGGATAGGTGCCTTAATGCGGCCTCCACCGGCTCCGGACATTCCAGGGCTTCCGTATGGTCGGGGGCGGAAAGGTCCTTGAGCCGGTTGGCCGAAGGAAGGACGCGGGACTCGAAAGATCCCAGGGCTGCATTGTAGGACTCGCCTGCCTTGACGATGCCGTCGCGGACGCGGTCGAAGTGCTTCATGAAGGTCTTCAGGCGCTCGAAGAGCTCGACGCCGGTCTCCCAGATTTTACGGGCGTTCTCAGCCGCACTGTGCTGCTGCCAGCTCATGGCAACGGACCTCAACAGTGCGATGAGCGTCACGGGCGTGGCGATGAGCACCTTCCGGTCGATGCCGTCCTCGATGAGGGCAGTGTCATGGTCCAGGGCTGCACTGAAGAATGCCTCGCCGGGCAGGAACAGCACCACGAAGTCGGGAGTCGGTGTGAACTGCCTCCAGTACTCCCGGTTCGAAAGGCCGTACATGTGGTCTCGCACCGATTTCGCATGGCGGGCCATGCATGCTGCCTGGATATCAGGATCCGTGGCCTCGTAGGCCTCCAGATAGGCCCGCAGCGGCACCTTGGCATCGATGACCACCTGCCTGTCACCGGGGAGCTTGATGATGAGGTCGGGACGTTTCCTGCCCGCTTCCGTCTCGGTGGAGGGCTGCTCCACGAAGTCGCAGTGGGCGGACATGCCGGAGAGCTCCACCACCCGTCTCAGGGTGATTTCTCCCCATCTGCCGCGGGCCTGGGGCTCCTTCAACGCCGATGCCAGGGTCCTGGTCTGGTCTGCGAGGCGGTCCTGCATCTTGACGAGCTCGCCTATGTGACGGTTGATATCCCCGTAGGCGGCCTGGCGGGAGTTCTCGACGGCCTGTATCTGTATCTCATACCTCTTGAGGGATTCCTCCAGGGGTTTGATCACGGCCTCCACGGCACCCTGTCGTTTCTCGAAATCGCCCTTCATTTCCGCCAGGGTGGCATGCATGGTCCGGTCCGCCAGCTGGATGAAGGCGGCATTGTTCTGGTTGAGCGCGTCCAGGGACAGGGCCTTGAACGTCTCGGTCAACCTGCTGGAGGCATCATCAAGAAGGGCCTTCTGCTCGGTGAGCGATGTCTGTGCCTCGGCGAGCCTGGTTTCCAGACGGGCCTGTTCGATGCGCTCCTCCCCGATGACCTTTCTGGCCTCTTCGAGCTCCTGCCGGAGCCGGTTCTCCAGGGTTCGGCTCTCATCGATGGTCTGCCCGGCGGCCTTCAGTTCACCCGAGTACTGGGCACGTGCAAAGAACCACCCGGCAAGGCAGCCGACAACGATCGCAAGACCGAGAAGGAGGTACTCCATGAAATCCCCCGCATGAGAATATCAAAAATACTGACCTAACTTAGCTCTTTCATACGGGGACGTACAAGCACATTCTGCCCCGTGAACGGTCGTCCGAGCATCAGCCCCTCTTGCCTTCCACTCGATCCTGCAGCCTGATACTGTAGGTTCCTTCCCGGCTTACAATGAGATGGTCGTGCAAGCTGATGCCCACCTGGCTGCAGATGTCCGTGAGGGTCCGGGTGAGGCGCAGGTCCTGTTCGGATGCCGCCAGGGTCCCGGACGGATGGTTGTGCACGAGGATGACGGCGGTGGCCCCGCAGGTGATGGCCTCCTTCAGGACCTCGCGCGGGTAGACATGGGCCGCGTCCACGGTGCCCTCGGCCATGGTGAGGGTGTGGATGACCCTGCCTGCGGCGTTCAGGCAGATGAGCAGGAAACGCTCTTTCGCCCCTCCTCCGATTTCCGCCCTGACAAAGTCCGCCACGTCCTCCGGGCCCGTAATGACTACCCTGCCGTCTCCCGACGGTTCCAGGTATCGGTTCATGCAGGCCCTGACCAGCAGGAGCAGCGTGGAGGCATGCTCTCCGATTCCGCTGACCTCCTCGAGCCGTTCTTGCGGTGCATCGAGGATGGCCTGGAAGGACCCGAACCTTTTCAGCAGGAGCTTGGCAATGGGTTTGGTGTCTTTCCGGGGGATGGCGTACCCCAGCAGCAGTTCGATGAGCTCGTGATCTGCCAGGGCGCTTCTGCCGGAATGGCGGAACCGCTTCTTGAGCCTCGATCGGTGGCCCAGGTAGTGGGGCTTCCGGGTGTCCCCGGGCTTAACCGGCATGAATGTTCCCTCCTCTGCAGGGGCCCCTGAGGAAGGACCATGGCAGGATCTCGGATTCTTCCCTGGCCCTGAGGGCATAGTAGTCCGGGTTCAGGGGCCACCGTTTCAGGGTGCGGTGCCAGGAAGAGGCATCATGGCCCGCCATCTCCTTGAGAAGCCCCAGGAGGCGTCGGTCTCCGCGGGAGATGAGGGCCTGCAGGTACGCCCACTTGGGTCCTTCGAAGCCGACCTGAGTATTGCTCTCCGCCCTGAGTCCCTTTTCGATCCTCTTGATCCTGGATTTGGCCTCTTCGGGATCGACCATGGGCTTTCGTTCGAAGGGGGTGTGCGGTTTGGGCACGAAGGTATTGACGCTCACGCTCACCTTCCCGATTTTCCGGTTTCCCCTGGAAACCTGAATGAAGATCTGGCGGATGCGCCTGATGAGGTCAATGGTCTCATCCAGGTCTGAGAGCTTCTCGCCAGGCAAACCCACCATGAGATAGAGCTTGATGTCGCGAACCCCGGCCGTCACGAGCGACCTTACGTCGTCCAGGATGGTTTCGTTCTTGATCCGTTTTCCCGCCGAGAACCGGAGATCCTCGGAACCCGTCTCGGGGGCCAGGGTCACCCCCTTGACCCCGGATTCCGACAGCGCCGTCAGGAGCTCGGGACCTATCATGCCGGGCCTGAGTGAAGGCGGAGCAACCTTGAGACCCCTCCTGCGGATTTCCGAGAAGATGGCAGCCGCCTCGGGGTGGTTGTTGAGAGAGGTGCTTACCAGGCCGATCTTCTCTCGGTGTCCCGCAGCCTCGTCGAGGATGGTGCAGAGCCTGTCCACGGAGACGCTCCGATACGGTGAGTAGATCTCGCGGGCGCTGCAGAAGGCGCAGGAGAACGGACATCCCCGGGCGGTTTCGACAAGGTACATGTCTCCGAAGGCTGTGTCCTTCGTCACGATGCTCGTGCGGGCAGGGTCGGCGAGCGGCTCTGCAAGGGACAGCCTGGGCAGTGGGCCCTCAAAGGAGGTGACGGTATCGCCTTCGTAGACCGGACGGGTGCGTCCGGGGACATACACACCATCTGCAGAACTCATCCGATCAAGGAACTCTTCGTAGCCGGAGCTTGCGGAGAATGCCCCATGAAGCTTCTCCGGCAGCGTTTCCCCATCTCCCAGAAAACAGATGTCGCATGCATCGGCAAGGGGTTCGGGATTCATGGTGACGGCGGCCCCGCCCGCCATGACGATGGGTCTGCCGTTGCGCTGCCGAGCGGAAACGGTGATGGTGTTGCCTGCAAGGATCCTCACGACCTCGATGAAATCCATTTCGTAAGAGATGGAAAATGCTATGATGTGGAAGTCCGACAAAGGCCTGTTGGCCTCCACGGAGCGGGGGCAGTCCGTGAAGAAACGTTCGCAGAGTATGCCGGGATGTGCGTTCAGCAGCCGATACATCTGCTGCAGACCGAGGTTCGACATGCCGACCCAATACGTGCCGGGGAAAACCAGGGCGACGTTCAGCTTTCCGCCCGGGTCCTTAAGGACTGATCCCTTCTCATTCCACATCGATCCCGAGGCTCTTGATCTTCCGGTGCAGATTGCTCCGCTCCACACCGATGAGATCGGCTGTCTTGGATATGTTGTTGCCGCACTGGGTGAGCTTGCGTTCGATGAAGATCTTCTCGAACTCGGACCGTGCATCCTTGAGCTCCTGGACGTCGAAGATCCGGTCCATCTCACTGGTGCTCCTGGTCCCTAAGGGTATGATGTCGTCGGCCGTGATGGTATTGCCCGGTGTCATGATCACGAGCCGTTCGATGATGTTCTTGAGCTCCCTGACATTACCGGGCCAGTCATGCTGTATGAGCTTCTTGATGGCCCCCTCTGTTATGCTTTTCTTGCCCCCCTTCAGAGGGGAGAAGAGCTTGAGGAAGTGCTCCGCCAGCTCCGGGATGTCGTCGCGGCGTTCGATGAGGCGTGGCACATTAATGGGTATGACATTCAGCCGGTAATAGAGGTCCTGCCGGAATCGGCCCTCGGTTATCTCCTGCTCGAGGTTCTTGTTGGTGGCCGTGAGCACGCGTACATCCACCTGGATGGTCTGTGATCCCCCCACACGTTCGAACCGCTGTTCCTGGAGGATGCGAAGAATCTTGGCCTGGGTGGGCATGCTCATGTCGCCGATCTCGTCCAGAAAGAGCGTTCCGTTGTGGGCCAGGTCGAACTTGCCGCGCTTGCGCTCGGTGGCGCCGGTGAAGGATCCCTTCTCGTGACCGAAGAGCTCGCTCTCGATGAGCTCCTCGGGTATGGCGGCGCAGTTCACCTCCACGAAGGGATATCCGCTCCTCCTGCTGTTTTTGTGGATGCGCCGCGCCACCAACTCCTTGCCGGTGCCGTTCTCGCCCAGAATAAGCACCCATGCATCGGTGGGAGAGACCCTGTCGATCTGTTCCTTGAGCCTGACGATGGCCGGTGAATTGCCGATGATCTCGTCGTCCTTCTCGGTCTTCTTCTTCAGGAGTGCGTTTTCTTCCTCCAGTGCCGCCAGATGCAGAGTGTTGTTGATGGTGATGATGATCTTGTTGAGATCCAGCGGTTTCTCGATGAAGTCCAGCGCACCGAGACGGGTAGCCCGGATGGCGGTCTCGATGGAGCCGTGGCCTGTCATGATGATGACCGGGAAGGAATACCCGCCGTTCTTGATCTCCTCCAGGGTCTGCAGGCCGTCCTTGCCGGGCATCCAGATGTCCAGGAGCATGAGATCCACGTCCTGCTTCTCGATGAGCCTCTGCGCCTCGTCTCCCGAGGAGGCGAGGATCACGTTATAACCCTCGTCCTCCAGACCTCCCCTGAGGGAGAGCCGTATGTTCTCTTCATCGTCTGCAATGAGTATGGTGTGCTTCATGGTTACTCCTTGACGGGCAGCTCTACACTGAAGATGGTGCCTTGGGGTTCATTGTCGCGCACGCGGATGAACCCGTTATGATCCGCAATGATTCGGTTCACGATGACAAGACCCAGTCCGGTACCACCCTTCTTTGTTGAGAAATAGGGTTCGAACATCCGGTCCTTGACGGTCTTGGGGATGCCCGGCCCGGTATCGATAATATCCAGGGTGGCGATATGGAGTTCTGGTTCGTAGGCGGACTTGACCGTGATCCTCCTGAGGGAACCGTTACCCTCTCTGACCGCCGTGGTTGCGTTCTCCAGGAGATTGCCGAGCGCCCTGTTCATCTGGGAGCTGTCGATGTCCACCCGCGGCATGCGGTCATCCAGTTCGAGCACGTACTCCACTTCATGGTGGGCCTGCCGGTAGAGCGCCACCGAGTCCGCCACCACCTTGTTGAGGTCGTCGGGAACAGGCATGGAGGTGGGCATCTTTGCAAAGGCGGAGAATTCATTCACCAGGCGCTTCATGACATCCACCTCGTTGATGATGACCCGCGTACACTCGTCAAAGACCTCTGCTTCGTCCCCGAGTTTGTCCAGGTACCTGCGTCTGAGCCTCTGGGCGGAGAGCTGGATGGGGGTGAGCGGATTCTTCACCTCGTGGGCGATCCTGCGGGCCACCTCTCTCCATGCAGCCATGCGCTGCATGCGCAGGAGCTGGGTGAGGTCGTCGAAGACGATCAGCGCACCGATGCTCTCGTCGTTGTCTCCATGGAGGGGCGAAGCCTGCCCCATGAGCGTCAGCCACTTGCCGTCCACGGAAACGGAAAGCTGTTTGGAGATGGTCGAGGTGCGCGCTTTCTTCAGACCTTCCACCAACTCGGTGAAGATGGGTTGATACTCTCCGGAGAGGACCTCGACAGCCGGTCTTCCCAGCACCTTGTCCGGAACGAGGCCGAGCAGGGTCTGGGCCGAGGGGTTGATCAGCGCGATGCGCCCGTCGTGGTTGATGGTAATGACCCCGGTGGAGATGGTGTTCAGGACCGTCATGATGTAGCGGTTTCTCGCAGAGATCTCGTTGTAGGCGCTCTCCAGGTTCTTCCGGGATGTCTTGATATCGTCCACCATGATGTTGAAGTCATCGACCAGGATGCCCAGCTCATCGTTGGCCTTGACGTCAATCCTGAATCCCAGATCTCCCTTGGAGATCCTCTGGGTGCCTTCCACGAGCTTCTCGATGGGGTTGAGAAGGCCCTTGGCGATGTTGAGCGCGAACCACACGGCCGAGAAGATCACCAGGAGGGTCACCGACGTGAGCAGAATGATGTAGTTCGTTTTGATAGGGCCTTTGAGCCGGAGTATCTGAGAATAGTCGGAGAAGGAATTCTTGATGAGGCTGAGCCTGCCTGAGAGGCTCTCGGGTACGTAGTAATCGACCACGAGCACGCCCACCACATCCGCCGGGTTGAAGGACGACCTGATGGGCACGATACCTTCGATGATGTCGGCCTTGCCCTTGCGCAATACCATGGAGAGGCTCTTTCCGTGCATGGCGGACTGGACGTTGCTCGATTCCGGGCTCGGCATGACCTCGGACTGGATATCCGGGGAGATGATCTTCACGAGTTCCTCTTCCTGGGACGAGAAGATCACCACGGAAGACAGGCGGAAGAGGTCCATCTTTTCCTTGAGCATTGCGCTGAGGATGTTGAGGTTCTCCTCCTTGAGGAGCCTGCGCTCGGTGATCTCCTTGGCTATGGAGTTGGCGTAGTGGATGGCATCCACCGAGGCCTCTTTATAATAGATGTTCGCCACGTTCATGGATTCCTCGATGGCGCTCTCTACTTCAGTGGAGAGCCATCCTTCCATGCTCCTGTTCAGGAAGACCACGCTCGCGAAGAACAGCACCGCGGTGGGGATGATGGTCAGCGTCACGAAGGCCACCACCAGCTTGGTCCTGAGCCTGGTGCCCAGTACCCCCCTCCGGCGCTCCAGCATGAGTTTCACCACATTACGGGTTACGAGGAAGACCACCAGGATGAGCAGGATGACATTCAGGCTTATGATGGTGAAGATGACCGCGTTGCTGGAGGGGACGAGCCCTATGCTGCTCAGGTTTGCTTTGGCAATGCTCATGAGGATCATCACCAGGAGTATGACGGCAGCAATGATCATCTCCTTGGTTTTCTTGGACATGATCTTATCCTTGCAGGCTTTCCCGAATGGTTCGGGCCAGGCGGATGTGCAGGGTGTGGTTGGCCCGATGGGCCCGGATCTGAGCCATCAGGGGGGCCTGGAGGGTCCACAGGTCACCCAGCATGTCAAGGACCTTGTGGCGGACAAACTCGTCCGGAAAACGCAGACCTTCGGGGTTGAGAACGCGATCGTGGTCCACGACCACTGCATTGTGCAGGCCACCGCCTTTGGCCAGGCCGGCCGAGCGCATCATCTCCACCTCCTGCATACGGCCGAAGGTGCGGGCAGGTGCTATTTCGCCGGGGAAGTCAATTCCTCTGAAGACGTAATTCAGTCGCCCGATGGCCGGGTCAGGGAAATCGATCTCATAGCTCAGGGAGAACTCTCCGGGTTCCACCTCAATCCATGAAAGCCCTTCTTCGACGCGGATCGCACCCGGAATCTCTATTGGGGTGCAAGGGGAGCCAAGGGGAGAGGTGCCCGTATCCATCAGGCGGGAGATGAAGGGCAGGGCGGAGCCGTCCATAGCCGGAACTTCGGGCCCGGACACCTCGATCTCGCAATCCGTTACGGCCAGGCCGTAGAAGGCCGCCATAAGGTGCTCGATGGTGGATATCCGCGTTGATCCGATGCCGATACTGGTGTTCAGCCGGGTATCGATGACGTGGTCCGGGGTAGCAGGGATACGGATGCCTTCCCTGATGAAGGCGATCCCGTTCGATGCGGGTTTCAGGTGCACGGCGGCAGGACTCCCCGAGTGGAGTCCTGTGCCCTCTATTAAGATATCCGTGCGTATGGTCCTGCGCTCCATGGCAGACCCTAGATTATGTAAGGAGTATCCATTAGTCAAATCCTATTGTACAGCGCTGCAGGGGCTTGCCTTTTCATGGAGGCGCACCTATAAATTCTTCTTGACAACTTCTCCGGCTCACGACGAGTATATGCTTTCAAAAAAATGCTAAAGGAGAATCCTGTGGCCGATCTCGGGACACGATATAAATGCTACAAGTGCGGCACGAAATTCTATGACTTGGGCAAGCCGCAGCCGCTATGCCCATCCTGTGGAGAGGACCAGAACAACGAGGATACCAAGCGGATGCTCAAGCGGAAGAGAAAACGCTCGCTGGCCAAAGTGAAATCGGACCTCAGGGCCATGCCCGACGAGAGTGGTGTCCCCATGGAAGCAGATGAAGACGTGGAAGAATATGTTCTCGATATGGAAGATATCGTCCTTGAGGAGAATACGGATATAGACCATTCTGAATAAAGCGCAAGCCCAGGGTTGAGGTTCCCGCACGCCCTGTTTTCCCGACTGTGTTAACATGCCCCCCCGTGCAGAGAAAGTGAACGACAGGTTTCCCATCCCGACGGATCGTATGGAATGATCCAGGGCAGGCGCCTGCCTGAAGGATCACTTGATAATCTTCCGGGTCGTCTCCTGAATGTAGGGTTTCATCTGCTCGGGCATGAATCCCATGATGAGAACGGCTGCCTTCTTCGTTACGGGAAGGGTTTTCGAGTTGACCAGGATTGCCGAGTTCTTAGGCAGGATCACCTGGAGTATGGCCGCGAGCATGAGGGCGAGGATGAATCCTTTCAGAAAACCGAAGAGCCCCCCGAAGGCCGTATCAAAGCTGGCTAGCACTGAAGCGTTGAGGATCTTCTGGAGAAAATGCATGAGGATCTTGATAATGATGAAGAAGAAGATGAAGACTACGATGAACCCCAGGACTCCCCTCACATCTGCTACATGCAGCACGGAAAGGAAGTGTGATACTTCGAAGGAAAACCGCTTGGCGAGGAAGAGACCGCCGATGATGGCGACAAAGGATGATACGCTCTTGATAAGTCCCTGGTAGACCCCCAAGCCGGTAAAGACCACCACGAGAATGATGGAGAGAATGTCAAGAGCATTCACTGCTTGGCCTTTGTAAGTTCAATCCAAACCACATCTTTCATGGCGATCTGATATAGGCCGTAAGGCACCTTTCCGTAGAGCTTCGACATACCGTTAGTCTTGAGATTGCACATGGTTCCGGCCCCTTTGAGTATGACACACACGGATCCTTCCTTGGCCTCGATGCGGGAGATGTTCTCAAAGGGTATCTGAATCTTGCCCTTACCCATGAGGACATTGAAGGTGGTCTTGCCGTCGAGGGTTACCGATGTGATGTCCACCTCGTTGTTCGATGTGTCCCTGATTTTTGCATTGAACTGGGAATCTACTGCGGCCTGTCCCGGCGTACCTGCCCCGCCCATCCCCATAAGGGAAAGGAGAAGGATCATCAGAAGCATTGTGCGAAGGATATATCCCGTTTGTCTCATGACTCAATGACCTCCTTTATGACGTCTTCCGCCTGAAGAGCGCGGATCAGTTTTTCTATGTCATTTCTGCATGTTTCTGGATAGGTCAGCCAGAGAAGTCCCCGGGAGGGGTCTTGCGTGCTTATGCTTCCCAGGCCATCGTAACCCTCCACGATATAATGCACGTACGAGATGTCTTTCCGGTCGACCCTGAGCGAGATCCTCTGAAAATCCACCATGTTTTTGAGATACCACAAGAGGTCCACGGCTGCAAGTAGCCCGCAGGAAGGCCTGGTGGAGCACCTGATGGAAGTGTTGATGCTATTGATATTAATAGAAAGGATGAGAAGGATGAGACGGTACGTCTCGCTGCACGACGCCACGGGGGTCCTGAATCCACCGTCGGATGGCAGGTGTAAATGTTGACCCCCCGGGGGGGGGTCAATAAAATCCTTGACATCATCAAGTTTGAAATGATAGGGAAAATTGATCTGAATGAGTGAACAGCCATTCAGTCAAGGCCGAGCCGGAGACAGGAACAAGGCCTGCTTGGGATGAGGGTGCGCGGGTAGTTCTCGGCAAATTCCCAGTCCTCTCCTGGTAAAGACGGATCCTGTCGGAGCCTTGGCGGCTGTGCCGAAAGTGATCGAGGGGTCGGTGCGGAGCAATTGATACCATCCGGCGGGTAGCTGACGGGTATCGGTAGTTAGTGGGCATTATCAAGTCTTGGGCAACGGTTGAGAAGGGCGGCATATCTTAAGATGGGCACCTTCTCTCTTACCAACGTCTAAGGAGGCAGGTTTTGATAGAAATAAATTTTACCTTCATCATCCAGATAATTAATTTCCTTGCACTCATATTCATCCTGAACATTGTCCTCTATAAGCCCATCCTGAAACTTCTCGACGAGAGAGAGAAGAGGGTCGACGGGCAGCAGGCAGAGGCCAAGAAGGTCATCGAGGACAGTCAGGCCATCATGGCGGATTACAATCAGAAGCTCTACAATGCAAAGGTTGAAGCCATGAATGCAAAGAATGCCGCCCGCAACGAGGCATCCGCGCAGGCTGGAGTCATTATCGAAGATGCTCGTAAGAAGGCCGAGGAGATCATCGATCAGATGCAGCAGCAGATGGCGGCCGAAATTGCGCAGGCGAAAAAGGATCTCGAACCTGAGCTCAGTGTCATGGCGGCTACTATTGCACAGCAAATCTTGGGGAGGAAGGCAGCATGAACCGCAGATTCAGGAAGATCCTGCCCCTGGTGATCTCGATCGTTTCCGTGTTGGTCCTTGTATCCGTAAGCCTTGCCCTGGCCTCTGAGGGTGGCGGAGAACAAGGGGGCGGGGAAGGCTCGTCACTGGGCACCATGATATGGCGTATTGTCAATTTCGTAATCCTCTTTGCCCTGCTGTGGAAACTCCTGGCTGACAAGATCAAGAAGTATTTCGTCGACCGCAGGGAAGAGATCGCCCAGATGATCGATGAGGCCGACAAGGCCAAGGCGGATGCTGAAGCGCAGTATGCAGACATCCAGGGCAAGCTCAAGAATGTGGAAAAGGATATCCAGGATATCAAGACGGCCATCATGGGCGAGCTTGGCAGTGAAAAGGCCCGCATCATCGAGGAGGGCAAGGTCGCTGCGGAGAGGATCATCCAGCAGGCCAAATGGACGGCGGAGCAGGAAGTGGTAAAGGCCAAGAACGAACTCAAGGATCACGTGGTGGAAATGGCGGGGGACATGGCCTCGGGTATGATCACCAAGAGCATGTCTCCGGATGACCAGAAGCGTATCCTTGAAGAATACTTAGAGAAGGTAGTGAGGTAACCTTGAAAGACGACGTCGTAGCAAAACGATATGCGAGGGCCCTCTACGACCTGGGTAAGGAAGAGGGCTTACAGGACAAGTTCCTCGGGGACATGGAGGCTCTGATCTCGATCATGGGTGCCAGTGACGAGTTCAGGTCCATCATGGAGAGCCCGCTCTATGACATCACCCTCAAGAAGAGAATTCTGGGAAAGGTCATGAGCGAGGCCAAGCTCACCAAATACATGGAGAATTTCTTCAACATCCTGCTCGAAAAGGATCGTTTCGTGTATGTGGAGTCCATAATGGACGCCTACCGTCAGATTCTGGACGAGGCCTCTGGGAGGGTGCGAGCCGTTGTGACCAGCGCCATGGATCTCGACAAGGACCAGATCGAGCGTATCTCCAATGCACTGAGGAAGGTCGTGAAGAAGGAAGTGGATCTTGACGTGTCCATAGATCCTTCACTCATCGGCGGGCTCATCGCCGAGGTCGAGGGTATGGTGTACGACGGCAGCGTCAAGACACAGATATCCAGATTAAAACAGAGTCTAAAAGGGGAGATATAGGATGCAGATCAGGGCGGAAGAGATAAGCAAGATTATCAAAGAGCAGATCAAGGGGTACGAGAAAGAGGTCGATGTCGCCGAGACTGGTACCATCCTGTCGGTCGGTGACGGTATCGCCCGTGTCTACGGCCTGCGCAACGTCATGTCCAGTGAACTCATCGAGTTTCCCCACGGTATCATGGGCATGGCGCTCAACCTCGAAGAAGACAACGTAGGTTGCGTGCTCTTCGGCGAAAGCGTAGGCATCAAGGAAGGCGATCAGGCCCGGCGCACCAAGAGGATCGTGGAGATCCCCGTGGGCAAGGGCATGCTCGGCCGCGTGGTCAACGCCATCGGACAGCCCATTGACGGCAAGGGCCCCATCGAGGCCGAGGAATACCGCACGGTCGACATCAAGGCCCCGGGCATCGTCAAGAGGCAGCCTGTGAAGGAGCCCCTCCAGACAGGCCTGAAGTCCATCGACGCCATGACTCCCATCGGCAGAGGACAGCGCGAGCTCATCATCGGCGACCGCCAGACCGGCAAGACAGCGCTGGCCATCGACACCATCATCAACCAGAAAGGCAACGGCGTGATCTGCATCTACGTGGCCGTCGGCCAGAAGCAGTCCACCGTGGCCCAGGTCGTGGCGACCCTCGAGCAGTTCGGTGCCATGGAATACACGGTCGTCGTTGCAGCCACCGCTTCCGATCCTGCCCCTCTCCAGTATATCGCCCCCTACTCCGGGTGCTCTTTCGGTGAATACTACCGGGACAGGGGCGGACACGCGCTGTGCATCTATGACGACCTCACCAAACAGGCCCAGGCCTACCGGCAGCTCTCGCTCCTGCTCAGGCGGCCCCCGGGACGTGAGGCATTCCCCGGCGACGTGTTCTATCTCCACTCCAGGCTTCTCGAGCGTGCGGCCAAGCTGAGTGATGCCCTCGGCGGCGGTTCTCTGACCGCACTGCCCATTGTTGAGACCCAGGCGGGTGACGTTTCGGCATACATCCCCACGAACGTCATCTCCATTACGGACGGCCAGATCTTCCTGGATACCGACCTCTTCTACTCGGGGTTCAGGCCTGCCATCAACGTTGGTATCTCCGTTTCCCGCGTGGGCGGCAATGCCCAGATCAAGGCCATGAAGAAGGTCGCCGGAACCCTGCGACTCGACCTTGCCCAGTACCGCGAGCTGGCCGCCTTCGCCCAGTTCGGATCCGACCTGGACAAGGCCACCCAGGCCCAGCTCAACCGCGGCGAGCGCCTCATGGAACTGCTGAAGCAGCCCCAGTACAAGCCGCTTCCGGTTGAACGGCAGGTGGTTATCATCTACGTGGGCACCCAGGGACATCTGGATGAATATCCCGCATCGGTCATCAGGAAGTTCGAGGAACAGTTCTTTGCCTTCATGGACAGCAAGCATGCCGACGTCCTCAAGACGGTTCGCGAGACCGGCAAGCTCGAGGCGGATACGGAAAAGGCACTCAAAGACGCCATTGCGGAGTTCAAGAAGATATTCGTGGTGGAATAATAGGGAGCACACATGCCTAGCCTAAAGGACCTACGCAAGAGGATCAACTCGGTCAAGAAGACGAGGCAGATCACCTCGGCCATGCGCATGGTGGCGGCTGCCAAGCTTCGCAGGGCTCAGACCGATATCATCGCGGCGCGGCCCTACGCCATCAAGACCAACGAGGTGCTCGTGTCCCTGGTCACCCGGACCAACCCGGACATGCATCCGCTGCTCCGCGTGCGCGAACCGAAGCGTGCAGTGCTCGTGGTGATCGCATCCGACAGGGGCCTGTGCGGATCCTTCAATCAGAATCTCTTCCGAAGGGCAGATGCCTTCCTCAAGGAAAACAAGGACAAGTACGAGGAGATCTCGCTGGTGCTCATCGGGAAGAGGTCCGGCGATTATTACAAACGCAGGGACGTGAAGAAACGTGCGACCTACGTCATCGGCAAACCGAACTACGAGCTGGCCAGCGAGATCTGCGACGATCTCATCAAGGGATACGTCAATGCCGAGTACGACGAGCTCACCATCTTCTTCAACGAGTTCCGTTCGGCCATGACGCAGGTCATGCACCAGGACAAGATCCTTCCCGTGGAGCCCATGGAAGTGGAGGACGACATGATGAATGTCGAGTACCTCTACGAGCCTTCCGAGGACGTTCTGCTGGAAGCGTTGCTGCCCTTGAGCCTCAAGATCTTCATGTACCGGGCACTGCTGGAGTCGGCTGCATCAGAGCACGGCGCACGCATGACGGCCATGGAGAGCGCCTCCAAGAATGCGGGCGAGGTCATCGGAAAACTGGATATCAAGTACAACAGGGCGCGCCAGGCTGCCATCACAACCGAGCTCATGGAAGTGGTGGGCGGAGCCGAGGCCCTGAAGGGATAACAACCTTAGGATCCTAATCGGGAGGAGTGAACATATGAACATTGGCAAGATCGCACAGGTCATCGGCGCTGTTGTGGACGTTGAGTTCCCCCAGGGAGAGCTGCCGAACATATATAACGCCCTGTTCGTGACCAACCCCTTCATCTCCAATGAAGAGGACAACCTGGTTCTCGAGGTCGCTCAGCACCTTGGTGACAGGACGGTCCGTACCATCTGCATGGACTCATCCGACGGTCTGGTCAGGGGTATGCCGGTCAAGGATACCGGTGCACCCATCTCCATCCCGGTGGGAGACGCAGTGCTCGGGCGCATCCTGAACGTGGTGGGCAAGCCCGTTGACGAGATGGGCCCGGTGAACACCGACAAGCGCAATCCCATTCACCGTGAACCCCCGAAGTTCGTCGAGCAGAGCACATCGATCGATTCGTTCGTGACCGGCATCAAGGTCATCGACCTGCTGACCCCGTACATGAGGGGCGGCAAGATCGGCCTGTTCGGCGGCGCCGGCGTGGGCAAGACCGTGTTCATCATGGAGCTCATTCACAACATCGCCTCGAAGCACGGCGGCTACTCCGTATTCGCCGGTGTGGGCGAGCGTACCCGTGAAGGAAACGACCTGTGGCTCGAAATGAAGGAGTCCGGGGTTATCGACAAGACCGCCCTGGTCTACGGCCAGATGAACGAGCCCCCGGGAGCACGTGCCCGTGTGGGTCTGTCCGGTCTTGCGGTTGCCGAATATTTCCGTGACGAGCAGAACCAGGACGTGCTGCTCTTCATCGACAACATCTTCCGGTTCACTCAGGCAGGTATGGAGGTGTCCGCTCTGCTCGGGCGCATGCCCTCGGCCGTTGGATACCAGCCGACCCTGGGCACCGACATGGGCGAGCTCCAGGAGCGCATCACGTCGACCACCAAGGGGTCCATCACCTCGGTGCAGGCCATCTACGTGCCCGCCGACGACTTGACCGACCCTGCCCCGGCCACTACGTTCAGCCACTTGGACGCCACCACGGTTCTTTCCCGGCAGATCGTGGAGCTGGGTATCTACCCGGCCGTGGACCCGCTCGACTCCACCTCAAGAATCCTTGACCCCAAAATCGTGGGCGAGGAGCACTACAACGTTGCACGCCAGGTTCAGCAGATCCTCCAGAAGTACAAGGAGCTGCAGGACATCATCGCGATCCTCGGCATGGACGAGCTCTCCGAAGACGACAAGCTCACCGTGTCCCGGGCCCGCAGGATCCAGCGGTTCCTGTCCCAGTCCTTCAGCGTCGCCGAGCAGTTCACCGGCATGCCCGGCAAGTACGTCGAGCTGAAAGACACCATCAAGGGCTTCAAGATGATCGTGGCCGGCGAGCTGGACGATCTGCCCGAGCAGGCGTTCTACATGGTGGGACCCATCGAAGAAGTTATCGAGAAGGCGAAGAAGCTGGCTTCGGACTAAGGGAGAAGAGTCATGGCTGAAGAATACATGCAGCTCGATGTGGTCACCCCCGAGAAGGCGGTGCTCAGCCGCAAGGCCATCGAGGTGGTCGCGCCCGGCAGCCAGGGTGAGTTCGGCGTGCTCATCGGACACACACCCTTCCTCACCACATTGAAGCCCGGCCAGATCATCGTCAGGACCGAAGACCGGGATATCTACCTGGCCTGCGGAGGAGGGTTCGCCGAGGTCATCTCCAACCGGGTGATCATCCTGGCGGAGACGGCCGACATGGCGGAGGACATCAAGGCCGACGAGGTGAAGGCCGAGATCGACCAGGCCCACGAGAAGCTGCGCCAGATAGGCAAGGACGACCCGGATTACGAGAGGTGGGAGAACCGCCTCTTCAGGGCCGAGATCAAGCTCAGGGTCCTGGAGAACTGGGAAAAGTCCAAGTAGTCGATTTTCAAGACAGAGTATGTGAAGAGGGGCCCGAGAAAGGCCCCTCTTTGATTGTCAAGACCAGTTGACTCTTTGAGAGAATCCTTTTATAAGCAGAAAGTTCAAATCCCGTATGCGCCCATAGCTCAGCTGGATAGAGCGTTGGACTACGAATCCAAAGGTCGCAAGTTCGAGTCTTGCTGGGCGCACTTCTTCT
>DAITOA010000026.1:19245-41314 GCA_036834365.1 Thermodesulfobacteriota bacterium | reverse complement strand
CCGTTGGCGGAGATGGTGCCGACCTGCTCGATCTCCTTCTTGTCCTCCACCTTGCGGCTCATCTTCTTGAGGTCTTCCACGATGGCTGTTGTGGCCCTGTCGATACCGCGCTTGAGGTCCATGGCGTTCATGCCGCCCGCCAGGTACTTCAGACCCTCGGTATAAATCGCCTGTGCCAGAACCGTTGCCGTCGTCGTGCCATCACCTGCTATGTCGGAGGTCTTGCTGGCGACCTCTTTGACCATCTGGGCGCCCATGTTCTCGAACTTGTCCTTGAGCTCGATCTCTTTGGCAACGGTCACGCCGTCCTTGGTGACGAGCGGAGCGCCGAAGGTCTTGTCGAGAATGGCATTGCGTCCCTTGGGGCCGAGTGTGGCCTTGACTGCATTGGCGAGCTTGTTCACGCCGCTGAGGACCTTATTCCGTGCTTCCTGGTTATAGATGATCTCTTTTCCAGCCATGTCTTCTTCCTCCTTGCCTACTGGATGACCCCGAGGATGTCTTCCTCTCTCATGATGAGGAGCTCAACACCATCGATCTTTATCTCGTTTCCGGCATACTTCGAGAAAAGCACCTTGTCGCCCTTCTTCACATCGAGGGGGATGGCCTTGCCATCCTCGGTCTTCTTTCCGCCGCCTGCGGCGATGACCTCACCCATCTGGGGCTTCTCCTTGGCGGTGTCGGGGATGATGATGCCTCCCTTGGTCTTCTGCTCCTCTTCGATCCTCTTGACGAGAACCCTGTCGTGTAACGGCTTCACCTTCATACTATTCCTCCATTGATAGGATTGTTAGCACTCACTATTTTTGAGTGCTAATCACCTAGCAAGACTGGCATACATGTTCAAGGCCGGCAATACTTCCTGATGCAATAAGATTTATTACTGACAAGTGTTATTCACGATATGGTTAATCATCCTGACGATATCTTTGTATTCCTTCATTTTTCATCGATATGTCTATTTCAATGCTGCGTCGTCACGTCTCCGAGGTTACAATCATATAGTCCATGCCGAAAAAATAAGGCCCTCACTCCTCGGGGCAGGTCGTTCACTTCTTGGGGGGCATGAGCATGTCCTGGATGCGCATCATGAAGGAGCCGATGTTGCCTGCGTATTCGGGGGACCCTTCCAGTTTTATGTCCCCGTCAGCCGTTGCGCTCACCGTGTCCTTGCTCTCTGCCAGCACCTTGTACGCACCGTCGAGCCCGTTGAACTTCATGTGTACGAAGGGCGCCTTACGCGTGTACAGCCCGCGGCCCGCCTTGGTCTTCCCGCCCTTCACCCGCAGGTAGGCCGCAGGTCCCCCAGGCTCCACGGACATCTGATAGATTCGGTCGGGCTGCTTGGCCGTCCAGGCATTCATATCCTCGTCCCCGCCCTTGTTGAGCTGGCTCAGCGCATTGGTCACCATGTACATGATCATCTTGACCTTGAGCAGCCTCTTCTCCGGTGCCTTGGGGTTCACGTTGGGCATCAGGATCAGCAGCCCCAGCAGGAGCGTCACGAACTTCACGAGCAGCCCGAGCTTCGTCAGACCTTTTGGGAAGCCCCCGAACACAGGGATACCCCCGGTGAACAGCGCATTCATCCCCGCGGCGTGCTTGAACGGCAGCAGGATGTCCGGGCTCGGGTGGATACCCTGCACCACATCGAGCCTCCGATCCTTCAGCTCCACGTACGCCCCGATGTCCGTGCCCTTGACCGCAAGCTGGATCACCCCCTCGAAGCGCGTGAGAAAGTGCTTGAGCAGAGAGTCGTCCTCCTCGTGGAGGATCTTGAAAAGCGGCATGATCGACCGCAGCACGATCCGGTTCGTCAGCATAACCTTGTCCGCCATGGCCGACCCCCTACGCCTCGTCTTCCCAGTCTTCGTCTTCTTCGATCTCCAGGCGCATGAGCTCGCCCACCGTGGCCACGATCCCGTCCGCGTCGAACCCGTAGTGGTGGTAGAGGTCCTCAGGATACCCCACGATGGCGTAGCAGTCCGGCACGCCGAGCTTCCTGAATGCACAGGCCTTCCCACCCTCCACGATCACCTCGGCCACCGCGGAGCCAAGACCGCCCATGGTGCTGTGATCCTCCACCGTGATGATGCGCCGGGTTTCTCTGACCGCCTGCATAATCGCATCCCGGTCGATGGGCTTGATGGTGTGCATGTTGATGACCCGGGCGGAGAGTCCCTGCTTGCCCAGCACCTCGGCCGCACGCACCGCCTGCAGCACCCCCACCCCGCACGCGATGATTGTCACGTCCTTGCCGTCGTGCATGGTGATGGCCTTGCCGATGGCATAGCCGTAGTCCTGCGTCTTGTTCACCGGCGGCTCGAATCCCCGGCCCACCCTGATATACACAGGCCCAGGCCACTCCATGGCCGCTGCCACCGCGTTGCCCGTCTCCAGCCCGTCGGCTGGGACGATGACGGTCATGTTCGCGAATGACCGCATCACAGCCAGATCCTCCGTGCAGTGGTGCGTCGATCCCGCCTGTCCGAAGGAGATCCCCGCATGCGTGGAGATTATCTTCACGTTCAGGTTCTGATAGCAGATGTCCGTCCGCACCTGTTCCGCGCTCCGCAGCGACGTGAACGCGGCGAACGTCGACACCACAGGACGCAGACCCGCCAGCGCGAGACCCGCCGCCATGCCGAACATGCTGTTCTCCGCAATTCCCACGTTGATGAACCGTTCGGGATACTTCTTGCCGAACCGCCCGATCTTCGTTGATGTCGCCAGATCAGCCGTCAAAGCCACGATATCCGGGTACCTGTCGCCGAGCTGGGAGAGGACCTCGCCGTACACCTCCGCCTGGGTGAGCTTGTCACCGTCCGTTACCGACCATGTCATGCCTTCTGCCATGATGTCCCCCCTTACCCGAGCAGTGACTTGTAGTGCGCGTCGATGCACGCCAGGGCCTGATCCCTCAGGTCCGAGTTCAATCCGCCGTAATGCCAGGGCGCCTGAGCCTCCATGAGATCCACACACTTGCCCTTGACCGTGGCGCAGATGATGACCGTGGGTCTCCCCTTGACGGCCTGCGCCTTCTCGATGGCCGCCCCGATGGAAGCGAAGTCGTGACCGTCCGCATCCAGCGTCTCCCAGCCGAAGGCTTTGAACTTGGCGTCGATGGGCTCCAGGGTCGTGATGCTCTCCGTGGGGCCGTCGATCATGAATCCGTTCCGGTCCACGAAGGCCGTCAGGTTGTCCAGCTTGTGGTGCGCACAGAGGATCGCCGCCTCCCACACCGTGCCCTCGCAGAGCTCGCCGTCGCCCATCATCACGTAGGTCCGGTAGTCCTTCCCCCTCAGCCGTGCCCCCAGAGCCAGGCCGCAGGCGATGGCCAGGCCGTGCCCCAGCGACCCTGTGGATGCATCGCATCCCTTCACCTTCAGGCTGTCCAGGTGCATCCCGAACGGAGACCCCGTCTTGTTGAAGTCCTTGAGCAGGGCCTTGTCGAAATATCCCTTGTCGCCCAGCACCGAGGCCCACCCGATGCCCCCGTGGCCCTTGCTCAGAATGAACCGGTCCCGGTCCTCCCACTCGGGCCTCCCGGGGTCCACCTTGAGATACTTGTAGTACAGCGCCACCAGTACGTCCGTCTGAGAGAGAGATCCCCCGATGTGCGACCCCCCGCACGTGTATGTCGTCTCCACGATCGCACGTCTGATCTCCCACGCCTTCTTCTGCAGACCCTTGATCTCCTCTTGCGTCAATGGCATGCGAACTCCTTCCCTTTCATCTCTTTAAAAGGCACCGTGACGTGCCTTGTTGATGATCTTTTCAATGGTGCTCAGCACCACCAGCGGGACGTCCCTCGTGTCGAACAGGGGGGACGGCATGCCGAATATGAACGGCAGCACACTGGTGAGCTGGACGGCGCCGATGGGGCATCCCTTCACCCGCTTGGTGCGTCCGGCCCTGATCGTCCCCTTCACCTCGGTGCAGTCGCCGATGAGTAGGCACGTGCCGTCGCCGGCATCCACATCGCCCTCATAGATGCCGGTGACGATGGCACCCTCCTTGGCATTCTTCAGGGAACCGGGCCTCCGTGCATCGATGGTGCCGAGACTGCCCTTCACCGCGGCCATGCAGCCGCCGTAACAGATCTCGTTCGTGTTCGGTCCGATGCCCTCGTAGAAACGGATGCGCGTATCCAGCTTCTGCATGTCCTGGAACTCGCTGACGATACCCGAGGTCCTCCGGGCGAGCTCCTCGATGCCGATGTCGCCCAGGACCTTCACCGAAGCGGGGTCGATGGAGCCATAGCCCCTCTGCGAGGCGATCCGTAGGTGGCGGACCTCCTCGGGTCGGTACCCCAGGATCTGTGCCGCCACGACGTCGGAGGCCACCGGGTCGTTGCTGATCATGATGAGCCCCAGGTGGAACGGTTTCGCACAGGACTCGAAGCCGTGGCCGATGGTCACCGCATCGGTGATGACGAGGTCGGGGTAGCCGATCTCCAGGATGTCCACGATCTTGTCGTTCAGCCGGTCGTCGTGGAAGAGCATGCGCTCCTTGTGGAGCAGGCTGCCGATGTTGAGCTTGAGCGCATTGGTGATCTCGCAACAGATATGGTACTTGAGCTTGGGCATCCAGATCTTGAAATCCGCCTCGTGGATGAGCCGCGGGCAGAGGAGGGTCTTGTGGTACTTCCCCTTCTTCAGCTCGACCTTCACGTACTTGTCTTCATTGAAATCGATGACCGGGACATGGTGGCGAAGCCCCATGTCATAGTATCCGGATTCCTTGAAGTTCAGGCGCGTGGGGATGGCAAAGCCGCCTGACTCGCCGACGGAGAGCTCCGCGACCCCCGGAAATGAACGCACCCGGTCCGCCACGGTCCCCACCAGGTCGGGATAGGTGAAGGCGTGCTGTGAGTAGTTCTTGTTGGCAAAGACCACGTTGGGCTTGATGAGCACCCGGCCCTCGGGCCTTTGCCCGAGCAGCTCGAACCCTTCCCTGACAACCGCGTCCATGGCCGCCGGGTCGTACGTTTCAACCCTGCGCAGTAACACCCACCGGTCCCCTGGCATTTTTTCTCCTTCCTCCCGGTTGAACGGCCGGGGGTGTCGCCACCCGACCGGACCCTGCCGGTTCAGCTCATTTTCCCATCTTCTTGCGTGCCATCCAGATGGTCGCATCGGAGGTCACCCGGGTAAGCCCACCATTGCTCAGTCGGTGCAGGAGATAGAGGAAGCGGGTGGATGCCCCTGGTATGAACAGGTACTGTTCCTTGGCAACGGCCCTCACGATGACCTTTGCCGCGTATTCCGGGGTCAGGAATCCCCCGAGGCTCTTGACCGCCCTGCCTTCGACCGGCAGCGTCTTCGCCTCGTCGATGTTCATGGGGGTATCGACCTCGGGCGGACAGACGACGGTGAGCTTCATCCCCATGGGTTTCAGTTCGTAGCGCAGGCTGTCGCACAGGCCAAGGAGCGCTGCCTTGGACGTCCCGTAGGCCGTGTAGCCGAACATCCCGAAGAGGCCTGCGGCCGAGGAGAGGACCACTACGTGGGACTTCCTGGGCTTCATGGCGGGCAACAGGGTGTGGATCATGGTGCGGGGCCCGTACAGGTTGGTCTTCATCACCTCGTCGAACATCTCATGGGTGATGTTGTCGAAGTGGTCGGCATACTTGTTGATGCCGGCGCTGCAGACGAGGATATCCGGCGCTCCATATTCCTTCAGCGCGGTCTTCATCTTCTGCTCGACATCGGTCCTGTCCGCGACGTCCACGGACATCACCCCGACCTTCTGCGACCCGCGGCGCCGGAGCCCTTCCATGGCCAGCCGGGCCCCATCGAGCTTCTGTTCATTACGTGCGATGAGAAGCAGGTCCGCACCCTCGGCGGCGAAGATCTTTCCCATCTCCAGACCGATGCCGCTGGAGCCTCCGGTCATGTAGATCATCTTTGCGTCAAAGCTTTTCACGACCGTCCCCCCCACCCTGCGTCCATGGTCATGGTATCGCCCGTTATGCGGCCGAGGCTGACGAGCCACTCCGGCATGCCGAGGTTGATGCCGAAGGCCTTGGTCTCGATGAGCTCCAGGATCATGCCGGCCTTCTCCATGGTGTCCAGGTAGGCGACCCTTGTCTTACCGCCGCCCGCATACTTCAGGGTCCCTTCCTGGAGTGCGGGAAAGCCGCGGTCTTGCATCGTGCGTTTCGCCTTCTCCAGGTCGTCCACCACCACGCCGAAGTGGTGGAATCCGAATCCGGCCTCTCCGGGATACGCGTAATAGATATTGTCATCGCTGCCGAACACCTGGATAAGCTCCACCTGTGTCCTGCCTGAATACCCCACCGCAATGTCGAGACGGATGTCGATGGGTCGGTTGCGGAAGGTGTAGCGGCACTCGGTGATCACGGTGCGGTACCACTTCGAAATGCCGAGGAATCCCCGGTAGAAGTCGACGCCTGCGCCGAGGTCCGGCACCACCATTCCGATCTGGGTTACCGGAGGGAGCTTCAGGCCGTCCAGGCCTGCAGTCTGTCTGTCCCACGGATTCAGCATGCTTCCCCCTATGCCGATTGCATGGTCTTTCGGTGCATTAAAAGAGTAACACCGTTGACCTTAAAGATCAAGCATGATTCCCTGTCGGCCGTTCACAGGTATACGGCCGGAGCACATCATCGAGGATCCTGTCCATGGCGCCCTGGAGGTCCCAGACCTCAAGGGTCACCCGGCTGATGTAGAGGGATACCATGCCGTGCAGGGTGCTCCAGAGATGGAGAAGACGGTACGGCACGTCATCGGGGTCCAGGCTTCCGTTGCGGGTGGCCACCTCGGTGAGGATCGCGGTTGCGATCTCCGCCACCTGGAGGGCGATCCTGTTCTGTCTCTCGGCGATCTGCTCCATCCTCGTGCCCATGTAGTCGGCGTACTTCGGGGTGTCCATGCTGAACATAATGTTGTAGGAGTGCCTGTGCTCGATGCCCCAGTCCACGTAGGCATGCAGGGCGGCACGGAGTCTTTCCACGGGGTCCCCGGACGACCTGTACGCAGCCCGGAACTGCTCCGTCAGGTCCTGGAATCCCTCGATCAGGGCCATGAGGTAGAGCTCATCCTTGTTGGAATAATAGTTGTAGATCGTCTTGGCAGTCACCCCGAGCCGTCTAGCGAGCTTTCGCATGCTCAGGTTCGCGTAGCCCTCCTCATTGATGATGGACAACGCCTCGGTGAGGATCCTTTCCCGGATGGCTTCGACTACCTGTGGTGAGGCCGGCTGTTTCGGCATGCTGTCTCCTTACGGCTCTTCTCATATACACATTCGCCTGAGGTTTCAAACAGTCTTTGCTCCTGAATACTATCCAGCTCCGATTTCACCCGCACCACGGATGCCGGACACAGCACAGCGCTGAGCGTCCGGCTGTCCGAACAGTCGGATTGATCCGGACGCCGTGCTGTGGTATTCCTACCTTCATTGGAATGCTATGGCCCTTGACATGACGATGGAGGTATCCCTTGAGCTATCTCGGCATCGATGCAGGAAGCTCGTACATCAAGCTCTGGCATGAGGACTTCTCCGGCAATGTGCTGTATTCCCGCTCCGTCCACCATGGAGGCTCACCTGCCAGGACTGTGCGGGATGAGATGGAACGTCTGCTCCCGGCGCCCGGAGCGGTGTGTATATCCGGGTCGCTGGGCGGCGACGGGGTGGGTCTCTGGCGCAGGGACGGGCTGCTCTCCGAGATAGGGTACCTCAAGGAACACTACCCCCACCGGTCTCTGCTCGTTTTCGGGGCGGAAAAGATCGAACTGGTGCACTACGACGACTACGGCGGCATACTCCTGTACCGGACGAACCCCGCTTGCGCCGCCGGGACGGGGTCGTTCCTCGATGAGCAGATGCTCAGGCTCGGCCTCGAGTTCTCCGGCCTGGAAGAGATCCCCATCATGGAAGATGCCCCCCTGGTGGCCACGCGGTGCGCCGTGTTCGCCAAGACGGACCTCATCCACCTGCAGCAGGAAGGGCGGAGCGCCCATGCCATGTACAACGGCCTGTGCCGCGGGCTTGTGCTATCCAGCCTCAAGAGCGTGTTCGGAGGAGACCTGCCGGACGGCAGCGATATGCTCGCCACGGGAGGCCTCCTGGCCAACCCTCATGTCCGCCACTTCCTGAGGATGGCGTTCCCCCGCATCACCATTTCCGACACTCCGGCCTTCACCCGCGCCAGGGGACTTTGCCTCGATGCCCGCCGGAACGGCTTGGCCGCCAAGGACTTTGAGGCGATGCTCAGGGAATACCGGGAACCGGCTGCAGGTATGGATGCCTTCGAACCCCTTGCCTTGAAGAGGAGCACCTTCCCGGAGACGGAAATGGTCCGCCGCGTCGATGTCCTCGGCAACGAGGTCTGGCACGACCTGGACAGGGGTGAGTCCGTGCGAGGCTACCTCGGGGTGGATGTTGGCTCGACGTCCACCAAGGCCGTCCTCACGGATGAGGAAGGGGGGATCCGCTTGGACATCTATACCCGGACCGCAGGCAACCCGGTGGAGGCGGTGCGGCATATCTTCGAGGGCATCCGAACGGTCATGGACGATACCGGAAGCGGCTGCACGATCCGCGGCTGCGGCACCACGGGTTCGGGCAGGAAGCTCGTGGGCATGGTGATCGGCGCCGACCTCATCGTCAACGAGATCTCGGCCCATGCCAAGGGAGCGCTGACCCTCGACGCACATGCTGAGACCATCTTCGAGATCGGGGGCCAGGACGCCAAATTCATCCGGCTAACAGACGGCCGCATCGTGGACGTGAACATGAACTACGTCTGCGCCGCAGGCACCGGGTCGTTCGTGGAGGAGCAGGCCAGAACGCTTGGCATGGACCTCGACGAGATCGGGCCCATGGTCATGGGGGTAACGCCGCTTCCCAACTCGGACCGGTGCACGGTGTTCATGAACCAGGAGATCACCCGCCAGCTCGCCTCCGGGCTCCCACGCTCGAGGATCATGGCGGGCGTCCTGCTCGCGGTCTTCAAGAACTATCTCGGTAAGGTGGTTGGCCACCGCCCCTATTCCCGCAAAAGGATCGTGTTCCAGGGCGCGACGGCCCGCAACAAGGGCCTGGTGGCGGCCCTCGAACAGCTCACCGGCGCGGAAATCATGGTGTCGCCCTTCAGCCATGTCATGGGGGCGTACGGCGCCGCGCTGCTGACCAGGGACAAGATCGGGCGTGAAACGGCCTTCAAGGGGTTTGTCATCCCCGATGTCTCTGTGCGTGAGACGATCTGCAGGGGCTGCGAGAACACCTGCAGGATCACCCACGTCCTCAGCGGGGGCGAAAAGACCAGTTGGGGATACCTGTGCGGCAGGGAGCCGGGGGTTCAGGCTAGGGGCAGAAGGCCGAACCGGTCCATCGAGGCCCGCAACGCCCTTCTCGGGCGATATGCACACGTTGCAGCCGGAAGAAGGCTCACCATCAAGATGCCGGCCCTGGGGCTGAACGAGGAGTTCATGCCCCTGCTGGGAGAGGTCATGCGCTCCTGCGGGATCACGATCGAACTCTGCCGGCCCGACAGGTCTGCCGTGCTCAGGGAACTCTCCTCCCTGGGTTCGGGTGACTTCTGCCACCCCCTCAAGGTGGCCATGGCCTGCGTGCATGTCATCCTGAAGGAGGACCCATCGTGCAGGGTCCTCCTTCCCCACCTCATCCAGGACGAGAAGGACCCCGCCGTACATCCCCGGAGTCTCTACTGCCCCTTCATCACGGGCATGCCCGGGTTCTTCAGGGACCATGCCCTTTCCCACAGGATTCTTGCACCCCAGATCGATCTCGGCCGGCCTCTCACCGGGCAGGCCGAGCTCATGAGGATGACCATCCTCGATGCGGGCCTGCCCGCCGCATCCGCACTCCGGATACGAGCTGCCCTGAAAAAGGGCGTCGCTCGCCTGAGGCAATACCGGTCAGAGCTCTCGGCTCAAGCAGAAGCAGTCCTCGGGGAGGCTGACAGAGGGCAGAACATTGTCGTGCTCCTGGGCAGACCCTACAACCTCTACCACCCCATCCTGAACCTGGGCATTCCCGAGCTCATCGAGTCGCTGGGCTACACGGTGATCACCATGGACGCCGTGCCCGACGACGCATCGAACCGGGACGTCTGCGGGCTCTTCCCGGACATGTACTGGAACCAGGGCATGAAGATCCTGCGCAAGGTCCTCTCCCTGCGCAGAAGACCGAACCTCTACCCGCTCATGATCTCCAACTTCTCCTGCGGGCCGGACTCGTTCGTCCTTACCTACTTCGAGCAGATATGCCGGGACAGGCCCTACCTCATCCTCGAACTGGACGAGCACGGCTCGGCCACCGGGTACCAGACGAGGATCGAGGCCTTCCTCGACATGATCGAGCAGCATGCCCCCACAGTGATGCCTGCACAGGAGCCCACGAGGCCTTCACGCATCCGCTACAGCCTCCGCGACATCCCGGACAATGCTACGGTATGGATCCCCCAGATCCATCCCTACATCCCCCAACTCTGGGCGTCGGTCCTGAACCGCCACGGCATCGACGCAAGGGCGACGGGTGAAGAGACCGCAGGGGAATGCGCCTCGGGCAGGGCGCTGTGCCGGGGGAGCGAATGCCTGCCTGCAGCGGTGACCACGGGTAAATTCCTTTCGAAAATCCGGGAGTCTTCTGCGGACCACACCCATGTCCTGTTCATGCCCAGGGCCGAGGGGCCGTGCAGGTTCGGCCAGTACGCCACCCTCCAGTCCATGATCCTCGGGAATGCAGACATCAAGAATACGTTCATCTTCTCCCCCACCTCGGAGGACGGGTACGCCTTCCTCAACCGGAAGACGGAGCTGGAGGTATGGAAGGCCATCTGCCTGGGGGATGCCCTGTACAAGCTCAGGTGCAGGATCGTGCCCTACCATGACCGCCCGGAGGCGGCGGAGGCGCTCGTCGGGAAGGCCGTGGACGAGATCTGCAACCTGATCCGTGCAGGCAGGGACTGGTCGGACACCGCGCGATCCCTCTCTGATGCCCTGGGAGCCCGGGACTGCCTCGTAAGAGACCCCAGGCCCCTGGTGGGCATCGTGGGAGAGATCTTCGTCAGGCTCAACCTCTTCTCCAACCAGCACGTCGTGGAGGCCGTGGAGGCTCAAGGCGGTGAGGCCTGGCTCTCGCCCATGGCTGAGTGGGTCCACTATGTGTGGGAGATCCTGGCACGGAAGTCTCCCCTCATGAAAAGCCTCAAAACCAGGCTGAAGAGCCATATCATCCATCGTGCGGAAAGGGAGATCATGGACCTGTTCTCCCCCGTGCTCGACGACCGGTGTGAACCTCCCATGGATAAGGTGCTGGCCGAGGGGCAGAGATTCATCCCGCTCTCCTTCGAGGGCGAGTCCATCCTCACCATAGGCAGGGCCAGGCTCTTCGCCGAACAGGGGGCCCGTCTCGTGGTGAACTGCTCCCCCTTCGGATGCATGCCGGGCAGGATCACCTCGTACCTCTTCCAGACCTTTCACGGACATTTCAAAGTGCCGGTGGTGAACCTGTTCTTCGACGGGACGGGGGACACGGCGGGCCAGATAGGTGTCTATCTCCGTTCGATCACCCGGAATGACGGCCTGGAACCGTCCATATACGGGATATTCCGGAAGCCCGGGGATAGAGTGAGGGTTCGATCCGGGGGAAAAGCCTGCGAGGGAGAAACCAGAACCGTCAGTTAAGATCCCGCATCCGCCGGCTCTCCCGCCATGACTCTTCCTGCCGCCTTTCTGGCCTTTTCCAGTAGGTCGGGTCTTTTCGAAGCGGCGCTGCGGCTGTCCCCGAGGTCGCACCCCCGGACCAGGTGCATGGGTTTGAACCCGAAGAGCCTGAACATCAGATCATAGCGCTGGATGAAATCGATGAACACATTCTCCGGCGCCCGCTGGCTGACGACGAAGATGACGTCCTTCCCTTCCGGGAGCCTGCTGATGTCATGGGTCTCGTGGAACCGCGGTTTGAAGAAGGAATACCACCGGTCAACGAATGCCTTGAGCTGCGACGGCATGTCGAAGAAGTAGACGGGTGTCGCCACGAGCAGGGCATCCGCCTCGTATACTGACTTCAATACCGGCGTCAGGTCGTCATCCAGGGCGCACTGCTCCAGCTTCTTCTTGCACGCGTAACATGCGATGCACCCCTGATAGCTCATACCGCTCAGGTGGAACCTTTCCACCTCGGCCCCGAGGCGTTCGGCCTCCTGCAGGAAGGTTTCCGCGAGGGTCTCGCTGTTTCCACTTCTCCTCGGGCTTCCGAAAACGGCGGCAATGCGCATGGTCAATTCTCTCTCCTGTCTAACACATTCGACATGATCCCTTGCTATTGTATTCCGTGGCGAAAATCAAGACGGAGCCTCTCTTCCATCAAGGGCGGACGGACTGCCCGTACGAATGTCGTTCATGGGGGACGGAGAAACCATTTGACAATACTCACTGAATCGTGTTGTATGTTCTTCCATGAAGAAACATGTGAGCCGGCATACCTGGTGGCGTTGGGTGGATGAATAGGGCCGGCTTCTGCGATAAAACACACAAGGGGCGGCCTGATGGCCGCCCCTTTTTGTTGTGAATCGCCCGGGCATCACACGATCTCTGCACGTAAGGAGCTGTTATGAAGGACTCTAGGATCCTGCTGGGAAACGAGGCCATCGCGTATGGGATTCTCGGGAGCAATGTCACCGTGGTGACATCCTACCCGGGTACGCCCGCCTCCGAGATATGCGAGACCGCCTTCGCGATGGTGAAGGAACAGGGGCTGCCTGTCCATGTAGAGTGGTCCATCAACGAGAAGACGGCCTTCGAGATCGCCTATGCGAACGCCATTGCGGGCAGGCGATCGGCCGTCTCCATGAAACAGGTGGGCCTGAACGTGGCCTCCGACCCAGTGATGAGCGCCGCATACATGGGCACGGCGGGAGGACTTCTCCTCATCGTGGCCGACGACCCCGGCCCCCATTCCTCCCAGACAGAGCAGGACACCAGGCTCTTCGCCCTGTACGCGAAGATTCCGGTCCTCGACCCATCAAGCCCCGAGGATGCCCTGAGAATGACCCTCGAGGCCTTTGCCTTTTCCGAGGAATACAGGACCCCCGTGATCCTTAGACCCACTACCCGCGTCTGCCACGCGAGGCAGCTCATGGAAGTCCCGGGGTTCCGTTCGGAGGCCGCCGAGCCGGACTTCCGCAAAGACCCTTCGCGCTGGGCCGCCACGCCGGGACCGAGGCTCGTCCTCCACCGGGAGCTCAACGCCAAGATCGCCCGGATCAAAACACATGCCTGGGCAAGACCGCGGCTTACGATGGGGGACGAGGGAGCCCCTGTGGCCGTCGTCTCCTCGGGGGTCGGCTACGCATACCTCTCGGACGTGCTCGCCGGCTTCGACCGGTGGCCCGGTCTCTGCGTCTACAAGGTGGACATGCCCTACCCCATGGACCCCGCCGAGCTGGACCGCATTGCATCGAGGCACCAGACCGTGCTGGTCATCGAAGAGACCGAACCGGTCATGGAGCTCCAGTTCACCAGCAGAGGCAACGTGCGGGGCAGGATGGACGGCACAGTCCCCAACGAGGGAGAGCTCACCCCCGAGATCGTCATGGCGATCCTCGACCGCGTCACCGAAGCAGGGGAGGAAACCCCTGCAGGGGAGACCAGGAAAGGCCGGCGCCCATCGCTCTGTCCGGGCTGCTCCCACAGGGGGGCGTTCTACGCCATCAAACGCGCTCTGCCCAAGGGCATCTACACCTCGGACATCGGATGCTACACCCTGGGTCTCAACCTGGGCGCGGTGGATACCTGCCTGTGCATGGGGGCGGCCGTGTCCCAGGCGGCGGGCTTCTACCACGCATACAAGCACACCGCCTCGCCGCCGCCCATCGCGGCGATCATCGGCGACTCCACCTATTTTCACGCGGGCATCCCGCCCACCATCAACGCCTTGGTAACCGGCGCCCGATTCGTGCTGGTGATCCTGGACAACGCCACCACCGCCATGACCGGCCACCAGCCCACCCCGGCGACGGGCCACGTTGCCAGCGACTATGAGGGCAGGACGCTCGAGCTCGAGGAAATCCTCAGAGGCTGCGGCATCCGCACGGTGACCGTCCACGATCCCTATGACGTCACGGGCTTCAAGGCGGTGATGAAGGATGCGTATGCGAGGACCAAGGACGAGGGCGTGACCGCGGTCATCGCCCGGCATCCCTGCATCAGGGACCGGCAGGCCCGGGCCCGGCAGGAGTCCTTCGTCATGGAGGTGACGGACGAGTGCACCCTGTGCGGCGTGTGCGTAAAGGAGTTCGAGTGTCCGGGTCTGAGCCTGGGTGAGGAAAAGGCCGTCATCGACATGACCCTGTGCATCGGATGCGGGGTGTGCGCCGAGGTCTGCCCCAGCAAGGCCATCACGGCCGGAAAGAGGCCATGAGCGAGATCCTCCAGTATCTCATCTCCGGGATCGGCATCGGGACGATCTATGCCCTCATCGCCACCGGATTCTGCCTCACGTACAACACAAGCGGCATCATCAACTTCGCCCAGGGCGAGTTCGTGATGCTCGGCGGCATGCTCACCGTCGGCCTCTCGCAGGTCCCCGGCCTCTCCATGAACGCCGCCGTGGCCATCTCCATCGCACTGACCGCACTGATCGGCGTCGCAGTGGAGCGCATCGCCATCAGACCCGCCCGCGGCGCCGGTCTGACCACGCTCATCATCATCACCATCGGGGTCTCGTTCGTCATCAAGGCCCTCACAGGTGCGGTCACCAAGGACGAGTTCGTGCTCCCCGCTCTGCCCGGCCCCAACACCCATCTCTTCATGGGTGCGTCGATTCCTGCCCAGACCGTATGGATCATATGCATTGGTGCGGCGATCGTGATCGGTCTGTGGCTCTTCCTCAAGTACACCCTCATCGGCACGACGCTTCGGGCCATGGCCGAGAACCGGCAGGCGGTCTCGAACCTGGGGGTCGAGTCGGAAACGCTGCCGGCCCTCTCCTTTGCCCTGAGCGCGGCCATTGGTGCTGCGGCCGGCGTGCTCATCACCCCCATCACCCAGATGAGCTGGCTCAAGGGCACCGAACTGGGGCTCAAAGGCTTCTGCGGGGCGGTCCTGGGCGGCATGGGCAGCATCCCGGGGGCGGTCATCGGCGGGCTTCTCGTCGGCATAGCCGAGACGACGGGCTCCGCGCTCTTCTCAGGCTACAAGGAGGTCATCGCCTTTTCCCTAGTGCTGGCCGTCCTCTACACAAAGCCACAGGGCATCATGGGGGGCAGGCTGTGAAGGCGACGCTCCTCCTGGTGGTATTCCTCTTCCTCCCGTGCCTGGTCTTCATGGGCAACCATACCTATTACCTCTCGCTCATGACCATGGGCTCCATGTACGCCATCGTGGCCCTGAGCCTCAACCTCCTGCTCGGGTACACCGGCCAGATCTCACTGTGCCATGCGGCCTTCTACGGCATCGGGGCGTATGCGGCCGCCATGGCGGGCGTCAACTTCTCCCTGAACCCCTGGATCGGCCTTGCCGCAGCAGTTATCTGCCCCGCGCTCGTAGCGTTCGTCGTGGGCTTTCCCACCGTACGGCTCAGGGAGCACTACCTCGCCATGGCCACCCTGGGCATCGGAATGATCGTGTACGCCGTGCTCCGGGCCGATCCCTTCGGTGCGACCGGCGGTCCCGGCGGGATCTTCGCCATACCCCCGCTGGCGGTCCCGGGATACGCCATCTCCTCTGACGTCTCCCGCCATGTCACGGTATCCCTCGTGCTCATCGCGGTGTTCATCCTCTGCCGGTCCGTAGTCGGGTCCCGATTCGGATCGCTCATGCAGGCAATCCACGAGAGCCAGAACGCCGTTGTATCGCTGGGCATCGACGTGAACATGGTCAAGCTCAAGGTCTTCGTCGCAAGCGCCGCCCTGGCCGGACTTGCAGGCGGTCTCTACTCCTACTGCTCTCCGCTGGCCTACATCAACCCCGATGATGCGGCGTCCGTGATGCTCTCGGTCAAGTTCATCGTCATGGTGGTGATCGGCGGCACCATGAGCCTTGCGGGCGGCATCGCGGGCGCCTTCGCCATAACCTGGCTGCCGGAACTGCTGCGTGCCGCCTCGGGCAAGGTCCCCATGGTCAACCCGGCGGACCTGGAGGCGGTTATCTACGGTGCCGTGCTCATAGCGACCCTCATCTACGCCCCCGGGGGGCTGTTCAGGATCGGAGGACACCGTGCTTGAGGTCCGGGGCCTTGCGAAGTCCTTCCTGAAGATCCATGCCGTGAGCGACTTGGACATCACGGTGGAAAAAGGACGGATCACCGCGCTCATCGGGCCGAACGGCGCGGGGAAGACCACGACCTTCAACATGATCACCGGGTTCCTGAAGGCTGACAGGGGAAGAGTCAGGCTCTGCGGCGAGGACATAACGGGAAAAGGACCCCACGTCATTTCCCGCCTCGGCTGTATCCGCACCTTCCAGGGCGTCGAGTCCTTCGGGGGGATGAGCGTTATGGAGAATGTGATGATAGGGGCGAGCGCCCGTTACTCCCATAGGATCCTCCCATCGATTCTGAAGCCGCCGTCTTACGGGAGCAGGGAGAGGTCGGCGAGGGAAAAGGTCGTTCAATGCCTCGAGGCGGTGGGCCTTGCAGACCGGGCCGACATGGGGGTATCGCGGCTCGGATTCGGCCAACTCAGGCTCATGGAGATCGCCCGGGCCCTGGCCGCATCCCCGGAGATCCTGCTCCTGGACGAACCAGGCTCCGGGCTCAACTCCAAGGAGGTGGAGGGTCTGGCGATGCTCTTGAAAGGCCTGAACGCACGGGGCATTACCATCTTCATCATCGACCACGACATGCAGCTCATCATGGAGATCTCGGATATGGTCGTGGTCATGGACAAGGGGGTGCGCATCGCGTCGGGAACCCCGCGGGAGGTCCAGGAAAACCCTGCGGTCATCGAGGCATACCTGGGGGCCTGACATGATACGGGTGAAAAATGTCAACGCCTTCTACGGCGCACTCCACATCCTGAAGAACATCTCGCTCCACGTGGGCAGGGGAGAGATCGTCGTGGTGCTCGGCGCGAACGGTTCTGGCAAGTCCACACTCCTGAAGACCATAGCGGGCATCGTACCCGTGCGGGAGGGCGAAGTCATCCTGGACGGCATGCCGCTGACGGGCGGGGGGACACGGCAGGCCATAGAAGGTGGGGTATCGCTCGTACCCGAGGACCGTGGTCTTTTCAGGTCCCTCACCGTACAGGAGAACATCGCCGTAGGGCTCGCCCACAGGGGGCTCCGCCTCGGCAGGGAGGAAAAGGTACGGATGGAGGAGAGCCTCGCCCTTTTTCCCCAGCTCGCCGAGCGGTCCGGCCAGCCTGCAGGAACGCTCTCCGGAGGCGAGCAGCAGATGCTCGCCATTGCCCGCTCGTGGGCGACGAGGCCGAAGGTGCTCCTCCTGGACGAGCTCTCGAGCGGCCTTGCCCCGGCCGTCATAAAGATGTTACTTGGGCGGATGAGGGCCCTGAGCTCCGAACAGGGAACCGGCATCCTCATGGTGGAGCAGAACGGCAGGCTTGCCCTCGATATCGCGGACAGGGGGTATGTGATGGAGACGGGAAAGGTTGTCTTCAGCGGGAGCAGCAGCGACCTGAGGGACAATCCCGAGATCATGCGCGCCTATCTCGGCGGGTCAGGAGGAAGAGATGACTTCCGGCACAACTGAAGGGATCAACAGCTCCGAAGACCTGCGGCAGCACCAGCTCGAAGGTCTCCAGGCGACGCTCAACAGGGTCAACCGGAATGTCCGGTACTACCACGAGCTGTTCGATGCGATCGGGCTCGTTCCCGAGGACGTGCGCTCGCTCGACGACCTCGGGAAGATCCCGTACACCACCAAGGACACCCTGCGGGAGAACTATCCGTACGGCATGTTCGCGGTGAAGCTCCAGGAGATCGTGAGGATCCATTCCTCAGCAGGCACGACGGGCAGGCCGACCGTGGTGGGATTCAACCGCAACGACATGCGGCACTGGCGCGAGGTGAGCGCGCGCGTGCTCAGCCTCGCAGGGGTGGACTCCTGCGACATCCTGCTCATCGCCTTCGGGTCGAGTTTCTTCACCGGGGGCGCAGGCCTCCACCTCGGCGCCGAAGAGATCGGCGCCACCCTGATCCCCACCTCGAGCGTGGACCTCAGGCGTCATGCCTTCATGATCCGGGACTATCACGTCGACACCCTCATCTCGACGCCCTGCTATGCCCTGGCCCTGGCCGAGACCTTCCAGTCCCTGGGATTCAGCCCCGATGAGATCCCGCTCAGGAAGGGCCTCTTCGGCGGGGAGCCCTGGGACGAGGGGATCAGGGCGTCCCTCGAGGAGTCGCTGAGGATCAAGGCCTACGACCACTACGGCCTGAGCGAGATCTACGGGTCCGGGGTCGCCGCCGAGTGCCCGTGCAGGTCTGGCCTGCACATCTTCGAGGACCAGGTGATCCCGGAGGTGATCGATCCCTCCACCGGAGAGGTCCTTGCGCCGGGGCGCGAAGGCGAGCTCGTGCTCACCACCATCACCAAGGAGGCCATGCCCCTCATCCGGTACCGTACGGGCGACCTCACCACGCTCATCGATGGCGGCTGCGGATGCGGCCACCCATACATGGGCATACGCATGGCACGGGTCACGGGCCGTACCGGCGACAGCATCGAGGTCTCCGGCATCGAGATCTCCGCCGGGAAGATCGAGGAGGTACTTTCCGCCTTGTTCGGCACCCTGCCGAGGTTCCAGGTGGTCGTCACCAGGGAGTCCACCAACGACATCGTGGAGGTGCACACCGAGCTTCCCGAAGGGTCCAGAGGACCGGCGGACCGGACCCCAGACCAGCTCGAGGAGGCCCTGAAGAAGGAGATCGGCAGAGAGATCGTCGACCTCCTCGGGTCCACGATACGCATCAGGTTCTACCCGCCCATGGGGCTGTCCGGGATCGTGGAGCACCGGACCAAGGTTATCGACAGGAGATTCCTGAAACGATAGGCTTTCAATCCAGAAGAGGAGGGATGTATGAAGAAAGGTCGTCTGTTACTGATGGTCATGGTGGCGTTTTTCCTGGGGAGCACGCTTCATGCGGCCGACCCCATCAGGATCGGCGTGCTGGTCGGGCTGTCAGGCCCCGAAGGGTTCATCGGCGAGCCCTCCAAGGCGGTGGCGCTGATGGCCGCCTCGGAGATCAACGCCGCAGGAGGCATTGCAGGCAGACCCCTGGAGCTCGTCTTTGCCGATACCCAGAGCAATCCCGGCAAGGCGGCCCTGGAAGCCAAACGCCTCATCGAGCAGGAAAAGGTCATCGCCATCGCGGGTCCCACGGGCACGGGTTCGGCCATGGCCATCCTCAAGATCGTCCAGGACAGCCGGACGCCCACCGTGGGCTTCGTGGGAGGAACCCCGCCAGTGGAGCCGGTCCGGCAGTTCATGTTCAAGAGCCCGCAGAAGACCGTCACTGCGGTGGAGAGGACCTACATGTACTTCAAGGACAAGGGCATCAGGAAGATCGCCATCATGACGGCATCGGACAACTTCGGCCAGGAAGGAAGGAGTTCTCTGGAGAAGCTGGCCCCCGGATTCGGTATCCAGATCATCGAGGCCCAGACCTTCGACGTCACGGACAGCGATGTGAGCGTACAGCTCACCAAGATCAAAAAGGCCGATCCCCAGGCCGTCGTGTGCTGGACCATCGGAGGGGTCGGCGCCATCGTGACCAAGAACTACCGCCAGCTCGGGCTTGCCATGCCGCTCATCCAGTGCCATGGCCAGGCCGACCCCAAGTACCTGGAGCTTGCCGGACCCGCCGCCGAAGGGACCATCCTTCCCACCATCAAACTCCTTGTCCTCAACCAGATCCCCAAGGACGATCCCCAGATGGCGGTCCTCGTCACGTTCAAGAACGATTATGAGAACAAGAAGAAGATAGGGAAGACAGGGGCCCATTCCGGCTATGCCTGGGATGCCATGCAGCTTCTTGCGCTGGGGCTGAAGAAGTCCGGCGGCAAGGGCGGCATCGACCTGGCGAAGGGCATCGAGAGCGTGAAAGGATATGTCGGAGTGAGCGGCATATACAACATGAGTGCGGACGAGCACTGCGGTCTGGGAGTCGATTCCATGGTCATGGTGCAGGTGAAGGACGGGAAATGGACACTGATCAAGTGAACAGACAGATATTCATGGTGGGCACGGGCGGACAGGGTATCCTGCTCCTTGCCAGGGCCCTCTCGGAGCTCGCCGTGAGGGCGGGACGGCGCGTCATCTCATCAGAGACCCACGGCATGGCCATGCGGGGCGGGACCGTAACGGCGAACCTCAAGGTCGGGGCGTTCGAGAGCCCCCTCATCCCCGCAGGCAGCGCGGACATGCTCATCGGCCTGGACGAGACCGAGGCGAAGGGATACCTGCACATGCTCAGGCCGGGCGGTGTCTCTGCGGTGAACGCACCAGAACAGGGATCCTTCGACCACTCCATCGACGCGACATCCATGGCGCTGAACGCGAAGATGCCGGGCGCCGTGAACATGGTCATGCTCGGGTTCGCCGTGAAGATCCTCGGGATCGATCCCGGCGAAGCGCGGCGGGTGGTCGAGGAGATATCGCCCGGCAGGGGCCTGAAGGACAATCTCAGGGCCATGGAGATGGGCTACGCATACCAGCATCAGGAATCAGCATAGGAGGAAGACACCATGGGCAGGACCTTTATGCCGTCATATACATCGGCCTCGGAGCTGGCGGCTCTCCAGCTTCAGGGCTTGAAATGGACCGTGAGCCATGCGTACAACGGTTCGGAGTACTACCGGTCCACCTTTGACAGGGCCGGGGTGAAGCCCGACGACATAAAAACCCTGGACGATCTGAGGAGGCTGCCCTTCGTCACGGCCGCCGATCTCCAGGCGGGCTACCCCTTCCCGCTCCGCTCGGTCCCCTTCGAGGATATCGTGCGCATCCACGCCTCCTCCGGTACCACGGGAAAGAGGAAGGTCATGTCCTACACGGCCAAGGACATCGACGACTGGGCGGACATGTTCGCCCGCTGCTACGAACTCGCCGGACTCACCCCGCTGGACCGGGTACAGATCTGCGTGGGCTACGGGGTCTGGACCGCGGGCGTTGGTTTCCAGAACGGCTGCGAGCGCTACGGCGCCCTTGCCCTGCCCGTGGGCCCCGGCAACACGGAGATGCACCTGCAGTTCCTGGAGGACTTCCAGCCCACCGTGCTCTGCGCCACCGCGTCCATGGCCCTGCTTCTGGCCGAGGAGGCCGAGAAGGCGGGCATCCTGGACAGGCTGAACGTAAAGAAGGTCATCATGGGTGCCGAGCGCGCCAGCGACTCCATGCGCGACAAGATCAAAACCCTGTTCCATGCCGAGCACGTCTTCGACATCCCGGGGCTCACCGAGGTGTATGGCCCCGGCACGGGGCTCGACTGCGTCCACCACACGGGCATCCACTATTTCCCCGATTTCTACATCCTCGAGATCCTCGACCCGGAAACCCTCGAACCCGTGAAGGAAGGCGATGTGGGCGAGATGGTCTACACCACGCTCCGCAAGGAGGGTGCCCCGCTGGTACGCTACCGCTCCCGCGACCTCACCCGGCTCATCCCCGGGCAGTGCCTCTGCGGATCGATCCTGCCCAGACACGACCGGATCACGGGGCGCTCGGACGACATGTTCATCGTGCGCGGGGTCAACATCTATCCCAGCCACATCGACGAGATCCTCTCCAGGCACCAGGGCATCGGCAGCGAGTACCAGATCCTGCTGGACCGCCAGGAAGACGGCAAGGACTACATGACCATAAAGGTCGAGCGCGAGCCAGGGATCGGGCCTGAGAACGATGCGGCGGTCAAGAAGACCATCGCGGCGGACCTGAAGAAGTCCCTGCTCGTGAGCGGCATCATCGAAATCATGGATTACGGGGTCCTGCCGCGGACCGGGAGGAAGTCCCAGCGCCTCTTCGACCGCAGGGGGTGATGCCGGGCCGGGCTCCCCGCCTCGGGAAAAAGATCGCTTATCGAATATTGTTCAGGGAGATCCTGACTATCGAACCCGA